>CANRNC010000006.1 GCA_947631915.1 uncultured Clostridia bacterium
TTCATTGTACTAACTGCATTTAATGTTCTTGGAAAACCTATAAAAGGTGCTAACTGATAAATAGTTTCTCTTATTTCAATAGGCGTAGCTCCTACATTTAATGCTGCATTTATATGTGCTGATAATTGTGGTAAGGTTTGTAATACTGCTAAAATTGTTACTGTAATTAACTCTCTTTCCTTCATATCTATTTCATCACTACTATGAAATACATCTCCAAATATAAACCTTCTTAAAATTTCCATAAGTTCATGATCTATTTCTTTATTTGCATCTGGCAATTCTCCAAATAATTTGTTAAAAACTTCTTTGCTTTCTTCAAAGCGATTCATTTTTTATTCCTCCTTTTCTGACACTTTGTCAGTGCAATAATATACCATTTCTGACACAATGTCAACGCATATTTAAAAAATTTTTCATTTTTTTAATAACTTATGCTTCTGCATATCTATTTTCCAATACTTATATAAATTTATTATTAACTCTTTTAAAATCCTTTTTCACAGCAATTTTCTTTAATCTTCTATGATCATAGTCATCTAATAAATCAAGTGCTTTTGAATAATCTCCTATTACTTTTAATATTTCTTTTGCATCATTTCCTTCTAATCTTTCATCTATTCTGTTTGCAATATCTATTAATTTAATTGTTTTTTCTAAATATTCTAATCTCTTTTGATTTACAGCATATCCTTTTAACATATAATCTTTTAATATTTGGTTTGCCCATTGTCTAAAAATCACACCATTCTTTGATTTAACTCTATAGCCAACAGATATAATTACATCTAAATTGTATAATTTAGACTTTCTTCCTCCTGAACTTTTATCGGAAATTCCGATAGAAGTTTTTTCTTCTAGTTCTCCTTCTTTAAATATATTGTTAATATGCTCACTTAAAGTAGATTGTTTAACATCGAAAAGTAGTGCCATTTGTGCTTGAGTTAACCAAACTGTTTCTTCTCTTAAGTTTACTTCTAATTTCACCCCTTGATTCTCAAATAAGACTATTTCATTCTTTTTTTCGTTCATAATATCATATCCTTTATAATATTTAGTTCTTATTTCATATATTTCTATTCTTTAAATTACAATCATTATAGTTTCGAACTATTGTTTGTATTTTATATTCTTTTTATTTGTTTGTCAATAGTTTTTTGGTATTTCTCAAAAATTATTTTGGATGTTAATCAATCATATGTCACAACTTTTTGAAATTAATCATAGATTTAACGGGCGCATTGCAATGCGCCCCTACAGATAATTAATATTTTAATACTTACACAAACAATAATTTAGTTTTTAGCAACTTTTTTCTTTTGCTTCACAACTAGATGCATCTTTAAAACTTAAATACCAAGCCATACCATTCCTATCTTCTCTAATTTGCTCTTGTCTTTTTTGTAATTCATCAAAAGTTTTTGGAGATGATTGTATAACCGGATTACCTGGTGTCCAATTCAACGGTGTAGAAGCTTTACAATTATCAGATGTTTGTAAGGCTTCTATTGCTCTTATTATTTCTGCAATTGAACGTCCAACTTGCATTGGATATATTAATATTAGTCTTACTACTCCTTTATCATCTATTATAAAAACATTTCTTACAGTTTCTGTTTTACTTACATCATTAGAAATCATACCATATTTCCTAGCAATTTCTCCATTTCTATCTGCAATTATTGGAAAAGGTATTAGTGTACCTGTTTTCTCATAAATGTCATTTAACCATGCCAAGTGTGAAGGATTACTATCAACACTTAATCCTATTAATTTTGTATTCAAATTTTCAAAATATGTATTAGCTTTTGCAAGTCCTATAATTTCTGTTGTACATACTGGAGTAAAGTCTCCAGGATGTGAAAATAATACTATCCATTTTCCTCTATAATCTGTAAGTTTTATTGGTCCTTGGGTAGTTTCTGCTTCAAAGTCTGGAGCAAATTGACCTATTTTAACATTTCCGTTTACCATAATTTCATAATCCATAAAGCTCTTCATTCCTTTCATAAATAAATCTAGTGTACTATATGTACACTAGATTTGATTATTTTTTTGTATATAATATGATGTTTAATATTTTTTGTTACTTATATTGCATTATTTATTTCAATTAAGTTAATTTACTAATTTGTTCATTATATTATGAACTCTTCTTGTCTACCCATTTAAACATATTTATTCAAGAAATCTACAACTCCATTTTCATCATTTGATAACGTTATATAATTTGCTAATTTTTTTAATTCTTCATCTGCATTTTTCATTGCCACTTTATATCCACATTTTTTGAACATAGTAATATCATTAATCCTATCCCCAAAACAAATCGCTTCTTCTTTTTTTATATTCATTTTTTCTAGAAACCTTCCAATTGCTACTCCTTTGTCTGTAAATTTATTATTTATAAAAATATAATAAGGTTCCTTTGAATTTATATTTTTATTAATATATTCTCTACTATAATTGGCTATTTTTAAATTCTTATTTAATTTTATATGTTCCTCGCAATTTTTCATATCGCTATAACTATTGCTATTCACTATAATCTGATAAATACTAATATTCTTTAACTCATTTATATCTTCTATTATAACCTTATCTTTATACATATTACTACAAAACAACTTATTTCCATACTGTTTGGTTTGTCCATTCAGTACCAATTCCATGTTATTTTTATCACAATATTCCCAAATATTCTTTATATCCAAAAAATCTATAACATTTTGATATAAATTTTGTTTAGTCTTATAATTATAAATCTGTGCTCCATTTGATGAAATTGCATAACTAGATGCAAAAGTTTCAGTACTATATTTACATACATCATTATTGCTTCTTCCTGAACATAGAACTACATAAATACCCCTATCAGTCACCTTTTTTACAATATTTTTAGTATGTTTAGTTATTTGTTTATTACTATCTGTAAGTGTTCCATCAATATCTAAAAACACAGACTTTATATTCTTTAATTTGTCCATTAAATTCTCCAGTTTTAATAAAATTTAAAAATATTTTAACATATTTACATTTATATTGCAAACTTTATTCATTATAAGATAACATCTCTTTTTAATTTCTTATCTTTCACAGTTCCAGTACCTATAAAATTGCATTTATCATATATTCTATATATACCATCTTTATGGCAAATATCTAGTTTAACACCATTTAAAAATGATTTTATGGTTCTTCCATCTAATACAATTTTTTCTTTATCTTTTAGTATGTCTTCTACTTTTATTATATTTTTTTCTAGATACTCCTTATTATCTTTATTGCTTTTAAATTCCTCTATCTTTATAGAGTTATTTATATTAAACTGTCCAACTTGAATTCTATTAAGTTCTTTCATATATCCAATAGTACCTAATTTTTGTGCAATATCCTCACATAGAGTTCTTATGTATGTTCCTTTGGAACATTCTACCCTAATTTCTATCTGATTGTTTTCACTATCAATGTTTTTTAACTTTAGACTATAAATTTCTATATTTCTTGCAGGTACACTTACTTTTTGACCTTTTCTTGCATAGTCATATAACTTTTTTCCATCTATTTTTATAGCAGAATATATTGGAGGTATTTGAGTTTGTTTTCCTACAAAACATTGTAAAACATGATTAATATTTTCTTGTGTTAATATATTTATATCTACTTCATCTTCTTCTAAAACTTTACCTTCTCCATCTCCAGTCTCTGTCTTCTTTCCTAATTGCAATACCGCTTCATAAATCTTATCATGATTAATTAAATATTTAGATATTTTAGTTCCCTTACCTATTAAAATAGGTAATACTCCTGTAGCATTTGGATCCAGAGTACCAGTATGTCCAACTTTTTCATTTAAAGTGTGTTTTACAATTTGAACTACATCATTTGATGTATATTTCTTTTCTTTATTTATAATAATTATTCCATCCATTCTATTTTTTCCTTTTTAGTATAGTAATTTTGTAAAAAGGGCACATTGTTATGTGCCCCTATATATTTACACTATCTTTATTTTAAAAATGTTTTTACACGATTAATTATTTTTTCTTTAGCCTCTTCTAAACTCATATTCATAGTACATCCTGCTGCTTTTTCATGTCCTCCACCATTAAACATTATACATACATCAGCCACATTAACATAGTCTTTTGAGCGAAGAGATGCTTTAAAGCAATTTTCATCTAATTGCCTTAAAAATATTGAAACTTCAACACCTTCAATATCTCTACCGAATTCAACTAACCCTTCATGATCTCCTTCTTCGGCATTAACCTCTTCAATATCTTGAGTTGTTATATATGTAAAAGTTATTTTACCATCTTCTAAAAATTCCATTCTATCAATAATTTTTTTAGTAAGTAAAAAATTAGATTTTGTCTTAACTTGTAGTACTCTTTTATATGTATCTGAGACATTAACTCCCTTTCTTAATAAATCTGCTACAAATTCAAATGTTTCTGTTGTTACGCCTTCATATTTGAATCCTCCTGTATCAGTTATTATCCCTGTTAATATACAAGTTCCAATTTCTTTATCTATTTCAATTCCTAATTTTCCTAATACTACTATTAAAATTTGTGCACATGCAGGAGCAACAGGATCTACATAGTTATAATCTGCAAACATTTTATTACTTCCGTGATGGTCTATGCAGATTGTTACTCTTGCGTTTTCAAAACATGGTTCATAACCCTTTAGTCTTTTCGTATCTGTACAATCTAAAGCTATACCTAAATCATAATTAATATCTTTACCTTCTTTTTTTATTTCGCTAGCTCCTGGTAAAAAATTAAATGACCTTGAATATGTTGGTATAACGATATCTACATCTTTTCCCATTGTTTTTAGTGCTAAATACATTGCCAAACTACTTCCAATAGCATCTCCATCTGGTGTCTCATGTGTTTCAATTATTATTGTATTAGCTTTTTCTATTTCATTTTTTATATCATCTAATGTCATTTTATCATTCCTTCCCATTTCAAATCTAATCTGGAAAAATTTCTTTAAGGATCTTATCAATCCTTTCTCCATATTCCATTGAATCATCTAATACAAAGATAATTTCTGGAGTAATTCTCAAATTTATTCTTTTTGCTACCTCTGATCTTACAAATCCTGATGACTTTTTCAATGTAGCTAAAGTTTCTTTCGTATTTTTTGAATTTAATATACTAACATATATTTGAGCATACTTTAAATCCGGTGTAATCTTTGTTTTTGTTACACTTATCAAACCTGTTATATTTGGATTTTTTAGGTCATAATTTATTATATTACTAACTTCTTTTTTTAATTCCTCTTCTATACGCCCTAATCTATTTGAGTTTTTGTTCATATATACTTAATCCCTCCTAAATCTTAAATTTAAGTTAGAAAGGATTATTTCAACTATTTATCAGTTTTCTTACCTTTCTTAACCTCTTCCATAATAAATAATTCTAATATGTCTCCTTCTGTAATATCATTATAATTTTCAATCTGTAATCCACATTCATATCCTTCTGTAACTTCTTTTACATCATCTTTGAATCTCTTTAATGATGCTAATTTTCCTTCATGTATTACTACATTATCTCTTATAACTCTGACACCGGCATGACGTTCTACTTTTCCATTAGTTACATAGCAACCCGCTATTGAGCCTAAAGAACTTACCTTGAATACTTGACGAATTTCCGCATTTCCAATAACTTTTTCCTCAAATTTTGGATCTAACATTCCTGTCATAGCATCTTTTACATCTTCAATAGCATTATAAATTACTGAATATGTCTTTATTTCTATACCTTCTTTTTCTGCTGCAACTTTTGCTAGTGGTTCTGGTCTTACATTAAATGCTATAATAATAGCATTTGCAACTTTTGCTAATGTTACATCTGATTCCGTAACACCACCAACATTAGCATGAATAACTTTTACTTTTACCTCTTCATTAGATAATTTTTCTAAACTTGATTGGACAGCTTCTACTGAACCTTGTAAATCTGCTTTTACAATTAAATTTAATTCTTTAAGTTTTCCTCTTTCAATTTGGCTAAATAAATCATTCAATGATAATTTTGAAATTGAGTTTATAGATTTTTCTCTTGCCTGACGTTTTCTTTTTTCAATTAAATGTTTAGCTGTCTTTTCATCATCTACTTCGTAGAAAGTTTCTCCTGCCTCAGGTACTTCTGTTAATCCTAAAATTTCTACTGGTGTAGAAGGTCCTGCTTTCTTTACTTTCTTTCCGTGTTCATTTGTCATTGCTCTAACTCTACCAATTACAGAACCAACAACTATCATATCACCTGTATTCAATGTACCACGTTGTACAAGCATTGTAGCAACAGGTCCCCTCATTTTATCAAGTCTAGCTTCAATTACAACACCTTTAGATTGTTTATTAGGATTTGCTTTTAACTCTTGCATATCTGCAACTAATAATACCATTTCTAATAATCCATCTATATTTATTCTTTTCTTTGCAGAAATTTCAACAAAGACAGTATTTCCTCCCCATTCTTCTGGAACTAACTCATACTTCATTAATTCTTCTTTAACTTTTTGAGGATTAGCACCTTCAACATCAATTTTGTTGATTGCTACTATAATTGGAATTCCAGCTGATTTTGCATGATTTATAGCTTCTACAGTTTGAGGCATAACACCATCATTTGCAGCGACAACTAATATTGCAATATCTGTTACTTGGGCTCCTCTTGCTCTCATACCAGTAAATGCCTCATGTCCCGGTGTATCAAGGAAAGTTATCTCTCGGCCATTAACCTCTACTTTATAAGCACCTATCTTTTGAGTAATTCCTCCGGCTTCCCCTTCTATTACATTAGTTTGTCTGATTGCATCTAAAAGTGAAGTTTTACCATGATCTACGTGTCCCATTACTACTATAACTGGTGGACGTGTTACTAAATCTTCCTCTCTGTCTTCTGTATCATCAAATAATATTTCTTCATCTGTTACAACTTCTTTTTTATTTGCAGTTATTCCAAATTCTTGCGCTATTAAAAAAGCTGTATCAAAATCAATATCATTATTTATTGTTGCCATAATTCCATAATTTAATAACTTTTTAATAACATCTCCTGAAGTTTTTTTCATTTCAGTAGCTAAATCTTTTACTGTTATTGATTCTGGAATTGTTATCTCTGTTAGTTCAAAGATTTTTTGCTTTGTTCTTTCTTCTTCGACAATATTCTTCTTCTTATTCTTTTTATCTTTTCTCTTACTTAAGTCATAATAGTCAAGCATTCCGCCTTCTTGGTCATCAAACATATTAGATAATCTATTGGTTTGTTTTAAGTCCTTTAATTTTTCACTATCAAAACTTTCGTCAATACCATTTCTTCTTGATTTTACATTCTTTTTAGCTTTTGTTTCATCTGTTCTTACATTTTTTTGTTTATTTTGGTTTTTATTATACTCTCTTGTAATTTCCTTTTCACCAAAGTCAGCTTCCATAATGTTCTTTATATTCTTTTCAATACCTTTTTCATCAAGAGGTCTGTTTGATCTAAATCCATTAGTATTTCTATTGAAATTATTATTTCTATTAAAATTATTATTTTGATTTCTATTACCATTTCTATCAAAGTTTTTATTATTGTTAAAATTATTTCTGTTAAATCCGCTACTCTGTCCGTTTCTTTCTTGGTAATTATTATTTCTGTTAAATCCATTACTCTGATTTCTATTTCCCATATTGTTTCTCTCAAAATTTCTATTATTCTTATTTGAATACGTTTGATTGTTTGATCTATCAAAGTTTCTTTCATTATTAGTTGTTTTAGTTACAATTACTTTATTTTCTTCAGAATTTGATTTTTCTTCACTAGGCTTTTCAACTGCAATTTCATCTTTTACTTCTGTCTGTTTAGGGGCTTCCGCTTTTTGTTTAACTTCAGGTTCTTCCTTCTTCTTTTTAGTTAAACCAAAAAGTTCGCTTGCAGTCATTGGTTTTGTTGGTTTATTTCTATATACTATGTTATAATCTTTATTTGTTCTTTCTACAACTTTTCCAACTTCTTTTTTATTCTTTTCAATGGAATGATTATTCTCTTTACTGTTTTCTTCTTCGTCTGTAATTATTACAGCTCTTCTTATAATTACAGGAGATTTCTCCTCTTGTTTCTTTTCTTGTATATTTGATTTTTTTTCTTTATCTTTTTCCATACCTTTACTATTCATTCCCCTATTATTAAATTTATTTTTAATTTTTTCCATCATTTGCTCATCAATAGTGCTTAAATGGTTTTTGACATTTGCACCTAGTTGGTTTGCGATTGACACTATTTCTTTACTTGCTACTCCTAACTCTTTTGCTAATTCATGTATTTTTATTTTATCCATGTAGCAAATCACCCCCATTTTCTTTAATAAGTTTCTCAATTTCATTTGACAAGCTCTTTGATTTGATACCTATTATTGCTTTATTACTCTTACCTATAGTTTTGCTTATCTCATCTATATTTCCAAATTCTAGAATTGTAACTCCATTCTTATCGCATATATATTTAATATTCTTTTTAGTCTTCTCCGATGCATTTTCTGCAACAATAACTAGACTTACCTTATTTCTTTGTATATCTTGTATTGTTGCATCTGTTCCACAAACTATCTTGCCTGCTTTAGCGGATATCCCTAACATACCTAATATTCGTTTAACTTGATATGAACTTTTATTCTCTATATTCAAAGATTTTCCCCCTTGGAAATTTATTATTCTTCCTCTGTTTGTTCTACTTCCTCTTCCTCTCCATTTTCTATTTTAGCCAACATTTCTCTAAATTGAGTTTCAGATTTAATATCTATTTTCCATCCTGTAAGTCTAGCAGCTAGTCTTGCATTTTGACCAGCTTTTCCAATTGCAAGTGATAACTGGTCGTCTTTTACTATGACTCTAGCCTGTTTTTCTTCCTCTTTGATGTCAACTGCCATTACTTGTGCAGGCAATAAAGCAGAAGCAATAAATATTGATGGATCTTCATTCCATTCTATAACATCTATTTTTTCTCCATTTAATTCATTTATTATATTTTGAATTCTAACACCTTTTTGTCCTACACATGAACCTACTGGATCAATATTTTCATCAGCTGAAGCCACAGCAACTTTACATCTGCTTCCAGGATCTCTTGATACGCTTTTTACTTCAATTAAACCTTCATATATTTCAGGAATTTCTAATTCAAATAGTTTTTTTACAAAATCTCCACATGCTCTTGAAATTATTACTTGAGGATTTCCTTTATTTCCTATTACAACATCAACTACATAACCTTTTATTTTATTATTTACTTTATAAGTCTCTGTTGGTATTTGCTCTTTTTTAGGCATAATTCCCTCAAGTTTTCCTAAATCAACTATTACTACTCCTGTATCAGCTTTTTGTACTATTCCTGATAAAATTTCTCCTTTTCTCTCGTTGAATTCTCCAAAAGTTAAGTTTCTTTCAGCTTCTCTTAATTTTTGAATAATAACTTGTTTTGCTGTTTGTGCTGCTATTCTTCCAAAATTCTTTGGAACTATTTCAATATCAACTGTTTCTCCTTCTAAAACTCCCGGATTAATTTTTTGTGCCTCTTTCATTGAAATTTGTAATATTGGGTTTGTAACTCTTTTACATACTTCCTTTACTGAATATATATGCGTTTCTCCTGTTACCTCATCTAATGTTACCTTTACATTATCACTTGAATCATAGTTTCTTTTATATGCCGTAACTAATGCAGTCTCGATAGACTCTAGTAAATATTTTTTTTCTATTCCCTTCTCTTCCTCTAATAAAATTAATGCTTGTTCTAATTCTTTATTGTCTATTGCTTTCATTTATAAATCATTCCTTTCTCCAAAAAATTACCATTCAAATTTAAGTCGTATTAAAGATATATTCTTCCTTTCTATTTCAATTATATCTTTTTCTTGCTGTAAATAAACATTTTTCTCATCATATTTATTTAATATTCCCTCAAATTGTTTTTTACCATCGATTGATTTAAATAAATTTACTGTAACTATATTTCCAATGTTTTGTTGTAAATGTTTATCTTTTCTTAAAATTCTTTCAACTCCAGGAGATGAAACTTCCAAGAAATATTGTTCTTTTATATAATCAGCTGTATCTAGGATATCATTAATACTATTATTAACCTTTTCACAGTCATTTAAATCTATTCCTTTATCACTATCTATAAATATTCTTAAAAAATAGTCTTTACCTTCTTTAGCATATTCAACATCATAAAGTTGATATCCTAATTCTTCAACTTTAGGTAAAATTAAATTTGTAATCTTCTCTTCGATACTTGCCAATATATAATCCTCCTCATAATCAAAGGGTGGAATTTGCTTCCACCCTTTCTGTATTCTCTTTTTGCATGCGATTATTATAACACCTATTTCCGTAAATGTCAAGCTAATGCATTAAATATTAAAGATTTAATTTTTTTTCGCAAATAAAACTCTAGCCATCTGAACACCACTAGCAGAAGCCATAATTAAACCTCTAGTCAATCCTCCTCCATCGCCTATAGAATATAATCCATCTACACTAGTCTTAAAATTATTATCTATTATTAACTCATTTGAATAAAATTTAATTTCTGCTGCATATAGTAAGTTATCTGGATGAGCAAATCCCGGAATTATTTTATCCATAGTTTTGATAAATTCTAAAATGTCTACCATAGTTCTATAACCTATGGCATAAGTAATATCTCCTGCTATTGCTGTTTTTAAAGTAGGAACAACACTATTTTTCTCTAATTCTTCTTGCCATGTACGTTTTCCTGCTAATATATCTCCTAATCTCTGTACCAAAACATTACCTTTTCCTAATTGATTTGCATTTTCCGCTATATTCATACCGTATTTAATTGGTTCTTTAAATGGATTATTAAAATGATGTGATGCTAATAAAGCTAGGTTAGTATTCGTACTTTTTCTATCCTTATAAGCATGCCCATTTACTAAAGTTAAATTGTTATCATAAACTTCGTTTGCTACAAAGCCACTTGGATTCTGGCAAAAAGTCCTTACTTTATCTCCGTATGGAGGTAGATATCCAACGAATTTTCCTTCATACATATATTTATTTATATCTTTCATTACTTCATCTGGTAATTCATATCTAACACCAATATCAACTATTCCGGCTCTGTTATCTATTCCATGTTTATCGCACATCTGGGCAAGCCATTCTGCTCCTTTTCTACCAATACCTAAAACTATATTATCGGAATATAAATTTTTAGTAGTATGATCTTTCCTTGAGCTTTCTATTATTACTCCTTTAGCCTTATTATTATCTATAATCAAATCTTTTACGTTGGTTTCAAACATTATTTCAATATTATTTTCTAATAAATATTTTTCTAGTTTTCCATATAATTCATGACTTTTTTCAGTCCCTAAATGCCTTATTGGGCAGTTACATAATAATATTCCATTTTCTTTTGCCCTATCAGATATTTTCTTTATTTCTTCTAGATTTTCTAATCCTTCTACTTTCTTATCTGCTCCAAATTTAACATATATATCATCTGCATAGAACATTAACTCTTTGGTCTTTTCCACTCCTAAATAGTCTTGTAAATTTCCACCGACTTCAATATGGTCATCATCTTTATTAGGTAAAGTTAGTTTTCCATCAGAAAATGCTCCTGCACCTGAAAATCCACTTGTTATATTGCAATATGGTTTACATTTAACACATTGTCCTGCTTTTTCTATTGGACAGTTTCTGTTTTCAACTCTTTTTCCTTGTTCTATTATTAGAATCTTTTTGTATTTATTCAATCCTAATTGTATTAGTTCATAAGCTGTAAATACTCCACTAGGGCCTGCACCAACTATTATAATATCATATTCTTGGTTCATTATCCTTCCCCCTCTTTATAATTGGGTATTAATGTATTTTGATTATAACATAAAAACAAGTAATTAACAATAATTACTTGTTTTTATAAAGTTTTTCTATTCTATTTTTTTCTATTTTTCCATCCAAAAACAATTTTATCACAAGATGCAAGTATCGCTGGTAATAATGCCAAAATTAAAATTGTTGAGCATAATGTTCCTTCTGATATAGTTCTACATATCTTGGAAGCAATTGCTGACGCAAAATTTGCAACAATTAGAGTTACGATAATAAGTATAGAACTTGAAGTTAATATTGTATGTATTGATCCATTATATGAATTTATAAGTGCATCTTTTATGCCCATATTCTTTCTGTTTTCAAGGTAATAAGATGTATATAATATTGCATAATCAATAGTTGCTCCCATCAATATACTTTGAACAATTAGTATTGATATAAAGTAAACTCCTTGACCAGAGAATGACAATATTCCCATTGTCATGTAAACTGCACATTGGATAATGAGCACAAGCATTATTGGTATTATAATTGATTTAAAAGTAAATGCTACTACAATAAATATTGCTACCATTGTAAGAACAGTTATAAAATCTAATTCACCATTAAATGTACCACTCATCTCATAAGCCATTGGAGAATCTCCGATTACATATGCATCTATTGACTTATCCTTTAATAAATCTTTTACCTTTTGAATAAATGTAAACGTTTCTTCTGATTCAGGAGCAAATTTGCTATTTATTACGATTCTTGAATAGTCATCACCAGTTAATAGCTCTTTTGCGTCTTCAATAGTTGTTTTAGCATCTGTAATATCTTTTCTCATTTCGTCTTCAATATAGTCATTAAATCTAGTGTCATTTAATATATCTTCATTTAAATATTTTACAAATTCTTCAATTGTTAATTTCCAATCTTGATTATAATCAGTCTCACTACCTTGATACATATATAATAATTCAACCATATTATTATCTACATTATTAGTGAATACACTTATTATACTCATTATTTCATTAGAACTATATTTAGTTCCTTTAATTGATGAATTCATTATTCCATTTACAGTATTTAATTTTAATATCTTGTCATCATCAAAATTAGATGCATAATCTTTATTTGTTACTACATCACTTAATAAGAATCCTATAAACTCATTAAGTGATACTGTTCTATCAGTATTTATATGTTTTGTACTATATAAACCATATAATAATTCCATTTTTTCCTTGTCAATACCAAGTAAGTTCGCAAGCTCTGAACTACTATATTGTTTATTATTAACTACTGAATTCATAACAGTTTGAATCAATTGTAAATTGTTTACTACACTTGCAGGTAATTTTCCTGATAAGATTTCATCATTTTTATGTGTTAAAATAAAATTAACAAATTCTTGTGGTGTCATCTCTATACTTGCTGTACTTAAAACATATAATAAATATATATTCTTTGTTGTACTGCTCTCAATTCCAATAACTTCTGCTAGTTCAGTATACGAATAACTTATATTATTTACACTGCTGTTCATAATATTTCCAAGTAGGTTTATTTTCTGTAGTGTTGCTACATCTATATTAGAACTTATCATTCCACTACTACTGTTTTCCATAATAAACATTATAAAATCATAAGGTGAACATTTTAAATTGTTTATATCTTCTTGTGGTTCATTTAATGAATTGCCATTTTTCATTAATAATATTTGAGCGATTAAATTTCTGTCTATTCCAAATAGGCTTGATAACTGCTCTGATGTCATTTCAGTTTTAATAATATTTACATTGCTAAACGTTGATAACAATTTTATACTATCAATTGTTTCTTGATTAAAACTACTTGCATAATTAGAATCTGTTAAAACATTATTTAATACAAAATTTGAAAATTCAGACAATGTCATTTTTTCACTTATTTCATTTACACTTGCATAATATTTATACAAGTCATTTACCATATTCTCATCTAATCCAAATAAAGTTGCCATTTGCTCTGATGTCATTTTTGTTTGTATCGTTGCTTTAGATGTGAACTTTGATAAGGTTTTTAAACTTTGTAAACTTGAAGCATCAAAATTTGATGCATATTTTTTATCTGTCAAAACTTCATTATTCATAAAATTAATAAAATCATTTATAGTAATTTTTACATTATCCTTTTTAGAGCTATAGTATATAAGTATATCTTTTACTTTATCCTCATCTATTTCTAGAAGTTTTCCAATTTCACTTGCTGTTCTTTTTTTATTTATTTCAGCTTCAGTTATAAAGTTTTCTACCCTATTTATATCTGCCTTTGTAGTCTCATCTATTTTATCACTAACACTAGGATTATTATAAACTTCTGATTTTATAAATTTCACAAACTCATTAAAAGTCATTGTATTTTCTATATTCTTATTATAATAATTATAATATAATATTTTTAAAAGATAATCTTCAATATCAACATCTGAACCCAAATCATTTAGTTTTGCATTTAATTGATCATAAGTCAAAGGTTCATTTATAGTATTAGAATAAGCTAAAACTTCATCGACTTTATCTTCATTTTCAATTTGTGATAAAACTTCGGCTACTTTTTGCTCATCTTCATTTTTATATATCACAGCCATTTGATTGTTCTCTTCAAATACTTTTGATATTTCATCCTCTTGTGAATTAGTATATAATATTTGTAAATTTCCCTTTAGTAAGAAACTACCTATAAAAAACAATAAGAATAATGGTACTGCTATAAATCTTATTTTATTACTTATTGTACCAAGAATACCTATTTTAATTCTAGGAGTTCCTTTTTTAGTTTTTACTATCCATTTATCAAATATTAAAATCAATCCAGGCAATATAAAGAATATACTAATTAAACTAAATAATACACCTTTTGCTAATACTAAACCTAAATCTTTTCCTATCGTAAAGCTCATAAATACTAATACAATTAATCCTACAATTGTTGTCAATGAGCTACTTGAGATTGATTTAAAAGCGTGATATAAAGCATTCTTCATCGCTTTTATATTGTCAGATTCTTGCTGTTTCTCCTGGTTATATCTATTCATTAACATTATAGAGTAATCCATAGATAGAGCTAATTGTAGAATTGCTGAAATTGACTCCGTTATATTTGATACACTTTCAAATATTATGTTGGTTCCTTTGTTTAATAATACTGCTATTAATATAGTAATCATAAATAAAAATGGTTCTACATATGATTCACACATTATTATTAAAATTATAAATGCACATCCAATTGCTAATGCTATTATCCATATTTCTAATACAGGTGTGTTTCTACTAGCAATATCTCCACTTGTGTAAATCTCATAATCCTCATATTGTTCTGTTACTTGTTTATAAATATTAGTAGCAATTTCTGAATCAGCATCATCATCGACAGTAATTACATATAGAGTATAATCGTCTCTATTGTAATCTTCAGTTGCATCATAGTCTATGCTGTCTATTCCATCTAGTTCATTTAGATAGTTGTAAACTTCTTCTTTTTTGCCATCTTCAAGTCCTTTAAACATTAGGTTCAGCGAACTCGTTTCTGTTCCTGCAAATTCATCTTGCATTATATCCATACCTATCCTTGTTTCAGACGTGTCAGGCAAATATTCCGCCATGTCATAATTAATTACAACTTTTTGTGCTAAAACTGCACATATAATTGCAAAAATTACAAACAACGTCAAAATTACATATCTTTTGTTTATAATAAAATCTGTAATTCTTCTCAACTGATACCCTTCCCTTCTTTAACAGTCTGTTTTATATTATACGCTCATTATTTCATTTATGGAAGCATAAAAATGGAAAAACTGTCTAAATTTAGACACTTTTTTAAAAATTGTATTCCTTTTTTCAATAATATATGCTATAATTATTCATATATTACCTTTAGAAAGGATTTATTATGAGAGTTCAATTTTTAAATTCTTCTTCATTAAAAACTAGAAATATTATAAAAACAACTTTCGCAGAATTGTTTAATGAAAAAAAACAATTAGATAAAATAACTGTTACAGAACTAGTTAAAAGAGCTAATCTCACAAGAAGTACATTTTATACTCATTATAGCAACATATACGAAGTTGCTCAAGATTACCAATTACAAACAATAGATTTATTATGCAACAATGATATTAAATTATATTCAAAAGATGACATTGAGAACTATTTTGATACAATAGTTCAATGTTTAAAGGATAATGAAAAAATTTATAAATTACTATTATCTTCTAACGAATCCCTTTTATTTTTGGATAAACTAAAAAAAATAGCCTCTCAAAAAATTTATGATGCATTGAAATATGATTATGATGATAGATATCTTAAACTTAGTCTATCTTTCTTTATGAATGGTATTATAATGGAATTTCTGAAATACTTTAGAGATGAAAGTTCTTATTCTTTAGACGAATTATTATTAAATATAAAAAATTGGTTTGAGAAAATTTTTAATTAATCTCAAACCGATTTTTATATATTTATTGTTCCATTAAATATTCCATAATTTGTATTGCATTACTTGCTGCCCCTTTTCTTAAATTATCTGCCACTACCCACATATTTAATCCATTATCCAAACTATAATCTCTTCTTATTCTTCCAACATAAACCTCATCAGTTCCAGTTGCTTTTGTCGCTATTGGATAAATCTCATGTGTTATATCCTCCTGAACAATTACCCCTTTTGAATTTTTTAGTGTCTGTATTAACTCTTTTTCCTCGAAACTTTTTTCAAATTCTACATTTATTGATTCACTATGTGAATTCATAACAGGTACTCTAACGGCTGTAGCAGTTATTTTCAAATCTGGTCTATGTAAAATCTTTTTAGTTTCATTAATCATTTTTTCTTCTTCTTTTGTATAACCATTATCCAAAAAAACATCTATTTGAGGTAAACAATTATTAAATATTTCATATTTAAATTTTTCTAGCTGATACTTATCATTTTTCTCAAAGTGTTTTATTCCATTCTGCAAATCATTAATTCCATATTTTCCTGCACCTGAAACCGCTTGATATGTAGAATATACTATTCTCTTTATTTTATATTTATCGTCTAGTGGCTTTAAAGCCACAACTGCTTGAATAGTCGAACAGTTTGGATTAGCAATTATTCCATTATTATTCTTGGCATCCTCTATATTTACTTCAGGAACCACTAAAGGTACATCCTTTTCCATTCTAAATGCACTGCTATTATCAATCACTATACATCCACTTTTTGATGCTATTGGAGAATATTTTTTAGAAGTTTCTCCACCAGCAGAAAATAATGCAAAATCAAACTTTTCATCAAAAGAATCCTCTTTTAATTCTCTTACTTCATACTCTTTGTTCATAAAAATTATTTTTTTTCCAGCAGATTTTTTTGAAGCAAAAAAAACATATTCTGACACAGGTAATCTTTTTTCCTCAAGTACTTTTCTCATCATTTGTCCTACTACCCCTGTTGCACCTACAACTGCAATTTTATATTGTTTCATAAAATCTTCCCCTTTCATTATAGATTATATACATTGTAACCAAATTCCTTTCCTTGAATATTATATATCATAACCAATGAATTACAGAACAATTTTTTATAGGAGGTTGTGAAAATGAACAATTGTTGTTCAAATAATAGTGAAATCTTATGGTTCATTATTTTATTCCTATTACTATTCTGTTGCGGTTGTGGTAATAGATGTTGTTGCAACTAATACTTAATTAGTAATTATTTCTATTATTAGTATTTACTTAAGGAGGTGAATTTAATGCCAGAAAATAGATGTTGCGGTGGTGGATTCGGCGGATTCGGTGGCGGTGACTGCTGCTGGATAATAATCCTTATCATCTTAATAGTATGTTGTTGTGGTAACAACAACAACGGTTGTGGATGCTAATATTATAATTCATGACATATAGTAAACAATATAAGAAGGTAATTTAACTTTTACCTTCTTATATCTTTTTAGTTCTCCCAGTCAAAATACCAATCTAAAATTCGTACTCTATCACCTTGCTTTACTCCCATTTCTTTTAGCTTTGCATCTATACCTAATTCTATTAGTTGTTTATGGAAATAATGCATAGATTCTCTATCTTGTATATTTACTCTTCCCATTAGCCTTTCGACAGCAGGTCCAGTAACTAAATATTCTCCTTTTTCTTGAGTTACGTCAAATTCATCTTTTCTTTCTTTTAAAGTATAAACCATCTTTTCTTCTTGAACTAACTCCTCTTTAGGTAAATTCTTTAATTCTTGGGAAACATATTGAATTAGCTCTTTTACACCTTCACCAGTAGCAGAAGAAATTTTGAATATTTTTACATTTTCCTTCTTTGCAATTTTTTCTAACTCTTTGTATTGTGTATCATCTTGCATTGAATCTACTTTAGTAGCTACTATTATTTGCTTTTTTGTTGCTAACTTTTCACTATACTTTTTTAACTCTTCATTTATTATATAATAGCTATTTTCTGGTGTTTCCTGTGCCGTATCTGAAACATCAACAAAGTGTAATAAAAGTCTAGTTCTTTCAACATGTCTTAAGAATTGAAGCCCTAAACCAACTCCTTCACTTGCGCCTTCTATAATTCCTGGAATATCTGCAATTACAAAACCATCTCCATATTCTGTTTTTACAACCCCTAAATTTGGATTTATAGTTGTAAAGTTATAGTTTGCAATCTTTGGTGTTGCAGATGTAACTGTTGATAAGAAAGTTGACTTTCCTACATTTGGAAATCCAAGTAGCCCTACATCAGCTAATAATTTTAATTCTAGTATTACTTCTTTCTCAATGCCCTTTTCTCCATCTTGTGCAAATCTTGGTGCTTGACGAGTTGCTGTAGCAAAATGTGCATTTCCTTTTCCTCCAACTCCTCCTGGTGCAATAAGTTCAACTTGTCCTAGTGCTGAAAGGTCTGCTAGTACTCTTCCTGTTTCTGCATCTTTTACTATAGTACCTTGTGGAACTTTAACATATAAATCTTCTCCACTTTTTCCATAACGATGGCTTCCTTCTCCGTCTTTTCCATTTTCAGCTTGAAATTTTCTTTTATATCTAAAGTCTACTAATGTATTCATATCTTTATCAACAATGAAATATATGTCTCCGCCTTTTCCTCCATCTCCGCCATCAGGTCCTCCAGCTGCTACATATTTTTCACGCCTAAATGTTATTGCTCCATTTCCGCCGTTTCCAGATTTAATTGTTATTTTTGCATAATCTGTGAACATTTAAGTCCTCCTTTTATACGAGCAATGCTCGCCTCTACATTTATTCTGTAAAATAGTCTAACATCATGGCTTTCTTAATCTTCTTCATAGTTTTTTTAGCTTCTTGCCTTGCTCTTTCAGTACCATCCATAAGTATTTTATCAACCAATTCTGGATGTTCTTCATAATATTTTCTTTTTTGTCTAATAGGCTCTAACACTTTATTTATATTTTGTGCAAGCTGTCTTTTACAAGCAACACAGCCTCTTAAGCCCTTTCTACATTCTTCACATACTGCTTTACATTCTTCTTCTGTACTAAATAACTTATGATAATAAGAAACCACACATATATCAGGATTTCCTAAATCATCTTTTTTTATTCTATTAGGATCTGTTACCGCATTCATAACTTTTTTATTTACCTCTTCTTCAGAATCAGATAAATAAATTGCATTTCCTAATGATTTTCCCATTTTTTCATTTCCATCTAATCCTTTAATTCTTTTTGAACTAGATAAAACCGCTTCTGGTTCAACTAAAACATCACCATATATACTATTAAATTTTCTAACAATTTCTCTACATTGCTCAATTAGTGGCAATTGGTCTTCTCCTACAGGAACTAAAGCCCCTCCAAATGTTGTAATATCTGCTGCTTGACTTACAGGATATCCTAAAAATCCATAAGTTACACTCTCGCCAAATAGTTCCTTCTTTTGAGCTATTTCCGTTTTTACTGTTGGATTTCTTTGTAAACGTGCAATAGTAACTAAATTAGAATAATAAACTGTAAGTTCTGCTGTTTCTGGTATCATAGACTGTATATATATAGTTGTTTTTTCTGGATCAATACCAACTGATAAATAATCCATGGCAACTTCTCTAACATTCTTTCGAACCTTTTCTGGATTATTAAAATTATCTGTTAATGCTTGCACATCTGCAATTAATATATATTGGTCATAGCCTTCTTCCTGCATTTTAACTCTGTTTTTTAAAGATCCAAAATAATGACCTATATGTAATCTTCCTGTTGGTCTATCTCCTGTTAAAACTCTTTTCTTGTTTGCCATAGAAATACTCCCCTTCTATTTCATATTTCTGTTTTCTATTTCAGAAATTAAATTAACTCTTTCTTGATGTCTTCCACCTTCAAATGGTGTAGCTAAAAACATTCTTACAATACAAATAGCATCATTTACACCTATATAATCTGCTCCTAATGCTAAAACATTCGCATCATTATGCATTCTTGAAAATTTTGCTGTCTGTTCTTGATAACATGGTGCACATCTTACTCCTTTAAATTTATTTGCTACCATTGCCATTCCAATTCCTGATCTGCAAATTAAAATTCCCTTCTCTGCTCTTTTTGAAGAAACTTCTTCAGCAACTTTTGCTCCAATCTCCGGATAATTGACACTTTCTTCTGAATATGTTCCCACATCATTATATTCTATTCCTGCTTCATTTAAGTACTTCTTTACTTCTTCCTTTAATTTATATCCTCCATGATCACTACCAATTACTATCATTAAACTTCATTCCTTTCTACTGGCAAATATAATTTTTGCCATCTTCTTTATTTACAATAAATTAAATATATCATATTTCTGTACATTTTACAATATAATTTTGAGTATGAAGAGAAGAAGTTTTAAATTTATATTATTTTCTGTGAAAGAAAATTTATTATCCATAATTTTTATTTTATTTACGATATCACTTTTAGTATTTTCTAATTCTAACTTATCTGCTGCTAAAACAGGTTTAGCTTTATGGGTAAATTCAGTTGTACCATCTCTTTTTCCATTCTTTATTGCAACAGAACTATTGAGTTATACAAATGTTATCTCTATTTTAGGATCATTTCTTAATGGTTTTATGAGACCTATATTTAATGTACCTGGTGAAGGTTCTTTTCCTTTTATTATGGGAATTATTAGTGGATATCCTACTGGTGCAAAAATTGTTTCAAAATTTAAAAAAGATGGTATTTGTACCCCTATTGAAGCAGAGCGTTTATTAGCTTTTACTAATAACTCTGGCCCATTATTTATTGTTGGTACTGTTGGTATTTCGCTTTTTGGAAATGTAGAAATAGGAATACTTTTATTAATAACTCATATATTAGCTTGTCTAACTGTTGGATTTCTATTTAGATTTTGGAAATATAATAAAAAAGAAAACACTTCAGTAATTAGTAATTCAAAATCCCAAAACATATCAAATGCTAGCATAAGCAGTTTAGGCAAAATATTAGGTGCAAGTATTACAAGTGCAACTCGTACTGTAGTTTTAATTGGTGGTTTTGTCGTACTATTTAGTGTAATTATATCTATTATTAATAGTAGTGGAATTTTAAATATATTTTGTAAAATAATAAATCCTATTCTTCTAGTATTAAATATAAGTCCGGAATTTTCTTCAGGACTTATAAGCGGAATAATTGAACTAACAAATGGAGTTAGTTTGATAACTTCGGTTTCAATAAAAGCAATTTCAGTAAACATCTTATTCTGTGCATTTTTATTAGGGTTTGGCGGAATATCTGTAGTTTTACAAGTTTTTAGTATAGTTTCAGAAGCAGATATATCAATAAAACCCTATATAATTGGTAAAATATTGCAGGCTATCTTTGCTACATTATATACTTATTTAATAATAAATAATTTTCAGTTTTTTAATTTAGATTTACTCTAAAATCTTCTATACCTAGTATTACATCCACAAGGTGAATTGTTGTCATTATCTATATTCTGTGTGTTCACAGTTGTATTCACTGTATTTATAGTAGCAGAATTAGTTGTAATTGTATTGTCATCATCATCACAATTGTCATTTATAAGTCTTAAAATAAGTCTTGTAATTACTGCTGTAATAAAAGCAATTATAGTATATACAATAACGTATATTAAAAAGGTTGCATCAAATGCAGAAAATGCAACTATTAGATATATAGCAAAAAATATAGCTGCAACTTTTATAGGTGAATGTAAAAGTGTCTCTAGAACACTTGCAAGTATAATAGTTGCAACTGGCAGAGCAAACAATAATAATAACAAATCCATAATATGTATCTCCTTTATCTCATAATCTTTATATATAATATGTTTATAGCTTAAATATGTTACATATTCTTGCTTGCCCTCTTATTTTCTTTTACAATAACTATTTATATTTTACTTCTACTAAATATAATCCTTGTGGTGGTAATGTCTTTCCTGCCTTTCTTCTATCTTTTGACTCAATTATTTCAGGGATTTCTTCTGGTTTTATCTTTCCTAATCCAACCTCTAATAGAGTTCCTGATATTATTCTTACCATATTGTATAAAAATCCATTTCCTGTAAGCTCAATATATATTTTATCCACATTCTTATCCACACTTGCATTATATATTGTTCTTATACTACTTTTGGCTGATGTACCACTTGCTTTAAAAGCCTTAAAATCATGCTCTCCTATAAAATATTTTACTGCCCTTTTCATTGCTTCAACATCTAATTTTTGAGGAAAGCAATATTCCATATTTCTATATAATGCTGTACCGTATTCTGAATTATTTATTATATATCTATATGTTTTCTCTTTACAGCTTAATCTACTATGAAATTTCTCATCAACTTCTTCTGCTTTTAGTATTCTTATAGATTTCTTTAAATATGTATTCAAAGCTAGAGGTATCTTTTCTATGGGTATATTAGAGTTTGTTTTAAAATTTGCGACTTGTCCTAAAGCATGAACTCCTGCATCTGTTCTACCTGACGCATTTAGTTCTACTGGCTCTCCAGTAATTCTTTCTATAACTTGTTCTATTTCACCTTGAATATTTAATTTATTAGGTTGTTTCTGCCATCCGATTAAATTCTTTTCCGTCATATTCTATAGTTAGTTTAATATTTCTCATATTTTTAATCCCCTATATTATAAAATAGGGCACGGTGCACCGTACCCACTATATTGCCTTTTTTAATCTTTTAATTACACTGTCTTTTCCTAGTACTTGCATAATTTCATACATATCTGGTGTATTTGCTTTTCCTGTTAATGAAATTCTTATAACTGTTGATATATCTCCAACATGACCTTTAAATGCTTCTGGATTTGCTTTAAACTCTTTTACTTCTCTTGCATATCCAAATTCTTCTGATAAATCTTTCATTTTTTCAAACCATGTATTCTTGTCATCTGATAAATCGAAATATTTATCTATATATGTATTTACTATATTTTTTATTTCTTCCTTGTCATTTATTTTTTGATATTCATAATCTATTTTTTGATTTAAAAATCTATCATCATACATATACTCTATATTTTCTCTTATAGTAGACCATTTAGAAATATCTTTCCTTGGTTTTTCATTTCCACGTTCTATTCCTAGAACTTTTAAAGTATATTCTGGATCTTTTTCAAGTAACTCTTTTAAATCATCATCATAAGTATTAGCCCATGCTAAAGCATAATTATAAACAGTTTTCGCATCATATTTAGATATAACTGTTTTTGATATGTCTAACAATTTTATCATATCAAATAATGCTCCACTAACACTCATTTTATTTAATAACAATTCAAATTCATCAATTGATGCTTCTTTATTCTGTTTCCTCCATTGTTCAAAGTTTGAATTTGCTATATTTAATAAGTATTCCTTAACTGCATCTGATGGAATTCCTTCTTTAGCATAATATTCAACAGCAGCTTCTGGATCTTTTCTTTTACTTAATTTTCTTTTTGCACCATTGTCTTCTTTTAATATTGGTGCAATATGACAGTATTTTGGTGCTTTGAATCCTAATACTTGAAACAATTGAACATGTACTGGAAGTGATGATAGCCATTCATCTCCACGGATTACATGCGTTGTACCCATTAAATGGTCGTCTACCGCATGTGCAAAGTGATAAGTTGGAAGTCCATCTGATTTTATAATAACAATATCTTGGTTATTCTCTGGAAAAGTAACATTTCCCTTTATAACATCTTTAAACTTCACTTTTCTTTCTGAATCTCCTGGTGATTTTAATCTTATTATATATTCCTCACCATTCTTAATCTTTTCTGCTGCCTCTGTAATAGGTAGATTTCTATATTTTGCCCAAACTCCATAATATCCTGGTATCACTTTAGCTGCTTCTTGTTTTTTCCTCATCTCATCTAATTCCTCTGCTGTACAGAAACAAGGATACGCAAGTCTATTTTCAATTAAGTATTTTGCATAAGCCTGATATATTTCTTTTCTTTGGCTTTGTTTATATGGACCATAATCTCCAAAAGATTCCTCTTCATTTTTCATTCCTTCATCTGGAATAATATCAAATTTTTTTAATGCTTCTATAATTCCTGTTATGCCATTTTCAACTTCTCTTTTTTGGTCTGTATCTTCGACTCTTAAAAAGAATACTCCATTTGTTTGTGTTGTTACTTTTCTCGCAATTAAAGCTGAATAAAGTCCTCCTATATGCACAAAACCAGTTGGACTTGGTGCAAATCTAGTAACTATTGCTCCTTCTGGTAAGTTTCTTCTAGGATATTTTTCTTCATAATATGAAACATCCTTAACATCCGGAAATATTAAATCTGCTAAATCTTTATAATCCATATATTTCAATCCTTTCTAAATTTAGTATTTAAAATCCTGTATCTATTATTATTGGCAATACCATAGGGTTTCTTTTGTTCTTTTGTAATAAATAATCTCTTATCTTATCTTTAACGGTAGTCTTAATTAATGTCCATTCTTTAACATTGTTTTCTTCTAAATTTTCTAATGTATTTCTTACTATCTTCTTTATTTCTTCCATTAAATTCTCTGATTCTCTTACATATACAAATCCTCGTGATATTATATCAGGTCCAGAAACTACTTGTCCTTCGCTGTTCATTGCTATTACAACAACAATTAATCCATCTTGAGATAAATGCTGTCTGTCCTTTAAAACTATATTTCCAACGTCTCCAATTCCTAAACCATCTATTAAAACTTTTCCACTTTGAACGCTTCCTGTTATCTTGCCTTCTTCTTGTGTTATTTCTAATACTCTTCCGTTATTCAAAATAAATATATTTTCATTCTCAACACCCATTAATTTAGCTGTTTCTGCATGTGCTACTAGTTGTCTATATTCACCATGTACTGGTATAAAATATTTAGGTTTTGTTAGTGCTAACATTAATTTTTGTTCTTCTTGAGCAGCATGTCCTGAAACGTGTATATTTTGTAATGAACTATATACAACATCTGCACCTATTTTCATTAAATCATCAATAACTTTTGATACAAATTTTTCGTTTCCTGGTATAGGTGTTGCTGAAATTATAACTAAATCATTTGGTGTAATTTGAACCTTTTTATGCTCTCCTGATGCCATTCTTGTTAGTGCAGACATTGGCTCACCTTGTGAACCTGTAGTTATAATTGTTAAAGCATCATCTGGATATTTATTTATTAGATCAATATCAACTATAGTATTTTCTGGCACTTGCATATATCCTAAATTACAGGCTGTTTCTATTACCTTTACCATACTTCTACCGCATACTGCAACTTTTCTTCCATACCTTACGGAAGAATTTATTATTTGTTGAATTCTATGAACATTTGATGAGAAAGTTGCTATAACAATTCTTTTTCTACAATTTACGAATAAATTATCAAATACTTCCCCTATTGTACTTTCAGAATTTGTATATCCTTTTTTCTCTGAATTTGTACTATCAGACATTAAAGCTAGTACTCCTTCATTTCCTAATTCTGCAAAACGCCCTAAATCTACTTTTTGTCCATCTATTGGAGTATAATCTATCTTAAAATCTCCTGTATGAACTACTACTCCTGCTGGTGTATGCAATGCAATTCCAACTGCATCTGGAATACTATGAGCCGTTCTTATAAACTCGACCTTCATTTTTCCTAAATTTACTACTTGTCTTTGTTCTACTACATTCAATTTAGTAGATCTTAACAAATGATGTTCTTCTAACTTATTCTCAATTAGAGCTATTGTAAATCTAGTTGCATATATTGGCACATTGATTTGTTTTAATAAATACGGAATTCCGCCTATATGATCTTCATGTCCATGTGTTATTACTAATCCCTTTATCTTATCTTTGTTCTTTACTAGATACGTCATATCTGCAATTACAAAGTCTATACCTAGCATATCCTCTGTTGGAAATGCTAAACCACAGTCTATAATTACAATTTCATCTTCGTATTCAAATACTGTAAGATTCTTTCCAATCTCTAATAATCCTCCTAATGGAATTATCTTTAGTGGACTAGCTTTAAATCTAAATTCCTCTTTTTGTTTAGTTCTTGGTTTTCTTTTATTTTCTTTCTTCTTTATTTCTATTTTTTTAGTTTCTACTTTTATTGGTAATTTTTCGTCAGTTTTTTCTTCCTTTTTATTTTTCTTATGATAATTATTAGTTCTTCTTTTCTTTTGAACTTCTACTTTTTTCTCTTGTATAGAATCTATTTCTAGATTCTCTATTTTTGGTTCTTCCATTTTCTCCTAATCAATCCTCTCTATTATAAGTAATTTCTCATATATTTTTATATATGTAAAACACAAGTCACGATGTGCTTATATATCTCACATCGCTTTTCCTTATTAAATTTTTCCGTTCAACAAATATAAAATATTAAAATCTCATCTTTTACCATCGCTGGCAATAACTGTTATTCATTATACTACTGTATACTATTTTTGTCAAGAGCTCAAAAATATATACATAATTTAAAAAAAGTATAAAAAACGAACGCCATACCATTGGTATGACGTTCGTTGCAACTCTTACTTGTTGTAGTCCGTAATTCTGATGACTTTATTGCCATCATCATCATTAGCTGCCATGTTGATGTCTTTGTACTTCTTCTTTTGAGGAGTACGTGCGAATCCAAGTCTCTTATCTGTAGACTGTTCTTCTCGCACCAAAGAGGCACTAACTAACACAGCTAAAATCAAATTGCCCAACCAGAATACTCCAATTCCTATAATTGACGAATTAAATATATTTCCTTGAACAAGTCTTGAAAATGCATTAATTGCTTCAATTACAAGTTTCATAAGTACTGGTGGTATTAGCATTACGGCTTCAGCTGCCCAAGTTATAACAATTCCTGTCTTTGTACGGATTTTATCATGTGACGTACCTTCCGCTAATATTACCATAATTGTAGCTATAGCCACAGTTACTAAGAAGAAAATCGTCTTAATCTCTCCCGTTCCTTGTAAACCAGACCAATGTATAACTCTCCACAGCGCCGAATTAGCTAACCATGTGATTATTACCCAGTTAACAATTCTCCAGAGTCTATGGAATAAAAGCAAAAATTTCTGCTTTTTTTCTTTTTGTTCTTCCGCCTGCTCTTTGGGAGATTTCTGGTACCGTTCCTCATCCTCATATGGTTCATCATCCGGGTCTTCTTCGCTTTCGTACTTATTTACATCGCTGTAATCGTACTCTTGATAATGTCCATTCTGATAATCATCCTCTTGATAAACCTCATCCTGATAACTATCATCCTGATAATCGTCATTCTGATAATCGTCGTTCTGATAATCATCGTTCTGATAATCGTCATTTTGATAATCGTCGTTCTGATAATCATCGTTCTGATAATCATCCTCTTGAGAATCATTATCTTGAGAATTGTCGATCTTACTTATTTTTTTGTATTGATTTTTTGCCGCCTTCTTTTGTTGCTTCATCTGTTTTAGCATTGCCTCTCTTTCTTTCTCAATTTTTTTCCGTCTTTCCTCAAGTTCAATGTTCATTTTTTCCTCCATTTTCTTATAAAGTCGAGTTGCATTTTTTACTCGACAACAATAGTTATCAATAATATTATATCACCTTTTTAGCAATAAATCAAATCATACAATTTTCTTAAATCCTTGTCCCAGAGCTTCTCTTGCATTTGATATGACTAAAAAGGCTTTAGGATCTATTCTACTTGCTATTCTTTTAATCCTTGAAACTTCTCCCCTTGAAGCTACACACCATAGCATCATCCTATCTTTTTCATGGTACATACCTTGTGCATATATTCCTGTACTCCCTCTCCCTATCTTTACGCCAATCTGTTTTGCTATTTCCTCATATCTATTAGATACAATAAATATCATCTTTGTAAAATTTGTTCCTTCAAAAATTATATCTATCATTTGACCTGACAAATAAATTGCAATTACAGAATACAAAGCTATTTCTATTTCTCTAAAAAATAACACGTTTAATCCAACTATAAAACAATCTGCTATAACTATAATATTTCCTGTCTTTGCCGAAGGCCTGAATTTTGTTATTATATTACTTAATAAATCTGAACCTCCTGTTGAAGCATTTGCTTTTAAAATAATTGCTGTGCCTATTCCTATTAATATTCCTCCATAAATACTTGCAAGTAGTCTATCTCCAGTTATAGCTTGTATTCCTTCAAATATATTCAAAAATAATGAAAGAAGTGCTGTTCCTATTATTGCTTTTATAAAAAATCTTCTTCCTAGCTTAAATAATGCAATTGCAAACAAAGGTAGATTTAATATTATAATTGTAGTTCCCATTTGGAAACCAAATAAGTAATATGTTATTGTAGCAATTCCTGAAAATCCTCCTGAAGATAACTGATTTGGTAGAAGAAAAAAAGCTGTTCCGCTTGCTATAATTGCAGAGCCTATTATCGTTAATATTAAATCCTTTATCCATCTTCTCGTTATTACATATATTTTTTTTGCTCTATATGTCATTATCTGCACCACCTATATTTATTATGTGTAGAGGCACGGTGCACCGTACCAGTTTTTCGCCAAATTAAAAACCCTTATAATGTATTATCTACATCATAAGGGTTTTTATGTATTAATCTTCATAAATTGTTAAAATCTTCATTTCTGATCTTCCTGGTTTTATTTTTTCATTTGGTATTACTTGCATTTCCACTAAATATAAATCTTTAAATTTAGTAATGTTCTCATTTTCATATCCAATTACATTATCAACATTTTTGGGATTAACTTCCACTTTTACTTCTTTAACTTTGTTATTATATTTTTTAATCTTTCCCACTATACTATCATACCAAATGCTATCTTCTACCAATTGCGGAAAATCTTTATGTATTGGTCCTGCAATAATTTTTATTTTTTTCTTTTCATCATCCTTCAATCTTTCTTCATCCAGAATTCCAACAGTTATTGCTTTTATACTCTTTTTATTAAACATATAGATAAGTTCTTTACACCTTTCTATTGCTTGTGTAAGTAGTAATGGTTCATACTCATTATTTTTATAACTTTCTGCTAATTCTGTTCCTTCAATTACTAAAACTGGATATATTCTTACTAAACTTGGTCTAAACTTAATTAAATATTTTGCACTTTCTTGCTCATCTATTCTAGTACTATCAGGAAATCCCACCATTAACTGATAACCTAATTTTAGTCTACTTCTTTTAATTAATTTAGATGCTTTCTTTATATCTTCCATATTATAATTAGCTTTATATTTCTTTAGTATAAAATTATTTGCAATTTTTATTTCCAATTCTACAGTTATTACATTATATTGTTTTAATAACTTTAACAGTTCTCTTGTAACTTTCCTTGGTTCTATTGACACATGTATCTTTTCTAGTCCTTCGCTTTGCATCTTTTTATTTGCATCTTGCAGAAATTTTTCTCTATCGCTTTGTTCTACTTTAGTTAAACTTCCGGCATAATATTGTTTATATTCCTTCATTTTAATACCATTCCTTTCGTTTTAATTTTCAAGTGCATGTTGTGCTGCTTGCATTTCTGCGGATTTCTTGCTTTTTCCTTCGCCAACTGCTAATTTTTTTCCATTACATGATACTTGGGCTTTAAATCTCTTATCATGATCCGGTCCTGATTCTTCTATTATTTCATAAACAATTTTTACATTACCGTTTATTTGTAGTTTTTCTTGTAATACAGTTTTGTAATCTTTAACTCCTACATGTTGAGTTGCTTGTTCTATTGCATCTTTTAAATTATCTATTATAAATTTTTTTGCAACCTCTATACCTCCATCAATGCACATACCTGCTATCACAGCTTCAACGCTATCTGCTAAAATTGCTTTTAATTTTGTTTTATCATTATGTTGCTCACTTTTCCCCAAAAGTAAGAAATCACTAAAATTATGCCTTAAAGCCACTTCATATAAACTGTCTTCGCATACTACAGTTGCTCTAACTTTAGTCATTTCTCCTTCTTTTAACTTTGAGTATTTATTATATATAAATTCACTTGATACATATTCTAGAATGCTATCTCCAAAGAATTCTAATTTTTCATTGCTTTGAATATTTTTTGTATTTGCATAAGATGTGTGAGTAAGTGCTTGTTCTAAAATCTTCTTATCTTTAAAAGTATAGCCTATGCTATTTTCCAATAATGTAAAATCCATATACTCCTCCTATTATGTTGGTATTATATATCGTATTAATTAAAAAATCAATAACATTAAATTAAATATTTATAAAATGAAATTATCCAATTATTTACATTGTTTTTGTCTTTATTTTATGTTAATCTATATTTATAAAGAATATTCAGCTAATTTTAGAATATCTATGTCTAGAAAGGAATGTTTTATTATGATAGCTAAAATAATTAGTATATACAGTTCTATGGATAAAAAAACAAAAAAATTAATGACGAATGGTTTAATTTTCTGTTTTATATTAGCGGTTATATCAAGCCTATTATTACTTATATACGACCTGTTTTATAGCTCTATTACACTTTATTACATAGGTTTTTATTTATTTAAAAACAGCATTTTATTTGCAAGTATCTTTTTAGTATTTGCATTAGGGTTTGATAGATTAAAGAAAGAATTAGAGTAATAAATCAAAGTGAGGGAGTTTTTAAAAAAAGCTCCCTCACTTTATCTAGCATTCATTTAAATTTTTCTTAAGTCTCCCAAAATATTTTTTATCAAATTCCTCTACTTTCATTTTACTTTTATTAGTATATTCTATTCTAATATTATCAATTTTATTTGTTTCTTCTTCTTTAATACTATTCATGTAAGATGTTATTATAATTCTAATCATATTAGTGATAATTTTTTTGTCTTCTGCTGATATTTCTCTATATTTTCTTAATATTTTAGGAAGATTCTCCTTCAAATTGCTAGAAAGTTCTCCAAAAGTATCTGCGTCTGTAGAATAAAACAATTCAAATATTGTCTCTATAAGTACTTTTCTTTGTTCACTTGTCGTTGTTTCTAACCAATCTGTTAATGTTTTATCTATATATTCGCTTATATTTGTATTTTTTTCAGATTTTATTAAATCATCTTTCAATACTTGCCAAGAGTATATATCATGTTGCCATATTGCTTTTTCTGTACTTAATGCTATTGTAATTTTCTCTTTATGGTTTAATACTCTTCCAATTATTGATTCTTGTGGTATATAAGTTTCTATTTTACGTATAATTCTATCATTTGAATATTTATCAATTATACTTTTATTAAAACCTGGTCCATCATAATTATAAACTTTTATTATTCTATCTTGTATATCTTTTGAAACAGAAATTGCAGAATAAATAGCAACATTTCCTCCTTTTGAATGACCTCCAATTCTAATTCTCTTGTCAGAATACTTTTTTGATATATTTTCTAGGTATTCTTTTCCTGCAATTTGGCATGGAACATTATCCATAAATGCCATATTAAAATCTTCTTTCCAGCCATTTATTGTGCTATCTGTTCCGATAAAAGAAACATACATTTCCTTGTCTGATATATGAACTGTAATTGCTGAAAACTGTTGTTCATTTTCTTTACTGCTTGTTTTAACATAGTCTGTAACAATCATATTTTTAAATCTTTTACTTTGACCTAAATATGTTATCAATTCCTTATCACCATTATATAAAAATTGATCATTATCTATATCTTTCATTTTTTCTGAAATACTTCCAATTGTTTCACTTTTACTCATCTTAATTCTGTCAAATAATAGATATGAAAATCTTGCTAAAATCATACTATCTATCTCATTAAATTTAAAATTTCGATTAATAGGAATATCTCCTCTCCATAATAGATAATCATTTATATTTGCCATATTTTTGCTCCTTTATTTTTTTACTTATACTTCAAATAGAATATTTTAAGTACATATTTACAGTTATTATTACCTACACTTCATATTCATCTAGTTGGCAATTCTTAATTCTAATTACTTCCTCTGGTTCAGTAGGTAAACCGTTGAAATACCAATTTGCACTTCTTAAGAAAAATCCATGTGATACAATAAGTATTGTTTCTACTTTACCCTTATATTCATTTATTATTTTATCTAAAAATTTAAAAACTCTTTTCGTATATGTCTTACAATCTTCTCCATTTTCTACAGGAACATTCTTTGTGTAATACCTTATTTCATTAAATATTTCTTGCTCGTTAGGTTGTCCTTCATAAATTCCTAAATTTCTCTCTATTACATCATCATCTATAATTATATCTAGATTATGATTTTCATTTATAATTTCAGCTGTTTTTCTAGCACGTTTTAATGGTGAAGATATAATAATGTCTATATGTTCGTCTTTTAATTTATCTCTTAAAACTTTAGCTTGTTCAATTCCTTCTTCATTTAACTCTATATCAGTTAATCCTGCTGCCCTTTTTTCAATATTCCAACTTGTTTTTCCGTGTCTTACTATTAATAATTTCATTATATTCATTTTCTTAATAACCTTTATTTTTAATAATTTGAAACAGAGCTTTTAACTTACAATTTTGAGCTTAAGGCCTGAAAACTGTAAATCAAAAACTCTGCCCCAATTGTCTATTTATTTAATTCTTCTTTAAACATTTGATTTAACATTTGTGGATTTGCTTTTCCTTTTGTTTCTTTCATTGCTTGACCTACTAGGAATCCTAGAGCTCTATCCTTTCCTGCTTTATAGTCTGCAACAGATTGAGGATTTGCTTCTAATATTTTCATAACAACTTCTTTTATTGCACCTTCATCAGAAATCTGTATCCAACCATTCTCTTTTATTATTTCTTCTGGTTCTTTGGCATCATCAAACATTTTCTCTAGAACTTTTTTAGCTATTGAACTACTAATTGTTCCTTTTTCTATTAGCTCGATCAATTCTGCTAAATTTTTTCCAGTAAATTTTATATCTGATGGTTCCATTTCTCTCTCATTTAGTATTCTAGATATATCTGACATAATCCAATTACATACTGCTTTTGGATTATTAGAAATCTTTGTTGCTTCTTCAAATAAATTAGATAAATATTTAGATGCTGTTAATCCATCTGCTTCTTTTTGAGTTAACTTATAATCATCTAGATATCTTTGTTTTCTACTTTCTGGCAATTCTGGCAAATTATCCTTTATGTTTTGAATATACTCATCTGAAAGTCTAATTGCAACTAAATCTGGATCTGGAAAATATCTATAATCTTGAGCATCCTCTTTATCTCTCATTGAAAATGTTCTACCTGATACATCATCCCATCTCAAAGTCTCTTGTTCTATCTTTCCACCATTTTCAATAATTTCTATTTGACGAACTCTTTCGTATTCTATTGCTCTTACAATACTTCTAAAAGAGTTCATATTTTTCATTTCAGTTCTTGTTCCAAATTCTGTATCACCTTTTTTTCTAACAGAAACGTTTACATCTGCTCTGAAAGATCCTTCCTGCATTTTACAGTCAGAAACTTCAATGTATTCAAGAATTGATTTTAATTTTTTCAAATAAGCATCAACCTCTGCTGAACTTCTCATATCTGGTTCTGAAACTATCTCTATTAATGGTACTCCTGCCCTGTTTAAATCTACTAAACTTCCTTGCCCGAAGTCATCATGATTTAATTTTCCTGCATCCTCTTCAATATGAATTCTTGTAATTCCTATTTTCTTTTTTTCTCCATCAACTGTTATCTCTATATTTCCATGCTTACATAAAGGTCTATCATATTGTGATATTTGGTAAGCCTTTGGTAAATCTGGATAGAAGTAATTTTTTCTATCATTTTTACTATCTCTTTCTATTTCACAGTTTGTAGTAATTCCTGCTTTTACCGCATATTCTACCACTTTTTCATTAAGCACTGGTAAAGTGCCTGGCATTGCCATACATATTGGGCAAACTTGCGTATTAGGATTTGCTCCGAATTTTGTTGGACATTTACAGAATATTTTTGTTTTTGTAGATAACTCTGCATGAACTTCAAGCCCTATAACTGTTTCATAATCCTCTATTGACATCTATATCCTTCCTTTCGATTACTAATTTTTAAATTCTGGTTTATAATTATCTCTAAATTTTGTAGCTTGCTCATAAGTATAACCTGTGTTTAATATCGTTTCTTCATCAAAACGTTTTCCAATTAATTGCATTCCTACTGGCATTCCATTACTATCTATTCCACATGGCAATGATAAACCTGGAAGACCTGCAATATTTACTGATACTGTACATATATCTGATAAGTACATCTCTAATGGATTGTCTGATTTCTCTCCTATTTTAAAAGCTGTTGTTGGTGCTGTTGGTGTTAATATAACATCATATTCTGCAAAAACTTTATCAAATTCATTTTTCACTAAAGTTCTTACTTGTTGACCCTTCTTATAAAAAGCATCATAATATCCTGAACTTAATACATAAGTACCAAGTATTATTCTTCTTTTTACCTCATCTCCAAAACCTTCACTTCTCGAATTAATATAAATATCTCTTAAATTGTTAAACTTTTCACTTCTATGTCCATATCTAATTCCATCAAATCTACCTAAATTCGAACTTGCTTCTGCACAAGCAATAATGTAGTATGCTGCAAGTGCATAATTTGCTATATCTAATGAAACTTCCTCTACAACTGCTCCTAGCTCTTTATATTTTTCAATAGCTTTTTCTAAAGTTGATTTTACTTCTGGATTAATTCCTTCTGCAAAGAATTCTTTTGGAACTGCTATTTTTAAACCTTTTACATCATTTTTTAAGCATTTTGTGTAATCTTTTTTCTCTATATTGGCTGAAGTACTATCTTTTTCGTCATGACCAGCAATTATATTTAATAATAATGCTGTGTCTTGAACATCCTTTGTAAATGTACCAATTTGATCTAGTGATGACGCATAAGCTACAAGTCCAAATCTTGAAACCAATCCATAAGTAGGTTTTAATCCTACAACTCCACAGCATCCCGCTGGTTGACGAATACTTCCTCCTGTATCAGAACCTAATGCCCATGGAACCATATTGGCAGAAACTGCAGCAGCAGATCCTCCTGAAGATCCTCCGGGTACCTTGCTTAAATCCCAAGGATTTTTAGTCTTCTTAAAATATGAGGTCTCTGTTGAACTTCCCATCGCAAATTCATCCATATTTGTTTTTCCAAGACTTATCATATTTTCAGAATTTATCTTTTCTATAACAGTTGCATTATAAGGAGCCACAAAATTTTCTAACATTTTAGAAGCACAAGTAGTTTTAACTCCTTCAATACACATATTATCTTTTATTCCTATAGGAATTCCTGCTAAATCTCCTTTTATTTCTCCGCTATTTACTTTTTCTTCTATTGATTTTGCTTTTTCTAACGCTTCATCTGTAGTTAAAGTTATAAATGCTTGAACATCTTTCTCTTTTTCATTTATTCTATCAATATAAGCCTTATTAATTTCAGATATTGTAATCTCTTTATTCTTTAACTTTTCTTGTAATTCATGAACTGTTAAATCTATAATATTCACTGCATATCCTCCTATCTAATTTTAATTTACCTAACTTAAATTAACAACGTAATGCAACGTTTATTTTTAAACGCTTTTTATTGGACTACCTTTGGAACACGAATCATATTATCCTGTTCATCAGGAAAATTCTTAATCATTCCATCTATATTATCAAATACTTCTATCTCATCTTTTCTAAATACATTATAAGCATCTCTTTCTCTAACTGTTTCTTTTAAGCCATCTATTGGTGCTTTATTTACTATATTTGCAAAATTTAATATATCTTGCAAATTTAATAAATATTTCTCTATCTCATCATCTTGCAATTTTAGTCTTGCAAGTTTAGCAATATGCAATAGTTCTTCTTTCTTTACTTCCATATAAATCTTTCCTTTCTCTTTATTAAGTTATTATATATCGATTTTCTTTTAAAATCAATTTTTTATATACAGAAATTTTGTATATAACTTATTTATTTACTTTTTATCTATATTTATATGAACCTCTTTTAATTGTTCCTCTGTTACATCTCCTGGTGCATTCATTAATAAATCTTGTGCTTTAGCATTCATAGGAAAAGCTATAATATCTCTTATACATTCTTCTCCTGTTAATAACATAATCATTCTATCTATACCAGGTGCTATTCCTGCATGTGGTGGAGCTCCATATTGGAATGCCTCATATAACGCTCCAAATTTTGATTTTATATCTTCTTCAGTATACCCTAAAATTTCAAATGCTTTTTTCATTATTTCTATATCATGATTTCTCACAGCTCCAGAAGATAATTCAATTCCATTACATACGATATCATATTGATATGCAAGTATATCTAATTTATCTTGTTCTTCTAGTGATTTCATACCGCCTTGTGGCATTGAAAATGGATTATGACAAAATCCTAATTCTCCATTATCCTTTATTTCATACATTGGAAAGTCTACTATCCAGCAAAATTCGAATTTATTCTCATCTATTAATCCTAACCTTTTACCAGCTTCCTCTCTTATTAGTCCTGCAAGTTCTTCTACTCTACCTCTATTTTCTGCTATAAAGAAAATTGCATCTCCTATTTGTGTATTTGTTCTTGAAAGCATTTCTTTCTTACTTTCCTCTGGAATTAATTTTGCAATAGGGCCTTGCAAGGTTCCATCTTCCATAACTCTTAACCAAGCCAATCCTTTTGCCTTACAATCTTTTATTGCAAAGTCTGTCATATCTTCAAAGAATGTTCTTGGCATACTTTTTACATCTTTAACTGTTATAGTCCTTACTATTTTTCCATTGAAGACCTTTATATCTAATTTTTCAAATATATCTGTAACATCTTCTATTATCAATGGATTTCTTAAATCTGGTTTATCTGTCCCATATTTTAACATTGCTTCTTTGTATGTTATTCTTGGAAATGGACTTCTTGTAATTTCTTTGCTAGAAAATTTTTTGAATGTATCACACATAACTTTTTCCATTACTTCAAATACATCTTCTTGGTTTGCAAATGCCATTTCCATATCCAACTGGTAAAATTCTCCTGGACTTCTATCTGCTCTGGCATCTTCATCTCTAAAACATGGTGCAATTTGAAAATATTTATCTATTCCTGATACCATTAACAATTGTTTAAATTGTTGTGGTGCCTGTGGTAATGCATAAAACTTGCCAGGGTTTAATCTGCTTGGAACTAAATAATCTCTCGCCCCTTCTGGTGACGAACTTGTAAGTATTGGTGTTTGTACTTCTAAAAATCCTAATTCTATCATTTTCATTCTCAAAAATTGTATTACTTCTGCTCTTAATTTAATGTTTTCTAATACTTTTTTATTTCTTAAATCTAAATATCTATATTTTAGTCTCAAATCTTCACGAGTTTTTTTACTTTCTGATATTTCAAATGGTAACATTTTTGTTCTTTTACCTAATATTTCTATCTTCTCTGCTTTAAGTTCTACAAGTCCTGTATCTAGTTTTTCATTTATCGTTTCTTCGTCTCTTTTTCTAACAGTACCTGAAATAGATACAGTTGATTCAATTGGAATTCTTGATGCAAATTCTACTAGTTCTGGATTATCTCTCACAACTACTTGTGTTATTCCATATTGGTCTCTTAAATCAATAAATAAAACTCCTCCTAAATCACGGATTGTATCAATCCATCCTGCAAGTTTTGCCTCCTTTCCTACATCTTCAAGTCTCATTTGTGAGCATAAATAAGTTCTGTAATTATTCATTTTTATACCTCTTTTCCTACAGGGTAAACAAAAAGCTTTCATCCCTGTAATAAAATACAGGGACGAAAGCTTAACTTCCGCGGTACCACCCTTTTTGAAAATGTAAAATTGTTAGTAATATAAACATTTTCCTCTTTTTTTAAAACGCTCCAATGTGTTTCACAAATTGAACTACTTAAAATGCTTACAGCCCATGGCATTTTTTCTCTTGCAGTAGTTTACTCAACTGCTTTCATCTTCATTGCGTTACTTTAATTTTCTTAATATTATATATTAGTTTTACTCAAATGTCAATATTTTAAACATACAAATTATTTTAAATTCTAATGACACAAGGTGCACACAACGTGTGCACCCTGCATCTGTTACATCCAGTAAATCCCTGAATCAAAACTTGAAACGTTTTCTTCGCTTTCATCATCTTGCCATACTTTAAATTCTATTTGATAATACCCCTTTTCTGTAAGATTCATATAATAATAATCTTTATTAACCGAATCTTCCATAATTTCTACTTCTCCACCACTAGGTGATTTTACAGAAATAATACTAACATTATCAAATACCGGCCGGCAATCCAATTTGAAGTGAAGAGTTACTTCACTATCTTGTGGAAAATACAATATCCTTGCAGGATTTTGCCTCTTCCTACTACCATCATGTCTTAAAGGCATTGCCTCGAAATGATCAAACCTTACAATCCTCAACTCCTTATTTAGAGGATTATAAGTTCTTTGGTCTAACACCAATTTTTCGATTTCAACACCTTCATTAATCCATTTATGTAGCTCGCCTATGTCCTTAAGAACTCTGTAATTGTCGATTAAAACAAAAAAATAAGACATTACCATAATAACAATTACTATTGTTCCTAGTGATATGTGTTTCCGTCCCTCTTTAGATTCTTGATTCATGTTGCATCCTCCTATTCTCGGTTCACTCTCTGTGAACACTTATTGTATTATACTACAATTGACATAATTTTGCAAATATTCCTGAATCTACTGAACAAAATACACCGTTCACTTACAAACAATAATTTATTAGTTAATAGTAATTCAAAAAAATTTAATTATTTCTAAATCTCAATCTTTCCACTAAATCTTTTATTTATCATCTTTTTTAACTTTTTATTTTCCTCATTGTTTAAATCAGGATCTTCTCTTGTAATTTTATTTGCTACTACTTGAACTTGCTTTAAAATATTTATATCCTCAAAAAGATTTGCTACTTTAAATTCTGGTAATCCATGTTGCTTTGTTCCAAAGAAATCTCCTGTTCCTCTTAATTCTAAATCCTTTTCAGATATAACAAAACCATCATTTGTATCTTGCATTACCTTCATTCTTTGCATTATTGTATCAGAATGTCCTTGGTATTTTAAAATACAATAGGACTGATACTCTCCTCTTCCTACTCTTCCTCTTAATTGATGTAATGTTGCTAGTCCAAATCTCTCTGCATTCTGTATTACCATTAGACTAGCATTTGGAACATTAACTCCAACTTCTATTACAGTAGTAGATATCAAAATATCTATTTTTCCGTCTTTAAATTCTTGCATTATTTGGTCTTTTTCTTTTTGTTTCATTTTTCCATAAATATATTCAACTCTAAATTCTGTGAACACTTGATTTTTATATATATCAACCATTTCCATTACGGATTTTGCATCTATTTCTTCATTTTCTTCAACTAATGGACATACAATATAACATTGTCTTCCCTCTTTAACTTGTTTTTTTATAAAATTATTAATTCTATCTTCCATAGCTCTTGTAACAGCATAAGTTTCTATTTTCTTTCTATCTGGTGGTAATTCATCTATTGAAGATATGTCCAAATCTCCATAGAGAATTAATCCTAGCGTTCTTGGAATTGGAGTTGCTGTCATAACTATTGTATCAACATTTTTTCCTTTAGCAGATATTATACTTCTTTGGTTAACACCAAATCTATGTTGTTCATCTGTTACAACTAGTCCTAGATTTTTAAATACTATATTTTCTTCTAATATTGAGTGAGTACCTACTAGTACATCAATATCTCCATTTGCAAGTTTTTCTATTATCTCTTCCTTTTTCTTTTTAGTCATATTGCTTATTAAAAGTTCACATTTAATTCCAAAAGGCTCTAATACATTTTTAAAACTTTCTAAATGTTGTGTTGCTAGTATTGATGTTGGTGCCATTATCGCCATTTGATATCCTGATTTTACAGCTTTATATGCTGAAATAATTGCAACAATTGTTTTACCTGACCCTACATCCCCTTGTAATAATCTATTCATAATTTTATCTGATTCCATGTCCCTATCAATCTCTTCTAAAACTCTTAATTGGGCTTTAGTTAATTTAAATGGAAGTGAATTTATTACATCTGACATTTTTACATTTTTATCGAATTGTATTCCATTATGACCTTCTATTGATTTATATTTTAAATTATTTAATAGTAATTGCATCGTTAATAATTCTTCAAAGGCTAGCCTTAATCTTGCATATTTGAATTCTTCAAAGTCTTTAGGAAAATGTATTTTATATGTTGCTTCGTTTATTCCCATTAAATTGTAATCTTTTAGTATATAATCTGGTAATATTTCCTCTAATTTTCCATCAACAGCTTTTAATCCATTCTCTATAATCTGTCTTAACATGTTTTGAGATAATTTATAAGTTAATGGATAAATTGGTATAATTTTTCCTGTATTCTTACTTTCATTTTCCGCATCAAATACAGGAGAATTCATTGTTATAACTCCTGCCTTTTTACTTACTTTCCCATAAAAACTATACTCTTTATTTGATGTAAATTTATCCTTTAAATATGGTTGATTATACCAAACAATTTCTATTGTACCTGTATCATCACTTACAAGTAATTTACAAATCTTCATATTTCTTCTTGTATTTATTACATGAAATCTTGAAGTAGGTACTGCTCTTATTAAGGCTTCTTCTCCATCTTGTAAATCTTCTATTTTTCGTGGCTTTCCTCTATCCTCATAGTCTCTAGGATAATATGTAATTAAATCTTCTAATGTATGTATTCCTAATATATTCAATAACTTTACTTTTGCTGGCCCAACACCTTTTAAATATTGTACATCTTGATTTAATTCCATCTTTTCTCCTTTCAAACATTTTTATCATATTTTATATTATATATTTATTTTATTATATTAATATAAAAAATACAAGTGTTCGAATATATGGTCTAATATATAAATTTAAAATATGCATACTACCATTTATCTACACTTATTTTTATAATAATAAATTTTTAAAATCACTAATATATAAAAAAACCTAGCCAAAGGCTAGGTTTTATTTTATTTATTTACCTTATCTTTTAATGCTTTTCCTGCTTTGAAAGCTGGAGCTTTAGAAGCTGGTATTTTTATTTCTTCTTTAGTTCTTGGGTTTCTTCCTTTTCTAGCTGCTTTTTTTCTAACTTCGAAAGATCCGAAACCAACTAATTGTACTTTTTCTCCTTTAACTAATGCTTCTTCTACTGCTTCTGTGAAAGCATTTAAGTTAGCTTCTGCACTTTTCTTTGTTTCTCCTGTTTTTGCAGCCATTGCTGCTACTAATTCAGATTTGTTCATTTAAATTACCTCCTATAAATATGTAGATGTTATTTTATTATTATCATCTACTCTAAAAAGATTATTCGTCAATTTAATACAAAATCCTTCTTTTTTTGAATTTATTTTTTTATTTTTTTCTTAGGGGCACCTCATTTTTTTGTGTTATTGTCATTTTGTAGGTGATTTTTTCTGTTATTTATTGTTTGTAAAACCCTATATTTTCAAGGACTTTTATTAACTTTGAGCCATATGGTATCATTTTTATTTCTTCTTTATTTAAAATTTTTAAAACTATCACTAAAAGTACATATATTACTATAGCAATTATTATCGCTATTATTGTTGCTATTCTCGCAGAAATTATACTAGAAAATAGTAAATATGTATAATATGAGCATATTCCCATTAGTATTGTTGCAATTATAGGTTTAATTACACACTTCATAAGTTTTGTATCAAGTTTTATAGTTTTTGCTAACACAATATAGCTCAAAGCAAATGCAACAATATTATTTATTATTGAACCAATTGCAGCTCCATATACCCCTATCTCTGGGATTTGAATTAACCAAATATTAGTAATTAGCTTTGTAATTAATCCTATTGTTGATGTAATTGCAGGTACCATTATCTTTCCTAGTCCTTGTAATGCTCCATTAATAGTTTGAGATAATACTGAAAATATTATTGTTATTGCACTTATCTGCAATAACAAGCTACCATTTGTAGCATTTGGAAATAATAAATTTATAATTTGTTCTGAAAATATCATCATTCCAATTGTACATGGTAATCCGATTAGTATTGATATTAAAATTGAAAAAGATATCCTTTTACTAGCACTTTCCGTTTCACCTCTCGCCATTGAAGAAGAAATCGTTGGAACTAATGCTGTTGCAAATGCTATGTTAAATGATAATGGTAATGTAATTAGTGTATCAACTTTTCCACTTAATATTCCATATTGAGATTTTGCTTGTGCTTCAGTTAAAAATTTTTTTAATCCTCTTACAACCGTAATTGAATCTATATTTTTGTTTAAAGTAGACATTATAGCGCTTAAAGTTATTGGTATTGATACAAATAAAATTCTTTTTACTACGCTTAATAAGTTTTCATGTTTGTAATTTACTGAATTTTTTACTTCTAATGCTAAATCCCTTTTATACAATTTGTAGTATAGTGTTAAATATCCAAAACTTAATAATACAGATAATGTCGTTGCTAAATTAGCACCTGCAGACATTAATGTTGTATTTAAGTTTGTAGCTAATCCTACTATTTCTACTACAAGCACTGTAAGTACTGTTTTAAATATTTGTTCTAATGTCTGTGATTTTGCTGTTACAGAAATCTTCTCTCTTCCGTTAAAATATCCCCTTAATACTGAAGCAATTGTAACGAAAAATATAGCTGGCGATAATGCAACTAATGTTAATTCAGATTCTGGAATTTGTAGAATAACATTAGATATATATCCCGCACCTAAAAATAGTACCATCGTAGCTACAAAACCTATTATTCCAAACGTTAAAAGGGCAATTTTGAATATTCTATGTGCTCCTTTATTATCTCCAATAGCCACTTTTTCAGATACTAATTTTGAAATAGCATTAGGAACTCCTATTGATGATATTGTAAGTAATAATGCATAAATCTGATATCCACTACTATAAATTGCATTTCCTGTATCCCCAAAACCTTCTTTGTTGGTAAGATATATTTTATATATTAGCCCTAAAAATTTTATTGCTAGTTGTGAAATCATTAACACTAATACGCTCTGCATAAAGCCTTCTTTTTTTAATCTCTTATTTTTTTTAGTTTCCTCCATTATTTTTTCCTTTCGTTTTATAATACCTAGTTTTTATATTATATTATTAAGTTTATATTTTATCAATAATTTTAATATTTATTTTATATAATTTTATAAATATACTTACGTTTTTTAATGCAAAAGACTTGTTTTTTTGTTAAATTTATGGGATAATATATAAAGCATAATTATATCGAAAGTGGTGAGATAATTGTTGAAATATTTAGATAAATTTTTAAGTGTACTAAAAACCGATAGAAATACATTCTTTACATATTTATTAACACTATTTACCATATACATAGCTGTGGACAGAATTGTTGAAATGATATTGATTTTTGTCACTGGTATAGGAGTATCATACTGGGGTCCAATAATTTATACCTTTGCATTAGCATGTCCTATTTTTGCATTTCTATTTTCATGTGCATCACAATTTGCAAAAGATACTACTAAAAAATTTACTTTTTTAATTTTGTACTTTGTAATGGTTTATATTATAGGAATCTCAATGGTAGTACAATGGATTAATCAATTAGGATGGTTATTATTGCTTTCTGTACCAAACTATGTTGAGATTGTTACAAATTTCTATGTAGAAGTAAAAAGAGCATTCTGTGCAATTGCATTTTACTTCCCTGTCACTACTGTAGCAACATTATTCTGGTTCTTATATACAGATGTTAGCGATACATACCTAGAATATCAATCTATCATGGATTATGGAGGAATTGATATTTCTAAAAAGCCAGCAAAACTTGGTCCATATAGTTATGAAATTAGCTTTGGTACTGACTATGAAACTGGTAGTTCAGCAAAAATCTGCGAAGCTCGTAGGTTTGAACCAACTTTTGTCTGTGGTGTATCTGGTTCTGGAAAAACATCTCTTATATTTGAACCAATGATTGCTCATGATTTAAAGAAAAAGTACTTTTTCAAAGAAGCTTCTAAAGAATTAGGTCATACAGCATTAAAAACTGGACTTGCTACATTAAGCTGTCCTTATGATAATGATTATATAAATAAAAATTTCTCTTTAAATATGCTTACAGTTAAAGACGGAAAAGAAAAATTATATAGAGCTTATATGCATAAAATGTTCTTAAGCGACAATTCATCAGTATATAGAGATTTAGGAATAACATCTATTGCACCTGATTTTGAAACTATTTCACATATGATGGACGTAGCAGATAATTTCAATATACCTTATACATTAATAGATCCAGCAGATTCAAAGTCAATAGGAATTAATCCATTTGCATATGGTCGTCCAGAAGTAGTTGCTGTTGTTATTTCTACTATTCTTTCTAACATGTATATGTCGCAAAAACCAACACATGAAGAAGCATATCATCAAAATTCTGCTTTACAAGCAGTTGAAAATCTATCAATTATTTTAAGCGAAATGTATCCAAAACTTCATGATGGGTTACTTCCAAATTTAGAAGACATGTTAGATATGTTTAATAATTTTGATTTGATTATAGATTTATGTAACAAAATGGAACAGGATCCTGAACTTGCTACTAAATATAAATTACAAATTAACTACTTCAAAAAGTATTTTACACCTGGAGAATTCTTACACGATACACAAGCTTCTATATATTCAGCTGTTACTCAATTGGATTTATTATTAAGAATGTCTGGTCTTAGAAGTATCTTGTGCAATAGAAGCAATAATATAGATTTTAATAAAGCTCTTTCAGAAGGTCAAGTAATATTTGTTTGTACAAGACGTGGCGATTTAGGTCGTATGCTTCATAAAGCATTTGGATTATTCTTTATACTTTCAATGCAACATGCTGTACTAAAAAGACCTGGAAATGAAAATACACGTATTCCTAACTTCTTATACATTGATGAATTTGCTGACTTTGTATGTAATAATACTCTACCTTTATTTACAATGTATAGAAAATATAGAGTTGGAACAATAATATCTACTCAAAATATAGCTCAATTACGTATAGAAAATAATGAAAATGTTCAAAAAACGATTATAGCTAACTGTATTACAAAATTTGTATTCGGTAATAATACTGCCGCAGATAATGAATGGTGGTCAAAAGAAATGGGTGCTAGAAAACTATGGAAAACCACACAAGATTATCATATTGGAGGACCTGGTAATGACAATAGCAATGGAGGAAACTATAAGAGTGCTTCATGGGATTGGGTTCCTTGGTTCAAGCCTGATGCTATTCAAAACTTTAAATTTAAAATCGCTGCATTTAAAACTAAAGATGCCGGAGGAAAATATTATGCCGCAAAATTAACTTTAAACTTCCTTGCTTCTGAATATAAAGAACCTCATAAAGCGAAAACTTTTGACTTTGCTAGATTTAATAATGGAATTTCATCAAATGATTCATATGATGACTTAAATAGTAAAGGTAAATTTAAAGGATTTGATAGTAGTTCTAGTGATGGAGATAATCCTATTCAAACCGATTCAGATTTTCTATTTAATAATGGAGACTCAATAATATTTGATCTTCATAAAAAGAATGATAATAATAATTAATTTATAAGGGCACATTAAAATGTGCCCTTTATAAAATTCTTATAAAAAAAACTCCCCTATCACTAAAATTGATTGGGAGTTTTTTTAATTTATTATACATCTAATAATTTAAGTTCTACATTAGCCATCTTATATTTATTTGTTTCTTCATCTAATTTAAATTCAACTAATGTTCCTGATAAACTTTCTTTATTTTGTCTTAAATCTGTTGTAAAATATAATTTTATTTTTGGAATCTCTAACCCTTTCACAACTATATTTTTATATACTTCTACCATATGTTTTTCGTCTTCACAATCGATAATTAGTTGTGGTAATGAATCATATCCTGAATCTCCAGAAACAAAGTTAGTATAAAAATCCGCATAAAATCTCATTTTATCTTCTAACTTCTTCTCCCAATCGTCTTCCCTTCTAATTACTTCAAAAACAAATACTATAGACTTTCCGCTTTTAGTAAGTTTTACACTTCCACCAGTAGCTTTAAATGTTTTTCCTAATGATTTTGCTGTCAATGATGGTTTAACTGTATATTCATCAAAGGCTTTTACTTTTCTTAAATATGCTAATAAGATTTGATTTCCAGCTAATCTTTTTTTAATCATTCCTACTGGTTTAGTATTATCACTTGGTTGCCATTTGCAGTCTATTCCCCTTGAAGTTAACAAATATTTACCCATTTTTTCTAGGCAATAAACTCTATATGTTCCTTTTCCATCTTCTAATGAAGAAAAATAATACCTTGTTAGCATTTTTGATTTAATCATTTGCTCTAATTTATTATTTAGTTTATCTTGCGAACCATATTCTACGCCCTTCTTGTCTAATATCTGGCATAATTGTCTTGATGTGATAAATTCAAATTCGTTTATAATTTCTAATATTGTAAAATGCAATTCATTTATATGTCCTAGATTTATTTTGTTAATTATTTGTTGCATTGATACATATCCATCTTTCCCATCAAATGTTTTTATCTCTCCTTTTTTTACAGCAAAAGGTGAAACTGTTGCTTCTATTTGGTTATCTTCTACCATTTTAAATCCTCCTCACAAATGAATATAATATATTTCATTTTACTACTCAATTATTATACACATATTTATATTTTTTTGCAAGTACAACATATAAGATAATCCAATTAGAAGATCTAAATTAACAACATATTTTCAATGCAGTATAAAGAAGAGCTTGGATATATCCCAAGCCCTTTTTTTATAATATTATTTAATTATTGTTTTCTTATCTCTATTGCACTAATATATCCTTGTTCATCAACTTGATTTACTAATATTGTGTAATTATCTGTTGTATTTATAAATGAATCTGCATTTGAAAACTGTGTAACATCACTTGTTGAAGGAAATAATACAATTCCGTTATCTGTAATACTTACTGCGACTTTGTGCATACTTGAAGCATTACTTACTGATATTTTAGATAATAAAGATTTTGCAGTTTGTCCATCTATTGTACCTGTGTAGTTAGAAAATAACGTAGTATTAAATTCATCTGCTGTAGTATTGTCTGTACCCTCTCCAATGTCTATACTATTATTTCCATAAAGTGAGAATAACGTATTCAATAATTTAGATTTTTGTGTTACTGACTCCATTATTATCCTTCCATTATTAGTTATCTCATTAATATATTCTTGAATTTCAGTTGATGTAGCATTTATTAAATCCAAAGAATTTGAATTATTAATTTCTGATGTATCAATAGCATTTACATATTTCTTATTTGAATTGATATCTATTTCAAAGTCTATAACATTTTCCATAGACTCTATTAAAAACTCTATAGTAGTGTCTGATACATCATTTGTTTCTGTTTTTGTTAATTGTTTTTTAGTTAATATTACATTAGCTTCTGTTTCACTAGTTAAATCTTTTATATTGATTGAAATTATATCCTCATTGTCTACTTTCTTTATATTTATTACTAGTGATGTTTCGTCGTTTTCAGAAGAAATTATAGTCTCTTGATTTGTTTTTGTTATATTTAATATATTTTCATTATCTGTAGTAGCATTTATTTCATCTTTACTTTCTCCAAATACTACAGATATTTTATTGTTTACTTCATCAATAAATTCAATGTCAAAACCATATGTTTTAAACATTGTACTATATGTTGAAAATTTTACACTAGCTACGCTACTTAAATCTAGTATATCATATCTTATATCATCAATTAAATCTTGTAAATCTGTTTCATCAAATGTTCCTAATAAGTTCATTCTTTTTATTATTATTTGTTTTCCAGTTTCATCACTTTCTAGTTTAGTTAAATACTTTCCAATTAGTTCTACAATTTGGTCTCTATTTAGTGTAAAACTTACTTTTGAGCAACTTTTTGCGTTTGTACCGTCTAGCAATATAGTAGTTTTTTCTTCATTTATCATATCATCTGTTATAGATTCAGACAATATTCCTCCATAATTATCCTTAATATAATTCTTCTCTTCTTGAGTTAAATATAAAGAAGATGTATTACTTGGATTGCAAAGTTCATCAATCAAGTCAAATATCTCTGCCAATGCTTCATATTGACTACTTGTTTCAGCTTCTTCTCTTATAAGAGTCATATATCTTGCATTTAATTCTTTTGACCTTAAAGATAATTCATCTCCTGTGTATTGTACCTCTGCTGATAGTTCCTCTAACATTTCGCCCATATTTAATTTTAAATCATCTACTAAAATATTATTTTTCAAGTCTGCCTTTAATGTATTAGTGATTTGTGTATTATTAACTGTATTCTTTATTTCTTCTATTATGTCTTCCATTCCATTCATATCTTCTAGTTGTATTTCATTAATATTAGCTGTAATAGTAGTTTCATTTTCGAATGGTTTTTCATATTGTGCTGCTTTTTCTTTTAAACTGTCTTCTAGTTCTGTTAAAGATATTTTGCTTTGTATGTCTGATATACCTTTTGTTAATTTTTGTGTACTAGTTATAGCGACTTGTCCTGTCACAACCATTGCTACACCTGTTCCAACTAGGGCAATAAGTATTACAACAATTATTGCTAAAATTATTACAATTTTTTTGTTCGAATTCTTCATTATTTCTTCTCCTTTTTTATCTTTGTTATTCTTTAGTATTATGAATTTTCCGTAAGTATTCATATCTATTTTATCATTTTATTAATTTTATGCAATACTTTTTTATAATTTATTTTAATATTTAATTATATATTTTTGTAATCAGCAAATTTTGTGTTAAAATGATTTACGGATTAAAGAGATTCATAAAATAAAAAGGATAAACAATGATACATCGTTTATCCTTTTTAATATATATATGTGTGGTTATATGAGTTAGGCTATTTTATACAGCTTCTTCGTTTTGTACTTCTGTATTTGCAGATGTGTCATCTTCTTCTTTTATTACTTCAAGACTTGAAATTGACACTTCATAAGCTGTTCTATCTTCTACTGTTCCATCTTCATATTTCTTTTGATATACTCTTGATTGTACTCTTCCTACTGCCTTTACTTGTGTACCAGTTTCTAGCGTATCACAAAATCTTGCTGTTCTTCCCCATGCTATTGCTGGTATATAATCTGATTTATTATATGCTCTATTTACTGCTAATAATGCATCTGCAATTTCACGTCCAAATGGAGTTTTTCTATAAATTGGTTTCTTACAAATATGACCAATTAATGTTACTTCATTTGATACATTTAAATCTATGTCTTCGTCTGTTTCAGCTCTTTCTTCAATTTCTTCTTCTGGAATAACATCTTTTGCAAATACTGTTAGCACTAATCTACTCTTTTCATTTTCATAACTGTTATAAGATCTAAATTGTCCTTTTACAATAATTTTTTTACCAACTTCTAATTTGTCATCACTTATTAATCTTTCTGATATTGTTATTGGTATTAAATCAAATGTCTCACTTAAACGAGGTATTTCCATATCAAATATGTAAAAACTTTCTCCATAGATTTCATGACTAAATCTTTTTTCGCTTGCTACTTTTCCCACTAATACTAAATGGTTGTTATCTGAATAATTTGTATTCAATTTCTTTTCCTCCCTATTTCTTATTTATTTTTTCTATCGTTTCTTATTTTAGTTCGTCGTACAATACTTATTATACAACAATTTTTTGGTTTTGTCTACATAATTTGTTAATTTTTTTCAGTTTTTTTGGCTAATTTTACCGTATAATAGCAGAATTGCGGATATTCCCATAAGATTATTTGTATTTATGCCTATATTTTCTCCAAAAAATCTTATCTTCATTTCTTGCTGTTCTATTAGGTTTTCATTAATATCTTTTATATTTCTTTGAATACATAATAAAATATCATCTTCTACACTTGATGCCGTTATTGTAGCCTTTGGGTTAAATCCAAAAGTTATAACATTTAATTCTACTTTTTCTTCTAAATGTAATTGTAATTCAATATCTGCATTTATAATAAGGTATTTACTATTGATTAATATTTTTGTTAACGCCTCTTGATTTTCCTTAACTATAGCATTATCATTTGCTATTAGTATTGTCTCAAATTTAATATTCTTCAGATTTTCTACACTTTTAGAATTAATTATAATGATATTACTATCTTTATCTAATTTTTCGTCTAATATCATTTTTATCATTTTTTCACTTTTAGAATCAGATATAATTCCTATAAAAGCCATAATTTTCCCCTCATATTTATTATGTATATTTTGGTATGTTTTTATACCTACAGTTTTAGCAATTCTTCAACTGTAACAATCTCATATTCTCTTTCTTTAAGTGATTTTACTATCAATTTTACTTCACGTGTTATATCTTCTGCATTAGAATTCATTGAAATTATACTTCCACTAGTTATCTTGTTTTTTATATTATCCCATATAACATTCGCTTCTAATCCTTGATAATCCAAAGTGTCTATGTTAAATCCTATTACTGTATATTTGTTATCCTGTGCTGCTTTTATTACGTTCTCATTGTATTTTGAATAAGGGCATTTGAATAAATTTATATTTTTACTAATCAAAGTACTTATTTTATTTCCACCTTCTTTTATATTATTTACAGCTTCATCATAATTAAATTCGCTCATGTCAGTATAAGTATTACCCATATTTGCAATACAATGCCCATCTTCACTAATTTTTTTTGTTAATTGCGGATACTTCTTTACCCATTCACCATATATACAAAATGTTGCTTTTACAGATTGTTTTTTTAATATATTCAATATTTCTTCAATATTCTTATCTGATTCTAAACAATTTATTGTAATTGATATTTTCTTTTCTTCTGTGTTAACTTTTGTTATTGGAATTTCATTTTCTTCTGCTGTTGTAGATGCAGTTAATGTTTCTGAATTATCCGCTTCAGATAATACAGCTGCTGTAAAAAATAACACTACTATTGTACTTAATACAATTAGATATGAATATATTTTTGGTTTATTAAATACAAAAAACATAAACTTTCCTCCTATTCACATACGCATTATATGTATATGCTTTGGGATTTTAATTTATGCTTTCATAAAATAAAAAAAAGTGGACGACCCATGTGGTCGCCCCTCCATATTTTATTCAGTTACAGTTGTATTTTCTTCATTGTTTACTTCAGTATTTTCTGTCTCTGTATTTTGTTCTTCATTAGCTTCATTTGTTTCATTAGTCGTATTACTGTCCTCTGTATTATCTATAGTATTAGTAATATTAGTTGTATTTTGCGTATTTTGTTCTTCTGTTTTACCTCCATCTATCACTAGAAAAATCGAAAAACCTGCAATTAATATTATAACTATAATGCCCATTACTAATTCTATTAATGTTACTCCTTTTTCATTTTTTAGCATATATATTCCTCCTTTTTTATTATATTGTTTTTTCTTTTTTAGTAGAAGTTTTACGCTTTGTAGTTTTCTTTTTAGTTTCTTTTTCTTCTACACTTGGCGTTCCTGGTTTATTCCATGATATAAAATCACATTCTCCCTTTGCGTTATTCTCACATACATAAAATCTTCTTCCACGTTTTGATTTTTTTACGAGTACATTTCCGCCACATTTAGGACATTTTTCTTCTATTGTCTCAACAATTGGCTTTGTATTCTTACATTCAGGATATCCAGGGCAAGCTAAAAACTTACCATACCTACCATATTTATAAACCATTAGTCTTCCACATTTTTCACAAGGAATATCTGATACTTCATCTTCTATTTTTACATGCTCTAATTCCTTTTCAACTCTTTTAATAGTTTTCTCAAAAGGTCCATAGAAATCTCTTATGATATTTTTCCATTCTTCTTTTCCCTCTGCTACATTATCAAATTCATTTTCAATTTTTGCAGTAAAATCAACATTTATTACATCACTAAAATTTTCCATAAGCAAAGAATTTACGACTTTTCCTAATTCAGTTGGTACAAGTTGTTTCTTGTCTTTTTCTATGTATCTTCTTTCCAATATAGTTGTTATAATTGGTGAATACGTGCTTGGTCTTCCAATATCCTTTTCTTCCAATGCTTTAACAAGACTTGCTTCTGTGTATCTTGCTGGTGGCTCTGTAAAACTTTGTTTAGCATATACGTCTTTAGTCTTTAATTCTTCGTTTTCTTCTAAATCTAAAATTTGATTATCTTTTTCTTCTTCTTCATTATCATTTGTCTCAACATATAACACCATAAATCCTTTAAATTTAAGATGTTGACCATTAGCTTTAAAATTATATTTACCTGCGTTTATATCAATTGCCATTGTATCATACACAGCTGCTGACATTTGACTTGCAATAAACCTATTATATATAAGTTGATACAACTTGAACTCATCCTTTGTTAAAGATTCTTTTATGTGATTTGGTTCTAATTCCACATAAGTTGGTCTTATGGCTTCATGTGCATCTTGTGCATCTGAACTTGTTTTATAATATCTATTCTCATAATAATCTTTTCCGTATTTTTCTTCAATGTATTCCTTTGCTGAAGCTCTTGCTACTTCTGATATTCTTGTTGAATCAGTTCTCATATATGTTATAAGACCTACGGTACCATGTCCTGGTATTTCAACACCTTCATATAATCCTTGTGCAATTGACATTGTTTTCTTTAAAGTAAATCCTAATTTTCTTGACGCTTCTTGTTGCATTGTACTTGTAGTAAAAGGTGGTGCAGCAACTCTTCTTTTCTCTGATTTCTTAATACTTTTAACAATAAATTTCTCATTCTTTATATTTTCTAAAACTTCGTTAACTTCTGATTCATTTGCTAATTCAACCTTCTTGGAATCTTTTCCGTAAAATTTAGCTTCAAAACTATTTTTACTTTTTTTATCTTGAAGCATAGCATATATATTCCAATATTCCTGTGGTACAAATTTTTCTATCTCTTCTTCTCTATCTGCAATTAATTTCACAGCTACTGATTGCACTCTTCCAGCTGATAAACCTCTTTTTACTTTTTTCCATAACACGGGGCTCATTTTATAACCAACAATTCTATCAAGTACCCTTCTAGCTTGTTGTGCATTAACTAGATTTAAATCTATTTTTCTAGGATTTTTTACTCCTTCTTTAACTGCATTTTTCGTTATTTCATTAAAAGTTACTCTACATACTTCATCCTCTGGAATTCCCAATATATATGCCAGATGCCATGCAATAGCTTCTCCTTCACGGTCAGGGTCTGTTGCAAGATATATTTTTTTTGCATCTTTCGCATCTTTTTTTAAGCTTTTTATTAAATCTCCTTTTCCTTTAATGTTTATATATTCTGGTTCAAAATCATTTTCTACATTTACTCCTAATTTTGATTTAGGAAGATTTCTAATATGCCCCATAGATGCAACTACTTTTGTGTTTCCACCCAAAAACTTCTTTATAGTGTTTGCCTTTGCAGGGGATTCAACTATTATTAATCTATCTGTCATAAATTTTTCTTTCCTTTCGTTTTATATTTTTGCATTATATATCAAATATATTAAAAGGTCAAGGTTTTCTCAGAAGTTAGATGTTGGATTATGTGTTAAACTCCTATAAATCAAATACTAAATCTTCTACTATGTATCTAGCAGTTACTGGTGTAACTTCATTATCTTTTAACCTGTCCAAAATATTATCTATAATTTTTTCTTCTTTGGTTATCCTTAAAACTTCTTTATTTTCTATATTTATATTTCCTGTTTTATACTCTGTTTTTACAACTTCTAAACCATATTGAGTTATTTCTCTATTTTCTTCGTTATCATATATCTTATAATATTCTATTTTTATTGGATAATCTATTCCTTCGTTTGATAACTTTTGTTTATCAATAAACTTTCCTCCGTAAAATTTCTTAATCATCCATAAACAGCATATTAAATACTATGCTTTCCTCCTTCCAAAATTAATACAACCATAATATTATACTTAATTATATATATTAATTCAAGAAGTTTTCATCGCAATATTTGCCAAATTTTTACATTTTATTTAATAGTTTTGTTATTTCTTTATATATTCTATCTTCTGCATCTGCGAGTGCAATTTTTGTTGCATTTTTTCCCATTTTTTTCAATTTTTCTTTATCTGAAATCATGGAATTGATTATACTATCAAGTTTCTCTCCAGTAAGCTCATCGTTTTTTATTATCTTTGCTGCATCAATATTTTCTAGCGTCTTTGCATTATATGTTTGATGATCATTTGACACATTTGGTAATGGTATAAATATTGCTGGTTTTCCTAGTAACGAAATCTCTGTAATTGTCATTGCTCCACTCCTACATACTAATATATCTGATACCTTTTCTATTTCTCCCATATTATAAATGTATGGATAAATCTTTATATTTTTACTAGTAGCAATATCTATATTTTTTTCTTTCAATTGAGTAATAACATAATCATATTGTTTTTGTCCAGCAGATAAGATTATCTGGTAGTTTAATTTTTTATTTTGTGCTAGCAGTTCTATTACTGTATCATTTATTTTCTTTGCTCCTTGACTACCTCCAAAAATTAAAACTATTGGCTTATCATCTTCTAATTTTAATTCTTTTATTATTTCTTGCTTTCTATGATTGTCTAATTCTTTATTATCTATTTGTATTGGTGTTCCAGTTAAAACTATATTTTTAGCCTTAGGAATCCTGTTTCTTGCTTCTTCAAATCCAATTAATATTGTGTCTGTTATTTCTGATAACATGTTTGTTGCTTTTCCAGGAAAAGCATTACTCTCGTGTAACATTGTAGGTATTTTAAGCATATGTGCTGATAATATTACTGGTCCACATATATATCCACCTGCACCAATTACTAAATCAGGTTTAAAGTCTTTTAGTATTTTCTTTGCTTGAAAAATTCCTGTAAAAGTCTTAAAGTCTTTTATAATATTCTTTCCTAAACCATATGCTTGTATTCTTTCCAATTTATATCCAGATTTTGGTACTAAATTATTTTCTAATCCTCTATCAGTTCCGATAAATATAATCTCTGAATTAGGCTCTTCCTTTTTTATTTTATTAGCTATTGAAAGTGCTGGATTAATATGACCAGCTGTTCCTGCTGCTGCTATAACTACCCTCATATTTGTTCTCCTTTTTGATATATTTGTAATTAATGGTTCTTCAATCTATAAAAACAAAATTTATAAACTTTTCTTTCAAAAAGGGCACATTGCAATTAAGTGAATTCTTAACAATTAAACAAATATTATGAGTTTAATTGCTTAAAGATAACTTATGCAAAGCTGTGCCCCTACATTTTGTTCTCAATAAATCATGTTTTTTGATATCGTGATATATTCAATAAAATTCCTACTGCACATAATAAAATTAGTAATGCAGTTCCTCCATAACTAAAAAATGGTAGAGGCATTCCTGTGTTTGGCATTGATGATGTAACAACTGCTATATTTATAATAGCTTGCAATCCCACTAAAGATGTTATTCCTACTGCAATTAAACTTCCAAATGAGTCTGGAGCTTTCATTGCAATTAGTACTCCTCTCCAAATAAATATTCCAAATAGTATAATTACACCTAAACATCCTATAAAACCTAACTCTTCTGCTATAACAGAAAAGATAAAGTCATTCTGTGGTTCTGGCAAGTACAAATATTTTTGCGTACTGTTACCTAACCCAACTCCAAATAATCCTCCTGAACCTATTGCATATAAACTTTGAATTACTTGATAACCTGTATTTGTTGGATCAGCCCATGGATCAATGAAGGCAGTTAATCTTGCTAATCTATAAGTACCTTTATCAAAATATTTTGCTAATACATATAATGCTGTTGCTCCGATACCTGCGATTGGAGTTCCTACAGTAATAAAATATCTCATTTTTGTTCCAGCCATTAGCATTAATATTACTACTATCATTATTATAATTACTGATGCACTTAAATGTGATTGTACAACTACTAATACTAATATTATTGGTGCTACAAGAAATAATGGATATATAAACCCTTTTAAAAATGTATGTAAATCCGCTTTATGATCTGTTAAATATTTTGCAAAAAATATTATCATTGCAATTTTCACTAATTCTGATGGTTGAAATGTCGTAAATTTCAGATTTATCCATCTGTAAGCACCATTTGCCTCATATCCTAATCCTGGGATTTTTACTGCTAATAGTAGTAATATTGATCCAAAATACATTAATTTATAATATTTCGCCCATTTTCTATAATCTATTTTTGAGATAAATAGCATAGCTACTACCCCTATGCAAGCACTTATCGCTTGAGTTCTTACATATACATAACTGCTTCTACCTTCTGATATAGCTGATGGAGAACTTGCAGATAGTACCATTATTAGACCAAATCCAAGCATAACTAATACTGTTATGAATAAAATGAAATCAAATTTGCCTTGATTAGTTTTATTATTTGGCTTTGCCATCCTACTATCATTCCTTTCCATCTTTTCTTTAGACTATTAGTATTCCAATTATGCAAGCTATTAATGTTATCAAACTAAACACTGAAACTACAGTGCTCTCTTTCCATCCACACAATTCAAAATGATGGTGCAATGGAGCCATTTTAAATATTCTATTTCCAGTTTTTCTAAAATATGACACCTGAATTATTACTGATAAAGTTTCTAATAAAGGTATTATTGCAATTACTATTAATAATAGTGGCACTTTCAAATATAATGCCATTGCTACTATAACTCCTCCTAATAGTAATGAACCTGTATCTCCCATGAAAACCTTAGCTGGGTGTAAATTAAACATTAAAAATCCTAAACAAGCACCACTAACTAAACTTCCAAATAATGCAACTTCTGTCTCACCTTTAAGAATTCCTATAACTGTTAGACATGCGATTATTATCATTGATACACTAGTGGATAATCCATCTATACCATCAGTCAAGTTGACAGCATTTGTTGTAGCTAACATTGTACATATCGCAAATGGTATAAAAATAAGTGTCGGTATTTTCACATATTTATCAATTATTGGTATCAAGGTGTCTGTACCTATTTCTTCATTATTAGCTAGAATAAGTGCATAAATAACTGATATTATAAGTAATCCCAACATTTTCATTGATGGGCTTATTCCTTTTGTATTTTGATATTTTAATTTTGTTGAATCATCTATGCATCCAATTAAACCAAATCCTAATGATACAACTATCAATGGGATAACTTCATTAACTTTTATTGATAAGAATATTCCTACAATAATAATTGTTAATGCAATTATTATTCCTCCCATTGTAGGTGTTCCTTGCTTTTGTAAATGACTTACTGGTCCTTCTTTTCTTTCTATTTGACCTACTTTTAGTTTTTTTAATATCGGTATTATAATAATTGAAAGTACTACTGTAATGCAAAATGATACAACTAGTATCTTTAATTCCGATTCCATTTTTATTTTTTCTCCATTCCATCTATTATTTCATTTACAATTATTCTTTCATCAAATGGATATTTCTCATGATTTATCTCTTGATATGGTTCATGTCCTTTTCCAGCAAGGACAATCATATCATTTTTATTTGCCATGCTAATTGCTTTTTTTATTGCTTCATATCTATCTACTATACATTCATATTTACCTTTTGTTGTTTTTATTCCTTCTTCTATTTGTTTTACAATTTTTTCTGGATCTTCAGTTCTTGGATTATCAGAAGTAATTATTGTGTAATTTGCTACTCTTCCTGATATTTCTCCCATCATAGGACGTTTTCCGGGATCTCTATCTCCTCCACACCCAAAAACAGAGATTACTCTTCCTCTTGTATATGCTGAAACAGCTAATAATATGCTTTCTAAACTCTTTGGTGAATGAGCATAATCTATCATTATTGTAAGATCTTTTTTATTGGGTACTAATTCACTTCTTCCTGGAACTTTTATATCCACCAATGCTTCTTTAATATTTTCAACTGTTACATCAAATTTTTGACATACACATATTGCTGCAAGTGCATTGTAAACACTAAATCTACCAGGTATTCCTACTTTAATTCTTTCATTTTTTCCATAAATTTTTTCTTTAAAATCTGAATATGAATTTGTTATTGTAATATCTTTCGCAATATTATCTGATGTATTATCAATTCCATAGGTTTTAATTTCACATTTAGCTTCGTGTATAACCTTTTGTCCATATAAATCATCTGAATTTACAAATGCAACATCACATACATCAAATAATTTTAGCTTTGAATTAAAATAATCTTCCATACTTGGATGTTCTTTTTCACTAATATGATCTTCTGAAAGATTTGTAAATACGCCAATATCAAAATGCAATCCATATACTCTATTTAATTTTAAACTTTGTGAAGATACTTCCATAACTGCTACTTCACAGTTTTCGTCTACCATCATTTTTAATAACTCGTATAAATGTATACTATCAGGCGTTGTCCTATCTGAATCCTCAATTTTCTTATCATTTATGTAAGATGCCACAGTCCCTATAAGTCCTACCTTTTTGCCTTGCTTTTGTAAAATTTCTTTTATCATAAATGTAGTAGTTGTTTTTCCTTTTGTTCCTGTAACTCCAACTAACTTTAATCTCTTTTCGGGATTTCCAAAAAAGTTTGATGCACATAAGGCTTGTGCAATTCTTGTATCAGGTACCATTAGTATAGTTATGTCATCGTTTTGTGCTATTTTTCTATAATCATATCCTTCTTGTATCATTATTACATTAGCACCATTTTCTATAGCATTTTCTATATATTGATGTCCATCTGTTTCAAAACCTTTTATTGCTATAAACAATGACCCTTTAGTAGCTTCTTTTGAATTGCTTGTAATTTTCTTTATATCTATGTCTACATCGCCTTTTGCTTTAATTCCAGTGATTCCACTTAAAATATTTCTTAAATTCATAGATTTTTATTCTCTCCTTCCATAATATAATTATATTATAGGTCATTGTATATTATATAATTCTTTCTAATTTTTGTAAAGAAAATTAAATATAAATTTTAAATTTTAATATAAACAAGGACGAAGATAATTGATAACCTAAAATTATCAATTATCTTCGTCCTTATTAGTGCACAAAAACTATTTTTCATATACACATGTAATTTCATAATAACTTACATTTGAAAATCTATAATCTATTTGAAAATCTCTGATTTCTCCACTAGCCAAATTATTAATTTCTAAATATTTTGTACCTAAATTTACATCTCTTTTTGAAAATAAATCAATTTTTATATATATTCTATCGATATCGTTTTCTAAATTGTTTTTTATTGTTCCTTTTGCATAACCATTTACGTCTGTTGTTTTTACTTCTGTCATAGTTATTTCTGGTGCAGTTATTTTTACTTTTCCCGATATATTGTTATATGTACTTTTCAATCCAATTTTTATTATATAGTTCGAAAATATTGCAAATACAACTATTAATATCCCATAAAAAGCAACTTGTTTAACTCTCGCCATAATATCATTCCTCTCATCTTACAAATAAATAATTCTTCTTATATATTAGAAGAAATTTTTTATTATATACGTTTATTATAACATATTTATCTAAATATGTAAACTTTTTGTATAAATTGATTCATACTATAATTTATTGGTTACAATGTGTATACATTTTATAATGCAATTCAATCTATTATTAGGCTAATTCGATAAATTATGTTTTTTTGTTGCAAATTCTGAAATAACTGATATAATGTAATAGTTAGAAATTAATATAATTAATTGAAAGGATGATATTATGAAAGCACTAATTAGCGTATCTGATAAAACAGGTATTGTTGAATTTGCAAAAGAATTAGAAAATCTTGGCATAGAAATAATTTCAACAGGTGGAACTTATAAAAAATTAAAAGATGAAGGTTTGAAAGTTACTGAAATTTCTGAACTTACAGGTTTTCCTGAATGCTTAGATGGAAGAGTAAAAACTTTACATCCTAAAGTTCATGCTGGAATATTAGCTATGCGTTCTAAAGAAACACATATGCAACAATTAAAAGATCTAGGAATAGATACTATTGACTTTGTGGTTGTAAATTTATATCCATTTAAAGCAACCATTTTAAAAGACAATGTATCACGTGAGGAATGTGTTGAAAATATTGACATCGGTGGTCCCACAATGTTACGTAGTGCTGCTAAAAATTATCAAGATGTTTCTGTTATTACAGATCCTGCTGATTATGAAATAGTATTAAACGAATTAAAAACTAAAGGACAAGTTAGTCTTGATACTAAATTCTATTTAATGAATAAAGTATTTGAACATACTGCAAATTATGATGCAATGATTTGTAATTACTTAAAAAATGAAAGAAAAGATACCTCTTTCCCACAAGAATTAACTTTAACTTATGAAAAAGTACAAGATATGAGATACGGTGAAAATCCTCATCAATTGGGTGCTTTATATAAAGAAATTGGAAAATGCACTGGTTCTTTAACTGTAGCAAAACAATTAAATGGAAAGGAATTATCTTTTAATAATATAAATGATACTAATGGTGCTTTAGAATTATTAAAAGAATTTGATGAACCAACTGTAGTAGCGTGTAAACATGGAAACCCTTGTGGTGTTGGAAGCGATAAAGAAAGTATTTATGAAGCTTGGAAAAAAGCTTTTAATGCAGATAAAACTTCAATATTCGGTGGTATAGTTACAATAAATCGTGAAGTTACTGTAGAATTAGCTACAGAGATGAAAGAAATCTTTTTGGAAGTAATTGTTGCTCCATCTTTTGAGCCAGAGGCTTTAGAATTATTAAAAACTAAAAAGAATTTAAGAATACTAGAATTACCTGATATAACAGTTAAACAACCTGAAGGAAGCTATGATATTAAAAAAATTAATGGTGGTATTATAGTTCAAACAATAGATTCTAAATTATTAGATGAATATACAGTTGTAACAGATAAAAAACCAACTGAAAAAGAGTTAGAAGATATGATGTTCGCCTGGAAAGTTGTAAAATATGTTAAATCAAATGGTATCGCAATTGCTAAAGATAAACAAACATTAGGAATCGGTCCTGGACAAGTAAATAGAATCTGGGCAACAAAACAATGTTTTGAACATGCAGAAGAACTTATAGCCCCTGGAGTAACTAAAGGTGCTGTTCTTGCATCTGATGCATTTTTCCCATTTGATGATTGCGTTGAAGCTGCTCATCAAGCAGGAATAACAGCAATTATTCAACCAGGTGGATCAGTTCGTGATCAAGACTCTATCGACAAATGTAACAAGTATGGAATAACAATGATATTCACAGGAATGAGACATTTTAGACATTAATATAAAAGATAAAGGGCACATGCAATGTGCCCCTACTTTTTTATATTAATGGATAAATAATTTTATCGTACAATATTCATTATCTCTTTTTTTAGTTCTACTTTTTTATCTTGTTGTTTTGGCTTATTTTTGTTACTCTGTTTATCTTCTTGATTCAATGAATTTACATCTACTTTAAATTTGTCTATTTTTCTTTCTATTAATAAATCTTCAGCTAAACATGTAAAAACTTGTGTAGCATTTTCTATAGATTCTTTTGTTGTAGATTCATTTGGATTATGGCTTCCTTCAGTTGATGGTATAAATATCATTGTTTTTTTACGTGCTGGGATATATCCTGTATCTTGACCTGGATATGAAGGCATTTTATAATAATTAATATTCAACTCCTCACATATTCCCTCTATTTTTGAATTTAATTTTTTACTAGTTATTGCAGGACTTCCTGTTGATACTGTTTCTTCAGTTATCTCTGTTTTAAATTTCTTATAAGCCTTCTCTTTAATTTTCCTAAATTCTTCTAATGCATTTTCAGAAGTATTTTCTCCTATAAGTCTGAAATCTATTGCTCCCCTTGCTTCTGGTGCTATTTGATTAAGACTTCCTTTATCATCTATAGTACTCATTATAAGCTGACTTGCTCTTCCTAAACCTTCTTTTTCCCATTTTTTACCTAATTTTCTCACCTTTAATCCTATATACCCTACTGTATCTGCAGGATTACGTCTTTTTTTCATAGGAGTTGATCCCGAATGATTTGTTTCTCCTTTCACATTATATTTAAGTCTAAAAGCTGAACCTACAGAATCTATTATACCAATAGTAGGTTCTCCTGTTTTTTTAGCTTTCTTATATAATGATTCATATTGTTCAATATGTGCTTCTAATGAGTAATCAACTTCATCAAAAATTCTTTCTACTTCTTCTATTCCTCGTACATGTTCTTTTAAATACTCTCTTGCCTTATCTATTTCACTTTTTAATGTAATAATTTCTCCTCGTTCTTGTGCTTTTTTATCAAAATATTTTTCAAAATCATCTTCACTTAATTTTTTACTTAAATATTTACTACCTACACATGCATTTCCAAATCTACTAGACTCTTCACAAGCATATATAACTACTTTTAAAATTCCATTACAGTTTTTTCTTCTAATCATTTCCTCTGTCGTCTGCAATGCAACAATAACTCCTACTGGTCCATCATATTGTCCTCCATTATAAACAGAGTCTGTATGTGAACCCATTGCAAAAGTTTTTGTAGGGTTATTTCCTAGTTCGATAGTACCACAAATGTTGCCAGCTTTATCTATAGTTATTTTCATGCCTAACTCTTGCATTTTATTTATCACTTTTACTTTATACTCTAAATCTGCTTCTGTATATGCCAACCTATTAATTGGTTCTTTTGAGTCAAAATTAAAAAAATCTTGTAATTTTACTATTCTGTCATTTTCTTTCATAACTATGCTCCTTTATAATTTTATTAAACAACTCTAATATTGTATCATATTATGTTTACTTTTTCAATATTCAATTATATTTTTTTATTTAAAATAAAAAAATAACTTAAAACAAATGAAGAGAGTTTTTAACTCCCTCCATCTGCTCAAATATATATTATTCCAAAATAGGCGGTAAACTTTCTCTATTGTTTGTTTTATTTCTATCATCTTCTATACTTTCAATAAACTGCTTTGCGTTTTCACTTTGTTCTTCAAGACTAATCCCTGCATAAAGAGATTCTCTAAAAGAATCTTCCTTACTTTTAGTTGCTTCTGATAAAAATAAATTATACTTTTGTTTTAGTTTATCTTGCAAATTATCTGCATCAATATCAAAGATATCTTCCATTTCTTCGTCTCTTCTGTGTACTCTTCTTGCTAAATCAGTAATTTCTTCATTTATTTCATCTATTTGTCTTTCACTAAATCCTCTATCTTCTAAAATTCTAGTTTGACGTAATCTGATATTTCTTAATGCTTCATCTAATCCATCTAAAACAATATCTATCGTTCTTGAGTTATTTTTTCCTATTTGAGCGAGTTCATCCATATGTATATCTCCTCTAGCTCTCAACTCATCATTGCTATACCCTTGTTCTAAATCTCTTTGTACTGAATTTAAAACATCTGTTAATTGTTCTAGTTGTGAATCGATTCTTTTCATTCCTGCATTATTTAAAGTTGATTTTATTTGACTAAATTCACTATCACAAAACATTTCTATTGTAGAATTATTACATCTATATTCATCAAATATTGTTGTTAACTGTTCAAATACATTTTTAACTATTCTTTGAATATCATCTGGAATTCCCTCTCTATAGCTAATTGTATTTATCATCTCTCTTCTTAACTCTTCAAATAATTCTTCTTTTGTTTCCATAAAAATCACCTCATTTATTATAATTTTATCACAAAATTATAATTTGGTCAAATTTAAGAAAAGGACACATTAAATGTGCCCCTATATTCATTAAATATCTCTTTTAGAATTTGTTAATTTTTATCTACTTAATAAGAAACATACAATATTTCATTTTTACTTAAAGTATTCTATTCCTGATTCGAATATTTTTTGGTCTTTATTTCCAGGTACATTCTGTAATACTCCGTTTGTATAACATCTTTCTGAATGTCCCATTTTTCCTAATATTCTTCCATCTTTGCTGGTTATTCCTTCAACAGCATATACAGAACCATTAGGATTATAATTTATATCGTAAGTTGCATTACCTTTTTCATCAACATATTGTGTAGCAACCTGTCCATTTTCTATTAATTCTTTCATAACATTATCACTTGCTACAAATCTTCCTTCTCCATGTGATATTGGGATTATAAATTCCTCGCCAAGTGCCACTTTGTTAAACCATGGTGATAATTTTGAAACAACCTTTGTTTTAACTAGTTTTGATTGATGTCTTGCAATTTTATTGAAAGTTAAAGTTGGCATTTTATCATCCATTTCAATTATATCGCCATAAGGAACTAATCCTAATTTTATTAATGCTTGGAAACCATTACATATTCCTAGCATTAGTCCATCCTGTTCATATAAATGTTTATGTATTAGTTCGCTTAATTTTGGATTTCTAAATATAGATGCTATAAACTTACCTGAACCGTCTGGCTCATCTCCTGCGCTAAATCCTCCCGGTATCATTATTATTTGTGCTTCGCTTATTTGTTTTGCAAATTCCTCTATTGACTCTTGTATATCATTTTCTTTTGTATTTTTAAATATACTAACATTGGCAATTCCTCCAGCGTCTTCAAAGGCTTTTGCAAGGTCATATTCACAATTTGTTCCCGGAAATACTGGTATAAACACTTTAGGTTTGGCTATTTTATTTTTTGCAATTAATACTGATTTCTTATTAGATATAATATTTATATCTTTATCTTGTTTTATTTCTTCTGTTTTTGTTGGAAATACTTTTTCTAATGGCTCTTCCCATAGTTTGATTAATTCATCAATATCAAATTTAACATTGTTATTTACTTTAATTTCCTTATTTTCTGTTGTTGTTCCTAATGATATAAATTTACTATTTTGAACATCTTTACTTAGTTCTATTATGAATGCCCCATATAATGGCATAAATAATTCTTGTGCATTTTCAAAATTAAACCCTATTTTATTACCAATACACATTTTTGTTATAGCATCTGCAATTCCACCATTTCTTACAGTTCTTATAGATAACACTTTACCTTGTTGAATTAAATTATGAATTAATTCATAATTTTCTTTTAAATCTTCAAAATCTGGTAAGTAATCTTTATCCATCTTTGTTTTTAATAATACAACTTTAGAATTTGTCTTTTTAAATGCACTTGATATTACTTTTTTTGTATCTACTGTTCCTACACAGAAGGAAACAAGTGTTGGAGGTACATCTAATTCATTATAGCTTCCAGACATACTATCTTTACCACCTATAGCTGCTATTTGTAGTTTTTCTTGAACTAAATATGCTCCTAATAATGCTGAAAGTGGTTTTCCCCATCTATTTTCATTATTTCCTAATTTTTCAAAATATTCTTGTAAAGTTAGCCAAGCATTCTTATAATCTCCACCTAGAGCAACATATTTTGAAACAGATTCTATTATTGCAAAAACTGCTCCATGAAATGGACTCCAACTAGCTATTTCTGGATTATATCCATAAGTCATAATTGTTCCTGTATCTGTGTATCCATTTAAAGTTGGTATTCTAGCTACCATTCCTTCTTCTGGTGTTAATTGCTCTTTTCCTCCAAACGGCATAAGTACTGTTCCTGCTCCTATTGTGCTATCAAATCTCTCGACTAGTCCCTTTTGTGAGCAACAATTTAAGTCTGTTATAGTTTTTATCCAGTCATTTTTTATATCTTTTGACTCTTGTCTATTAAAATATGATTTAGAATAATCCGGTTTCATTACAGTTGCATTTGCACTACGCTTTGCTCCATTTGTATTCAAAAATTCACGACTTACATCTATTATTGCCTTTCCTCTCCAATACATCTTTACTCTAGGTTCTTCTACTACATCTGCAACTATTGTAGCTTCCAAATTTTCTGCTTCTGCAAGTTTTATAAATTTATCTGCATTTTCGCTTGCAACCACAACCGCCATTCTTTCTTGAGATTCTGAAATAGCCAATTCTGTTCCATCTAGACCCTCATATTTTTTAGGAACTTTATCAAGATTAACAACTAATCCATCTGCTAATTCTCCAACTGCTACTGAAACCCCTCCTGCTCCAAAATCATTACATCTTTTTATCAATTTTGTAACTTCAGGATTTCTAAATAATCTTTGTATTTTTCTTTCTTCTGGTGCATTTCCCTTCTGTACTTCTGCACCACAAGTTTCAAGTGAACTACTATTTTGTGCTTTTGAAGAACCTGTAGCCCCACCGCAACCATCTCTTCCTGTTTTTCCACCAAGTAAGATTACTTTGTCTCCTGGAATTGGTGTAGTTCTAACAACATTTTCAGCAGGTGCTGCTGCAATTAATGCACCAACTTCTAATCTTTTTGCTACATATCCCTCATTATATATCTCATAAACTCCTCCTGTAGCAAGTCCTATTTGGTTTCCATATGAACTATAACCACGTGCTGCCTCATTTGTTAATTTCTTTTGAGGTAATTTGTTTGGTAAAGTTTCATCTACTGATTTTCTAGGATCTCCGCATCCTGTTACTCTCATTGCCTGATATACATAAGTTCTTCCTGATAATGGATCACGTATTGCTCCTCCAAGACAAGTTGCTGCACCACCAAAAGGCTCAATTTCTGTTGGATGGTTATGTGTCTCATTTTTAAACATTATTAGATACTCTTCTGGTTTACCATCTACTAATATATTTGCTTTAATACTACAAGCATTTATTTCTTCTGATTCGTCTAAATTTTTTAATACTCCATTTTTCTTTAATTCTTTTACAGCAACTGTTGCTATATCCATTAAACAAATGTCTTTTGCTTTTTTATTTTCATATACAAAATTTCTTGTTTTCATGTAGTCTTCAAATACTTTTTGCAATAAATCCCATTTTATATCTATAACTTCTAGTTGAGTTAAGAAAGTTGTGTGTCTACAGTGGTCAGACCAATATGTATCAATCATTTTCATTTCTGTAATTGTAGGATCTCTTTTTTCTTCTTCTTTAAAATATTTTTGACAGAATTTAAGGTCAGCCATGTCCATTGCAAATCCATACTTATCATAAAATTCTTTTACATTCTCATCTGTCATTGATATAAATCCTTCAACAACTTGTACATCCTCTGGTACAACTGCTTCATCTTCTAGTTTTTGAAATTTATCTAAAGTTGCTTCTCTTGAATCAACTGTATTTATTAAATATGCCTTAACTTTTGTTAATTCATCATCTGAAATATTACCAGATAAAATATATACTTTTGCAGTTTTCGCAATTGGTTTAATTCCTCCCCCAGCAATTATTTGCAAACATTCTGCTAATGAATTTGCTCTTTGGTCGAATTGTCCCGGTAAAAATTCTATTGCAAATACTCTATCTTGACTATTGAAATCATATTCTTCTTCAAAGCATATATCAACTTGTGGTTCTGAAAAAACTGTATTTTTAGCTTTCTCAAATACTTCTTCTGATAATCCCTCAACATCATATCTATTAAGTATTACTACATTGGTTAAGCCTCTCAATTGTAAACTTTCTTTTAAATCTGCTAATACTCCTTTTGCTTCAACATCAAATCCATCTCTTTTTTGCACATAGATTCTTCTGACCATTTGTACCATTCCTTCCTCTTTTAGATAATCTTTTCTTCATTTTTAGGGTAAGGGCACATTGCAATGTGCCCCTACATTAATTTTATAATAATACTCTATTTTTCTAGTTTATGATATACTTTTTTACCTTTCTTTAAAATTGCATAACCTTTTTGAAAATCTGTATCTGATAGTTTTTGGTTAATGTCTTCAACTTTTTGGTCATTCAAAGTAACCCCTCCTTGGGTAATTAATGTTCTTGCTTGACCTTTAGATGGTGCAATTCCTGTTAATACCATTGCATCTACAATTGATATATTGGTATCATCAATTTTAGTTGTAGGCATATTTTCTGCATTTCCTACACCCGTAAATAGTGCATTTGCTGATTCTTCTGCTTTTTTTGCTTCTTCTTCACCATGTATTAGTTTTGTAATTTCATATGCTGCAATTTTCTTTGCTTCGTTTATTTTCTCCCCTTCTAAAGAAGAAAGTCTATTTACTTCCTCCATTGGTAAAAATGTAAGTAGGCATAGTATTTTTCTAACATCTGAATCGGCAACATTTCTCCAATATTGATAAAATTCATAAGGAGATGTCTTTTCAGGGTTTAACCAAAGTGCTCCACTTGCTGTCTTTCCCATTTTCTTTCCTTCCGAATTAGTTAACAATTTGAAAGTTAATCCGTAAGAGTCCTCTGCTCCTATTTTTCTTATCAATTCAACTCCACCTATAATATTTGACCATTGGTCATTTCCACCAATTTGCATTTTACAATTATATTTATCGTGTAAATATAAAAAGTCATAGCTTTGAAGTAGTAGGTAACCCATTTCAAAAAATGTTAAACCTGTTTCTAATCTATTTTTATAACATTCTTGTGCTATCATTCTAGCAACTGTGAATTTGCTTCCAATATCCCTCATAAAGTCTATATAATTTAAATCTAATAGCCAGTCTTTGTTATTTACAATTATTGCTGCATTTTCTCCTTCAAAAGAAACAAATCTCTCTATTTGCTTTTTTATTGCTTCTACATTAGCATCTAATTGTTCCCTTGTAAGCATTTGTCTCATATCTGTTCTTCCTGATGGATCTCCAATTGCAGCAGTTCCACCACCCATTAGAATAATTGGTCTGTGTCCTGCTTTTTGAAGTATTGATGCTACCATTAGTGCAACAAAGTGTCCAATATGTAAGCTATTAGCTGTTGGATCTATTCCTATATAAAAACTAACACTCTCTTTTTGAAATAATTCTCTCATTTCTTTTTCATCTGTTAATTGCTCTATATATCCTCTTTCATTTAATACGTCAAATATGTCTTGCATTTATATTCCCCCATTTATTTTAATATTTATTAGCTCTTAATATTGTGTATACATTTAACGTATATATTATATCATAAAGTATGTTTGATGTATACAATTTTCGATAATTTAAGCGTATATTTTTGTATTCTCATATTAAAATACACCTTAAGACTTATCGTCCCAAGGTGTATTTTTTGTGGAGTTAAATTTCGGCATAATAGCCACATTTGTAGCCATTATTTTCTTTTTTAGTCATTTTTCTTCTGCACATATGACACTTCTTGTTGTCGATGCCTTGGCATCTTGTGATAGTACAGTCATTCTGGCAAGGTTCATAGAACTTGCCTCTCTCGATAATTCCCCACTTTGCTATAATTTCTTCACCATTTTTTGGATTATGCAAAATGAGATTACCTCCGCCATCGTACTTCTCCTTTCCTAATTTAATTCCACTTTCCGTGCACATTTGATCAGAACCATCTGCACATCTAATAATACGTTCCAATGCCATCGTTGCATCCTCCTTCTTGATTTGAAACTTTTCCCGCCACTTTAGCGGTTACTACAGTTATATTATAACATAATTCTTGCAAAAAATCAATTTTTAAACATAGAGCACGATTTCTCGTGCTCTATGTTATTAAAATATTAGTTTATTTTTTATGAAGGAATCTTGTGAAATCCTAAATTTATAATTTTTAAAAGGATTTTTATTTATGTATATATTTTCTGCTTTTAGATTTAAAATAGCCTTTATTACATTGCTTTTTTCTTTTGAAAATATTGCTACTGTTTGATTTAACTTTAAATAATTTATTTTATCTATTGCTTCATCTATTTTTCCATCATATATATCTACATCCATAAAATTATTTAAAGAATACATCTTCATATTTTCAATATAAGTCTTATACTCATCATTATCATAAAATACGCTCATATAGCCATACCCATTATATTCTGTATCTATATGTAGCTTTTTCCTTATATTAATATATTCATATTTATTTCCTATAAATATAACTTTATCTATATAGTCCTGATATTCAAATACATCTTCATATGTATTTAATATATTTAAAATATTCTCATTAAAACTATTATTTCTTAATACTTCTTTAGCTATATTGACGATTAGTTTACTTGTTTCAAATTCATTTTGCACACACAAAATTATTTTATTATGTGTCTTTATTGTATTTAATACTAAATTCATAGTAACTATCGGACTACCATTATAAATAGCTACAATAGTTCCATAGCCATCTTTTATATAATTATTATCTATCTTATCTGTTACTTGTATTTGTTCCAATTTTATTTCATTGATAATGTTTCTTAAATCTTCGATTTTAGTTTTGAATATAAACTTTGAATAGTCTCTATTTGTAGCTTCCACAAATTGTGGTATATACTTTTCGAAGTTTTCTTCAAATGCTTCTATGACATTATCAATATCTTTTCTAGAAAATACTACTGGTACCTCATTTGCTTTTTCTATTAAATTATCCATCTAATCTTCTTCCTTCTACAATTTAAAAAAACTATTTTGCCCTTTCTTCTTTTTTCAATAATGATATATACTCTATTAAATCCTTATTTTCTTCTTTTAATCTCTTTGTTTCTTGTTTTATGTAGTCCTTTCTATCCTTTTCCTCTTCAAACTTAAAAGTACTGCTTGCCTCTACAATCGCATCAATTACATTATTTCCCCATTGATTTGTATGTAATTTTGCAGTAACACTTCCTAAAGTTCTTGCTTTTTCTCTCCACTCACTTCTACTTCCAATAAGGCTCGCTTCATTATCTTCAGCTCTTATAAATTCACCGGCTTTTGCTTCATGCATTATAAAAGATGATCCTTCTCCTACATTCTCAAATACTATTACTCTATATGCTTTTTCTATATCTCTATATACCCTATACCCTTTAAAACTTCCTCTCGCTACTACCAAAGCATCTCCTTTTGAATTTTTTACAGCTTCAAAACCTAAACTATTTAATAATTCATCTCTATCTTCGATTGCTATTCCGTCTTTTCTTTTGCTTATTCCCTTTCTTTCGCTACTTCTCTTTTCTCCTTTTCCTTCTTCACTTGTAAGTCCCTTTATCAAAATATCGTCTAAATCTAATTGATTAAGTATTATTTCTGCTTCTTCTGAACTAATCGCATGTGATTCTTTTAAAGCTTTTATTTCCTCAAAACTTATAATTCCTTTAGAATATAAGCTAGCCATTTTCATAATTAGTCCTTCTTTTTCTGTTTCATTAAGTATATTTTTCCAATTTAATCCTTCAAATTTTATATCCTTAAAATATTCTTCATCTATAACATCATTTAATAGTAATGTAATAATATATTCTTTTGATATTTGCTTATTTTTTATTTTTTCGTATATTCTATTGTCACTCACTTGATCATCATAAATTAAACTAATTACATTTTTAGTTATTATTCTGTTTTTATATAAATGTAATAATATGTTATCCTCTAGACCTTTTTCATATAAATCAAAAATCATACCTTCATTTTCCAATGTTATCATTTCTTTCAAATCTTTATCTGCTAAGATTCCATATTTATTAAGATCTATTGCTACTTCTAATTGTTCTAAATCTCCGTTACTAATACCTTCTTGTAACTTTGTTTTCAATTCACCTAAAATTAGTCTTGTCTCATCCTCATTAATTTCCATGTGCGTTTCTATTGTTCTTATATAATATGCTAAAAATCTTATTTTTGATATATTTACATCATCATCTAACATTCTATTGTAGGTACTAATTTTTTCAATAACCTTATCCGGTGTATGTAGAGTTAAAAGTTCTCCTGTACTAACTTGAGGTATAGTTACTCTTTCTTTTGGTCGTTGTTCATCTTTATCCAATTTATCCAATATAACTTCTTTATAAGCCTCTATTACCTTATCGTCATTGCATAAATTTTCTTTTGCCAATTCAAAATATGCTCTTAATATATCAAGTTTGTCATATTTTTTGCTTTCAAAAATCATATCGATTTCTTGTTCTGAAAATTTTCTATTAGTTTTTTTATACATTTTTACTAAAAATAATGAAGTAATAGTGGCTTTTAGATTTGGATCTTTCTCTACTGCTTCTTTTAATTTTACAGGTGTAACCTGTCTCCAATTAGCATTATCTAATACCGTTTCATCTCCAGTCGCTAATAATACTGTTAACATATTAGATATATCAAGTCTTGAAACACTTTCAGCTATTATTTTCTTAAGAGCTTTTATAGCATTCATTTTTGCAATAGCTTCTAGTGGTAAATGTCCTCCTTGAAGCATTATCGCTAGTTCTTGAGTAGTTAGTCCTACATTTAATAACAATTTTGCATAATGCTCATTTTCCTCTTCAGACAAATTCTGATTAAGCATAGTTTCTAATATTACTGTTTTTGCAAAAAAGTTTTTATACTTTGATTTACTATCTTTATTTGTATTTATCCAGTTATCTATTCCTCCACTCTGTTCAATTCTCCTGTCTAATTCTTCTCGGCATAAATCCCTTGCATTTATATATTTCTTTATGAATTTATCTGAAAATTCCTCTTTGCCTGACTGCTCGTTAGTATTATCCATATATGCGATATATTTACTTATTTCATCATATAAATCTTCTGGTTCTATATATTTAAAAATATCTATTTTAGCTTGTAATAGTTTTTCACTATATTGACTGTAAATAACCACTAGTACATCTTTAGGTATACTTTTCATAATATCTTCTACATACTTTGAAGTATAAAACCTTTCGACTAAAAATTTAAAAGATTTTATAAATTCTTTTTTAGGACTATTCTTTAGCTCTTGTCTTATTTGTTCAAATACTATATCTTCCAATTTTTTTTCTAAATCGTCTGAAACTAAAATCTGCTCGCCTGTATCACTATCTTCAACTTGTATCCATTTTCTTCCATTATGCTCTGTTATTCCTATAAACTTTCCATTTGCTATGGTTCCTTCCATTTTTAATTGTTCTTCATTAGATAGTTTTTCAAACTTCGTCATAGTAATCTTTTCCATATTTTTCCTCCTATAAAACATGCTATATTATACCATACTTTACATAATATTGCAAGGTTTTATTTTATCTTCCTTTTTTGTATATTTTTTCTTTTAAATGCAAATAATATCTTTAAAATATAATTATGGAGGTTATTATGGATAATTTTGAAACAGCAAAACAATATCAAACTTATGTGGATAAAAAATCACCAAATTCTCCAATTGTAAAAGATTGCTTTAATGCATTTTGGGTTGGTGGACTTATTTGTTGTATAGGTCAAATAATTTTAGATATCTGCAAAGCTAAAGGATTAAGTATCGATCTTTCAGGTACTATATGTTCAGTAGTTTTAATTGGTTTAAGTGCTCTTCTTACTGGTCTTAATTTATTTAATAGAATAGGAAAATTTGCTGGTGCAGGTTCATTAATCCCTATTACAGGTTTTGCTAATTCTATTGTATCACCTGCAATGGAATACAAATCAGAAGGTTATGTAATGGGAGTTGGTGCAAAAATGTTTACTGTTGCAGGACCAGTTCTTGTTTATGGTATTTCAACTTCGATACTTGTTGGAATTATATATTTTATATTAATGTAGTGAAAGGAGATTTTTATGCAAAAATTAGGAAAACAAACTATTAAATTTGATAATCCACCTACTATTACATCTACTGCCTCTATTGTTGGTCCAAAAGAATCTGATGGACCTTTAGCATCATATTTTGATAAGTGCTTAGATGATGAATTTTGGGGTGAGGAAACTTGGGAAAAGGCTGAAAGTAAGATCATTAAAGAGACTGTCAGTTTAGCTATTAATAAATCAGGTATTTCTAGTCAAAATATTGACTACTGTTTTGCAGGTGATTTACTTAATCAATGTATTTCTTCCAGCTTTGGTTTACGAGAATTAAATATTCCCTTTTTCGGGATATTTGGTGCTTGTTCAACCTTTGTTGAAGGACTATCTTTAGGTAGTGTATTTATTGATGGAGGTGCTGCACAAAATGTATTGTGTGCAACTTCTAGTCACTTTTGTAGTGCTGAAAAACAATTCAGATTTCCACTAGAGTTAGGAAATCAAAGGCCTCCTACATCTCAATGGACAGTTACAGGTTCTGGTGCAGTAGTACTATCTAAATCTGGCAACGGACCCTTTATTACACATATTACATCTGGTAAAATTGTAGATCTTGGCATAAAAGATGCAAATAATATGGGTGCTGCTATGGCTCCTGCTGCAGTTGATACTTTGTTAACTCATTTTCAAGATACAGGACGAGCACCTAGCTACTATGATTTAATATTAACAGGAGATTTAGGACACATTGGTAAAGAAATCACCATAGATATGATGAAAACTCATGGTTATAATATTAAATCTAATTATAATGACTGTGGTGTATTAATTTTTGATAAAGCAACTCAAGACACTCACTCTGGTGGTAGTGGTTGTGCTTGTTGTGGAACTGTCTTTTCTGGCTATGTTTTTCAACAACTCCAACAGAAAAAAGTACAGAAAGTATTATTAATAGCAACAGGAGCACTTACAAACTCAACTTCAGCACAACAGGGAGAAACTATCCCAGGAATTGCTCATGCAGTTTCTATTGAATTATAATAAATTCTTATTTATTTTGTTACTGAAAATAAAATTTAACATTTACAAATTATAAATACTTCATGAAAGGCACGGTGCACCGTGCCTCTACACTAAAATACATTCTAATTTTATGAAAGGAGAAAATAATATGTCAGATTTTTTTAGTAATATAGATTGGATGCAATATTTATGGTGTTTTATTGTTGGTGGTGTTCTATGTATAATTGCACAAATTCTTATAGATAAAACTAAATTAACTCCTGCTAGAGTTTTAGTACTGTATGTAACAGTTGGTGCTGTTTTAGGTGGCCTAGGTATATATAAATATTTAGTCGACTTTGCAGGTGCAGGGGCTACTGTTCCTTTAACAGGCTTTGGTTATAACTTATCTAAAGGTGCTATAGAAGCAGTTAAAGAAACAGGCTTTATTGGAGCTTTTACAGGAGGAGTTAAAGCCTCCGCTGGTGGAATTGCTGCAGCTGTATTTTTTGGATATATTGCCTCTTTAATTGCAAAACCAAAAATAAAGAAACAATAAAATAACAACGCCTATTTTTAATAGGCGTTGTTTGTTGTGTTATGCGTGTTCTTCATTTCTCCAAGCTAATGAGCAAATCTTCTCATAGGCTTCTTCTCCGTTTCCGATGTTATGGAATTTAATTTCTCTGTTTCCTTCCATTGTATTAATCATAATATCCATACTACCACATTTTTTCTGTATAAAATTCTGGTGTTTCAAACATGATGTAATTTTGTTAATTTGTACTGTTTTTTCTTGTTTTTCTACTAACCCACAAGAATAAACAATTTGTCTTGATTGAATTTTTAATTCTTGATGGCTTCTCACCAATACTTTAATAAACTTCTTAATGTTCACCATTATTCTATAGCAAACATATATTAGCATTATGATATTTACTGTACGCACCGATATTGGAAACGTATAGGTATTACCATTTATGCTTATTTGTGGTTCGAAGTTATATATATATACAACTTCTATAAGCAGGATCCGTACTATAAAGTAATACACGATGTCAAAAATTATGCCGATAAAATTTTCGATTATGTCGGCTGTTGCTTTGTAGCAAAAATTATTTGGTCTCATAAAATTCCTCCTTCATTGGTTGTGTAACACGCATAAATTACTAGGTACATAATATGATTATAACACATTTTACATAATTTTGCAATTTTGTTAATACTTATTATTTTACTTTGCTTAATAACTATGAATGTGATATAATCTAGTAAATTTTGATTGGATGTGCAATGCACCCCTATCTATAACAACGATTCGGAGGTTATTTATGGAATTAAAAGACTATCAAAAAGCTGTTAATTATATAAAAAGTAAAATCGGTTCAATTCAGCCAAGATTAGCAATCGTATTAGGTTCTGGTTTAGGTGTTTTAACTGAAGATTTTGAAAATTTAATTACTATAAAATATAGTGACATACCTAGTTTTCCTGTATCAACAGTTTCAGGACATGTTGGAGAATTATTAATAGGAACGATTAATGATGTTCCTATAATTGCAATGAATGGTAGATTTCATTACTATGAAGGTTACTCTTTAGAAGAAGTTACTTTTCCTATTAGAGTATTTCATCTTTTAGGAATAAAAAACTTATTACTAACAAATGCTTCAGGTGGAATTAATTTAAATTTCAAAGCTGGAGATTTTATGGTTATAAACGATCAATTATCATTCTTTGCAGAATCTGCTTTAAGGGGTAAAAATTTAGATGAATTTGGTGTACGATTTCCTAGTATGTCACAAATATATGATAAAGGATTTTCTGAAAAGTTGTTTAATATTATCAATAATCTTACAGGACATGCTCAAAGTGGTGTATATGCTTATATGAAAGGTCCTGCGTATGAAACCCCTGCTGAAATCAGAGCACTACGCATTTTAGGTGCTGATGCAGTTGGAATGTCTACTGTTCCAGAAGCAATCGTAGCAAAGCATTGTGGAATGACCGTTACTGGCGTATCGTGTATAACAAACATGGCTTCAGGTATTGAACAAAAGGACTTGTCACACGAAGATGTTAATGATACAGCCGATAAAGTAAAATATATATTTAAAACTATCATAAAAGAATATATAAAATTGTTTTAATAATAAAAAGCGGACACCTTAATAAGGTGTCCATTTTCGTGCCATGTAGGTTTACTCATCTTTGATGCTGCCTTCATCTACCTGTTCAGCGAAATCTTCCATGAAACTTTCGTCGTAGTTGCCTGAATCCATGCCGTTCCATTCTCTCTCATCTACCAAGTAGAAAAAGACATGATAGCTTGTAGCGATTTCGTTTTTCTTATCCAGTTCGGCTACGGCATAAGATCCGCAACCTTTTTTGCCAGCGTTTACCTTCAGCAAAACATATTGAGATGGCATATTAAGAAACTCCGGATTCAACAGATGGTTATACGTATATATAGAAGTATAACCACTGTCACTCACATACTTGAAGCAGGATTTATCCAGCTTATTTAGAGCGACAATACTATTCAGAGCGCAAATAGAATTCAGATCCTCATCTATCACTCTCTTATCCGTTCTTCTTTTCGATAACCGCTTTGCAGCATCCACTCCCATCAAAGAAGCTGTTGCTAAACCTATAACAACAAATAAATCCTTTAAGCCTTTATTTTTTTTCATGACACTTTCCTCCTTTTTTACTTTTATATGCAAAATTGGAGGTGTCACTCTCCAACTTTGCAATTGAAGAGCAACAAAAAACTCTTTTTACATCTACATTATATCATATTTTGGCTTTTATGTCAAAATCTATACATTATACATGTATGTTTTTTGTGTTATTTTGGTAATTTCTATAACATAATAAAAACCAGTAATTTGATAATTACTGGTTTCTTTATATATTTTAGAAATATACCCAAAATGTTCTTGAATTTATCTTTTACTAAATTGTGGTGCTTTTCTAGCTTTCTTCATTCCATATTTCTTTCTTTCTTTCATTCTTGAGTCTCTTGTTAAGAATCCACTAGATTTTAATACTGGTCTGTATTCTGCATTTGCTTCATTTAATGCTCTTGCAATACCATGACGAATAGCTCCTGCTTGACCTGCAGTTCCTCCTCCAATTACTTTACAAACAATATCATATTTGTCTGCTGTATTTGTAGCTACTAATGGTTGTTTAACTATTACTTTTAAAGTATCTAGTCCTAAATATTCTTCGATATCTTTACCATTAATTGTTATTTTTCCTGTTCCTTCTGTAAGTCTAACTCTTGCTATTGAACTTTTTCTTCTTCCTGTTCCACAAAATGCTATATTTTCAGATTTTGCTTTAGCCATTTAATTTCCCTCCCTGAATATTTTACTTAATTTATTATTTTAGAAATTCCATATTTCTGGTTTTTGTGCTTGATTTTCGTGTTCACTACCAGCATATATTCTTACTTTCTTTAATTGTTGTCTTCCTAATGTATTATGTGGTAACATACCTTTTATTGCAAGCATCATTGCTTTTTCTGGATTTTTTTCCATCATTACTTTTGCTGTAACTTCTTTCATTCCACCAATATATCCTGAATGATGTCTATAAACTTTATCATTTAATTTGTTTCCTGTTAATTTTACTTTGTCACAGTTAATTATAATAACATGATCTCCAACATCCAAATTTGGTGTAAATGTTGGTTTATGTTTTCCTCTTAATAATTTAGCAGCTTCTGTTGCTACTCTACCTAGTGGCTTATTATCTGCATCAATTATATACCATTTACTTTCGATTTCACTTTTCTTAACACTATAAGTAGTATTATTCATGGTAATAACTCCTCCATTCATTTTGTTTTATATTTTATTGCGTTCATTTCTTTGAACTTGTTTTGTATATATGTATTTAATAAATAGAACTAAAACTACCGGAAAATAATTCCATAAATTAAATCATATTTTTACAATACTACAATATTTTAATACATTTTCTAAAAAAAGTCAATAAAAGTATTGACATTTTTTAAAATTTATTGTATCATATTACCTGTTGATTAAGAAGAAGTCATCCACTTCTCACCTTATCTTATGGAAAAAGGTTAAATTTATTAATATGAATAATAAATTATGTGGATTGGCTTATCTTATGATAAGTCTTATTATTTTACTCTTTTATAGAGTATACGGAGGTGTTTTTTATAAAACAAGAATTACCAATTAATGAACAAATTCGTTTTAGTGAAGTTCAAGTTATTTCTGATGATGGGCAAAAACTTGGAGTTATGAAAATCAATGATGCTTTAGATTTAGCAGGTTCAAAAGATTTAGATTTAGTTTTAGTAGCTCCAAATACTAAACCAGCAGTATGTAAAATAATGAACTATGGTAAATATAAATTTGAACAAGCTAAAAAAGAAAAAGAAGCTAAAAAGAAACAAAAGAGCCTTGAAATTAAAGAAATACGTATTACGCCAAATACTGAAGATCATGATTTCAATTTTAAATGTAAAAATGCAAAAAAATTTATTGAAGATGGTTCTAAAGTAAAAATTACAGTTCGATTCCGTGGAAGAGAATTAAACTATGTAAAACTTGGCGAAAATATTTTGAACAGATTTATTGAAGAACTTTCAGAAGTATCTGTTCCTGAAAAAAAACCTTTATTAGAAGGTAAAAACATGTTTATAATTTTACAACCTAAATAAATTACATAACAATTTAATTTTTTTAAAAGGAGTGAATTTGAAATGGCAAAATTAAAAACAAACAAAGCAGCTGCAAAAAGATATCACTTAACAGCTACAGGTAAAGTTAAAAGAACAAAATCAAATAGAAGACATCTTTTAGCTAATAAAACTACTAGACAAAAGAAGACAGGTAAGATTCAAAATGCTTATGCTGATAAGACTTGCGTAGCAGGAATCAAAAAAATGTTACCATATGGAAATTAATTTTAATTATATTGTATAGGAATTTATTTCTTATTAGTTTAGAAACAAGGAGGAATTTGAAATGGCAAGAGTAAAAACTGCAATTATCAGTCGTAAAAAACATAAAAAAGTATTAAAAAGAGCTAAAGGATACTATGGAGCTAAACATTATAGATTTAGAACTGCTAAACAAGCTGTTATGAAATCAGGAATGTATGCTTATGTTGGAAGAAAAGATAAAAAGAGTAATTTTAGAAAATTATGGATTACTAGAATTAATGCTGCAGCAAGAATGAATGGTTTAACATATAGTACATTTATGTCTGGACTTAAAAAAGCTAATGTTGAAATCAATAGAAAAATGCTTGCAGAATTAGCTGTAACAGATGCTACTGCTTTTGCAAAATTAGCAGAAATAGCAAAAAATGCTAAATAAATTATGATGTCTTTGGTCTATTCCAAAAGTACAATTATTATAAAAAAATATTTAGATTTTAATAAAAGTGGACGATTTATATGAATCTGCCACTTTTATTTTCTTATTATGTTTTGTTATATCTCTATAATTTGAAACTTTATGTAAATTATGCTATAATAAATATGTACAAGTTAGTCCAAGCGACATAAAAACAGGAGGAAAACATATGACAATTACAACTATTGATAAGCTGTTAGAAACAGCTTTACCGCTCCAGTATAATGAGATTTTGGAAGATCCTTTTAGTCACTTCGAGCCATTTAATTTCAATGACTGGCATAACATTTTCGGAAAAGTCTTTAATCAAAAGAATGGCATATTGGCATTTACAGATAATAATAATGAATTATATGTCATTCCTAATTTCCGGAACTCTGTTAAAGTACTAAAAAACAATGGATACCGTGAAGATTTGCTTATGCCAGTTCCTCTGGCAGATGGTAGTCTTCCTACAACTAATCAACAATACTGGGTGAGTTTACAACTTGAATTTCTTCAAGCAGAATATTTAATGTAAAACAAGAAGTTGGAATGTCTTTGACGTTCCAACTTCTTGTTTTACATTAAATATCTTTTTACTATATTATAAAATAATTGTGTACCTATTAATATTGGATTTATTCCTACAGTAAAATTTTCACTATGTTGAGGATAATAGTCTCCTTTTTTACATCCCACAAATATCATAGCACCTGGTACTCTTTGTAAAAAATACGAAAAATCCTCTGAACACATTGTTCTATAGTTATCATATATCTTTCCTACTACATTCTGTGATAATTCTCTTATTTCATTTGCTTCTTCTTTTGAATTAACTGTGGCAGGATAATTCATAATAAAATTTATTTCTGCTTCTCCTCCCATCTTTTCAGCTATTGTTTTAACATTATCACATAGTTTTTGTTTGACTTTTTCTTGTATTTCATTATTAAATGTTCTAAAAATGCCCTTTAAATATGCTTTATCTGGTATTACATTTGTAGACTTTCCACCTACTATTGAAGTTATTCCAAGGACAACTTTTTCATCTGTATCTGTATTAATATTAGACATTTCTTTTATTGTTTTTCCTATAATATTCGCTATGTATATTGTATCTACACATCTTTCCGGCATAGCAGCATGCCCACCTTTTCCGTGTACAGTTATCTCAAAAGGGCTTGTTGACGCCATCACTCCCCCACTTCTTATTCCAATGCTATCTTCCTCTAGCTCACTCCAAACATGTACAGCAAATGCTTTATCTACTTTTGGATTTTCTAAAGCCCCATTTTGTATCATCTTTTCTGCTCCACCATTTCCTTCTTCATCTGGTTGGAATAGAAGCTTTATTGTACCTTTTATTTTATCTTTATTATTCATTATAATTTGTGCCAAAGAAAGAAGTATAGTCATATGTGCATCATGGCCACAAGTATGTTTTACTCTTCCTGTATCATCCATTATAACTGCATCCATGTCACTTCTAAATAATATACATGGTCCTTCGGATTTTCCTTGTAATGTTGCTATTATCCCAGTAGCATATACATTCGTATTTATATCTTTGTATCCCATTTCTACCAGTCTTTTCTTTATGTATGCTGATGTTTTTATTTCTTTTAATCCTGGTTCTGGGTTACTCCATAGATATTCTTTATCTTTTAACATTTGAGATTTTAATAAACTTACACTTTCTTCAATTTTCATTTTGAATATCCTTCCCTTCTGTTAAACATCTAACATACATTATCACTATGCAAATAGTTTTACTATTCTGGAAACTGCTTCTACAGTATTTTCTTTACTTGAAAAAGCAGTTAAACGGAAAAATCCTTCTCCACATTCTCCAAATCCAACACCTGGTGTTCCTACAACTGCACATTCATTTAATAATTTATCGAAGAACTCCCAAGATTTCATATTATTTGGAGTCTTTACCCAAAGATATGGTGAATTTGTTCCTCCATATACTATAAATCCAATTTTCTCTAGTTCCGTTTTCATATATTCTGCATTCTCTTTATAATATTTTATATTTTCCTTTATTTCCTTTTGTCCTTGTTCTGAATATACAGCTTCTGCACCTCTCTGCATAATGTATGGAGCTGCACCAAATTTTGTACTTTGTCTTCTCCTCCATAATGCATTTAATTCTACAGGCAAACCATCTTTTGTAAAGGCTTTCAATTCCTTTGGTACGACTGTGAAAGAGCCCCTAACTCCTGTAAATCCTGCTAATTTTGAATAGCTTCTAAACTCTATAGCTACTTCTTTTGCTCCTTCTATTTCATAAATACTATGAGGTATGGTATCATCAGATATAAAAATCTCATATACTGAATCATATAATATTATTGCTTTATTGTCTTTAGCATATTGTACCCATTGTTTTAATTGTTCTTTATTTAGTACAGTACCTGTAGGATTATTAGGTGAGCATAAGTATATTATATCAACATGCTCATTAGGTATACTTGGTATAAAATTATTTTCCTCCGTTGCCTTTAAATATATTATATTATTTCTGCCCATCATTATGTTTGTATCTCGATATGCAGGATAAACTGGATCCATTACTGCTACTTTATTGTTTATTGCAAGTAATTCTATTACGCCAGCTAAATCTCCTTTTGTTCCAGAAGCTATAAATATTTCGTCTTTATCAAATTTTACTCCTCTTTTTTCATATTCTACTTCTATAATTTTTTCTATCAAAAAATCATAGCCTTGAACTATACCATACCCTCTAAATGTTTCTTGTTTTGACATTTCATCTACTGCCTTATGCATTGCATCAATTACTGTTGGTACTAATGGAAGAGAGACATCTCCTACTCCTAGACTTATTACGTTTTTGTTTGGATTTTTCTTTTTATATTCATTTGTTTTATTAAGTATAGTTGAAAATAAATAGTCATTCTCCAACTGTAAAAAGTTTTCATTTACACTAGCCATAGCTATTCCTCTTTTCATTAAATAATATAATTATGGTCTTAATAAATCATTTAATTCTACTTTACTGCCATATTTTATAATAATTGGTACAGTTTTTGCGAGTTGTGCACCTTCTACAGAAGTTTCTATATTCTTGGTACCAGGAATAACTGTTGCTCCTTCTGGAATAACAATTATGCCATTTTCATTTGGAGTAATTACTGTTTTATTTACAACATCATATACAGGGGTACTCCCTGTTATTGTTACACCTGCTCCAATTACAGCACCTTTCTTAACAATTGTTCCTTCTGTAATTAAAGCTCCTGCTCCAACAAATACATTATCTTCAATGATTACTGGGTAAGCTCCCACAGGCTCTAGTACTCCACCAATTACTACCCCTGCTCCGATATGTACGTTTTTTCCGATTTGAGCACAAGATCCTACTAAAGCTAATGAATCTACCATTGTTCCTTCATCAATATATGCACCTATATTAGCATAGCATGGAGGCATAAATGTTACACCTGTTCCAATAAAAACGCCATCTCTTACAGATACAGTTGCAGATACTTTTCTTACTTTTTCATCTACAGAAATACGTCTTTCTCCCATAGTATCTTTATCTATAGAACCATCTTCAAATTTGCATATCTGCCCAAATTTAAAACCAAGTAGTATAAACTGCTTTACCCATTGATTTACCTTCCATTTGCCGTCTTCTCCGTATGATGCAACTCTTACTTTTCCTGTATTTAAATCTTTTTTGAAGCGTTCCCATTCAGGTAAAAATTCTTCTCTAGTTAGTTTTTCGTTATTAATCATTGAAAGATAATTTTGCATACACTTCTCCTCCTTTTAATTTCTATTTAATATTTATATTAATCATTTTGCTAGATTATATCATCAGTATTTTTATATGTCAATTTAGTTTTAGTGCAAGAATACTTGTAAATATTTTACATCTTTAATAACATCTAAAACGTTTTTTTAATATTATATATTATTATATTTATTAGGAGAATTTTATGAACTCTTGTGAATTAGTTACTCTTATTTCAACATTATCATGTGTAATTGCTGATAATTCTACTGATGAAGAATTGTCAATTCTTTCTGCTGTTTTTACCCAGCTTGGTGATTCACTTACAACTATCCTTACTTGTAGATCTAATAATAATCCTAATGTTGCTTCTAATTAATATTTGCATGCATAGCTCCAATAAATATGGGACGTGCTTTGCACGTCCCTTTGTTTTATTTATTTAGGAATTTTATGTCTTTTATACTTGGTTCTTTTCCTTTTCTTGGTGCTACCGCAAACATTAAATATCCACTTATTATGTATGATATTGTTAACATTATTAGGATTATTATACTTACTGTTTCTCCTGTTTTTATGCTTATTACTATTGTTGCCTCTGATTTATCATCTTCTTTGCTTATGTCTTTATAGTTTGCTTCATTTATTCC
>CANRNC010000007.1 GCA_947631915.1 uncultured Clostridia bacterium
CACTTATTAATATTTCGTCGCCCTCATCAGCGTCTATTTTATATTATCACTTTTATATCCTCTTGTCAATACTTTTTATCTTGGTAATTTTTTCCTTTTACTAAAAAAACTCTCTGAAAATTAATGCTTCCAGAGAGTAGTTTTTATCTTTTTTTCTTTTGCACTGAAAATCCGAATTTCCCTATTTTTTCGCCTAAAGGATAATATCCTCCATTTGCATATGCAATTAAATCGCATTTTGATATATCAAATGCACCGTTTTCATCTATGTATTTATCATCTGCATTTATTCCTAACACATCTGCAATAAACATGTGATGACTTCCTAGTTCTTTTATTTCTGTCACTCTGCATTCAACTGAAACAGGGCTTTCTTTTATCATTGGGCATTTTACAAAATTTGCTTTTTCTTTTGTCAACTTCATTTCTTTGAATTTATCTACATCTCTTCCTGACTTCACTCCGCACCAATCTGTAGCATATGCTAACTCATTTGTTGTAAGATTTATTACAAATTCTTTTGATTCTTTTATTATATTATATGAATATCTCTCTGGTCTTACAGAAATATATACTTTCGCAGGATTAGTACATAAAATTCCAGTCCATGCTACTGTAATTATATTTGATTCCTTCATATTTCCACATGATACCATTACAGCAGGTATTGGATATTCAAATGTTCCTGGTTTCCAAAGTGTTTTTGCCATACATTTTTTCCTCCCATCATTTATTTTCTAATATAAATAAAAACCCAAGGGCAGACGAAAAGTCTGCCCCACATATTTATATTATTGATCTTCATTACTATCTACAGAATTATCTGATTGCATTTCCTTTATTTCACTATTTAATTTATTAATTGTACTATACTGACAAAAATATCCTGATATAAAACCTATTATAAATACAGCTATTATGAGTATAATGTTTTTAATTTTCTCTTGACTTTTATACATGTATTTATCATAAATTTTCATTGGTTCCTCCTCTTTAGAGTTCACTTTTTTTGTATCATCTTTTACCATATTGTTTCCTCTTTTCTTCTTTTTATTCTTGCTCATATCCTTGTACTACTAGTCTCATACTTCCGGAATAAGCACATGTTATTAGAGTTATTTTTCTTCGTCCATTAGTTAATTGACTTGTGCAACTTGTATCAGTAGGATCTATATGATATTTTTCTGATACAACATATTTTATGGTTCTTCCTGTCAAGTCGGTTATTTCTACTACATCGCCTATATTTATATTCTTTAATTTTCCAAACATTGTACCATTTTTATAGTTATGTCCCATTACTACATAGTTACCAACTTCATTTGGGTTAGGTCCCCAAAGTTTATTTAACGATATTTTTAATAATTCATCTGACCATGTAGATAATACTGGATATTCGATTCCTAACCTTGGTATTTTTAATTTAGCCTCTGCTGAATAAGTGATACCTCCATCTTCTGTTGTATACTGGCTAGTCTCTGGTTGTTGTTGCACTTCTTCAGTTGTTTGATTCTCTGTTATAGGTTGTTGCTCTTCCACAACGCTTTTAAATTCTCTTAATATATTACCTAGTTTAACTTCTTCTGAACTATCTGATGAAGAACCTAAAATAACTTTCAACTTATCATCTTCAAGCATTATAGAGTTACTTGCTATAAAGGTAGATTCATCTATAGTTGTATCATCTTCTTCAACCACGGTTTTTTGAATACTAACATCTAAATTATTTAATATATCTTTTGATTTATGTTCATACCTATTTCTATCGTATTCAGCATAAACATAGTAAGAACATAAAATACACATTAGAAACACAGATAAAATTATATTTCTTTTATAAAACTTTTTTTTCTTTCTCATCTCTTTAGTAACAATAACTTTATCTGTAACTAAAATTTGATTCATATTTTTTTCTCCTTATTTTATATTATACTATGCTTTTTTATAAATTTCAACATAATTATTATAATTTATATATAATTTATAATAATTAAATTTTTAATAGGGTACGATAATCGTACCCTATTTTTTATATATTTTATTATTCCTCTGTTTTATCTTTTTTATCATTATTTTCTTCTTTTGTTGTAGTTTCATCTACTGGTTCATTTGCTACATTTTCAGATATTTCTGCTTTTTTTGAATCATCTGTTTCATTAGCTTCCACATTTTCTACAACTTCTGGTGTTTCAACAATTGCTTCCTCAACGTTTTCTTCAAGTGCTTCTTTCAAAACAACCTCTTTATTTTCAATTCTAGCTCCAACTTTTTCTTTAGTTTTAGCATCTTTTCCAATTCTATCTCTTAAATAGTTTAATTTAGCACGTCTAGCTTTTCCTACTCTTACAACTTCGACTTTTTCTACCATTGGTGAATGTAATAAAAATGTTTTTTCAACACCTACACCATAAGAAATCTTTCTTACAGTAAAAGTTTCATTTAAACCTCCACCTTGTTTTTTTATTATTATTCCTTCAAATACTTGTATTCTCTCTTTTTCGCCTTCTTTAATTTTTACAGAAACTCTTACAGTATTTCCAACATCTAATACTGGAACTTTATCTTTTAATTGTTCATGTTCAATGGCTTTTATTACGTCCATTTTTTTAATCCTCCTTTTTTATTATTAAGTCTGGTCTTTTGACCCTTGTTATTTCTAACGATTTTTCTTTTCTCCATTTATTTATTTTTTCGTGATGCCCGCTTTTCAAAACTTCCGGAACTTCTTTTCCCAAAAATTTTTCAGGTCTTGTATATTGTGGATATTCCAGCAATCCATCTGAAAAAGATTCCTCTTCTATGGATTCCTCGCTTAATACCCCTTTTATATATCTTGATATTGAATCAATTAATACCATAGCTGGTAATTCACCACCAGTCAAAACATAGTCTCCTATTGAAATTTCTTCATCAACAATCTCATCTATAACTCTTTGGTCAATTCCTTCATAATGTCCACATAATAATATAAGATGTTCTTCTTTGGAAAGTTGCTTTACTTTTGACTGATTAAATACTTTTCCTTGTGGAGATAAATATATAACTTTTGCCTTATCATCATTTATTGATTTATAAGCATTATATACTACATCTGGCATTATCACCATTCCTGCTCCGCCTCCATATGGAGTATCATCAACTTTTTTATGCTTATCTTTTGAAAAATCTCTAATATTTATCACATTGATATCTATTAGCTTATTTTCTTTTGCTCTTCCAATTATGCTCTCATCCAATGCAGAAAACATTTCAGGAAAAAGCGTTAATATACTAAATTTCATATATTTCTCCTATATTAGTCCTGAAATTAATTCAACTATCATTTTTCTACCTCTTATGTCTACATCTTTTATTACTTCACCTATTGCAGGCAAAAGAATTTGCTTACCTAATTCATCTTTAACAACATATACATCATTGCTTCCGGTTGGAAATATATCAATTATATTACCTAAAAGTTTTCCTTCTTTGGTATATACTTCTATACCTATCAAATCAGTTATAAAATAAGTGTCTTCTGGAAGTTCGACCGCATCTTTTCTGTCTATTTTTAAATAACAGTTCTTGTATTGTTCTGTGTCATTAATATCATCTATACCTTTGATTTTTAATAAAACCAAATTTTTGTGATATTTAACTTCTTCAATTTCTTTTTTTTCTAACTTTTTATTTTTTTCAATGTATATATATTTTAAGTTATCAAATCTTGTAATATCATCTGTAAATGGCACTACCTTGAAAAAGCCCTTTATTCCATATGAATTTACTATTTGACCTACTTCTAGAAAGTCGCTCATTATTAAAAAACTCCTCTTTCTAATCTATAAATTCAACCGTAACTTTCTTATGTTCTCTGGCACCAATAGCTTTTAAAATATTTCTAATTGCTTTAGCTATCTTTCCATCTTTTCCTATAACTCTACCCATGTCGTTAGTTGCAACTTTTACTTCAAAAACTGTTAGTTTATCTTTTTCTACTTGATTTATTGATATTGCATCTGCATTTTCCACAAGACTTTTTAGTATACATTCTAATATTTCTTTCATTTCAGTCCACCTTCCTAGTCTTAATTATTGAGCTTTAGCAATTAAAGCCTTTACTGTATCTGTAGGTTGAGCACCCTTCTTAACCCATGCTTCTGCTTTAGCTTTGTCTAAAACAATTGTTGCTGGAGTAGTCATTGGATCATATGTTCCAATTTGTTCAATTATTTTACCATCTCTTGGAGACTTTGAATCAGCAACAACGATATGATAGAAAGGAGCTTTTTTCTTTCCCTCTCTTTGTAATCTAATCTTTACCATTACAATTTCACCTCCTAGTTATTTTTTATATATTTATAAATTTAATAACAATGTAATAATGCTGAATATAATCCAGTTCATCATAGCTTAAAATTCTTTAAATCATTTGGATTCATTCCCTTTAGCATTTTATTAATACCGTCCTTTTTTATTTTGCATTTGTTTCATCATTCTTTGTGTCATCTCAAATGATTTTATAAATTTATTTACATCTTGAACCGATGTACCTGAACCTTTTGCTATTCTTAATCTTCTACTTCCATTTAATATTTTTGTATTTCTTTTTTCCTTTGCTGTCATTGAGCAGATTATTGCTTCAATTCTTACAAATTCTTTATCGTCTATTTTTACATCTCCTAGTTTATTAGCTCCTGGAATCAATTTTAATATTGATGAAAAAGAACCCATTTTTTTTATTTGCCTTAATTGAGATAAATAATCGTCTAAATCAAACTCTTGCTTTCTTAATTTCTGCTCTAGTTTCAATGCTTCTTCCTCGTCATACGCTTCTTCCGCTTTTTCTATTATCGATAACACGTCACCCATCCCTAGAATCCTTGATGCCATTCTTTCTGGATGAAATGTTTCTATATCGCTTAATTTTTCACCTGTTGCTGCAAATTTAATTGGTCTTCCTGTGACTTTTTTTACTGATAAAGCTGCTCCTCCTCTTGTATCTCCATCTAACTTTGTAAGTATTATTCCATCAATTCCAATATTCTCATTAAAATGAGTTGCAACATTTACAGCATCTTGACCTGTCATTGAATCCACAACTAACAAGATTTCATGAGGCTTAACATTTGATTTTAAATTTTTTAGTTCTTCCATAAGTGCTTCATCAATGTGTAATCTACCGGCTGTATCCAGTATAATAACATCATTCATTTTTGACATAGCTATACTTTGAGCTTGTTTAGCTATATGAACAACATCTTTCGAAGATTCATTTGCAAATACTGGTATATTTAGACTTGATCCTACTACTTGTAATTGTTTTATAGCTGCTGGTCTATAAACATCACATGCAACTAATAATGGATTTTTTCCTTGTTTTCTTAATAAGTTAGCAAGTTTACCAGCTGTCGTAGTTTTTCCAGAACCCTGAAGTCCTATTAACATTATTATTGTTGGTGGATTTGGAGTAAAATTAATTTTACTTTCTGTTCCACCAAGGAGCTCTATTAATTCATCTTTAACTATTTTTATGACTTGTTGACCTGGTGTTAATGATTTTAAAACATCTGCTCCTTGAGCCTTCTCTTGAATTGTAGCTATAAAGTCCTTCACTATCTTATAGTTAACATCAGCCTCTAATAATGCTAATTTTACTTCTCTTAACATTTCCTTTAGATCGCTGTCTGTTATTCTTGCTTTACCTTTTAACTTTCGTGTAATTTCTTGTAGTCTTGAAGATAAACCTTCAAATGCCATAGATTTTTCCTCCTACACCAAGCAATTTAATTCTCGCACAACATTTTCGATGATATCATTAATATGTTTGTCAGAGTCTTTTTCTTGAATTTTAGATAATTCTAATATAATCTTTTGTAACTGTTTTTCTTGATTATCTAACTTTTTCATAATTTGTACCTTTTCCTCTAAATCGAAAAGTCTCTTTTCTCCTTTCATTATACAGTCACGTACAGCTTGTCTTGTTATTCCTATTTCTTCAGCAATTTCTGCTAAAGACAAATTCTGATTATAATATAAATCCAAGACATCTTGTTGCTTATCTGTTAATACTTTTCCATAAATATCTAACAAAATACTAACTGTAACATTTTTTTCCATTTTATTATCACCTCGCCAGTGCAATGCTATTATACTTTACACCTTTTTTTGTGATTTGTCAATACTTTTGAATGATTTTATTGTATTTTTTAATCGATAATAAATAAAAAAATTTTTAATGTTGCTTTTAAAATAAAAAGACGAGCTATGCTCGCCTCTATATTTTGTTATTTATAATAATTTAAAGTTCAATTATCTTCTCCCAAGGTAAATCATTTTTTCCGAAATGCCCATAATTTGTTGTTTTTGTAAATATAGGCTCCCTTAATTTTAGATAATCAATAATTCCATTAGGAGTCAAATCAAATTTTGTTTTGATTTTTTTTATTATTTCCTCATCTGGTATTGTGTTTGTTCCAAATGTATTTATAAATATAGAAATTGGTTCTACAATTCCTATACCATAAGCAACTTGTAATTCACATCTTTTTGCATATCCATTAGCCACAATACATTTAGCTATATGTCTTAACATATATGGAGCAGATCTATCTACTTTTGTGGCATCCTTTCCTGAAAATGCACCACCACCATGATGAGCATACCCTCCATAAGTGTCAACAATTATCTTTCTTCCTGTTAACCCAGTATCTCCTAAAGGCCCTCCTATTACAAATCTTCCTGTCGGATTAATATAATATTTTGTATTTTCATCTAAATATTGGGCAGGGATTACTTTTTTTATAACATTCTCAATTAAATCTTCTCTAATTGTATTTAAGTCCACATCATTTTTGTGTTGACTTGATATTAATATTGTATGTATTCTTATAGGTGTGTCTTCATCGTATTCAACTGTCACTTGTGTTTTTCCATCTGGTCCTAAATATGGTAATATTCCTTTTTTTCTCACTTCTGTCAACCTTTTAGATAATTTATGTGCCATACTTATAGCAAATGGCATATATTCATCTGTTTCATTACAAGCATAACCAAACATAATACCTTGATCCCCTGCTCCGCCTGTATTAACACCTTGTGCTATATCTTCACTTTGTTTAGTAATATTTACACTTATCTCGCATGTTTCAGGGTTTATATCTATTAATTCATTTTTATATCCAATTTCTCTCATTACTCTTCTTGCTATTGCTTCTATATTAATAATAGCATTAGTCGTTAATTGACCCGCAATAACAATTTTATTATTAGATGCAAAAGTTTCTACTGCCACTCTAGAGTTACTATCTTGTTTTAGACATTCGTCCAAAATTGTGTCTGAAACTAAATCACATAATTTATCTGGATGCCCTTCTGTTACACTCTCTGATGTAAATAAATATTTTTTCATCTTACTTTTCCTCTCTTTTTTACTTCTATAATACTATATTTTACAATATTTTTTGAATAAAATCAATAGGAGCACTATAATACATGCTCCTATCCATAATAATTATTATTTATTTTATGTATCTTCTAGAATTCTCAAAAACTTTCCATCTGTAGATTCTACTATTAATACTGTATGCTGTCCTGATATTGTTCCTATTTTTCCTCCTGATATACCATATAAAGAACTTTGTATCATTTGATGCATAGTTTGATTAGTATTCTTTACATCAATTTGCACATAATCCCCTTCTCTTAACTTTATTCTTCCATCTTCACTTTCAGCAAATTTGTCTTCTATTTGTGTAGTGTATTCTAGATAATATATATTTTCTCCTATTTTTATTTCATCTACCATATCTGATCCAGTCTTTTTAGATGGATTTTCATCCATATGTTGCACATTTACATTTACTTCATAATAATTGCCTGTCGCATCTACTTCTTCTATCAATGCATCATAACTCTCTCTTTTTATCATACCGTGTTTCTCTTATGCTATCTACAAATTCTGTTACCGATGATTGAATACTTTGGGTAGCTGTTCTATCATTTCTTGCTGAAATAGAAACTATTGGAGCAACAAACATAAGTACTGCTGCTACTAATATTATCATTATTGTTATAAATGAATCTGACATATGCTTTCCTCCTATTTCTAACTGGTATTTAAATATTCCTTATTATATTGTCTCACATATAATAATTTTTTTCAAGAACTTATAAATTTTTTCAAAAAATTTCCTATTTATATATTTTTCTTTATATTCTATATTAATACTAGTTATTTTGCAATATTATTTTTATAATAAAAATAAAAAACAGACTGATGTCTGTTTTTCATCTTATTATATTAATTGTAGAACAACTACTTCAGCGCCATCCCCACGTCTTTGTCCTAATCTTATTATTCTTGTATAGCCACCATTTTTATCTTGATATTTTGGTGCTATTTCATTAAATAATTTAGTTGTTAGATCTATAGTTTTACCTTCTGAATCTTTAACTTTATTTATATGTTTCATCATTTTTCTTCTTGCATTTAATCTTGAAGGCATATCCTTTTGTCTAGATTCTGTAACTTCTTCTCTAACCACTTTTAAGTATTCTTTACCATTTTTGCTAGTTACTTTTTCAGTTACTTTATTTCCTTTTTCATCTAATTTAGCTCGACTTACTTTAACATCTACCATTTCAAAGTTATCTTTTTCTTTTATTGCTAATGCTATTAAAGAATCAGCAATAGATTTTACTTCTTTGGCTCTAGCTTCAGTTGTTTCAATTTTGCCATGTAAAATTAAGTCTGTAGTTAAAGTTCTTAAAATAGATAATCTTTGGTCAGTTGTTCTTCCTAATTTTCTATTTATAGCCACTCTTTTCACCCTTTCTTTTTAGTAATTCTTTGATTATAGTTTTTTTACAGTTGTAATATTACAACTGAAGAAATATCTTTTAATCTTCGTCTTTAGCGAAGTTTAATCCTAAAGATAATAACTTATGCGTTACTTCATCTAATGACTTCTTTCCTAGATTTCTTACTTTCATCATATCAGATTCAGTTTTATTAGTTAAATCTTGAACAGTTGAAATTCCTGCTCTTTTTAAGCAGTTAAATGATCTTACAGATAACTCTAAATCTTCAATAGACATTTCTAACACTCTAGCAGCTTTTGATTCCTCTTTTTCTACCATTATTTGAGTATTTTTAGCTGTCTCTGATAAATCTATAAACAACTCAAGATGTCCAACTATTACTTTAGCAGCTAAACTTAATGCTTCATAAGCCTTTAAACTTCCGTCTGTCCAAACTTCAATTATTAATTTATCAAAATCAACCATTTGTCCTACTCTAGTATTTTCTACAGAATAATTAACTTTTTTAACTGGTGTAAAAATTGAATCTATTGGTAATACAGATATATCTTGGTTAGGTTTCTTATTTTTTGCCGCAGTATTATATCCTCTTCCCTTTTCAACTGTCATTTCAATCACAAGATGTCCACCTTCAGCAACTGTTGCAATATGTAAATCTGGATTCAATACCTCTATAGTTCCATCTGTTTCAATATCTCCAGCTTTTACTTCTCCTTCACCCTTAAAGTCTATTCTTATAATCTTATCTTCGTTATCATAAGACTTAAATCTAACGCTCTTTAAATTTACTATCAATTCTGAAACATCTTCTACAACATCTGGAATTGTAGAGAACTCATGTACTACTCCATCAATTTTTATACTTGTGATTGCACATCCTGGAAGAGAAGAAAGTAAAATTCTTCTTAATGAATTTCCTATTGTTACTCCATATCCTCTTTCTAATGGCTCACATATAAATTTAGCATAGTTATTTTTTTCGTCTACATCTATACACTCAATATTTGGCTTTTCAAATTCTATCATTTTTACCTCCACTTTACATTATTTTTGAGGCTGTTTCTTTAGCCTAAATTCTATTTAGAATATAACTCAACGATGAAGTGTTCTTCAACTTGTAAGTCTACATCTTCTCTTGCAGGTTTTCTTATAACTTTTCCGCTTAAATTTTTTACATCTTTTTCAAGCCATGCTGGAACTGCTCTTGCAGCATTTGCTTCTACATTTTCTTTTATAATTGATGTATCTTTTTTATTCTCTCTAACTTTTATAACATCACCTGGTTTTACTAAATAAGAAGCAATATCAACTTTATGGTTATTTACTTCAAATAACCCATGATTAACTAATTGTCTTGCTTGTGGTCTAGAAGAACCATAGCCTAATCTATATACAACGTTATCTAATCTACTTTCAAGAATTTTTAATAATTCTTCACCTGTAATTCCTTTTTCTCTTGAAGCCATTTCAAAATATTTTCTAAATTGATTTTCTCTAACTCCATAAAATGCTTTTGTTTTTTGCTTTTCTCTTAATTGAATACCATATTCAGAAAGTTTAGCTTTCTTTGTAGCATGTTCTCCTGGAGCATAATTTCTTCTAGTAATACTGCATTTATCTGTATAGCATCTAGTACCCTTTAAGAACAACTTTTGACCTTGTCTACGGCAAATACGGCATTGTTCATCTTTAAATCTTGACATGTAATAATTACACCTCTTTCTATATAATTATATTATTAAACTCTTCTTCTTTTTGGTGGTCTACAACCATTATGTGGTATTGGTGTTACATCTTTAATAGCACTAATTTCTAGACCTGCTGCTTGAAGAGATCTAATTGCAGCTTCACGACCTGCACCAGGACCTTTAACAAATACTTCAACAGTTTTTAGACCGTGTTCCATTCCTGCTTTTGCAGCAGTTTCAGCAGCTTCTCCAGCTGCAAATGGTGTACTTTTTCTTGAACCTTTAAAGCCTAATCCTCCTGCACTTGCCCAAGAAATAACATTTCCTTGAGAATCTGTAATTGTAACAATAGTGTTATTAAAACTTGAATGTATATGTGCAGCACCTTTATCAATGTTTTTTCTATTTCTCTTTGATGTTCTTTTTGTTGTTTGAGTTTTAGCCATTTTAACTTACTCCTTCCTATTATTTTGTTTTACTCTTTATAACTGCTTTTTTAGGACCTTTTCTTGTACGAGCATTAGTTTTTGTTCTTTGACCTCTTACTGGTAATCCTCTTCTATGTCTTAGTCCTCTATAGCATCCTATCTCTCTAAGTCGTTTGATATTAAGAGCTACTTCACGTCTTAAATCACCTTCAACTTTATACTCTCCGTCTATTATTTTTCTGATATTATTAACTTCTGCATCTGTTAAATCTTTAACTCTAGTATCAGGATTTACTCCAGCTTCTGTTAAAATCTTTTGAGAACTTGTTAAACCTATACCATAAATATAAGTAAGTCCTATTTCAACTCTTTTTTCTTTAGGTAAATCTACACCTGCTATACGAGCCATATATTTTAGCACCTCCGTTTTTAATATAATAAAAAGATATTCTTTTACTCACAAAATAACCTGAAATGTATCTACTTTGTTTTAACCAAAAATATAAACTTTTTTGTAGCCTAAAAGTTATCCACAAAGTTATTCACATTTTTAGAAGTAGATAGTAATTATTTTGTTAATAAAAATGTATATAAACACAAATTTGATATAAGACTTTTATTTAAAAGTCTGTCAGCCGCTACCAATTTGTGTTGATATCAAAAATAATTAAATTATTGTTATTACCCTTGTCTTTGTTTGTGTTTTGGATTTTCACAAATTACTCTAATAACACCTTTTCTTTTTATAACTTTGCATTTTTCACACATTGGCTTTACTGATGGTCTTACTTTCATTGTTTCATCCCTCCTCGGATTTGATATTTATTGTTACATTATTTTGCACGCCATGTAATTCTTCCTCTTGATAAATCATATGGTGAAAGTTCCACACGCACTTTATCTCCCGGTAATATTTTAATATAATTTTGTCTTAATTTTCCGGAAATATGTGCTAAAACTTGATGTCCATTTTCTAATTCAACCTTGAAAGTTGTACTAGGTAAAGTCTCAACAACAGTTCCCTCAACTTCAATAATATCTTCTTTAGCCACTGATTTTTCCCCCCTCAATTATGTAACATTTAAATATTATAATTAACTGTAATATTATATATCACTTTTAATACAATGTCAACACTTTTGGTTCTTTTTCTGTAATTAAAATTGTATTTTCATAATGAGCTGCTTTCGTTCCATCTTGTGAAACTATCGTCCAGCCATCTTCTAGTTCCCAAATATCTGGTTTCCCTGCTATTACCATAGGTTCGATGGCCAGTGTCATACCAGCCTCAAGCTTTGCTCCCTTGCCTGGTTTACCGTAATTTGGAATTCCTGGATCTTCATGCATTTGCCTTCCAATTCCATGTCCTTGAAATTCTTTAACAATACTAAATCCGTTTTTCTCAACATATTCTTGTATAGCAAACGAAATATCACCAATTCTATTTCCTGGTTTTGCAAATTTAATTCCTTCAAAAAAAGCTTGTCTAGTCACTTCAATTAATTTTTTATCTTCGGCGTTTGCTTTTCCAACTATATGTGTTCTTGCAGCATCACCATTGTATCCGTTCTTATATGTAACAAGATCTATGCTTATTATATCACCATCTTTTAGTATTACTTTTCTTGATGGAATTCCATGAATTACCTCATCATTTACTGAAGCACATATTGTTGCCGGAAAATCCATTACTCCTTTTATACCACTTGGATATCCCTTTTGTGCAGGAATCCCTCCATTTTCTCTTATAATTTTTTCGGCTAACCTATCTAGTTCTAATGTTGTTATTCCTGGTTTTATAGCTTCTTCAAGTTTTTTATGTACTAAAGCAGTAATTCTGCATGCTTCTTCCATTAATTCTATTTCTCTTTTTGATTTTATTTCTATCATTTAAGTTTTTCCTTTCAAGGTTAGACACACATGAAGGGCACATTGAAATGTGCCCCTACATCTATTTCAACAATTCAACAACATCTTTTGCAACTTTATCTGCTAATCTGTTTATCTTTTCGCTTATTTGTGTTGAATATAATAATCCTTTTTCTTCATAAAATTTCTCTATTGGTGCAGTTTCAGTATAATATGTGTCTAATCTACTATTAATAACTTCTTCTTTATCATCTTTCCTTTGAATTAATTCTCCACCACATTTATCACATATCCCTTCAACCTTTGGTGGATTTAATTTCATATTAAATACTGTCTTGCAATTTTGATTTGAACAAATTCTTCTATTTACAATTCGCTCAACAATCTCCTCTTTTGGTGTTACTAGATTTATTACTTTTGTTATTGATTTTCCGTTATCCTTTAAAAACTTTTCTAATTCTTCAGCTTGATGCGTTGTTCTTGGAAATCCATCTAGTATAACACCTTTTTCTAAATCTGGTTCTAATAATCTTGCTTCAATAACTTTTATAGTAAGTTCATCTGGAACTAATGCTCCACTAGCAAGATATTTTTCGACTTCTTTACCTAATTCTGTCTTGTCTGATATGGCTTTTCTAAATATATCTCCACTTGATACACTAACAATTCCTAGTTCTTTTGATAAAATTCCCGCAACTGTTCCTTTTCCTGTACCAGGTGCTCCTAACATTATTAGTATCATAAAAATTTTCCTTTCTTTAGTCTAAAAATCCTTTATAATGTCTCATTACAAGTTGTGATTCTAACTGTTGGACAACTTCTAATGCAACTCCAACTACGATAAGTATAGATGTTCCTCCAAAAGAAATATCTAGGCTAGTAAATCTTAATAGCATAGGTAAAATTGCTATGATTGATAAGAAAAATCCACCAAACCAAACTATTTTTGATATTATAGATGATAAATAATCTGATGTTGGTTTACCAGCTCTTATACCTGGTATAAATCCTCCATTTTTCTTAATATTACTTGCCACTTCTGCAGGATTAAATGTCGCATATGTATAAAAGAAAGTAAATCCTACTATTAGTAGTAAATACACTATTGCATTTGCTATAGAATATCCTATTGGCACACTTGATGATGATGTAGCCAATGAAAATTTATAAATAACAGACCAAAATCCTGTTTCACTTGCAATATTTTGATTAAACATAGATATAATCATTGCAGGAAATGTCATAAATGATGAAGCAAATATTATAGGCATAACGCCTGCCATTACAAGTTTTAATGGAATATGAGTGTTTTGTCCACCATACATTTTTCTACCAACAACTTTTTTGGCATATTGAACAGGAACTCTTCTTTCAGCTTCTTGTACGAATACAACTCCAGCAACTAAAATAATTGCTCCTATTATAACGCCTAGAGCTGTAATTAATCCTGTAGTAGAAAATCCTGTTGATGTAAAAATTAGATTGAATAAAGTAACAGCTACACTTGGAAGTCCTGAAATAATACCTACAAATATTATTACTGAAATTCCATTTCCAATTCCTTTGCTTGTTATTTCATCCCCTAACCACATAAGTAAGCATGTACCTGTTATTAATGATAATACAACTGTAGCTCCTGTAAGGAATGTATTATCCACAAATATTCCATAATTTCTATAAGATAAATATATTCCTAATCCTTCAACTAAAGCAAGTACTACAGTTAAATATTTTGTATACTTATTTAGTTTTTGTCTACCTAGTTCTCCACCTTCTTTAGTCATTCTTTCCCAAGATGGAATAACCATCGCTAATAATTGTATTACGATTGATGCAGTAATATATGGGCTTATACTCATAGCAAACATTGTAAATCTTGATAAAGCCCCTCCTGAAATAATATTAATTAAGCTACCAAATCCAGATGCTGATGAACTCATTGCATCTGCTAGAGCCACGCTATCTACTCCAGGAACTGTTAAATAACACCCCAATCTAAAGATTACTATAAGTAATAGCGTATATAATAATCTTTTTCTAACTTCTGGGGTTTTTATTGCATTTTTTATCGTTTGTAACAATTAAATCACCTCTATCTTTCCACCTGCAGCTACAATTTTTTCTCCAGCAGATTTCGTGAATCTATTAGCCTTGACAGTTAGCTTTTTATCTATTGAACCTGTTCCAAGTACAACTATTCCATCTCTAACCTTTTTAATTATTCCATCTGCTAGAAGTGTTGCTGCATCTACTTCTTCTACTGTTGATTTATTTAACATTGTTAAAGTTACTTCTGTATATTCTTTAGCATGAATATTTTTAAAACCTCTTTTTGGTAATCTTCTATATAATGGAGTTTGACCACCTTCAAAACCACGTCTAACTCCTCCTCCTGATCTTGCCTTTTGTCCTTTATGTCCTTTTCCTGAAGTCTTACCAAGCCCAGAACCTATACCACGTCCAATTCTTCTTCTAACTTTAACTGTTGCTGATTTTAACTCGCTTAATTGCATTTCTATCTTCCCTCCTTCTAATTTTATAGTAATGTAAAAAAATATTCAAGTATAAAGTTATAAAAATTAAATTTTATAATATTTCTTCTACCTTTTTTCCTCTTTTAGCTGCAACTTCTTCTACTGTGCTCATATTTAAAAGAGCTTGAATTGTAGCTGACACAACATTTCTAGGATTAGTTGTTCCTATGATCTTTGTTCTTATATCTTTGTATCCTGCAAGTTCTAGAACTGGTCTAACACTACCACCTGCTATAAGTCCTGTACCAACAGCTGCTGGTTTTAAAACTACTTTAGCACTTCCAAATCTTCCAACAAATTCATGAGGAACTGTTGTTCCAACAACTGGAACTGTAACTAGGTTCTTTTTAGCATCCTGAATAGCTTTCTTTATTGCATCTGGAACTTCTGATGATTTACCATTTCCAACTCCAATATGTCCGTTTTCATCTCCAACAACAACAACAGCACTAAATCTAAATGTTCTACCACCTTTAACAACTTTAGCAACTCTGCTGATAGATACAACCTTCTCTTTTAATTCAACTGGATTTTGATTTTCTTCCATTTTTGGTTTTTTCCTCCTTCTTTTAATTATCTTTTATAGAGAATCTCTCTTTATTTCTCTATATAAATTTAAATTTTTTAGAATTGCAATCCTCCATTACGTGCTGATTCTGCTAATTCTTTTACTACTCCATGATAGATGTATCCGCCTCTATCATACACAACATTTTTTATGTTTTTTTCTAGTGCTCTTTTTGCAATTAGTGCTCCAAGTTGTTTTGCTGCTTCAATATTGCTATGTTTTTCTTTAATTTCTTTATCTAATGTAGATGCGGAAACTAGTGTAATTCCTTTAGTATCATCAACTATTTGAACATAAATATTTGTGTTGCTTCTATATATGCAAAGTCTTGGACATTCAGATGTTCCACTTATTTTAGTACGAACTCGTATATGTCTTCTTGTTCTTTCCATTTTTCTATCAGTTTTAGAAACCATTTTTCTATCTCCTTTCTCTGAATTTTCTTTATTATAATCAACCTTTTAATTAATATTCTTAAACTATTTTTTACCAGCTTTTCCTTCTTTTCTACGTATAACTTCATCAGCATACTTAATACCTTTACCTTTATATACTTCTGGTAATCTCTTTGTTCTGATAACAGCAGCTGTTTGACCAACAAGCTCTTTGTCAATACCTCTTACTATTATTTGGTTTTGATTTGGAACATCAAAAGTTATACCAGCTGGTGCTTCAAATATTACTGGATGAGAATATCCTAATGTTAGATTAAGATTGTTTCCCTGTTTTGCTACCCTATAACCAACACCATTGATCTCTAACTCTTTCTTAAATTCTTCTTTAACTCCTATTATCATATTATTAATTAAAGTTCTAGTTAAACCATGTAAACTTCTAGCTAAAGCTTCATCATTTGGTCTTGTAACAGTTACTGTATTTCCTTCAATTGTCACCTTGATCATAGGATTAATTTCTTTTTCAAGTGATCCTTTAGGACCTTTTACAAAAACTTTATTTCCATCAATTTTAACTTCCACTCCATCTGGAATTGTAATAGGTTGTTTTCCTATCCTTGACATTATTTTTCACCTCTCTATATTTCTAAATTTATTTAATACTAATTTCAGCCTTTTCCTACCATACATATGCAATGACTTCTCCACCTAAACCATTTTGTCTTGCAGCTTTGTCTGTCATTATTCCTTTAGATGTTGAAACAATTGCTATACCTAAACCATTTAATACTCTTGGTAAATCTTCTTTTGAAGAATATATTCTTAATCCTGGTTTACTTATTCTCTTGATACCTTCGATTACTTTTTTACCTTTTTCATCATATTTTAAAGTAACTCTAATAGTTGATTGATTTTCTCCTGCTATTTCTTCAAAGGATTTTATATATCCTTCTTCAAATAATATCTTAACAATAGCTAATTTCATTTTAGATGCTGGAATATCAACAGTTTTATGCTTTGCAGTATTAGCATTTCTAATTCTTGTTAACATGTCTGCTATTGGATCTGTAGTTACCATTTGGCTATACCTCCTTTTCGTTTTACCTTATTCCTATTTTTTTATTTCTCTTTTATATACTTATGAACAAATCTTTTTCCCTCATGAATAAAATTCACTTCGTGAATTTTTCACGTGTTGGTTATAAACTCTTTTTCTCTATCACGAGTAAAATTCACGAAGTGAATTTTTCACGTGTCGGTCGTAAAACAATAAAATCAAATTAAAAACAAGTTTTTATTGTTTTACTCCTTATTACCAACTCGCTTTTGTTACTCCTGGGATTTGGCCCTTATGAGCTAACTCTCTGAAGCATACACGACATATACCATATTTTCTTATATATCCGTGTGGTCTACCACATAATTTGCATCTATTATATTCTCTCGTTGCATATTTTTGTGTTCTTTGTTGCTTTGCAATCATTGACTTTTTTGCCATTCTAGCTTTTTCCTCCTTTTTTTATTTTTCTCATTACTAAATTGTATTAATTTAAAATAACTATTTATAGGTTAGTTGTTAGATTCTCATTCCTAACTTCTAATTTCTAAACGGCATTCCTAATAAAGATAATAATTCTCTTGCTTCTTCATCTTTACTAGCTGTTGTTACAAATATAATATCCATTCCTCTTAATTTATCAACTTTATCATATTCTATTTCTGGAAATATTAATTGTTCTTTTATTCCTAATGAATAATTTCCTTTACCATCAAATGAAGTAGTAGAAACTCCTCTAAAATCTCTAACTCTAGGAAGAGCTGTGTTGAATAGTTTATAAGCAAATTCATACATTTTTTCTCCTCTTAAAGTAACTTTACAACCTACATTTGCTCCTTCTCTTAATTTAAATGCAGCTATAGATTTTTTAGCTTTAGTAACTACTGGTTTTTGCCCTGTAATTATACTTAAATCTTTTATTGCGTTTTCTAAATCTTTTGGATTGTCCCTAGTATCTCCTAGACCTATATTTATAACTATTTTTTCAAGTTTTGGAACTTGCATAACTGATTTATATTCAAATTTTTTCATTAATGCTGGAACAGCATCTTTTACATATTGGTCTTTTAATACACTCATTTCTATTTAATCCTCCTTTCATCGTCTATTTTATTTTTGTTCCACATTTCCTACAAACACGTACTTTTTCATTTTTTTCTATGCTATAACCTATTCTAGTTGCCTTTCCACATTTTGGGCAAACTACATTTGCTTTTGAACTATGTATAGCACATTCTACAGATATTATTCCGCCTTCTTCACCTTGTTTTCTAGGTTTTACATGTTTTTTTCTAATATTTACACCTTTAACAACAATTTTCTCTGTTTTAGGTATAATTTCTAAAACTTCTCCTGTTTTTCCTTTATCATTTCCAGATAAAATCTTAACAGTATCGCCTTTTTTTATATTCATTAATTTCACCTCTTTTATTGGATATTTTATATTCTCTCTTTATCTTAATTTTAAAGAACTTCAGGTGCTAAAGATAAAATCTTCATATATCCACCATCTCTTAATTCTCTGGCTACTGGTCCAAATATACGCGTTCCAGTTGGTGTACCGTCTTCTTTTATTATAACAGCAGCATTCTCATCAAATTTAATATATGAACCATCTGCACGTCTTGTAGCATTTTTAGTTCTTACTACTACTGCTTTTACTACTTGACCCTTTTTTACAGTTCCACCTGGAGCAACGGTTTTTACAGAAGCAACTATAACATCACCAATGTGAGCATATCTTCTATATGATCCACCTAAACATCTGATACACATAATTTCTTTTGCACCAGTATTATCAGCTACTTTTAATACGGTTTGTTGTTGTACCATCTAGTTTTTCCTCCTTCACAAATAATTTTTAAGTTTATTTAACTATTGCCTTTTCCATTATTTCTACTACTCTCCATCTCTTATCTTTAGAAAGTGGTCTTGTTTCCATTACTTTAACTTTATCTCCTACATGACAAGCATTATCTTCGTCATGTGCTTTTAATTTATATGTTCTTTTCATAGTTTTGTTATATATACTATGACGAACACTAGTCTCAACTGATACAACTACTGTTTTATCCATTTTATCAGATGTAACTGTACCAATCATAACTTTACGAAGATTTCTTTCTTCCATAATCTTCTCCTTTCTTAGCTATATCACTAATATTTTTGCTATTATTTTTAAGGTATTCAAAACTTTTTATAACATTTTATATTTAAGCATTTTTATTTTCAGCTAATTGTCTTTGTCTTAATACTGTATTTATCCTAGCAATATCTTTTTTTACTTCTTTTATTTTTAAAGGATTATCTAATCCATTTGTTGCTAGGCTAAATTTTAGTTTAAATAGTTCAGTTTTTAATTCACCTAATTCTTTTTCAAGTTCTGGTGAAGACATTTCGTTTATTTTATTTATCTTCATCACTATCACCACCTACTTTATTTTCTCTTACAACAAATTTTGTTTTTATTGGTAGTTTATTTGCTGCTAGTCTCATTGCTTCTCTAGCATCTGCTTCTGATACACCTGCAATTTCGAACATTACTCTTCCTGGTTTAACTGGTGCTACCCAATATTCTGGTGCTCCTTTTCCTTTACCCATACGAGTACCAAGAGGTTTTGATGTAATTGGTTTGTCTGGAAATATCTTTATCCAAACTTGACCACCTCTTTTAATATAACGTGTCATTGCAATACGAGCTGCTTCTATTTGATTAGATTTTATTCTTCCTATTTCTAAAGCCTGAAGTCCATATTCTCCATCAGATACTTTGTTTCCCCTAGAAGCCTTACCTCTTATTCTACCTTTTTGTACTTTTCTAAACTTTGTTCTTGTTGGCATTAATGGCATTATTGTTCTCCCCCTTCTGTTTTAACTTTTTTTTCAGGAAGAACTTCACCCTTATAAATCCAAACTTTAACCCCAATTATACCATAAGTTGTATTTGCTTCAGCAAATCCATAGTCAATATCTGCTCTTAAAGTTTGTAATGGAATTGTTCCCTCTTTATAAAATTCTGTTCTGGCCATATCAGCTCCTGCTAATCTTCCAGAAACTGCTGTCTTAATTCCTAATGCTCCAGCCTTCATAGCTTTTTGCATTACTTGTTTCATTGCTTTTCTAAATGAAATTCTTCTTTCTAGTTGAGATGCAATATTTTCTGCGACTAATTGTGCATCTGTATCAATATCCTTTACCTCAACAATATTTAAATTTACATCTTTATTAATTATTTTTTGTAAATCAGCTTTTAAGCTCTCTACAAGCGTTCCGCCTTTACCAATTACTAATCCTGGTTTTGCAGTATATACGTTTACTTTAACCATTTTAGCATTTCTTTCAATCTCTATTCTAGAAATACCACTAATATATAACTTTTTCTTTACATATTCACGGATCTTCTTATCTTCTACTAAGTAGTCACTAAAGTTTTTAGAATCAGCATACCATTTTGAGTCCCAATCTTTAATTACACCTACTCTTAATCCATGTGGATGCATTTTTTGTCCCATTTTTAAGACTCCTCCTTCTCTTTAAATTCTCTCTATTCAGAAGTTGCTTTTGGCAACTTTAACATATTTCGAAGTAATTATATTTTTCTCATATATATAATTATTTCAAACTCTATTCTCTCTCTCTTAAAACTATAGTTATATGGCTTGTTCTTTTTCTTATTCTTACAGCTGAACCTTTTGCTGCTGCTCTTATTCTTTTCATTGTTGGGCCTTGATTTGCATAGATTTCAGCAATATATAAGTTTTGACCATTCATATTATGATTATTTTCTGCATTTGCAATAGCTGATTTTAATAATTTTTCAACTATTGGAGATGCTGCCTTTGGTGTATATTTAACGATAGCTAAAGCCTCATTTACATCTTTTCCTCTAATTAGATCTGCTACAATTTTTACTTTTCTAGAAGAAATCCTAGCATCTCCTAAAGTTGCTCTAGCTTCTAATACTGTATTTTCTTCCATCTTACTTATTACCTCCTTCTATTTCTTTACAGTTGTTGCCTTTTCTCCGGCATGGCCTTTAAATGTTCTTGTTGGAGCAAATTCTCCTAATTTATGTCCTACCATTTCTTCTGAAATGTAAACTGGCACATGTTTTCTACCATCATGAACTGCTATTGTATGACCAATCATTTGTGGATAAATAGTAGATGCTCTTGACCAGGTTTTTAGAACTTCCTTATTTCCTGATTCATTCATAGCTTCAATTCTTTTTAAAAGTTTTGCTTCTACGAATGGAGTTTTTTTACTTGATCTTGACATTATTTTCCACCTCTTCTCTTAACAATTAGTCTATCCGTTCTGTTATGTTTCTTTCTTGTCTTATATCCGTTTGCTGGTTTTCCCCAAGGAGTCATTGGTCCTGAACGTCCTACTGGTGCTCTACCTTCACCACCACCATGAGGGTGATCTACTGGGTTCATAACTGATCCACGAACTGTTGGTCTAATTCCCATATGTCTTGTTTTTCCAGCTTTTCCTAATTTTACATTTTCATGATCTGAATTACCTATTGTACCAATAGTTGCTCTACAATTAACTAAAATTAATCTCATTTCTCCTGAAGGTAATCTTACATGTGCATATTTACCTTCTTTAGCCATTAATTGAGCTGATTGACCAGCACTTCTTACTAATTTTCCTCCTTGACCAGGATTTAATTCTATATTATGAATTAATGTACCAACTGGTATATTTTCAATTTGCATACAGTTTCCTGGTTTAATATCTGCTTTAATTCCAGCTACTACTTTAGCTCCATCAGTTAATCCCTGTGGTGCTAAAATATATGATCTTTCTCCATTTTCATATTCTAATAATGCTATGTTTGCACTTCTGTTTGGATCATATTCTATACCTTTAACTGTTGCAATCATATCATCATTTTTATTACGTTTAAAATCTATTATTCTATATTTTTGTCTGTTTCCTCCACCTTGGTGTCTAACTGTTATTCTACCATAAGAATTTCTTCCTGCTTTTTCTTTCTTTTTAGCAAGTAAAGATTTTTCAGGGGTTTTCTTTGTAATCTCTGCATAATCAGAAATTACCATATTTCTTCTTGATGGAGTATAAGCTCTAAAGTGTTTCATTCCCATCTTATTTGCTTCCTTTCTTGGAACAATGAAAAAATATTCATTATTCTTATTTTTATTATAAATTTACGGATTTTTTCCTGCTCCGCATCGCAGCTATTCTTTATTATCCTGGTATTTTCCAGATAATTACTTGGTATTTACTTTAATTCAAAAAAGAATTAGTATATTGCTAGGCATTTCAAATCAAAAAAGCGGAGGCGTACGTGTGTACGTTGAGCATTTTTTTATTTGAAATAACAACGCAAGATGCTGATTATTGTTTGAATTAAGCACCCATAAATTCAGATATTGAATCTTTATATTTTTTAGAAGACTTAACTTCTTTTCCACCTTTTGCAAGATATGTTTTTTGTTCAGGATTTGTATCTATTGTTACAATAGCTTTTTTCCATTCTGATGTTCTTCCTGTATGAACACCTACTCTTTTCTCTTTTCCTCTAACTGTTATTGTATTTACTTTTAATACTTTAACTTCAAAAAGCTTTTCTACTGCTTTTGCAATATCAACTTTTGTAGCCTTTTTATTAACTTCAAAGGTATACTTTCCATCTTGTAGTTCATCACTAGATTTTTCAGTCACTACTGGTCTTATTATTATTTCTTCTGCTAACATCTATGCGTACACCTCCTCTAATTTCTTAACAGCATCAAGAGTAACAACTAACTTATTATACTTTAATAAATCATAAACATTTATTGTATTTACTAAAGTTGTTTTAACTCCTTCTATATTTCTTGCTGATTTTTGAACATTCTCATTTTTTTCAGGTAGCATTACAAGTGTTTTTCCTTCAAGTTTTAAATTGTTTAAAACAGCTACCATATTCTTTGTTTTTATCTCATCAAAAGATATTTTATCTACAACAGTTAATTGATTTTCTAATACTTTTGAACTTAATACAGATTTTATAGCAAGTTGTCTTTCTTTTTTATTAATTGTATATCTATATGAACGTGGTTTTGGTCCTAAAGCTATACCACCTTTAATCCATTGTGGTGCACGTATACTTCCTTGTCTAGCTCTACCTGTATCTTTTTGTCTCCAAGGTTTTCTACCACCGCCTCTAACTTCAGCTCTTGTCTTTGTGCTTTGTGTTCCTTGTCTTTGATTAGCCAAGTAATTAACAACTGCAGCTTGAACTAATTCTTCATTTGGTTCTATTCCAAATATTTCTTCATTTAGTTCAACTTCACTTACTTTCTTACCTTTAATATCATATACATCTATTTTAGGCATTTCCTATTTCCTCCTTTCTATTATTTACTGTTCTTTACAGTTCTTCTTATTTTTAATATTGCTCCTTTAGGTCCAGGTACACTACCTTTTACTAAAATTACATTCTTATCAAGATCTACTTTTATAACATCTAAATTTTGTATTGTTACGGTTTGAACTCCCATATGTCCTGGAAGTTTTTTACCTTTAAATACTCTACCTGGTGTTGATGTTGATCCCATTGAACCTGGTCTCCTATGATACATAGAACCATGTCCCATAGGTCCTCTTGATTGTCCATGACGTTTAATTACGCCTTGGAATCCCTTTCCTTTTGTAGTACCTTGAACATCTATTTTATCTCCAGCTTCAAAAACATCTACTTTAACTTCATTTCCTACTGTAGTATCTGCTACATCAGCAACTCTGAATTCTCTTAAATGTTTTTTGGGCATTAATTTTGCTTTAGTGAAATGACCTTTTTCTGGTTTATTGATTCTTTTTTCTTTTACATCACCATAACCTAATTGAATAGCATTATAACCGTCAGTTTCTATTGTTTTCACTTGTGCTACTATACATGGTCCGGCTTCAATTACTGTAACTGGAACAACTAATCCTTTTTCATCAAATATTTGTGTCATTCCAATCTTTTTACCTATAATTGCTTTTTCCATTTTAATTTTCCTCCTTAACTATTGGCTGATACTAAATACCAGCATGGTTTCCTTTTAGTTTTTAAAAGTTCAAAAGGTAAAATCTCTTTATTTAATTACAATTTCATTTCTATATCAACACCTGCTGGTAGTTCTAATTTCATTAAACTATCAATAGTTTTTTGTGTTGGATAAGCAATGTCGATAACTCTTTTATGTGTTCTCATTTCAAATTGTTCTCTTGAATCTTTGTCTTTATGAGGACAACGTAAAACTGTTACCACTTCTTTTTTTGTTGGTAGTGGAATAGGTCCTGAAACTTTTGCTCCTGTTCTTCTAGCAGTATCTACTATTTTTTCAGCAGACTGATCTAGAACATCATGATCATAAGCCTTTAGTCTTATTCTAATTTTTTCACTACTTGTAACTTTGTTTGCAACTGCCATAGTAATTTTCCCTCCTTCTTTATTTTTTGACCTTACGAAATTGCTAACTCTTTATAAGTTTCTATATCTAAAGCATCTAAATAATTGATCAAGTATAAGGAAATTAAGCAATTCCGTTAAATTATTACGGCAAGTTTTAAAACGCTTCCTGGTGTTTCCTATGCTACCATTTTTTAATCCCAAGCATTATACTATTTTTCTTGGGATAAGCATTTTTATTTCTAAAACTTATCGCCTGGTCTAAGCCACGACATACTCCACAGAAGTTCCCTCCAAACATTTCTATATAAACTGTTTGTAGCCACATTCTGTTTCATCGCGAATTTACAACTTCTATATTATACAACGCTTATATCCGTATGTCAAGCCTTTTTTTCATTTTTGTATTTTTTTGCTATATTTTATGTATTAGTTATGTGTATAAGATAAAATTAATCTCTAAATTCCTTTAATTCCTAGGTTAATATACCTTTTAAATTTGATTATTAAGCCAATTTATGATATAATTATATTGTAGTAGGCAAATAACCGATTGAGTTGCCATTAACCTATAAAATGGCATGGAGGTAATCTAAAAATGGAGACAATGACTCCACCAATTACAAATGAAGAAAGTGGAATTCTATTTGAATACACTTTCCAATTACGGAAAAAGGCGCCTGACCTTGCATCAATATTATCTTGTATTAACAAATTACAGGATACACCTCATTATGAGCTTCTTTTTAGTTTAATAGCAGAAAATAATAGAGTTTTTTCTATTAAATCATATGAGAACTCCTCTGAACATCCAACACTGGAGTTCAATCGTAAGTTGAAAAAGGTCACTAACGAGGTAAAAATGGCTGTTACAAAATTAAATTTTGCGGCAGCTCATGATGCAAAAATCGTATTAGGGGCAGATGAAACCGAAACTCTTGTTACCGTTACTGTCTTTGCTCCAAAGAATCAGCGCCATACAACTACTATTGTCGAGAACTTTAAGTTTATGCAACAGTAGACCATCCCCCAAATCAGGCTTAGCCTGTTTGGGGAATTTTTAACAATCAAAAAAAAATCCAAGGGTCTAATGACCTTTAGATTTTGAAGATTTTTAATTCAAAATTATGAAAAGAGGTCATGAAAATGACCTCTTTATTTATTACTCAGCTGATTCTTCTGCATCAGGAGCTTCATAAGCTTCAAGTATTGCGCTTTGAATTTTTTCCCTTGTTTCAGGGTTGATTGGATGAGCTATATCCTTGAAATCTCCGTTTGGAGTTTTTCTGCTAGGCATAGCTATAAATAATCCGTTTTGACTTTCGATAACTTTGATATCGTGAATTACGAATTCATTATCGAATGTTACAGAAGCAACAGCTTTCATTCTGTTTTCTGAATTTACTTTTCTTAAACGTACATCTGTTATTTGCATTTTGTGCACCGCCTTCCAAAGTTTATTATGTTTGTACATATTAATTTTATGTACAATATTATTATTCGCCAAAAATATTTTTTTTCCTTCTTATTTTTTATATTTTTTTAAAATTTTGTTAAATTGTTGTTGTATAAGTATTATATTTATTGTATATGAACAGTTACGATGTGTATTTAGTTTACAAATAATAATTTATCTTATTTTTCACATATTTTATTGAAAATTCATATAAAAAAGTATATAATAACTTTGTATTTTATTAAAGAGAGTGGGAATTAATCGTGAAAGATATTAGTACTTTTATCAAGTATAAAAAAATTTACTTTATAGGTATTGGCGGTGTTAGTATGAGTGGTATAGCTCATACACTAAAGCATTTTGGATTTGATGTATCTGGTAGTGATGCAACAAATTCAGATACAATTAAGTTTCTTATTGATAGTGGTATACCTGTATATATTGGTACTAATCCTGAAAATATTAAAAAAGTAGATTTAGTAGTTTATACTGCTGCTATCTCTAAAGATAATCCTGAATTAGTAATGGCTAATCATCTTAATATTCCTACTATGGAACGTGCTGTTTTTTTAGGATTACTTACAAAATGTTTTAATGATACAATAACTATTTCTGGTACCCATGGAAAAACTACAACTACCTCTATGATTTCTCTTTGCTTCTTAAATGCAAAACTTGATCCTAGTATTCAAGTTGGAGCTTATTTAAAAAATATTTCTGGAAATTATATTGTAGGAAATAGCGATTATTTTATATTAGAAGCATGTGAATATGTAGAAAGTTTCTTACACTTCTTTCCTAAATCAGCTATTGTGCTAAATATTGATAATGATCATTTAGATTATTTTAAAAACATCGACAACATCGAAAATGCTTTTATCAAATACGTTAAATTATTGCCTGATAATGGTTTACTTGTTACAAATGCTGATGATAAGCGTTGTTTAAATTTAATTAATTATGCTCAATGTAAAATTGTTACATATGGAATTGATAATCAGCAAGCTGACTTTATAGCTAAAAATATTGTTTTTGATGATAACGGTTTTCCTGAATTCGATGTTTATAGTCAAAACGAGTTTTATTCTCACATAAAATTATCTGTCCCTGGAAAACATAATGTATTAAATGCATTAGCTTGTATATCAATGTGTAATTATTACAATATAAATTCTGAAATTATAAAATCTTCTTTATTAGAATTCACGGGAGCTAATAGAAGAATGGAATTTAAAGGAACATTTAATAAAAATATTTCCATTTTTGATGACTATGCACATCATCCAACTGAAATAAAAGCTACCGCATTAGCATTGCAAAATAAAAAGTTTAATAAATCATGGGCTGTATTTCAACCTCATACATATAGTAGAACTAAAAATCTTTTAGATGATTTTGCTAATGCTTTATTAAATTTCGATAATATAATTATCACAGATATATATGCAGCACGTGAAAAAGACACTCATAATATATCTTCTAAAGATTTAGCTGATAAAGTAAAATCTTTGGGGGCAAATGTTGAATATATATCTGATTTTAAAGATATTGTTTCTTATTTAAAGAAAAATGCTGAAGATAATGATATTGTTGTAACCATTGGTGCAGGTACTGTTACAGAAATTGGTCCAATGTTAATTGAAAATTAGAATAAAAGGAATAAATAATATTTTAATTATATTATCTATTCCTTTTATTCTGTATTATTTAATTGTTTTATCATAATATCTGAAAACACAGCATATCCCTGTTTAGGATTTTGAACTAAAACATGTGTTAGAGCTCCTATAAGTTTTCCATTTTGTATTATAGGACTACCACTCATTCCTTGTACTATTCCACCGGTCTTTTCTAATAATCTTTCATCTTTTATAGTTAATAACATACTTTTATTATTTGAATTGTTATTTAAGTATATTTTTTCTATCTCTACAGCATATTCTTCTACTTTGCCATTATCTAACGCACACATTAACGTTGCTTCCCCAGTCTGTATTTCATTTCTTAATGCTATTTTCATTGTTTTTGATGCATCTATGCCCAATTCATTTTCATTATATAATTCTCCATAAACCCCATAATAAGTATTTTTTGAAATTGTCCCTATCTCCTTCTGTTCTTCCACTATTCCTTGTATTCTACCCGTCTTTCCATTTTCTGCCTTTACTATAGCAACAATATCCGTATTAGTTATTTTTCCATCTGATATATCTATTAATTCTTCAGTATCGATATCTAAAATCCCATGACCTAGCATTGCGATTTTTCCAGTATTTTCATCATAGAATGTTGCTGTTCCTACACCAGCTGCTGTATCTCTAACCCATAATCCTACTTTATAATTATTTGTATCTGTTTCTACCGGTGTTATATTTGTTTCTAAAACTTTACTATTATGAATATAAGTAATTTTAATTTCTCTTCCTTTTGAATCATTTATATAACTTATCATTTCTTCAGTAGACGCTATGTCTTTATCATTTATCTTTGTTATTGTATCTCCTTCTTCTATTCCTGTATTTTCATAAGGTCTATATACTTTGTTATTTTCTCCATAAATTTCAGACATTCCTACAACTAGTACCCCTTTTGTATATAGTTTCATCCCTATTAAATCACCTAATGGTATGACTTCAATATCTTGTATTACATTTACTGATACTTCTTTTACTGGTATTCCAAATAAACTTATTCCTATATTAACAACTTCTTCAGTATCAGGATGATCCGGAGTAGACGTTTGTATTGTTTGTTCAATATCTTCAGCATTATCATTATTATACACTTCTAGCGTTTTTACACTCATTCCAAATATAGTGTTTATATCTAATTCTTCTTCTTTAAATAATATTATACTATCTGGAATATTTGTTATATCACTTACATATATCAATGCTATTAATAAGATACTTATTAATACCGATATAAAAACTCTTTTCTTCATATGATTACCTCTTTAATATGATAACCATATATTTTTGATTTTAAACATTTTATTGTGAAATTCTTTGTATTAGTGCTTTTTCTATCTTGTCTTTCATTGTGTATTTATACATCAATTCTTCTCCATAGAGTTCCATAAGAGATTCATATGTATCTCCATTTTCTAATCTACTAGAAAAATAATCCTCCACATCATGCTTTGTAATAGTAATATTCAATGACTTTGCTAGAGCTTGATAAACCAAATCCTTTTTTACACTTTCCTCATAGTATTTAGTATTCTCTTCTATAAATTTCTGATAACTATCATATCCATATACCTTTTTTATATATTCATCTAATGTCACTTTTTCTGAATCTGCTCCTGATTTTATATCATTATACACATCTCCATAATATCCATTTAATAATTTTATAGGAATTTCAACTTCAGAATTTTCTACTATTTTATCAAGAATTGTATTTATTTGTCCCTCTTCATCAGAATCAATCTTGTATTCTAAATAATCTTTAGGTAATTTCACATATTTACTTATATCAATATTAATTAAACCTTCTTTATAATAGTCATAATATGAAGTTTCTCCATTATCATATCTTATAGTTTCTTCCTGCTCCACACTTCCAATATTTCCTTCATTTATTATACTATCATCTTTATTTTTCAAATTTAAAATAACTATTAAAACTGTAGTTATTATAATTAGTATTAATAAAATTATTAATAAAACTATGTTAGTCTTTTTTTTCATGCACATTACTCCTTTTTTATTTGCCTAAAAATACAAAGATAGGTTGAAAATAATTTTCAACCTATTTCTCTTATCCATCTACTGTTACTACTCCTGAAGACTTTGCTGTTATAGTATTGGAACTATTTCCTGTTACTCTATAAAAGAAACTTTTTAATACTTCTGATAATGTTTGATTACTATTTACTACACTTGCTGAAAACATATCTCCTTGCTTTAAATGTATTGTGCCACTATCAAGTTCATCTAAAATTTGCGTCGTATAAATTGAATAATATGTGTTTTCTCCTATTATTTGTTGATTAGCATTTGCTGACTTTTTACTTGGATTTTCATCTAATCGTTTTAGTTCCAACTCTATTGTATAAGTATTCCCTGTAGCATTAATCGTTTGTAAAAAATCAGAATAATTATCTTCTGTAATTTTTCCTGTTGTTCTTACTTCATCGACAAAATCCACAGTAGCAGTTTGAACTGCTACTTGTGATATATCATCTGTTCTATCAGCTAAAGTTATCATTGGAAATACAAATAGTAATATTGCTGCTAGGATAATTGTTACAATTGTAATTAAAGAATCTCCTGCCATTTAAAATTACATCCTTTCATAAATTAAATATACTAAATATTATCTTAATTTTGTAAGTTTTATCCTATGAATTCTTCACATAAATTATTTCTCTTTTTTTAGTATAACGAATTGTTCCATAAAGTAATAATCCTGTATTTTCCCCCTGCTCATCCTCAATATATTCATTTCTATCAATTTGTACAATATACTCCGTAAAAATTGAATTGTCGCCATACTTTGATAATAATCCACTACCACTACATACAGCTCTATGTTTACCTGCTATATAGTTTACATCGCTTTCATTTACTCCAGGGCTTCTTAAACTAAAATTAGTTGACCCACCATATATATCACAATTTATTCTTTGAGTTATATTATTATTTTGATATGTATTAGAAATTAACCATGAAGTATATACAGGGTCTTTTCCTGTCGAATCACCTGTTGAATAAATGTTTTTTATTAAAGTATCAACACTTGTTATTTCATTAACATTTGCTTTTGCAATTATGTAATCATTTAAATAATTTTTAATTTCTTCTTTTATTGCTGTGCTTTTCTCTTTCTGACTTGCTGAAGCACTTGCAAATCTCGTCTCTGACCATAAACAACTTGATACTTGAGATTCTGTATCTAAATCAAATCTTGCTACAATTTCTCCATTATCTATTATTGTGACACCATAACCTTCTTGAGCATATCTATATATTGTTGGAATTATTTCCTGAAAAGTAACTTTTCTATTAGCTCCATCTATTTCATATGAATTATAATCCATGTATGTATTTTTATCTATCGCTGTAAATACTGCATCTGCAGTATCTTTTGCAAGTGCTGTCATTCGGAAAAGTACAGTTAATGCTATGGCAAATACAGTTACTGCAAAGAACATTTTTAAAACATCTGCTACATTTTCCATTTGACACCATCCCTATATATACATCATATTATTTAACTCTAGTTATTTCCATTTCAGTTATGTATCCTAAACTGTCTTTTGCACTTACTAATATATTATATCTTGCTGAACCAATTACTGATGCTGCTTGTTTTGTAATCTCTGTTGAATCACTAATTGCCTCTGCTGCTTCAGTAGCTTCAGTTGAAAGACTTAGTTTAACTGATATTGTATGACCACTAGTATTTGTAGAGTTGTTTGTAGATAATAATCCTAATAAAGTTTTTACAGAAGTTCCTTTTTGAGTTCCTTGATAATTTTCAAATTGTGAGTTAAATGCTGTGACAGCTTGACTACTTGTAATGTCATCAACATCTCCTGTAAGACCAGAAGCTGATTGTACTATCATCATACCTACACTAATTAATACTATAACAATTAAAACAGCTCCTGCTATTAATAAAGCTTTTGATGCGTTTTCCATATTATTTCCTCCTTTGAATATGTTTATTTTTATAATTTATTCTTCATAAATCAACATTAAAATCTATTCTTTTATTATTATCGCATAAGTTAAATTCAAAGTCAATAGTAATTTTTGGTTTTATGCATTTAATTCGAATACTATTTTATTAACTCTTCCATAAGAATTGTAATTTATTTCTACACATTTAAATTCTAATAAATTAAAATTTCTAACAAATCTTTCTATTCCTAAAGAACTTATAGTTTCCATCGCATGTGTTATCATTACATCTTCATTTTCTGAACTTAACATCTTTATTTCTACTCTTATGCAATACTTATCATCGTCTATATAGATTCCATTTTCATCTTTTTCAATATTATATTTTTCATTATTATCAATTGCATAATTCATTAGTGAACCAATATTAGTCCCATATGTGCTTTGATCTTTATATTGTTCAAATTCTAAATTAAATTGCTTTACTTTGTTCCTATCTTCCTTATATTCATTTATCAAAACAATCAGTGGTGCTATAATAACAATTACGAAAATAATTAGTAAAATTATTCCTTTTTTCATAATTCTTCCTTTCTAGTAATAATGCCTAATCATCTCTTTCTCCCTGAATTTGGATTGTAATCCTTGATACTCTGCCTGATTTATCATCTGTTTCAACTTTGCAAGAAAATTTATATTCTTTATTCGATGCTTGAGTTGGATTTCCTCTAAGTTTATATGTGTCTAAAAAATTTTCTCTATTAAATTCTGGTATTGCTGTCTGTGTAGAGTATATTATTCCTCCACTTCTATCCAATATATATAATTCAATTTTTTCGCTATCAATAGCTGTTGTACGATTCCAATTTAGTGTTTGTTCTGTCAAAGTTACTACATCCTCGGCATATATATAATTTGCTTCATCGCCTGTTGCAGTCGCATATTTTGTATATTGTGTATTAAATATAAGTATTTTTTGACGTTGATCTCTTCCTTGATAATCTTCTGCAAAAGTATATATTCTATCAAAGGTATATGCCATTATACTAAGAATAATTATACCAATCAATACTTCTCCAGCCATTAATAATGCTTTTGACGCATTTTCCATTAGCTATTTCCCCCATATACTGATTCTTGAATTTGTTCAAAATTAAGAGCTTTAATTCTGCCAGATGCATCATGTTCCACCCTTGAACACTTAAATGTTTTTCGTTTAAAATCTGCAATTCCTGAATATGTGATTGTATATTTTGTTGCAATTGCTCCTTTAGTATTAATTATTGTTTTTGTTTCTTCAGATCTACTTGCTGTCCTTAAGAATTCTGTTATTGGTTCAAGATTACTACTTAAGCTATATTCATGATTAATTTCAAAAGCAAATCTACTTGCTCCATATAAAGATGTATCTTTAGTCAATAAAGCACTATTGTATGTTGCTTTTTGCTCATCTAATGTATATTCATATACTGTATCTTGTATTGAATCTTTAGTTAATTTAAATGATATATCTACATAAAGTTCTTCTCCGGCTTTTGCTTTATATATTTTGTTATTACTTATTGCTAAATTTAAAACAGAAATTACATCAGTCCCATACATAGCAGTTTTATTAAATGCTAATAATGGTTTATTAAAATCATTTATTTCTTCTAATAATTCTGCATCTGCTTTTGATTGTGCCATATTAGTTATACTAGAGTATCCATATATAAATGCAGAAATGACTATTATTGCTAAAAGTATCCCTCCTGCCATTAGCAAAGCTGTTGATGCATTTTCCATAAAACTCTCCTCCTCTTCAGCACAATCTATATTTATTGTTTTTTATACCATTGACTGCATAGCTGACATTGTTGATCCCATATTCATAAGACCTAAAGCAACTAATGGTGCTATTAGATAACCTACAAATAGTACTATCATTGGTGCAAAACCGAATACCTTACCAACCATACCTCTCTTACTAATTAAACGTTCATTTGATTCTTTTCTTTTTTCTTGGTAATATTCTCTTTCTGTTTCTAACTCGTCAAATGCTTCTTTTATTGGTATCTTTTCAACTGCAGCTTGTAAACTTTCTACTATACCAACAAATTGTGGAAATGTAACATCTTCTTTTAAGTCTTCTAGAGCTTCCCATGCTCCACTTTCATAGTTGTTAACACATTTCGAAATTGGAACTCTAAATATATTAGAATACCTTTCCATCCATTCCAATATCATTTCAACATTTACTCTTTCAATTTTCATAAGCATAAGGATAATTGTTTGGAATTGCATTACTTCGTCTTCCATTTCCAACTCTCTCATCTTTTTTTGGAAAATTAATAAAATATTTGGAAACATATATGCTATAACGCTAAATCCCATTGCTATTAATACTTCATACCATTGAATTTGGCTTTCAGCATTTATAGTTTTTAGTTTAGCATATACTCTGTCTGTAGCTGTGTTTAATGTCTCTTCGTCTGCTTCTTCATAATAGCTTGTTAGAGATAACTCTATTTTTATTGTTTCTTTTTTAACATTATTATTTCCCTTAAATTTATCTAATATCTTGTTATCGACTTCTAGTATTTTTTCACCCTGCTTTTTTTGTGAATTAGACATCATCATTGACGTTGTTCCATCTTCTAATAAAACTTCTTCATAAACCCATTTTGTTGCTACACCATGTATATAAACAAACATTAATAATGATACCAAAAATGTTGCTATTGCCATTATTATTTTATTTACATACATCCATTCTATTTTTTGAGATGAAGCTGAATCTTTAAGCAATTTTGTCGTTTTCATATATTCTTTTGTTTTCTTTTTAGGCATAAATGCATCTACAACTACTTTAACCATTGGAATTTTATATAGTTTATCTTGCCACGGATGTTCATTTCCAATTTCTACAGCATTGTTTTTAGTTGTATCTTTTACTTTCCTAATCATTATATAGCATATTACTGTTAAAACTAAAACTATTAATTCAGCTATAGTTCCAAGTTTACCATTGTAAAATCCTCCTACGAATGTAAAGTTTGAAATAGCCCATGCTTTTAATGGTTCTAATAGTAATACTGCTATTAAAGCTATAACAGATAAACTTTGAAATACATAATCTAATTTATCTCTTTTTAATATCTCTAGTTGCATCTCTTGTGTAATATTATTAAGATTTTTTAAGTATTGTGATGCACCTGTACTTGTTTTTCTATCACCAAATTCTTTTGTTAGATATGATATACCTGCGAATTCTTTTAAATAACTATTAGGTGCAATATCATAATATTTTTCTAATTCAGTTTCAGGATCATCTGAAATCAATATTTCATATATCTTTTCAGCTTGTAACGCAACTTCATCTTCGTTAGTCTGTGCTACTTGATATATTGCTTCCTCAATCATGCTTGATTCATGGAAAGCATGTCTTATCTCGGCAAAAAAGTTGACTTGTTGTTTTAATAATTTATTATCTAATTTATTTACATTTCCTTCTACTAATGATTCTACTACGAAAATTTCAAACAATAATAGAATTGCCATTAATAAAATATTGCTTGATGTTAATGCAATTATAATAATAGTTAGAGGTACTAACCATATAAGTGCCTTTGTTAAAGATGACGATGCTTGTTTTCTAGTTTGATACTCATCTTGTATATTTATTATCTCTAATCTCCTTCTTAATTTAAGAAGATATCTCTTTAGCCCCGGGATTTTCATATAAATCATATATAATTTCATGTATAAAACATCTAGTGAAAATTTATTAGTCTGTGTTCCTTGTTTTAATTGTTTTGCTAATTTTCTATCGCCTTGATCTAATTTTTTCATTATATTAATATATGCAATGACTATAAATACAAAGATGGCTATAGCTCCAATTAAAACATATTTTAATAAGTTGGTTGACATCTTTAATTAGGCCCTCCTTTCTTGAGTTGAGTTATACTTTACTTGCTTCTCTTTTTTTGGTTTTGCTTCCCCAATGCTTTGCTATAAAAGCATCAAATTCTTCTACATCTGCATCATCCATGTTCATTCTCATTTCTTCTATGTTCTTATCTGAAATTTTATTCGTTAATACATATCCATCTCCTCTAAATTCTAGTATGTTAACATAGTCATATGTTTGTCTATCTGTAACATTTTGGAAATAGTTTGTAGCATTATCCATAAATTTCTCTATTTTTCCTTCTAAAGTTTTTTCATTTCTATAATCTCTTGTATATGGATTTGCATTCTCTATTGGAACACATTCGGTTACTCTTTCTATGTATCTTCTTCCTCTAAAATCTTTTACTAGATGGATGTCAAAGTTTAATACTTGTATAACTTGTTCCTCTGCTGTTTTTTCATCTTTAAATACACCAGTTCTTAGCATTGAGTTTCTTAATGCTGTAACTAAATTTGGAAATGTTTTAGCATGGTGTGTAAATAATGTGAATTTAGAAGCAACTTGAGCTGCTTGTATCATCCAAGATGCTACGGGGTCAGTAGCAACCTCACCTATGATGTTAACAGAACCATCAGTCTTTTTCTGAACGTCCAATCCCTCTTGTCCTGAAACCGTTTCCGTTTCTCTTAATGATAAAATATTTCTTGTAGGATATATTTTCCTTAAGTGTAACTCGAATGCGGTTTCCTGAACCCTTATATTCATAGTTTCATAAATATTCTCTATCATTGCCATAAGCATTGTTGTTTTACCACAACCTTGCTCTCCTGTAAGAGAAATAATTCTTGCCCCTTTTACTAAAAATTTTAATAAATCTATAGCTTCATCTTTACCGTCACATGTAATAATTTGCTCTAATGTCGCACGTTTTACATCGAATTTTCTTACGAAGAATGCCCATGTTTCTGACATACTTGGTCTAACAACAACAACACGTGAACCGTCTTTCATTTCATTAATTTTATAACCATTTGAATCTGATAATTGTCCTGGGTTGTTGTATTTATATATGTTTTGGCATACTCTTTTTAATTCACTTTCACTTCCAAATGAAAGAAAAGCTAATCTTATTGACTTTCCTTGGAAAAATATCCATATACTATCACATGCTCTTGGCACCTTATTATCTAGTATTTGTCCTAAATAATCTCCATCTGTTTGTGCTACTTGGCTCAAGAAAGATTCTGGCAATCCAGAAACACCTCCAGATACACCATCTATATTCATGTCTCTTATTTCATCTATTGCACTATATCCCTTATAATATTGATATATTCTTTGAACTACAACTTCCAATTTTTCATTAAACTCTAATTGTAAATTTTCTTTCTCAAATATATCAATTATTTCATCTGCTGTGATTACATATGATGGTTTTGCTTCACCCTCTAAATATTTTAATGCTGCTAAATTATATTTTTTTATAAATTGTGTCAAAGCCTCATATCCAAATTCCTGTTTATATTTATAAATAAGTATGTCAAATTTATCTTGTGGTGTTAATAATGAAGGTATATCAAAAGGAATTGCCTTTGATATGTTAGTTTCATTTACTCCATATTCCTGAAGTAGTAAATCGAACATAATTCCTTTAACATATTTTTTATCATTAACATCTCCATATGTACATCCTTTTAATGCTTTTTTCAATTCATATTTTTTATTTTTTCTTCTTTTTAATTCTTCTTCTGATAAACCAATATCATATAAGTTTACTTTTGTAATTTCATCTAGTCTTCTTTTTATGAATCTTGACATTACATCTAAAGAATATGTTTTGTCATCTACTTCTACATCTTTTTCTTCAACAGCATTTTTCTTGCTTAAGATAAGTTTATAGATTCCAAAACCAGCAACTACCATCAGTAATAATATCATTATAATATTTATCATAGTTAATTCCTTTCCTTTCTAAGCATTTAAAGTAGAGAATGTTAAAAATATTCTTAATCACCCTAGCATATGTAGCTCTTGTAATTTATAAATAATTGCTTCGCAAAAACTGTTTACCTGTGCTACAAAAAATCCATGTTCTTCTTCTAAAGTTGCTCTTCTTATTTTTGGATTTAAAACAAATTGATCTATTGTACCATCTTGTAACGAATCACTATACATTAAATCATATGGTACTGTGTATAGGTCTTTCTTAATTCTTGAATTTCTCATTATGTTTTTTACATTATATTTTGAATTTTTCTCATATCTATTTAATAAATATAAAACGTTTCTTCCTCCCACTACTTTTTCTATTTTTTGAGTCTCTACCATTTTTTCTATTTCTTCAAGTTTTTGTTCCATATTGCAAATTATCAAATTAGATGTTTCTAATATTTTTTTTGTCAAATCCGAATCCAAGCCTCTGTCTAGATCAACAAATACCATGTCATAAAAGTTATTTGCTATTTTTAACACATCTGGATAATCATTAAAATCAAATTTTTCATTTTCCTCGTCTTGCGTTTCTTTTTTTCCGACAATTACTTCCAATCTATTTTTTAATACTATTTTTGTGAAGTTTCCTATCATTTCTGGTGTTAATTTTCCACTATTTGCTAATTTCATTATTCCCTCTATTCCAGAATTGAATTTTACCTCCTTCAAGCCTAAAAACTTCATAGCAGCATTTTCAGCTACACCATATGCTTTATCTAAATCCATATCACCTAGTTGAGGTGATATTAGTAGAATTTTATAATTATGCTCAACTGCCATTAGAGTCGCCGTTGCTAATAAGGACGAAGTTTGTCCTATATGACCATTTTTGCTATTATTCCAAAAAGTTATTATAGACATTTCTATATCCCTTCCCTTTCTAGCATCTTTATTATTCTTCTCGCTTCCTGCTCTTTAATTTCATCTTTAAATAGCGTAGCAACTAATGTTGCTAAACTGTCTTTATAAAAAGAACTGATTGTTCTTAACCCTAATCTATATATTAATTGATCATTCATCTCTATATATTTGTCATCTAATATTAATGGAAAAAATATTTGTTCACTATCCCATTCCATTTTCGCTTCTGTTGCTAAATAATCTATATATTCATTTTCTGATTCTGTCATTTGCTTTGAGAATATAATTTTAACTAACTTAACAGGATGTTGAATATTCTTGAAAATTTCAATTCCTTTTCTAATAGAATATAAGTCCATTGCAGTTACAAAACAGTTTATATCATTTTCTTCTGCTCTCATATCATCTATTGCTTTTTGACTATCAATATTCATTAGTATAACATCATATTCCATTCCTTCTTCTGATGTTCCTATATAATCATATATCTGTTCTATCCTCTTAAATCCAACTGCTACATCTATTTCTTCCCATGTTGTTATATATGTCATAGTCGGTTCTAAAGTAGGTACTATATACTTTAATTTCTGTTCTGCTGTTGTGTCTATTATTAAAACCTTCTTATTTTTCATTGATAAGATCTTTGCAAGACACATTATTAAGTTAGCTTTATCATATGCTCCAATAAATCCGACTTTTTTCATTGTATTTCTCCTTCTAAATATTCTCGAAATTGTATTCCTTTTATGTGATTAAGTTTTACTTTGCTGTACTTGTTGCTTGAGCTGATTCTAATTCCTTCATATAATTTTTTCTTGATTCCTTTTGTGTTTCAACTTCTGTTGCTGTTCCATTTGATACATTCAATTGAGCTTGTTCTCCTACAGCTGCTACTGCTTGATTTATAACAGATGTTCTTCCACCATATAATGTAGCATTATTATATCTTTTTGCTAATTCATCTTTTGCAGTTTGTACAACATTTGGATCATTGTTAATTAATTGTGCTACAGAAATCGTTGGCACATATGTAACTGAAGCTGAAGATTGAATTCCTGGTTCAACATAAGTTGTAGCATATAATAAAGCTCCATCTATTTGATATGCTTCTACTATTGCGTTTGATAATGTTAATATCTCATCTTCTGAAAGTTTTGTCCACATTGTAACCTCATCAGAATCCACTATTCTAGCTTTTGACACTACGATATAATCTTCTCCACTTGGTAATCTTAATCTTATATCAACATAATCATCTATCTCTAAATATGTAGGTAATACTATCATATTAAATTCTTGCTCTCTTGTATCATTTTCTGTTACATCTTCTGATTCTACTATCATATCTTCTGATAGTACAGTTCCTAATGGTAAATCTATCTTATATATTGAATTTTCTGTTACTATGCTTGCATAATTTGCAGTTGTAATTGCTGATACAGGCACTGCATCCTTTGTCACCTCTACAGATTTTAAATCACTCATTTGTACATTAGCTCCAGATGTTACATTCATTGATAATACATATACTGTTACTTTCGCGTTTTCTATTACTTCTTTCTCTGTTTTTTCTTGATACATTCTCCATAAAAGAAATCCTATTACAAGTGCTGCAATTATCATTGTAATAAACATTCCTAATAAAAATGAATTTCTTGCTTTTCTTTGCATTGGATTTGATGCCATTTCAAATTCCTCCCTTTTTCTACAAATAATCTTAATCACTTTATATTATACGCTAGTTTTTTTTTCGTTTCAACAATTTATGACTTTTGTAATACAAAAGTCATATTAATGTAATATTGCCGTAACATTTATAATCCTTATAAACTAACACAATATTAATTTTATTATATCGTATATTTATTTTTTAACAATGTATTTATTTTTCATATTTCCCAAATTTTTCTTGTTTAATTTTATAAATATTGTGCAACATATAGTATGAAATGATTTGGTGACCAAATTGTTTCATAGCAAAACGATCTATTCTAGGAGGTGAATAATAATGGCAACAAATTCTAATAAAAAATTAGTTCCAGAAGCTATGGACGCTTTAGATAAATTCAAATATGAAGTAGCTAGTGAAGTTGGTGTAACTTTAAAAGATGGTTATAATGGTAACTTATCTTCAAGAGACGCTGGTAGAATCGGTGGTAACATGGTTAAAAAGTTAATACAACAAGCTGAAAATAATATGGCTAACAAATAAGTTAATTACTAGCTTATATTTTAAGCAGGAATATTTTTTCCCACTTTTATGTGAATTACATAAGGGCAGGAATCAAATGTTCCTGCCCTTTTTTCTTTTTATAATTTATAGTTCACACTATTCTTTTACCAATTAAATTCTCCGACTACCTCAACTTGTTTATTTCCTTCTACTATCTCACCTATCTCATAGCAATTTACTCCTTGAGATTTTATATGTTTCATTATTTTCTCTGCATTTTCTTTTCTAGATACTATTGTTAATCCTACACCTAAATTAAATGTTCTTAACATTTCTTTGTCTTCTACATTTCCATATTTTTTTATTAATTTGAATATATCTAATATTTGATATTTACTTGCATTGATTCTTGCATTTACATTGTTAGGTAATATCCTATTTAAGTTTTCTTTTATTCCACCTCCAGTTATATGTGCAAGTCCTGTAATTATATTGTCTGAAAATAAGTCTTTTATAGTTTTGTAATAACATCTATGGGGTTCTAGTATTGCTTCTATAAATGTTTTTTCTCCAACCTTTTCTTCTAAAATATTTGGTGATTCTTTCATTATTTGTCTTACTAATGTGTATCCGTTTGTGTGAACGCCACTTGATTCCACAGAAATTACTACATCTCCTACTTCTATCTTAGAACCATCTATTATATTATCTTTATCAACTATTCCTACTATACTTGAAGTTAAAATATATGTACCTGCATTTAATACTCCTGGTTGTTCAGAGGTTTCTCCACCTGTCAAGACGCATCCTTGTGCTTTGCATGCTTCTGATACAGCTTTTACTATCTTGTTAATTGCTACCTTATCCATTTTTCCACAAATAATTGCATCTTGAACTGTTAATGGTTTTGCTCCCATTACTATACAATCATTTATTAAGTGATTTATCATATCATATGATACATTTTCTAACTTATCATATTGTGCTGCGATTAATTGCTTTGAACCCGGTTCTTCGGTTTTTAATACTAATACTGGATTTTTATATTCTTCAAATTTTATATCATATAGTGATGAGAAAGCGCCTATTTTATTTAAAACTCTCTTATTATCAGTTGCTAGACTATCTGCCATATCTTTCTTTGCTTGATTTGCTTCATCAATATTTACATCATATTTTAAACTTTTATTTTCCATCTTTAATATCTTTCCTTTCTTAATTCCTATACTAACTTTCCTAATAAATCATATTCTTGAATTCCTGTAATTTCTACATCAACAAAATGTCCTATTAAATCTTTATCTATTGAATTTTTTATGAAAACAACACCATCTTCATCTGGTACATCCATATAAGTTCTTCCTATTAAATATTTTCCATCAAAAGATTTTTCTTCTATCAAAGTCTTGTATACATTTCCGATTTTAGTTTTTAGTTTTTCTTCTGATATTGATTTTTGTAATTTCATTATTTTGTTATACCTTGATTTTTTCGTACTTGGGTGTACTTGGTTTTCCATCTTTTCCGCTGGTGTTCCATCTTCTTTAGAATATGTAAATGCTCCTAATTTATCGAATTTAGCATCTTCCACAAATTTATACAACTGTTCAAAGTCATCTTCTGTTTCGCCTGGAAATCCTACTATTAATGTTGTTCTTAAAATGGCTTCAGGAATTTGTGTCCTAATTCTTTTTATTAATCTCTTTATACTTTCTCCAGTGGTTTTTCTATTCATTCTTTTTAATACTTTGTCTGAAATATGCTGAATTGGAATATCAAAATATTTGCAGATTTTATCATTTTCTTTTACTACTTGTATTAATTCATCTGTAATACTTTCTGGATATGCATATAAAAATCTAATCCACTCGATTCCTTTTATTTTTGATATTTCATTTAAAAGTTCTGCTAACCTCTGTTTTCCATATATATCAATTCCATATTTGGTTGTATCTTGGGCAACTATAATTAATTCTTTTATTCCTTTTTTTGCTAGATTTTTTGCTTCTGATATTATATCCTCAAATTTTCTTGAAATATATGGACCTTGAATCTTTGGTATAGCACAATATGTGCAATGATTACTACATCCTTCGGCAATTTTTAAATATGCCATATTATCCCCTGTTGTAATTACTCTATCTGCCCATTTCATGCAATCATTTGATGTATCCAACTTCAATAGTTGAGATATAATTTTCCAAAGATTATTATACTCTTTAACTTTTATAAATAAATCTACTTCTGGTAAAGCTTTTATCATTTCTTCTTTATATCTTTCAACCATACATCCCATAACTACAAGATATTTACATCTTTCATCCTTATATTGTGCCATTTCAAGTATAGTGTCTATTGCTTCTTGTTTAGCTGATTCAATAAATCCGCAGGTATTTATTATAATGATATCAGCATCTTTCTCATTGTTAACAATATTAAAATTGTGCTTTTTAAATAGTCCTATCACTTCTTCTGTTACTACTAGATTTTTACTACATCCTAATGATACAAAACCTACATTCATTATTTTCTCCTTCTTGGATCTTTACACTATTTAACATCGTAGGGGGCACGGTGCGCCGTTCCCCCTTACCATATACTATTTTCTTCTAATTAATCCTCATCTACAAAATCAAATTCATCTTTAAATTTTTCTTTGAATATATTGAATACTTTATTAAGAGTTTCATCATTATCTACACTCACATAAGATTCTTCTTCGTCGGAATCAGTATCTTCAACTTTTAATATAACCACTTCATCAGCATCTTCACTATCGTTTGCTGGTAATAATACAACGTATTCTTCACCGTCTAATTCAATTAAATCTAAAAACTCAAATTTAACTTCTTCTCCATTCTCATCATTTAAAACTATGACGTTTTCTAATTCCTCTTCCATTCCATTTTGTTCATTATCCATTATTAATATCATTCCTTTCTTCAGGTGCAATCCTATTTCAAATTATTCTTATAGGAAAACTAGATTAAAAACAATCTTTTTACCCTTTTTATTTATAAACTTTTATTCATATATGTCTCTAATATATATCCTGCTGATATAGTGTCCACTATGTTTCTTTTGCATTTACTATTTACATCGAGCATATTCATAGTTCTATGTGCAGCTACTGTTGTTAATCTTTCATCCACGGTATCAATTTTTATTTTATTAAATTTGCATTTTAACTTGTGTATAAATTTTTTTGTTATTTCAACTCGTTCAGAACTAGTTCCATCCATATTAAAAGGCATCCCTACAACTATTGTGTCAATCTCATACTCATTTATAATTTCCTCTATCCTTTTTAATACTACTTTATCATTACCATTATGATGTATAGTTTCTAAACCTTGGGACGTTATTTTAAGTGGGTCAGTAATTGCCACTCCAACTCTAGCATCTCCATAATCTATTCCTAATATTCTCATATTATTCAACTATTCCTATATAATTTTCTACCATTCTCTCCAATAGTTCATCTCTTTCAATTTGTCTAATTATATTTCTTGCATTCTTATAGCTAGTAATATATGTTGGATCCCCTGATAAAATATATCCAACTATTTGATTTACAGGGTTATATCCTTTTTCTACTAATGCATCATAAACTTGTTTTAAAGTCTCCTTTGTTTTCAAATTTCTCTCTTTTTCTAACTTGAAATTCATTGTTTTATCTGTTTCCATAACTTTTCCTCCTAATTTTAAATATTATTTACATCATTTTCTGTATCTGGAGCATTATCTAAATATTCTTCTTGCTTTTTCAAAATTTTTTCTATTGCTGTTCCCTTATAATATGTAGTTAATGCTATATTAAGTTTTATCTTAGCAAATCTTTTTTCTGTTTTATTCTTATCTTTCTTTTCATCTTCAACCATTTGGATTTCTAGATTTTCTACTTGATTTTTCATGTCTAAAACAAATCTTGTAACACCATCTACTTCTGCTCCTGAAAAGGCAATCACAAATTTAGGTCCCATGTATCTTACAAATATATACTCACTTGCTAAATTATCTTTTATAGTATCGCACATATCCATAATTGCTTGATTTCCGGTCTCTCGATTGAATTCCTTATTGATCTTTTCAATATTTGTAATTTTCATCATACAGATCGTTGACGTAGTATACTTATCTATTATTTTTCTTCCTTCATTAAATAAATATTCTCCAGATTTTAAAGCTGAATAATAATCATCACGTGTTAAACTCTCAACGATATTTTGATAGTTTACAATCCTAAATACAGATAAGATGTTATCTTTTACAACTTCAAGTATTGTAGTATCAATATCGTCAAAAGCATGTGGTATTCCACTTTCTATTATCCAATATCCTATATAAACATTTTCTATGTATAGTGGAAAAAACATTGCTGCTTTAGCTCTTCCAAATTCACTTTTTTGATATGGTAACCTTTCATTTTCTTGATCAACAGTAATATATTTAGGTGTAGCAGTTGTTATACTATCTCTAAATATGTCTTCATTATGCAGACTCCTAAGGTTGTCCCAATGCTTTTCTTCAACATTTGAAGCTCTAATTACATATTCTGTTCCATTAAATTCTACAATTGTAGAATATTTTATATCGTATTCTTGTATTAAGATTTCATTAATTCTCTTAATTTTTTCCTCTACACTCATAGAGTCTCCAACAGTTGTCATAAAATCCTGTAATACATTTAAACCGTTTATTTTCTGATTAATGTTTTTGTAATTATTAACTTCTTTATGTATCTTTATATTAAATAAAATTAACATTATTATTATTGCAACTAAAACTATTATTACACCTATTATCCACATATCAGTTTAAGGCTCACTCCTTTTTTTCTATTTATATTGTCGTTTCATTTGATCTAAAGTAGTATTCATATTATTTGAGAATGTTGTATTATTTTGTTGGTAGCTCATATAATTTCCATTATTATGTTTTTTCTTAAGTGTACCACCTGATATCACTGGATATACTTGATCAGCTAATTTATTTAAGCAAGTCATAAATACTTTATTATACCCTCTTGTTGATATTTCACAATTAGCTATTCCTGATAAATATATTGAATATGCATCTATATCAAACGGAACTACCGTCTTAATTATTGTTTTCATATCAAATAGTCTATCTTGTATAGACATTTCAGGGTCATTATAAGTTGACATTCCACCAACTACCATTTCTTCATTTAATCCTCTTACTCTTTGTGCTTTATTTATAACTGCTCTTAATTTTTCAGGTTGCAAAATATTATTTAGTTTCAATCTTCTTAAAAATTCAGTTAAAGGTTGAATTGTTAAAACATCCATACTTTGAACCATATATATTTCTTGTGCTACTCTAAAATATTCTTTATTAGTTGAATAATCACAGTCTAATAAAATTAAAGAAAAATTCTTAACTAACGTTGTTAACATATTTTCTATACTATAGTCAGTATTTCTAATATTAGGTGATGAAGTAAATACTGTTAGATTTTTATTTACTTCTATTCCAATAGGTTCTCCTCTTTTTAAATTCTCCATAGACGCATAGGCTATTTCTCTTAATTCTTCTCTATTTTCTGTATATATATAATAGGAGTTTTTATTCATTGTTAAATCAACAATAGCTGTCTTTATACCATTATTTGATAATATATCTGCTATATTATTTACTAGAAATGAAACTCCATTTTTTGAAGTACCTACAAAAGAAACAATTTTTTTATCTTGGGTTAATAAATATGATATATCTACTTCTTTGCTCTTTTCTTGTGTCTCTATTGGTTTATTAAATGATGATGCACCAATGTTATTCATTGGCTGAACATTATTAATGTTACTTACATCATTTTGCATTGTCTGTTGAAATGTTTGATTCTCAAAGCCTGGTAATGATCCAGTTCCTGTATTTTCCATTCTAGGTGATTCAACTGGCTCAAAATCATCTTCAATATCTGGTAATGTTGAAGGTTCAACATCCTCTATTTCTGGTAATCTTGCAGGTTCAATTTCTTCAAGTTCTGGTAATTTTGCAGGTTCGATGTCTTCAATTTCAGGTAGTTTTGCAGGCTCTATTTGTTCAAATCCTGGTAACATTGAACTTATTTCTTGGCTGTTTTCTTCTACTAGAGGTTTTATTGTATCTTCACCTGAAGGATATGCTTCATTCTGTATTTCTGGAAGTGGATTTTTTCTAGGTCTTCCCCTTCCTCTCTTTGGAGTAGTATCTTGTGGTTCAACAACAACTTTTCTAGGTCTTCCTCTTCCTCTCTTTACTGGTTGTTCTATTTGAGGTTCTACAGAAGATATAGGTTCTATAGGTTTTACCTGCTCAATTGTATCTATTGGTTCTAATGGAATTTCTCTTTCCATCGTATTTATTGGTTCTAATGGAGTCATATTCTCTATCTTATCTATTTGTTCAGCTATTTCATCAGCATCGTTTTCTATAGGTTCTGTCACTATACTAGCTTGATTTGTATTTGTAATTTTCCTTACTTCATTGCTTTTTCTCATAGCTGATGGTATTATAACTGGTCCAATAGGCTGTCTTGAATGTGTGTCTACAATTTTAGAAACATTTAAATTATTCTTCTTTGTTTCTTCTCTTTTTACAGTATCTGGACTATATGTCATTATAGATTGATATTTAGTTGATTGTGCTTCAAGTACAGCCTTAACATCCATTGGTAAAAATTTTATTATTATTTTCAATTGATCATCATTATATTGCTCTGCAATACTATTAAAACTCTCAACATATCTTTCTTCGTTTTTTCCTAATCTTCTATAATGAGATAAAATATTTTGAATTTCTACTTCACTTACGTTCTTTTCGTTTTCTTGCTCATATTCTCCCTGTTCAATTCTATAATAAGTCTTCGCTTCTTTTTTTGTACGTGGTTTATTTAAAAGATGACATACATTTTCAATTGTTCTGTCATTTCCAATTAATGCATCATAGACTCCTATTGAAAATAATTTTATTAATAGGTTATCTGCCTTTTCTCTTCTTTCAGAACAAATTACAACTATAGGTATATCTCTTCCTGTACTATCAATTGCTTCATCGCTTATACCATCCAACTTTTCAAATATAAATTTATCTATAGCATCATAATTATTATTAGTAAATGGCTCTAAATCCTCACTTATTACTATTCTGTCATATGTTTGATTTCTTTGCAATTCCTTAATTATAGCATTAAAATAATATACATTTTTTGAAGATATTATTTCTTTATAATCCCTTTGATAATCTTTTATTATTTTTTCTGCTATATCCTCTGTGCTAACTGCGAATAAAACTTTCATTAGTTTTTAACTCCTTCCGAATTTTACTACTACTACAAATACAAATGGCAATACTTGACATATAATTAGTATTGTTACAAATGCAATTATAGCGAAAAAACCTTTGTATCTTGTGTCTAACTTCCTTATACCTATTACATATTGATATATAGCTGCAACTGATATTCCTAAAAAACATAGTGGTATACTAAAAAATCTAACTTGGTTTAATATGTATGCAGCAAATCCATATGTCTCATCTCCATATGCCTCTACATAATCCTCTAACTCTTTTGAAGCTTTTTCTTTTATTTCAATCAATTTACCTGTTGTTTCAGAATTTAATACATCTTCACCATTTGAGGCATATACTTTATATGAAAACATAATAGATAAAATACAGATTATTATTAGTAAAGTAATTACAATCTTTTTCATATATACTTCTCCTTATATTTTTACTTATAAAATTCATATAAATATCATACACTACAATTTAAAAAATATCAAGTTATTTTTTACAATTTATTTAATTTATTAATTACTTCCGTAAGCATCTAGTTAATAAGATTTAGGCACAGGATATTCCTGTGCCTATACTTAATTATTTTATATATGATATTGGATTTAAATATTCATTATCTTTTAATATCTCAAAATGTAGATGTGGTTTATCTAAAACTTCAAAACTAGAAGTACTACCAACAGTTCCTATTGTTTGTCCTTTAATTACATTCTCCCCTACTGTTACAAATTCAGCAGTTAATAAATTAGAGTATCTTGTTTCATATCCATTTGTATGTTCTATAATTACTGTTATTCCATATCTAGGATCATTTTTTATTGATTTTACTGTTCCTTCAGCAGATGCCTTAACCACTGTTGCTAACTCTGCTTCTATATCCACTCCATTGTGCGTTGTCCATTCTTTTAAAGTTTCTGAATATATTAGGTTTTCTTTACTATATTCTTTTATTATCTCTCCTTCTAGCGGTTTTATAAATATTGGATCTGGTATTACAGTAACAGGTGTATTTTGCTGTGTTTGTTCTGTTACAACTGTTTCTTTTGTATCATTGATTTTGTTTTCTTTCTTATCTTCTTCTGATTTTGTTTCATGTGCTGTATTATTTTTTACTTCATCTACGGTTTTACCAATTGAACTACTAGTTTCTTCATAATCTTCTATCAATTCATTATTATTAGTTTGTTCTGGCATAGTTTGTTTTAAGCTTATTGTTTGTTCTTTATATTCAGAATACATCCTATTTATATTTATAATCATGCCAATAATAAGAGATAGAACTACAAGTATTGTTAAAATGATACTTACATAAGTAATTTTTTTTATCTTATTTTTCATTTTCTCTCCTCCTTTGATAAATACATTATTTCCATTTTTTTCTTTACTATACATTAATTTTACTTTATATTAATTATTTCTACCCCTGTATAATAGTGTTCTATAATTTCTTTATATTTATAGCCTTGGTTTGCTAATGCATCTGCACCTGTTTGACTCATTCCGAACGCCATGCCCATATCCAATTACATTAAATTTTATATTTTGTCCTTCTATACTAATTTCAAAATTGGTTGATTTTAATCCTAATATTGCTCTTAATTCCACACCAGATAAGTTAATATTTCCTATTCTAATTGTTTTTACTCTTCCACTTTCTGTATATTCTAGTATTTGTATTGTATTATCGCTCCCGAACTCAAAATTACTATATTTTTCTTTTAGTTTTTCAGCTAATTGTTCATATGTAAAATTAACTTCTGAACTATATTGCTCATATCCTTCTTCTCCGTGCAGTTTCTACACTTTGTAAATATGGGTAATCTCCTCCTCCCCATACACCAGATGCAATTTCTGTCTTTCCACCACTATTTGCATGATATAATGCATTAATCATTTCTCCTTCATAAGTTACAACTTCACCAATTGTACTATTGACTGCCTCTACAATTTTATTCCAATATTCTGTTCTTACATCTTCATTCCATTTTTCTAATCTGTTCTCTTTAGATATCCATGCTTGACAACAACTCGAAGAATCGCATATATCAGCATTACCATGTTTGCCTTTGTTTTTAATTATTGTGTATATTGTATATGTCCTTGCAACAACTGCTTGTGCCTTTAATGCCTCCATATTATATGAAGCTGGTATTTCCGCTGAAACAACATTGCACAAGTACTCATCTAGATTCACTTCTTCAATACTGTTGCTAGCTGTATGTAACAATTTAATTGTTGTAAAATCGTTATAATCATATGTACTATCTACTTGTAGTTCTTGAGGCTTTTTATTTTCCGAAAGAACTGGCGCAGTCTCAAATCTTTGTGTAAAAATTATCGGTATTAAAAAGCATAAAAATATTATTAATATAATAAATATAATTGTTTTTTTCATTATGCCTCCAACCTTTGTCTCATTTTTTCTAATACGCTTTTTTCCAATCTAGATACCTGTACCTGTGAAATCCCGAGTAATTTGCCTACTTCAGTTTGTGTCTTGTCTTTATAAAATCTTAAAATAATTATTTGTTTTTCTCTTTTATTAAGATTACTAATAACTTGGCTTAATGCCATATTATTAATTAACTTTGTCTCCTGATTCGTATCTACTGGTATCCTAGATATCAATTCTCTTTTATCATTATCATCATTAAAATCATCTTGATATATAGATTCAACTGGTCTTTGTGCTTCCATTGCAAATATAATTTCTTCCTTATCTATCTTTAACTCTTTTGATATCTGTCCAATATTCATCTCTTGATGATTTTTCTTTAAGTATTCATTTTGTAGCTGTTTTATTCTACTTCCTAATTCTTTAACACTTCTGCTTACTTTTATTATTCCGTCATCTCTTATAAATTTCTTTATTTCTCCTAATATATATGGCACTGCATATGTTGAAACTTGTACTTCGAAGCTGGTATCAAATCTTTTTATTGCCTTTATAAATCCCATACACCCTATTTGATACAAATCTTCTGTTTCGTGATTTCTTCCTATAAATCTTTTTACTATACTCCATATTAGACCTTGATTGTCTTCAATCAATTTAGTCATTGCAATATCGTCACCGCATTTGGGCTTTTTTTATATATTCAATATTGTTTTCAAACATTCCAATATCAATCCTTTGTATACTTATTATTTAATTACTTTTTTCATGGTTATCTTTGTTCCCGTTCCGACAGTAGACTCAATTCTCATTTCATCCATAAAACTATCAATTATAGTAAAACCCATCCCTGATCTTTCTAATTCAGGCTTTGATGTATATAATGGCTCTTTTGCAATATCTATATTTTCGATTCCAATTCCGTTATCTTGTACTTCTATAATTACTTCTCTATTTTTCAAAATGCACGTAATATATATTATTCCTTCTGTTTCTTCATACGCATGTATAATGCAATTAGTAACAGCTTCTGATACAGCTGTTTTTATATCTGCTATTTCTTCTATTGTTGGATCTAATTGTGATACAAATGCAGCTATAGCAACTCTTGCAAAAGCCTCATTAGTTGATTTACTCATTAGTTCCATTTTTATTTTATTATCCATTTTTTCTCTCCTGACATAATTTAATTTACAATTCTATTTGAAGCTAATTAATTTGTATTATCTTGTGTACTCCACTCATCTCAAATATTTTTCTTACATTTGATTTTACATTAATCATTTCTATGTTTCCTCCAAGCATACGTATCATTTTGTACCTTCCTAAAATCATTCCGATTCCGGCACTATCCATAAAAGAAACTTTATCAAAGTCAAATACAATCCTTTTAGGAATATATCTTTCAATTTCATCGTCTAATATCCTCCTTATTTTTTCTGTAGTATGATGGTCAATTTCTTCTGTAATCTGACAAGTCAGTAACTTGTCCACTTCATTATATTTTATATTCATAACCTCACTCCTTTTATATAATTATTATACATTCATTGGAAATATTTTCCAATAGCAAATCCTAGGAAGTTTTGCCGATTTATAGGAAGTTATCGCCATTTTTCGACATTAATAAAAGATGAGAAAGTAATTTTAGTTTTACTTTCTCATCTTTTTACTCTATATATTTACAACCATTTCTATTATATTCTTACTCTATTTTCACCTAGTATGTCATAAAATTGCCTAATTGTATCTTTATTACAGAAAATTCCTCCACAAGGTTTTATATCTTCACCATCAATTACCTCTACAGGGATATTATTTCTATCACCTGAAAAAAATCTTAAAGCACCTCTTAATTTTCTTTTTGTTTCTTCATCTATCCCAGTTATATCTAACCTTAAGGTTTTAATTTCTTTTTTAGTAAGTTCAGATATATCGTTTGCCACTATTGATACATCTGCATCTTCTCTAATACTTAATTTTCCTGTTACAAGTACAATATTATCTACCATTAGGATATTTGAAGCTTTTTGATAACAATTTTCAAAAACTATAATTTCAGTACTTCCATAAAAGTCATCAACTGTAACAAAAGCCATAAGTGTATTGTTTTTAGTATATTTTTTCTTGATATTTGATATAATTCCTGCATATTTAACTATTTGTCCATCTCTATAGTTTGTATCCTCATCATTTTCAATTTGCTCTAACATTTCTTTTATATCTATAGTATTAATATCAGTTTGTTTCTCTATCTCCTGTCTAATTTTTTCCAATGGATGCCCAGATATATAGATTCCTAACATTTCCTTTTCCATTGATAATAGTTCTTTTTCTGAAAATTCTTTTAGGAAATTGTAATTATACTTAAAATCATTTAATTCTTGATTATCATTGTCTTCATTTCCAATATCAAACATACTAACTTGTCCTTGATAGCTTCTTCTGTTTTCTATTTGTATTGTGTCAATAATTCCTTCATAGGAAGCAAGAAGAGTACTCCTTGATAATCCAAATTCATCAAATGCACCTGCTTTTATTAAGCTCTCTATACATTTTTTATTTACTGATTCTTGTTGAAGTCTTTCGCAAAAATCCGCTAAATCTTTATATTCTCCATACTTTTCTCTGTTCTCTACAATTATATCTATAACTGTAGTTCCTACATTTTTAATACTTCCTAATCCAAATCTTATTTTTCCATCTTCAACTGTAAACTTGGTTTTACTTTTATTAATATCTGGTTTTAATATTTGAATATTCATATTTTTACATTCGTCTATATACATTGGAATTCTATCTAAATTTCCTAAATAGCTATTTAACGTTGCTGCCATAAATTCCTCTGGATAATATGTTTTCAAATATGCAGTTCTATATGCTACCACTGCATACGCAGCTGCATGTGATTTATTAAAAGCATATTTTGCAAATTCTGCCATTTCATCAAAGATTTTATTTGCATCTTCTGCTTTAATTCCATTTCTTACACATCCTGGTACTATTATATTTCCTTGATCATCTACTTCTCCATTTATAAATATATTCCTTTCTTTTGCCATTACATCTAGTTTTTTCTTTCCCATTGCACGCCTAACTAAATCTGCTCTTCCAAGAGAGTAACCTGCTAGATCACGAACAATCTGCATAACCTGCTCTTGGTATACCATACATCCATATGTTACATTTAATATAGGTATGAGTGCTGGATGTGTATATGTAGCATGTTCTGGATCAAGTTTATTCTTAATATATCTTGGAATTTGATCCATAGGTCCAGGTCTATATAATGAAACTCCAGCTATAATATCCTCTAGGCTATCCGGTTTTAACTCCTTCATGAACTTAGTCATTCCTGCACTTTCGAATTGGAATATTCCTATTGTTTTACCTTCTCCCCATAGTTTATATACATTTGGGTCATTCATTTCATCATCATATTTTACATCTATTCCTCTGTCTTTTTTTACTAGATTTGTAGCATCTTCTAACACCGTTAAAGTTCTCAATCCTAAAAAGTCCATTTTTAATAGTCCTAATTCTTCTAATGTTGTCATTATATATTGAGTAGCTATAGTTCCATCTTTTACATGTAATGGTACATATGTATCAACTGGTTCCTTTGTTATAACAACTCCACATGCATGTGTTGACGCCTGTCTAGGCATTCCTTCCAATGCCATTGCTATATTTAGTAATTTTTTTACTTTTTCATCACTATCATATAGTTCTTTTAATTCTCTATTTTCATCCATTGCTTTTTTTATAGTAATATGCAATTCATTTGGTACCATTTTAGCTAATTTATCTGTATCTGCATAAGGAAAATCCAGTACTCTCCCAACATCTCTAATAACCATTCTTGCAGACATTGTTCCAAATGTTATAATTTGAGATACATGATCTGTTCCATACTTTCTTCCAACATAGTCAATTACCTCTTGTCTTTTTTCATCTGAAAAATCTATGTCAAAGTCTGGCATACTTATTCTCTCTGGATTCAAAAATCTTTCAAATAGTAAATTATATTTTATTGGATCTATATCTGTTATACCTATTGCATATGCTAAAATTGAACCTGCTCCTGATCCACGTCCTGGTCCAACTGATATACCATGAGTTTTTGCATAGTTAATAAAGTCCCACACTATTAAATAGTAATCTACATATCCCATTCTGGATATTACTGAAAGTTCATATTCTTCTCTTTCTAAAATTTCTTTTTGTGGATGCTCTCCGTATCTCTCTTTAATTCCATCATCACATAATTTTTTGAAGAAATCATAGTGAGTTTCAAATTCTTCTGGTACATCATAATTAGGAAGTATTGTATGCCCAAATTCAAATTCAACATTACATTCATCTGAAATTTTTACTGTATTTTCTATAGCTTCAGGTATATTTTTAAAGTATTCACTCATTTCTTCTGGACTTTTCACATATAACTCATCCGTATCAAATTTCATTCTATCTTCGTCCGTAATCTTCTTACCAGTTTGAATACATAATAGCACTTCATGATTATATGCATCTTCTTTTTTTAGATAATGAGCGTCATTAGTAGCAACAAGCGGAATATTTAATTTTTTTGACATTTCTATCAACTTTTGGTTTACAAGAACTTGCTCTTTTATTCCATTATTTTGTATTTCTAAATAATAATCTTTTCCAAATAAATTCTTAAACCACAATGCTGTTTCTTCTGCTTTTTCTATATTATCTTCTAATATATATTGATTAACTTCTCCAGCTAAACATGCACTTAATGCTATAATGCCTTCATGATATTTTTCTAGTAATTCCTTATCTATTCTAGGTTTGTAATAATACCCTTCTACGAAACTAAGTGATACCATTTTACTTAAATTTTTATAACCTTGATTATTTTTTGCAAGTAGTATTAAATGATTATAGGTATTATCTATTCCTGGTTCTTTATTAAATCTACTTCTTTTAGCAACATAACATTCACATCCAATAATAGGTTTTATTCCTTCCTTTTTGCATGCTTTATAAAAGTCAATTACCCCATACATAACACCATGGTCTGTAATGGCCATTGCCTTCATTCCCAGTTCTTTAGCTCTAACAGGTAAGTCTTTTATTCTATTAGCTCCATCTAGTAAACTAAATTCACTATGGATATGTAAGTGCACAAATTCTGACATTTCTATCTCCTTAAAATTTATGTCTATATTTTATACTACATTCGAAATAAAATCAAGTTAGATTAATTAAAGGAGACATAGATAAATAACAAAATTATTGTTGTTACTTATCTATGTCTCCTCTAATTTCATTGTAGTTTAGTATGTATTTCTTATATAGATTGTAAAACTTGTACAAAATTATAAATTAGTAAAGTATTGATAATTGAAAAAGTCATAAAAACAATTATCGCTAGTGATAATATTTTGTTTTCCTTCATTCTTCTCCATAATTTTACATTAAAATCAAATAATCTCTTCATATATAACACTCTCCCTTGTTTATATATATGAAGAGATATCTGATTTTATTCATAATTTTATATAAAACTTTTATTTTTTACTCATATTTAAAATATATTTTTTAACATAAATCTATTGTTATCATACTTTTGAGTTGTGCTTTTTTCAAATAATTTATTTAGAGCTAATAATCTATTCTTTGGTCTTAAACCTGTTGTTTGTTTCGTCCACATAGCATATAAATTTAAGTTATGACTTGGCATGCTTAAACCTTCTCCCGAATTCATAACTCCGTAATCTCCTACTGGACTAGTGGCCCATTGAACAAACACATATCCATCAGTTCTCAATGGTATTTTATCCGAAATATTACTATGTTCCATATATTGCACTTTTTGAGTTTCCGGCATATTGGTAACAACTGCTTCTGTATTTTTATCATATTCTATTAAATAATACCTTTTTTCATATTGTGCTTGTAATTTTACATCTGATAAATGCATATTTACCTGATATGATTCACCAACCATACTTATATCAGCATTTCCAGAAATAACTTTCCATTCTACAAATACATATCCTGTAGGGGCTATAGGGTCTTCTATCATTTCAGAAGAATAAGTACTTGTTGAGACTGTCATTTGAGTCTGTGAACTACGCCATGTTCCTCCATTTGGGTCTATAATTAAACTTAAACTCTTTGCCTTCCATATTGCATATAATTCCAAATCTGTTTGTGCAGTATATGTACTTCCCGGAGTATACTGTGCTGTTGTTGCTTGTTTATTGGTTGACCAACCTAAAAATTCATATCCTTCACGTGTAGGTTTTTGCATTGATATCGTTGCATTCGTTCCTTTAAGTATTTGTGCACTTTGTGGTTCTCCTTGTCCTCCGTTTGCGTCATAATATATATTATAAAAAGATAATGATTCCATCCATACTGCATATAATGTTACTGAACTATTTTCCTGATACACTTGATTTGGATAATAATCAATCTGTTTAGCTTCTACAGAAGTACTCCATCCCGCAAAATTGCTATTTGCTTTTGTAGGTTTAATTGATGTTATACGTATGTTTTCTCCGTATTTTTTAGTTTGACTTGCTGGAGTAGGAGATCCTCCAGATGCATTATATGTTATTGTATAAGTAGATTGTTTCCATACTGCATATAGCGTTATACTTGTTCTATCTGTGTATTTTTCACCACTCCTATACTGTACTTCACTTTCTGATGCAGAATTAGATGTTGACCATCCAACAAATTCGTATCCTTCTCTAGTTGGTTTGTTATTTGTTATAGTTGCATCTTTATTCTTTTCTAGTATTTGGGTTTCAGGTGTATTTGTTCCTCCATTTGCATCATATACTATTGAATATTTACCAGCTTCCCAAACAGCATATAATGTTAAATCTGCATTTTCTGTATACCATGATCCCGGTGCATAATTTTTATCTGGTGCTAGTGCATTTGGATCTCTAGACCAACCTACAAATTCATATCCTTCCCTCGATGGTTTTGCATTTTGTATTTGATAGTATAATCCATATGTTTTTCTACAATTTGATTCATCTTGTAATGGGCTTGGTAATTCACCACCATTTGCATCGTAAGTAATTCTATATGTAATTGCACTCCATATAGCATATAGTTTTAAGTCCGTTTTTCCCGAATATTGTGAACCTGGAGTATATTCTACTTTTCCATTTGGTCTAGTTGACCATCCCTGAAAAACAGATCCAATTAATACAGGAGTACCTTGTAATGTTATTGTTGCATTTACCGCCTTTTCCTGACTTGCAACAGGGCTTCCTCCCATAGAATTATATGTGATTTTTACTGTCACATCTGCCCAAACTGCATATAGAGTTAAATTTGCATCTTGATTATATATATCTCCTCCAACATATTCTGGTGTAGTGGCTGATGGATTTGTAGACCATCCTAAAAATACACTATCTGCTTTTGTTGGCTTTGTACTTGATATTATATAATCGATACCAGATATTTTAGTTTGTATATTAGGAGTTGGTCCTCCTGTTCCTCCATTTGTATAATATAATACTGTATATTGGTTTGCATATACTGCATACAAATCCAATGTTTTGCCTGGTTCACAGTATATCGTATCCCCCATTTTTACATCTACAACTGTTGCATTAGGTTTTGTTGCCCATCCTATAAAAGTTTTACCTGTTACATTAGGATTGTCTGAAATAACCTGCAATTTTCCAATATTTGTATTTATTATTTCAGGATTTCCTTTTGTCCAATATCCTCCATTTGGATAATATCTTACACTAAAAGTCTTGGCCTCATCTAGATTTATATATGATGACGCTTTTACTAACCTGTATCTTATTCTTCCAACTGCTGAATAATATGCTTTTAATATTTTATTTCTAGTATTCGAATCTGCTGTCTTTTCATATATATACCCTTCTATTGTCGCTGTATTTTGGTTTTCTATTGCTTCTACCTCGCATTCATAATCTGCATATTCATTATGTTTGTAATAATAAAAATAATCATTTGAATCTTCTGGAGCATATCTAAATCTTTCAAAATCCACAGAAGGATATCCTATAATGTCTTGTATAACTCCACTTTCTATTTCTTTTATTAATTCATCACAAGTTATTTTATGATAATATCCATATGAATTAAGTCCTGTAGTATGATCATTTACATATTCTATAAATTCTATCGATTTTGGATTATTATATTTTTGATTTGTAGAACTATTTACTACTACATAATTATTATATCTTGTAGCTCCAACTGGTATATCTTTTAAAAATGCTGTTATTGATACATTATTTAATATTTTCTCCCAATCTTCTCCTGTTAATTGTGGCATTTCATATGTCTCTGAAACAGCTCCTTCATAATTATAAATTGCTTTATTTAAATTTTGGGTTATTGAATCTTTCATTACATTCATTTTTTCATTCATAAACAAAGAAGTTTCATCTTCTGGATCATTGTCTGAATTTATATATAAAGCATTCATATCAGCAATACTTAATGTTCCTATAACTTGATTATACAATTTTGTAAATTTTGCTGCTTCATAATAATACATCATTGCTTCTGTTGTACTTTTAGGTTGATCTAATAACATTCCATCTGTGTTTGAAATAGCTTGATTTTCGTAAATAGTTTCTTCGCATATATCATATCCCTTATATTTTACCCAAGATTTCTGGCCTCCAGATTTAGTTCCTGGATCAAGCACTTTCGCTATTGTACCTCTCTCTTCATCCGGTGTCAAAACATATGAAAATTCATCTGATATCTCTACATCCTCTGGTACTACTAAATATCCTGATGCTGAAACTGTTTTTCCGTTATACACTCCATAAATAGATACATAATTATCTAATGAATATGCTATTGTTATATTGGTACTACCTCTAGTATATGTTTTTGTATAATATACATAAGGCTTAAGTTCCCTTCCTGTCCCAGTATCTTTTTGTGCATATATATAATACCCATCATATAATCCAAATACAATTGCTGGCACATATGTTTCCATCGTATCAGTTGATGCACTTGACATTCCTAGATTCGTTGCTAAACTTGTTGTAAATGTTGAAATTACTGCCTCTAAATCTCTTATTTCCTCACCAACTACTGATGACGCGTCACTATTTATTGTATTTAATTCAAATGCAGACATAGTATCAAAAGTAGAACTTAATAATGCTGTATCATATTTTGTTTTCAATAATAATGTATCTATTTGTAAACCTGTATATTGTGACATTATTAGTGCTAATGGTAACATTACTATTAAAAATATTACTATCATATGTTGTAACTTCATTTTTTTCTTCCTTTCTTAATCTTAAGTTTTACTTATAAATTTTCTACAGTTTTATAGATATACATTATTTTGTATATCTTACAAATTTTGTATATTTAGATGCTATTGACTTTATCTATTGTCTCACTATATATGTTATCATTAATTAAACTTAAAATCAATAAATTATTACTTTTTTCATAATTTTTCCACATTATTTGACATATTAAGTTGTTGTTTGCAGAGGCACGTTGCATGTGCTCATTTAATTCAATAATACTATAAAAAGGGCACATGCAATGTGCCCCTACAGACTTAAAAATTATTTAATAATAACATAAACAATAATTTTTAATTTAATTTATCTAATATTTTTTCTGCTAATTGTCTATTTATCCCTTTTACTTCTGTTAGTTCTTCTACTTTTGCACTTTTTATATTGTCTATTGTTCCAAATTTCTGTAATAGTGCTTGTTTCTTTTTGTCTCCTATTCCTTCTATATCATCTAATCTTGATTTTGTCACCGCTTCTTCTCTTAATTTTCTATGGTATTCTATTGCAGTGTTGTGTACTGCATCTTGAAATGCAGTTATTGTATTAAATAATTTCTCTGATATCTCTATTTCTTTTCTGTCTTCTCTAATTAACGCTCTAGTTTGGTGTTTATCATTCTTTACCATACCATATACTGGAATATCTAAATTATATTTACTAACTGCCGTTTTTATAGCTTTAATTTGTGTTATACCACCATCTGCTAGAATCAAATCTGGTAACTGTCCAAAACCTCCATTAGGATTATCTATTGAATGTTTTAACCTTCTTGTAACAACTTCCTCCATACATCTTGGATCATCTTGTGAAAATACTGTCTTTATCCTAAATCTTCTAGATAAATTCTTATTTATTTTTCCATCTTTCATTACACACATTCCTGCTACCATAAAAGTTCCTGAAATGTGTGATATATCAAAACTTTCTATCTTTCTTGGTAATTTATCTAAATTTAATTTTTCTTTTAATTCATTTAATATATCATATTTGTCTTGTTCTTTATTATTTAAAGTTATAAGAGCATTTTGTTCAGCCATTTCTATAAATCTTAACTTTTCCCCTTTTTGTGGAGATCTCAATTCTACTTTTCTTTCTGCTATATTTGTTAGCCATTGCTCAATGCTTGTCTTATCTTCTATTTCTTCTCTGAGCATTATTTTGGAAGGTATATTTATATTATTAATATAATATTGTTTTATAAAACCTGACAAAATTTCCTTATCTTCCATATCATTTAAATTATCAAAAAAATAATGTTCTCTTCCTATCATTTTACTTCCACGAACGAAAAATACTTCTATACATACTCTAAAATCATTTTTGGCAATACCAATAACATCAATATCATTAATATTTGTATTCGATACTTTTTGTCTTTGAGAAATATTCTCTATCGCTTGTATTCTGTCTCTTATTTCAGCAGCTAACTCATAATTCTGTGCAATAGCAGAATCATTCATTTCTTCTTTTAACTTCTTTATAACTTTATCTATCTTACCTTCTAATAGCATTTCTATTTGATGAATTTGCTCCATATACTCTTCTCTTGAAACGTTATTCACGCAAGGTCCTAAACATCTTCCTATATGATAGTTTAAGCATACTCTTTTATTTGACTTAAAATTTTTACATTGTCTAATTTTAAACTTTTCTCTTATAAAATTTACCATTTCCTTTGCACTACCTGGATTCGCATATGGTCCAAAGTATTTTGAGCCATCATTTACTATTCTTCTTGTGATAAATACATTTGGATATTCCGATTTTACATCTATTTTTATATAAGGATATGTTTTGTCATCTTTTAAAAGCACATTGAATTTAGGCCTATTCTTTTTTATTAGATTACATTCTAATATTAAAGCCTCAGCCTCATTTTCTACTACAATATATTCAAAATGGTCTACTAGTGAGACCATTTTTTCTATTCTTGTAGTTTTATTATTTTTTCTAAAATATTGCCTAACCCTATTTCTCAACGATATCGCTTTTCCAACATATATAATATTGTCATCCTTGTCGTGCATTATATATACACCCGGTTTCGCAGGCAATTTTTTTAATTCTTCCTCTATATCAAACAATTTTTACTCCTCTATATATGCTATATATGGTAAGTTTCTATAATTATTATCTACATCAAAGCCATAGCCTATAATAAATTTATCTGGGACTACGAATCCAACATAATCAAGCGGTACTTGAAATTCGCGTCTACTTACTTTATCTGCAAGAGTACATACTTTTAAGCTTGCTGGTTTCTTACTACTTAAATAATCTATTAAATATTTCATACTTCTTCCACTATCTACTATGTCTTCTAATATTAACACGTCTTTGCCTTCTATTGGCTCTCTTAAGTCTTCAAGTAATTTTATTTCTCCTGTACTTTCAGTACCTTCATAACTTGAAATTGTTAAAAATTCATATTTTAATTTTGTTTTCATTTTTAATGTTAAATCAACTGTAAAAAATACGCCTCCTCGCATCACACATACAACTGTTACTTCTTTTCCTTCATATTCTTTATCAAGTTGTTCTGCTAATTCATATAGTCTTTTCTGTATCTCCTCTTCACTTATTAATACTTTGATTTTTTCTTCCATATATAAAACATTCTCCTTATTATAATTAAGAATCTATATGTCAATTATACGCTAATTGCACTATTTTTTCAACTATTTTACTAAAAAATGTAACATCCAAACTTATATGAATAATTTGCATCTTTTTGCATAAAATACTATTTATATAAATTATTTGAATTTTTAGGAGGTTACATATGATTTATACAAAATATGTAAAAGAAAATAAAAACTCTAATGAAAAAAATATTAATGTTAATTTAGAATTAATCCAATCAATATTTAAAACTCAATCTGAATTATTAAGTGCAAATAATAATTATGAGTATGCTGAAGGTGATATGATAGATTATTATTCTTATCATATAAAAGCTACTAAATCAAAATTAGATTATTTAATGAAAAATGCGAAATCACGTGGTATTATAATTGATAGAACAAAACAAATAGAGTTAAAATCTGATGAGAATTATCAAGTTAGCTAGTATTTGTCCTCCAGCATAACTGGAGGTTTTTCTTTATTTAATATTATAAGAAGTTCTAAAAGTCCAACCTGTCTCATATTTATTATCATGAGGTGATTAGCTTGGATTTTTATACAATACTTGGATTCTTGACTGGAATATGTATTTTATTCATTCTATGTAGAATATTTATAGTGCCATTAAAATTTATGTTAAAACTTTTAGCTAACTCATTGATTGGCGCCATTATACTATTACTTATTAACTTTATTGGTAGCTATTTTAGTTTTCATATAGGTTTGAATTTTATTACTATTCTATTTGTAAGTATATTGGGAATACCTGGAGCGATTTTATTAGTAATAATTCAGCTTCTGTTATAAATCTATTTCTACTAATATGATGTCTTCTCCTATACATTTTATTTGTTTCCACGGAATTACTATTTCATTATTATTAATAAATAAATTAATTTTATTGGAACTCCCTGGTACAATTATAGATGTAATTACTCCGCTTTCTAGATCTGCTGTAACATCTTGAACATACCCGAAGTCTCTTTCCATCTTTTATATTAATAACCTCTTTGTGCTTAAAGTCTAATCCCTTTCCATTCATATATTTTTTCCTTTCAAAATAAATTTCTCTTGTTATTATATGTATGCATTTTATTAAATAATAAGACTATTTTTTAGTTTTATATTTTATAAAGTACAATTAAAAGGGCACATTACAATTAAGTAAACTATGCCCTCTATTCTTATTCAAAGATGTATAACTATTTATATGATTTTCTTATTCTGGATATTGCATTTTTTTCTAGTCTTGATACTTGTGCTTGAGATATTCCTATTTCTTCTGCTACCTCCATTTGCGTCCTACCATCAAAAAATCTTTTAGCAATTATATCTTTTTCTCTTTTACTTAATCTTTTCATCGCCTCTGCTATACTTAAGTCTTCTGTCCATTTATCATCTGTATTTTTATTATCTCTTATCTGATCCATTACAAATATATTTTCTGTCCCATCTTTATAAATTGGTTCTTGTAATGAGATTGGTAACTGTATAGCATCAAAACTTAAAACTACTTCCTCTTTATCTACCCCTAGTACTTTTGCTATTTCTTCTATAGTTGGTTCACTCCCTTTTTCTTTTGTCATGGTTTCTTTAACTTGTATAGCTTTATAAGCTAAATCTCTTATAGATCTACTTACTCTTATAGGATTATTATCTCTTAAATATCTTCTTATTTCTCCGAATTATCATTGGCACTCCATAAGTTGAAAATTGAACTTCCTGATTTATATCAAAATTATCTATTGCTTTTATAAGTCCAACACACCCAACTTGAAATAGGTCATCTGGTGACTCTCCCCTTCCATTAAATCTTTGAATTACACTTAACACAAGCCTTAAATTACCTTGTATAAATTTTTCTCTCGCTTCTTCATCTCCATTTTTTATTCTAACTAAAAGTTCATTCTTTTCTTCATTTGATAATACAGGTAATTTAGAGGTATTTACCCCACAAATTTCTACCTTTTTTATCATAAAAAAAAGACCTCCTTTGGAAATATATTGTTGATAATATTATTTCCAAATTCAGTTTTTTTATTCTTGTTTGTGTGTTTTTATATTTGTTTTATTGTACATTGTTGAGCAAAAAATGTTAGGAGGAGCATAGCCAATTTTTTCATGCTATCCTGTTTTACTTAATATTTCTCTTTTCATTTTTCCTATTATCTTTTTTTCTAACTATTAGAAAAATTTTCTTACATCTATACCTGTAAAAATTGGCTTTGCCAATTTTTTCATGCTATCCTGTTTTACTTAATATTTCTCTTTTCATTTTTCCTATTATCTTTTTTTCTAACCTTGATATATAACTTTGTGATATTCCTAACATATCCGCCACTTCTTTTTGAGTTTTTTCGTTTCCAGTATTAAATCCAAATCGTAATTCCATTATATGTTTTTCTCTTTCATTTAATTTCTGCATAGAGACTCTGAGTAATTTCTTGTCTACTTCATCCTCTATGTTTTTTGATGTAATATCATTTTCTGTTCCTAATATGTCTGAAAGTAGTAGTTCATTTCCATCTCCATCTTGCTTTAAAGGTTCATCTATTGATATCTCTCCTTTTGTCTTATTAATTCTTCTCAAATACATCAAAATTTCGTTTTCAACGCATCTTGAAGCATATGTAGCTAATTTTATATTTTTAGATACATTAAATGTATTTATTGCTTTCATTAGTCCTATCGTTCCTATTGAAATTAAATCTTCAATATCTATTCCTGTATTTTCAAATTTCTTTGATATATACACCACTAATCTCAAATTTCTTTCGACCAATATCTTCTTTGCTTCTTCGTCATCGTTTTCTAATTTCTCTAAAAGTTTTTCTTCTTCATCTTGAGAAAGTGGAGGCGGTAAAGTTTGACTCCCTCCAATATAAAATATTTCTGCATTGTCTTCAATATTACTTATATATTTATTATAGATATTATTTAAGTTTATTTTTAATAATTGTAAAATATTCATATTATCCTCCTCTTTCTATACTTTACGTTAAGTTTAATCCTACTAGACATTCATATTGCTTTTTATTTGATAATTTCTTGTCATATATTCCAATTATTACATCATCTCTAACTATTTCTTCATCATTAATCTCCGCTTCTACCCTATCTACTTTAAATCCTAATAACATTCCATTTTGTTTACCTAAAGATGAAAATGGAAGTACTCTAAACTTTGAAGCATAGTTGATATACTGATCACTAAATTCATATTCTCCATTTATTATTCTTTGAGTATTTTCTAATATTTCTTCAGGTAATATATTCTTCAGACTGTTTTTTTCTATTATTATGACTGGTGAATTTGTTATTGGATCTTTTAATAAATTTCCTGTATCTATCATAGCTTTAACTTTTTGCTCATTTCCGTTATTACATATCTTTACATTACAGAAAATGTCCTCTATATTTAATCTATTCTTTACTAATCTGAATGCAATATTAATTATTAAGAATCCTAATATTCCGACCAAGTATTGCTATTTTCATAGGATATGTTCCTATCAATTTTCCACTCTTATATAATATATTTTCTGGTTTTATATAATATAAAATGGCAAAAGCACATCCTCCAAAAGCAAATGATGCAAGGTAAAATATTACTAAATATTTAAAAGTCTTTTTCAAATTTTTATATCCAAATGCAATATATACCATTGCTATTGATAGCAAAATTTTTGCTATTATTGTTGCATAAAATTTAATATCTGTTATGTAATACGCTACTGAATAAATACTCCCTATAATACTTGATATAACTATTCTCATTTGTTTTATTTTTTCCTTACAGATAATTCCTGTTGTAAATAAGATTATGTAATTCATAATTATGTTTTCAACAAATACTATATCCAAGTATATAGTCATTCTTTTTTTCCTCACCTCCAATAAGAGATTGTATTTATTATTATAGTTTGTATTTGTTTAAAATATTGTCAAACTCTCTTGTAGAAAAAAAGAAATAATCTAAAAATTTAGATTATTTCTTCTATATTAATACAATTTAATTAGTTTTATTTGATACATTTTTTATCTTTAAGGAAAATCTATAAGATTTTTGTTTATTTATTTTTAGACTTTATTTCTTGTATTGCACGCATAATACCTATCTTTCCATATTGGTATGTTAGTCCTCCCTGTAAAAAAGCAACAAAAGGTGGTCTTATTGGTCCGTCACAACTTAATTCTATTGAAGATCCCTGTGTAAAACTTCCACTTGCCATTATAATTTTATCAGTATAACCTGGCATATCTGATGGTTCTGGAGCACAATGTGCATTAACTGCTGAACCAAATTGTATTCCTTTGCAATATCTAATCATATCTTCTGGGTTACCAAATTCTATAATTTGTACAATATCTGATCGGTTATCATTAAATTGTGGAGAAACTTTATACCCCATTTTTTCTAAAACTGCACTTGCAAGTATTGCAGTTTTTAAACTGCTTGCTACTACACTTGGAGCCATATACAAACCTTGTAGAAATATTTTGTTAGCACCATTGGTTGGTCCTACCTCTTTTCCTTGCCCTGGACTAGTCAATCTTTCGCCTGCAAGTTCAACTAAATATTTTTTTCCTGCTATATATCCACCATTTGTTGCAATTCCGCCACCCAAATTTTTTATTAGTGAACCTACTATTATGTCTGCTCCTACTTCTAATGGTGTTGTTCTTTCTACAAATTCACAATAGCAGTTATCAATCATTATAATTACTTCATTATTTACTTTTCTTATTTCTAAAATAATATTTTTTAATTGCTCTATTGAAATAGTTTCTCTTAATGAATATCCCCTTGAACGTTGTATATGTATTAGTTTTACATTTCCTCTTTTAACTCTCTCTATTATCTTTTCTGTATCAAAGTTATTCTCTTTTAAATCTATTTGCTCATAATTTATTCCAAAAGATTTTAATGAACTCGGATTTTCTTTTATTCCAATTACTTTATCTAAAGTATCATATGGTTTTCCAGCTATACTTAACATCACATCATTTGGTCTTAAAAATGCAAACAATGCTACTGTTAATGCATGTGTACCAGAAACAATTTGTGTTCTAACTAATGCATCTTCTGCTCCTAAAACATCTGCAAATATATTCTCCACACATTCTCTACCTATGTCATCATAACCATAACCTGTAGTTGATGTAAAATGAATCTCTGATAGCTTATATTTTTGAAATGCACTTATAACTTTTATACTGTTGAATTCTGCAGTTTTGTCAATTTTTTCAAATATAGGTTTTATTTCTTTTTCAGTATTATTTATTAATTCCTCTACTTCAGTTGTTATTCCTAATTTTTCATACATATATTTTCCCCCTACATAATAGAAATTATTCTACTTCTTCTATCTTTTGAGTATAATATACTTGTGAGTATCCCATATAGTCTTTTACATAGTCACCTATTATGTCTGGTGCTTCTTGTGTTGTTTCTAGTGCTTTTTTCTCATCTATAATATTTCCATCCTTATCTATGAATATAGTTTTATCATCATTATATAATTTTACATAAGTATCTCTAATATCTAATTGTGAATTTTTTAATTCTGCTATTAGCTCCATTTGTTTTGAATAAATCTCGATTGTTTCATTTTCCATGTCTTCTGCTTTTATTAACTGTGTATCAGCAATCTTATTTATTATTGTGTATTTAAAGTTTGTTAGTTCTCTACCTTTAGTATTCATTATTCCAAGTCCGCTTCCATTTTTATATACTGAAAAATAGTCATCAAACATATGCTCAATATAAACAAATTTATTATATATTAGTATATTTTGATCTTTATCCATTACACCATATAAACCATTTTCATCTATTGTAATATAATATTCTCCATTATTAACAGGTACTAGTGATGTGAATTCTGTTGTTACTTCCTCTCCGTTTGTAGTAAAGTATTTAATGTCATCTCCTGTTTTAGCATATATATATATACCATTAAATTGTACTGTTTTGTAATCTATTGGTACAATTTCTTGTCCTGTCAATGTGTATACTCCATATTTAGTTCCTCTATTTATTATTAATAAATTGTTAGTAGAATCATATTCTATACCTTGATATTTAAAATCAATTAATGTCTCTTTATTTTTTAATAAACCATATTGTCCATTATTACTAACTATGGTATATACATCTTCTCCCTCGATATCTATTATTCTTTTTATATTAATATAACGCGTATCTAATATCTTTTCTCCTTTATATGATATATATCCGTATCTATATCCATCATCTGTCGTTTTGCATACTATATAACCTGATTTTTTATATTTTTCTGCCTCATCATAGTATTTATCTGCTTCTATATTATCATAATCAAAGTTAATTATCTTTGCACCGTTTACATTTATTACACCATATTTTCCATTAAGTTTAGCTAAAAGTTCTCCTTCTTTATATTTAAGTCCTCTTATTTCTTCATATGTTGCTTTTGTAATTCTATTTCCATCTAAATCTATTAATCCAAACTGATCATTTACTCTATATTTTAATACTGTCTTTTCATAAGGTAATGAAGTTATTAGTCCCTCTAATTCTATTGCTTCTACATTATCATAAATAGTAAAAATTTCTTCTCCTTTTTCATTTAAAATTTTATTTCTTTGATCACCTTCATTTGAACAAATAAATACACCTTTTTTAGAATTCGGAATTACAACCTTATCATATTTAGTATCTATAATAATGTTTCCATTAGAGTCCATTACCCCGTATTTTCCATTAAGATATAACATAAAATATTTATAATCTATTTCTGATATTTCTTCTATATTATACTGTAATAATTTTTCTTCTCTCTTATTTTTTATTATTATAGTAACTACTATTGCTATTACTAATATAAATATTATTAATGCTATTATAATTCCTATTTTCTTTTTGTTTTCCATTTTTTACATCCCTTCTTTTTATTACTTTTGTTAAGTCTTATACATTATTCTTATTTTTTTACTTGATAATTATATTATAGACACAAAAAAATATCAATACACAAATTATCTTTTATTTAAGTTATAGTTTTTATAAATAATTTACTAATCATTGTTTTATTTAAAAATTTATGATATTATATATTATATTTTATTTAAGGAGGAAAATATATGGGTTGGATAATTTTAGCAATTGTAGTTGTTTTAATTATTTGGTTAATAGCTTCTTATAATAATTTAGTTCGTGCAAAAGTAAAAGTAGACAATGCTTTTAGCCAAATAGATGTGCAATTACAAAGAAGATTCGATTTAATTCCAAATTTAGTTGAATGTGTTAAAGGATATATGGGACATGAATCAGATGTACTTACAAAAGTCACAGAATTAAGAACATCTTGGTCATCAGCAACTACAATAGAACAAAAAGCAGAAATTGACAATCAATTGTCTGGTGCATTAAAAACTATTATGGCTGTTTCTGAAAACTATCCTGACTTAAAAGCAAATCAGAATTTTGCACAATTGCAAGATGAATTAAAAAATACTGAAAATAAAGTTTCTTTTGCAAGACAATTCTATAATGATGCAGTTACAAAATATAATACTAATTTAGCAGTATTTCCTATAAATATTGTAGCTTCAATTTTTAACTTTAAATCTGCTCAATTATTCGCTGTTGATTCAGCTGAAGCAAAACAAAATGTAAAAATTGATTTTGGAAAATAAAAAGAATAAAAATACCAGTCATTCGACTGGTATTTTTTTATATATTATATACTTTTTCTGCATTCTTATATGTTATCATTGCTATTTCATCTACTGTCATACCTTTTAACTCTGCAATCTTTTCTGCTGTAAATCTTATATTTCTCGAATCATTTCTTTTCCCTCTGTTAGGCTCTGGACTTAAATATGGACAATCAGTTTCAATTAATAATCTATCATCAGGTATGATGTTTATCAATTCTTTATTCTTTGTGTTTTTAAATGTTATAGGTCCTGCAAAAGATATATATAAACCTGCTTTTAAACCTGTCTCAATTAATTCTTTATTTAATACACAACAATGTAATATCCCTGAAAATTTAGGAGAATCTTCTCCTCGTATTATTTCAATTGTATCCATTATAGCATCTCTTGAATGAATTATTATAGGTAATTTTAATTCATTAGCTAAACATATTTGTTGAATAAATGCGAATTTTTGTAATTCCTTATTTTCTTTTTCCCAGTGATAGTCTAGCCCTATTTCTCCTATTGCTACAACTTTTTTATTTGATGCCATCTGTCTTATTTTTTTTATTTGAGATAAAATTTCTTCTTTATTCGCACCAATATCGCTTGGATGTATTCCTACTGAAGCGTAAATAAATTGATGTTCTTCTGCTAATTCTATTGCCTTTTCAGATTTATCTTCATTGTAGCCTACTACTACTGTTTTTGTTATGCCAGCATTATATATTTCATTTATAATTTCTTCTCTATCTTCTATATATGCTTCATCATTATAATGTGAATGTGTATCAAAAAATTCCATATATCTCTTTTCTCCCTTATTCATCTATTTCTGCAATAACTGTAGCCATTGCATATGCTTTACAATGTGATATACTTATATCTATTTTTTTTAATCCATTTATCTCTAAATCTATAAATCTTATATTTGGTCTTCCATTTTCATCATTAAATACCTCAACATTTTTCCATCCTAAACTAAACTTGTTATTTAATGTTTTTGAAACAGCTTTAAATATAGCCTCTTTTGCTGCAAATCTAGCTGCATAGTGTTGGTACTTAACATTACTTTTGCTTTCACAATATTTTACTTCATTCGATGTAAAAACTTTATTTATAAACGATTCTCCAAATTTCTCTATTGATTTTTTTATTCTATCTATCTCAATTATATCCGTTCCACAAAATATTTTCATATCTTACCTCTATATGTGTGTATGGGCACGCTCTAACGTGCCCATTTAATATATAAATCAATTAAATATCTGTATAGTAATCTGCACCTATACCCTTATGCCATTTGCCTATAAAGTCTATATCTGTATTATTGTCAAGGTTATACTTTGGCTCTAAAATAACCTTTCCTTTTGCATTTATGACTCCCCATAATCCATCTTGCTTTATACCTGCGTATCCATATTTATTAAGCTCTGTAACTTCATCATACTTACATTCTAAAACAACTTTTCCATCAGAACTAACAAAACCGTATTTTCCATCTTTTTCTTCTGCAAAAATATCATTACTTGAAAATAATGTTCTTGAATCCTTTTCCTCAAATTTAAAATTGTAATATTTAGAATCTTGCCCAATAACTACTTTCATATATTCATTCTTTAGTTCTATTTGGTTTACTGTTAATTTTAGATTCATTTCTGAATCATATATGTCATACTGATTATCTGAATTTTCTGCTATTAATATACCTGCTGTTTCTTTATACTCGATTCCAATATATTTGAATTCAATTTGAGCTTGGTTACTTACATCTATAACTCCATATAATCCTTCGCTATTTGCAATATAATGATTATTATCTATAAAAGTTAGATCTTGATATTTAGGTTCAACTTTATTTTCTAAATAAGTTGTAGTAACTCCATATTTGCCATCCTTCTTAAAAATGATATTATCACCATTTATATCTTTTATATCATCAAATTTTTTATCTATTAAAACATTTCCATTTTTGTCTATTATTTTATATCCTCCATCGATTTTTACTGCGTATTTATTAGATGAATAAATCGGTTTTATGTCTGCATATTTGTTTTCTAATATAACAGTTTTATTAAAATCTATTATTCCATACAAGTTATCATTATTAACTGTTATATAACCATTTTTGTAATTATCGCCTATTGCTTTTATATCTTTATATTCTGTATTTATAATTATATTTCCTTCGTAATCACATAATCCTACATTATTATCTTTCTTTATTATTAGGCTATTTTCTACACCATCTAAAATTGAAATTTCATCATACTCTATATTTAATAGATTTTTATTTTTTAAATCTATAAGTCCAAGTTTCTTATCTTTCTCAACTATTAATAAATTTTGTATAAAAACCAAATTTCCATCTTTATCAATATAATCAATAAATCTTACATTATCATATCCATCAATTATAGTTTCATTTTTATCATTAATTACTTTTGTTTTATAAGTTTCATTTTCATAGTCTACATCATATGTACATATAAATATAGCTTGAGAATTATTTGGTACTACTGGCATTTCTTCATATTGAGGCTCAATAATTATATCTCCATTTGTATCTATTATCCCCCATTTTCCATTACTATAAACTGCAAAATAATTTACTGCTGTAATCTTTCCTGTTGATGTTACTCCTGTTGTAAATAATTTTCTTATCCCTACAATAAACATTATAATAACTATAAATAGTACTAATACTGCAAATACCTTTTTGTAATTTAACTTTTTCTCATCATCGTATCTTCTTGCTCTTCTTGTCATATCCTCATACCTCCAATGCCACTTTTTTCCATTAAGATAATATCATATTTTAATTATAAAGTACATAGGTTTTATGAAATATTTTCTGTTTTTTAATATAAAAATGACACAGATTTAGTGACCCCACATTGTCAAACTTTTTTATCTAACAATTTGGTTTTACTTTAATTCTGTGTCCTTTTTATTATTCAACTGTTACTGACTTTGCTAAATTTCTAGGTTTATCTACATCTAGTTTCTTTTCTTTTGCAACATAATATGCCAATAATTGTAAAGGTATAACTGTAAGTATTGGTGAAATTAATCTATTTGTTTCTGGTACTTTAATTACCTTTTTAAAATTATATTTACTTAAATTCTTATCTGTTACTACTACGACATTTGCCCCTCTTGTAATTACTTCTTGTAAATTACTAACACTTTTTTTCAATAACTTTTTATCTGAAATAATACCAATTACAGTTATTCCATTTTCTATTAATGCTATTGGTCCATGTTTTAATTCTCCTGCTTGATATGCATCAGCATGAATATAAGATATTTCCTTTAGTTTTAATGCTGCTTCTCTAGTAGTAGTATAGTCTATCCCTCTTCCTATAAAAAATACATCTTTTTGTTCATAGATTTGTTTTGCTAGCTCTTTTATTTCATCTGCTACTTTAAAAGTATCTTCTACCTTTTTTGGCAGTTCTAGTATATCTCTTTTTAATGTTTTTACCTCTTCACTATCTTTTTCTAATACTTCGGCAAAATATATTGCTAATAATTCAAGTAGTACAACTTGAGAAGTATAAGCTTTAGTTGATGCAACAGCAATCTCTGGTCCTGCGTGGGTGTAAATTGTGTAATCTGCTTCTCTTGTTATTGAACTTCCTAAAACATTACTTATAGAAATTGTTTTACATCCCTTCTTTTTGGCAAGTTTTAAAGCTGCAATAGTATCTGCTGTCTCTCCTGATTGACTAACAAATATAGCTAATGTTCTTTGATCTATTAAAGGATCTCTATATCTAAATTCCGAAGCAACTTCTACTTCTGTGTTTATGGATAAAAGTTTTTCAAAAGTATTTTTGGCTACTAATCCTGCATACATAGCTGTACCACAAGCAACAATTCTAATTTGAGTTATAGATTTTAAATACTCCTTATCTATTTCTATATCATCAAATTGGCATTTTTCATTTTCATTTAGTCTTGAACCTATTGTTTCTCTTATTGCTTTTGGCTGTTCATAGATTTCCTTAAGCATATAATCTTCATATCCACATTTTGAACTTGCTGTTTCGCTCCATTCTATTGTTTCTATTTTATTTTCTACTTCATTTAAGTTTTCATCATAAAATTTTATGCTGTCTCGTGTTAATTCAACAAATTGACCATCAGCTAATAAATAGAAATCTTTTGTATATTCTAATACTGCTGGAATATCAGATGCTATAAATTTTTCATCATCTGCTATGCCTATAACCATTGGGCTATCTTTTCTAGCGACAACTATTTTGTCTGGCTCCTCTTTTGAAATAACTTCAATAGCATAACTTCCTTTTAGATCTTTACAAGCTCTATTAACAGCTTTTAATAAGTCTTTTTCCTCTTTATAATAATAACTAATTAAATTTGGTATAACTTCACTATCTGTTTGAGTATAAAATTTATATCCTTTAGATATTAAGTCTTCTTTTAATTCATTATAATTTTCTATTATTCCATTATGTACTACTGCAAAGGTATTAAAAGCGTCTAAATGTGGATGTGCATTTATTTTTGATGGTTTACCGTGAGTTGCCCATCTAGTATGTGCAATTCCTATCGTACCTGTTAAATCATTTATACCTTCAAGTTTATATAAATTACTTACTCTTCCTATATCTTTTTTACAAATTATATTTTTATCTTCTATAACAGCTATTCCTGCTGAATCATATCCCCTATACTCTAACTTTAAAAGTCCATTTATTAAAATTTGATTTGCCTTATTTTTTCCAATGTATCCAACAATTCCACACATTCGAAAAAAACCCCCTATTCACATTAATATATAGTATATAATATACCATAATTCAGAAAAATTAGCAAGTCCATGTGAATTATTTGAATTTTTTTCTATTTTATGTTATATTATTTTTTGATTTTTTGAGTAAAAGGAAGTATTAATATGGGAATATATGAGTATAAAACAAGAGTACAATTTTGTGATATTGATGAAAAAAATACTCTTTCGCCAAAGGGTTTAATTAGAATTCTTGGAGAAGTTGCAGGAATCCATTCAGAGACAGTAGGCTATGGTCTAAACCATATACCTCAAACTCATTTGACTTGGATGGTTCTTAATTGGAAAATAAAGTTTTTCTTAAAACCATCATGGAATACTGAATTAATCGTTAAAACATGGGCTCGTACTTTTAGTAAAATATCATCTAATCGTGATTTTTACGTTTATGATAGTAATAACATTTTAATTGCAATGGCTACTTCTAAATGGGTATTGATTGATTCTGATAAACATACTCCAGTTAGAATTACTGAAGATATTCACAACGCTTTCGGAGAAAATAATGTTTCTGTCTTTGATACAGAGGTAGATGATAAGTTCCAAGAACCACAGAATTCTGATTTTGTATACGATTATAAGATTAAAAAACGTGACATAGATACAAATAAACATGTAAATAACTTATACTATTTAGATTTTGCTTATGACGCACTTCCTAGACAATTTTGGGATAAAGACTTTAGTACTGTAGAAATCATTTATAAAAAGCAAATAAAATTAGATGCTATAATAAAATGTTTTTACTCTTATGATAATACTAATAATCAACATATCGTAACACTAAAAAGTGAAGATTTAAGCATTGTTCATTCTATTATAAAGTTCTATTAAATAAAAAATTAAAGAATTGCAAAACTTTTATTTGTAAAGCAATTCTTTAATTTTTTTATTTTGTTATTAGTTTAGTAACAATAACTGTCATATCATCTTTTGGTTTTCCTAAATTATTATCTACTGCTTCTTGTAAAATTATATCTGCTATTTTTTGAACATCATCAGTTTCTATCTGTGATAATATATCTCTTACCCACATTTCTTTATTGTTGTATTCTGAATTTGAATCTATAACTCCATCAGTACACATAACAACAATATCTCCTTCTTCTAAATCTCTATCATATGTAACTAAATCAATATTATCTATAATACCTGCAGGTAATGATAAAGATTTTATTAGTTGCACATCTTTATTGTTTTTTACAAATGTAGGACATGAACCATTTTTTACAATTTCCATATTTCCTGTAAATAAATCAAAAATTGCAATATCTAGTGTTGCATACATATCATCCTTTGCATTTAAGCACATTGTACTATTAATTAATTTTATTGATGTATCTTTTTCAAATCCAGTCTTTAATAATCTTTCTAGCATTTTTATTGCTACCTTACTTGATTTTCTAGCCTCTGGACCTGACCCCATACCATCACTAAGTGCAATAAGATTTTTTCCATCATCTAATTTTGTTTTAATATATGTATCTCCTGATACCACAGATTTGTCTTTAGTTTTTTTAGCTATGCCTACTCTTAATAAATATTTATCTTTAGATGAATATATCTGTTTGCAAATATTATTTTCTTCATCTAATGCACATTCCTTTTTTTGTAATCGAATATCGTCTGCCAATACTTCTGATAGTATCTTTTCTATCTTATCGATAAAACACTCTTCTTTGCATTTATCAGTATATAAATTTATTAAATATTTTCCTCCAACTTTTTTTATTTTCAAATCAACTATACTAATATTATTATTTTCTGCCAATTGTTTTATCTTTGCACTTTCCTTATAAAACTTATCTTCATCTTGTGTTATTTCTTTTGCAATGTTAGAAATAGCTTCTGAAACATTTTCTAGTTGATTAGATATTACCTTTTTATTTTCATTAACTTTTTGTTCCCAAATATATGTAACATTACTAATCTTATATGCCTCGTTAATTATATCTATTATCTCTTGCGTATCCTTATTAATTTCTTCTAAATCCTGTGAATTATCCAATGTTACTATAAAAGCATTATGATTTTTAAATATATCTTGCAAATCAAAATTCGTTAGTTTTTGTTTTTTTCTTAATAAATTATATGTATCTTCTGCAATTCCATTATTAAAATTATACATATCTTCATATAATAAGTTATCTTGAAAACTTTCCAATCTATTACTTAATTCATTTAAAAATATTTCTTTAGGATCCTTATTAATCTCTTTTTTATCATCCTTATATGTGTCTGACATTACCTGAATTGCATCAGAAACATTATTTAGCTTTGACGCAGTATACTTGTCTTCAGTTAATCTGTAGACTGGTCCATTTGGTAATGCTGATGATTTATCAAATAAATCATCTATATTTATTTCCATACTTTTTGGAATTAAAATTAATCCTAATGAAGCAACAATAATTTCTTTAAAATAAATAATTGCTACAGTATTTCCATTATATATATATGTAAGTATTGCATTTCCTACCATAAATCCTATAATTACTCCAAATTTACCAAATCTATTAAGTATTCCTGCAATCATTCCTGAAAGAGCAAAAGATGCTATTAGCATTGGATCACTGTTACCTATAATTCCGACCACAGTTCCTATTGTTATTCCTGCTGTGGCTCCTACCATTATTCCATTTTTCCATCCCAATACTAGAATCATAATAATCATTATAACTTGTCCAATATTTAATCCAAATAGAGTTATATTTTTTATTGAAAGCAATGCAACTGATATCATTAATGTTGCTCCAATAATTTCTTCAATTGAAAATGCTGATTTACTCCCCCATTCTCGTATGACAACTATAGATTCAGAAAAAATCTTATAAAATATATATGTAGTTATACTTGTTGCTATAGCTGAAAGTAATGTATATATTAAAAATTGGTCAAAAAACATTTCAACTATTTGTATTATAAGAGTTGATAGAAATACATATCTTCCTAGTTTTCTTCTCTCGTTTTTATATTCTTGTTCATACCATGGTTTAAATATTAAAATCATTGCTATAAATAATAATGATACCAACAAGTAATTTAAAACTCCTGTAGTTCCAAATCTTATAGCAGTTCCAAGCATTGTAACGGCATAAATGAAAAAAACAGGAATTGAATTAGAACAAGAAGCAGAAAATATCGCTATTGAAAATGGTGCTATACCATTTCCAACTGGTACCATAGACATCATAAAAGATAATAAATATAAAAGTAAATTTTGTTTATTTAAAGCTTGTCCAATTATTCCTTTTAAAGTTTCAATTTTTCCTTTGTTATAATTATTTTCTTCATCAATAGCCGTATCGGCATTTTTTACATCTATATTTTGAAACATATCAATAACCACCTTTTGCTTTTTTACCTTAAAACTATAATTTTCTAAAGTTTTTATATTTATTTAATACAGTATACTCCCATAGATTTAAAATGTTTGTCGCTTTTAGTTTTTTAGTTTAAAAAGCGTAATACAAAATACCTTACTTTATTTTTTCTTTTGATAATTATAAACAAATTTCTTTTATCATTTTATAATATATGACATTGTTTTGCAATACATTTATTAAATAAATTATCGTTTGTTTAATTAAGAAGGGCACATGCAATTTGCCCCTACATTTACATTTCAATAGATTTGATAATGAAAATTCTGAATTCGCAGAACTAAGTTTAATTTCTAAAAATTCATGGATATAACAAAAAAGCACGGTTATCCGTGCTCCATATTTTTATTTTATAATAAAAAAAACTGGCGAAGACCTATCTTACCAGGAAGGAACCCTCCAAGTATTTTCGGCACGTAAAGCTTGACTTCTGTGTTCGGCATGGGAACAGGTATTTCCTTTACGTCATTTTCACCAGAAATGTTTCGTGTACTTATTATACATCTAGTATGACTCTTTTGCAATACTTTATTCATACTTTTTTTTCTTTTTTTAGCACACTCAAAATTGCATAGATGTCTATCTCTTGTTATCCTCTTTAACCTTCGTGGTTAAACCCTCGATTTATTAGTATTGGTCAGCTTAATACATTACTGCACTTACACCTCCAACCTATCAACCATGTAGTCTTCATGGTATCTTACTACCTTAACAGTATGGGATATCTTATCTTAGGGTGGGCTTCACACTTAGATGCTTTCAGCGTTTATCCCATCCATACTTAGCTACTCAGCCGTGCCACTGGTGTGACAACTGATACACCATCGGTATGTCCATCCTGGTCCTCTCGTACTAAGGACAGCTCCCTTCAAATATCCTTCGCCTGCGACAGATAAGGACCGAACTGTCTCACGACGTTCTGAACCCAGCTCGCGTACCGCTTTAATGGGCGAACAGCCCAACCCTTGGAACGTACTTCCGCTCCAGGATGCGATGAGCCGACATCGAGGTGCCAAACCTCCCCGTCGATGTGAACTCTTGGGGGAGATAAGCCTGTTATCCCCAGGGTAACTTTTGTCCGTTGAGCGACGGCATTTCCACTCACTACCGCCGGATCACTAAGCCCTACTTTCGTATCTGTTCGACATGTCTGTCTCGCAGTTAAGCCTCCTTCTGCCTTTACACTCTTTAGCACGATTTCTGTCCGTGCTGAGGAGACCTTTGGGCGCCTCCGTTACTCTTTTGGAGGCGACCGCCCCAGTCAAACTGCCCGCCTGACATTGTCCTCTGACCGGTTCACGATCACTAGTTAGAATTCCAGAAATTTAAGGGTAGTATCCCAACGTCGACTCCACAAAGGCTAGCGCCTCTGCTTCAGTGTCTCCTACCTATCCTGTACATAAATTTCCAGAACCCAGTATCAAGCTGCAGTAAAGCTCCATGGGGTCTTTCTGTCTTGTCGCAGGTAACTAGCATCTTCACTAGTA
>CANRNC010000008.1 GCA_947631915.1 uncultured Clostridia bacterium
ATTCAAATTATATTTTGATTTATTATTTCAATTTTTCTATTTCTTCTTTTGTTAGTCCTGTGCATTCTATAATAGTCTCTATAGATATACCTTTTTTGTACATGTTTTTGGCAATTTTTATTGCTTTTTCTTTTTCGCCTTCTATTTTTCCTTGCTCTATCCCTTTTTTTATTCCTTCTTTTGTCCCTTGTTGTATTCCTTCTTCTAAACCTTCATAATATCCCGCTGCTTTTATTGCTTTTTTATCCATTTCGTATAATTCTCTTTTGAATGCTAATTCTTGCTCATGTTCATCTAAACTTATTTGCTCTAATAGTTCTTGGGCTTCTTTTAATCCTTCATTTTCTTCTACTTCTCTCATTATTATCTCCTCCGGTTTATCTATGAATTTTACCCATGTATCTAGTTTCTTATTCCTTCCTGCATATCTCCTATACTTTGGTATCTCTATTATAGCAATATCTAGCTTTTTAGTCAATATGTAATTTTTTTATATTAACATACTTGTTTTAATTTAATTTTTTAGGGCACATGCAATGTGCCCCTACAATTTTATATTATTTTAATTTCAAAGTTGGTAAATAGTGCCCTACAATTTTATATTATTTTTTATTTCAAATTTGATATATTAAATTTGTTTTTGATTTGTCAAATTTTATTTTAATATAGCATGCCTCTACATTGTTTGTTTTCATTTTTATTTTATGATATAATTTATATATTAAAATTTAGGAGGATTTATAATGAAAAAAGGGGTTATTGCAATTATAATATGTCTTATTTTAATTATCATATTATGTCTTGTTGAGATATTCTTTTTGAATAATAAGATTGTTGAAATTTCAAAAAAATATGATTCTATTAATTCTAAAGTACAAAAAAATTCTTTTAATAATACTTCTTCTCAAGATAATTCTGGTAAAGAAGATGAAGTTACAGAGCCTAAAATGACAGAAGTAGAGTTTATTCGTACTTTTATAGTTTTAGCTGATCTACATTCAGTAGATGCAACTGGTCAATATAATTTCTATGCTATAGATCAATTTCAGAATTTTGATCCTTTTGTTGTAAAGATTGATAAGAATTATACTTTGAAGGCAGATAAATATTATGAGTTTACTTTTAAAGGTGCAAAAATAGATGGTAAAGATTATTCTATTAAAGATATTTTCGATAATTTTACTATTGTGGATATTAAAGAAACAAATAAGATCGGATTGGATCAAATACAAGATGCTGTATAATCAAAATAAAATATTGATGCTTGACTTTTCTAGGAGTTTAATGGTATATTTATCTAGTAAATAAAATAAGGAAACGACACATGTAGAGCAATATGCTCGTAAATCTGATTACGGTACTGTTTTAATCGTAATTTGAATGCATGTGTTATTTTTATGCAAAAAAGAAAGGAGAAAGATTATGCCTCAAACGAAGTTTCAAAAGTTAATGTTTGCACTAATTACTGTTATTATTACAGTTCCATGCTTCGTATTTTATTGTTCTTCTTATGAAGCTGGTGGTTTTAACGTAGATGTTATTAAGAATTCTTGGATATTTATTCCTATTGAATTCGTACTAGCATATCTATGTGAAGTTTTTATTGGAAGTCCTTTGTCTGTAAAATTAGCATTAAAAGCAATTGATCCTAAAAAGAATGACCATATGATAGTGGAAACTGCAATAATATGTGCCACTGTTGGAATTATGTGTCCATTAATGAGTTTTTTTGCAACTATAATTTATAATGGAATTATAGCCGTTGGAATCAATGGAGCTCCATTAAGTAATTTTATTATTAATTTCATTCCATATTGGTTGCAAAAAGTAGTTCTAAACTTCCCATTTGCTTTACTTTCACAACTATTTTTTATTCAACCTTTAGTAAGAACTATCTTTAGGCTGATTTTTAAGTCTAAAAATGAAAATCAAGAAAATGTAAGCAAAGAAAAAGAGTTAGTAGGAGCTAAATAATAAAAAAAAATAAGAATATAATTTATATTCTTATTTTTTTATTTTTTATTTTTTCTTTTCTTTTTTCTTCTATATTTTTATATTTTTCTATTGCTTCTTTTATTAAAGCTTCTACATCAACTTCTTGTTTTGCTCCTCTTTCGCAATTAAGTAATTCTGATATATCAACTTCAAAAAAATCAGCTAATGAATTTAGCATAGATATATCTGGAAAACTTAATCCTCTTTCCCACTTTGATATTGCTTTATCTGTAATATTTAATTTATCTCCCATTTCTTTTTGAGTTAGTCCTTTTTCTTTTCTTAACTCTTTAATAAAGTTACCAAATTTCTCATTATCCATTGTTATAATAACTCCTTTTTGTTTGATGTCAATATATTATCACTTTGATTTTTTTTTAGCAATCTACTGTTGGTAGAATCTATATTTTTTTTATTTATTTTTTTAATAATATTTAAAATATTTTTTTATTATTTTTTAATTATTGATTTTTTAATTTATAAATGGTATATTAATTATATATTAAACATAGGAGAAAATAAGATGCAAACGAATTATCAATTTGACTTTTATAGTCCAATGAATTTTTCTAATTATAGTCTTAATAAGAGTATGCGTTATCAATTAGCTTTACTTGATAATTTAGATCACCTAACTAAAAGACATTGTGAAAATGTGGCTAATTTGACTTGTCGTATTTGTGAATATTTAGGTTGTAAAAAACATTTTATATTATATGCAACTATGTGTGCATATTTACATGATATAGGAAAAGTTTTTATTCCTCATAAAATTTTATTTAAAGATGGTAGATTAACTGATGAAGAATATGAATTAATGAAAAAACATACTATTTTAGGTTATAATTTATGTATGAATGATGAGAAGTTAAAAATGTTTGCAGAAGGTGCCTTATATCATCATGAGTGTCTTGATGGTACAGGATATCCAAATGGTGTTTCTGGTAAGGATATACCTTATGCTTCACAAATTATACATGTTGCAGATGTATACGATGCTTTGGTTACCAAAAGGCATTATACAACTCACGTAAATATTTCTTCTACGTTGCAGGATTTAATAAAAGAATCTACACCTCCTTCAGAAGTTGTTGCACTTGATGCATTATCTTATTCAAATTCTGGTAAAATTAATAAAAAGGCACTAAATGCTTTATTTAAAGTTGTTATCGATGATACTTTATATGAAATATCTTCTACAAAAGAATATATTAGTCATTTAAAAAATGAATTAAGTCGTCTTATTCAAATAGCTGAATTTGATATTAAAAGAAAAAAACAAAAATCTGAAAAGGGTAAAGAATATTATGAAAATGGTATGAAATCTTTATTTGCTAATAATGAAAATTTTGATAATTATATGAACGTATTAGAGGATTACAAGACAGCAATTGATAATAAAAATAATTTAATTAATGATTTATATAACGAAGTAAAAATTCTAAAAAAATTAAAATGTTAAAATAGGGCAAAATCTTGCCCTATTTTTATTCTAAACCAAAACTTACTCCTAAAGCATTATTTATCTGATTAATTACACTACTATCATCTATATGCCCTATTTTTTCTTTTAACCTACTTTTATCTATTGTTCTTATTTGTTCTGTTAATATAACAGAGTCTGTTTTTAATCCACTATTTTGCGAACTTATTTCTATATGTGTTGGTAGTTTATTTTTTCCAATTTGTGACGTAATTGCAGCTGCAATCACAGTTGGACTATATTTATTTCCTGTATCATTTTGAATTATTAATACTGGTCTAACTCCACCTTGCTCTGAACCTATAACTGGGCTTAAATCTGCATAAAACATATCTCCTCTTTTAACTATCATTATTACTCACTCCTGATATTACATTTTAATTTAATGTTTTTTGATATTTTAATATTAGTTTTTTACATGATAGAAAAAATTAGACTTTTTCTTACATTATATCTTCACTTATTTTGCCATTTATTGTTATCTCATTATATAATATGTAAACTAAAGTTTTTTTGTTCTCATCCTTTATTTCCATTTTTGTTGGTTTACCATTTTTTTTATTTATAGTTAGTGTTTTATAGTAGTTATATTTATTCCCGTTTTTTACTCCTAAAGTAATTTCTTCTTTTGTTTCTTTATATTCTATCTCGTTTTTTTTACAATCATCTATAAAATTATTTAAGCTCAATATATTGCTTGTTAAACAATTATAATCCTTATAGATTTTTTCTAGATTTAATCTCGAATTTTTTATTTTTAAATTTGCACCATCATATGTGATAGTAAGTCCTTTTATATTTTCTGGTTCTTGAACTTCTTGCTTAAAAAAATTTGGACTTTTATACCATTGTTTTATTATATATTTATTTGTATTTTTATTACTATTTATTTCTACAGATATTGTTGATTCGTATGAACTAATATTTAAAATATATTCTTTAAAATCTGTAATTGATTTACTTATATTGTTTCCTGATTTTTGATTTTTATAATAAAAAATTAAAATTATTACTAAAAAAATAAAAATACAAATAAATATTATTTTTTTATTTTTCACGAAAACTCCCCCTATCTTCTATTTTGTGCAAATGGCATGGTACACCGTGCCCATACACAATATGTTTTGTTTTTATTTTTCGTGAAATAATTTTAAAAGGACACATAATAATGTGCCCTTACAAATTTTTAAAAAATTCTTTTAAATAATTTTCTAATTCTATCTTTTTTTCCATTTTATTTATCTCTTGACGTGCTTCTGCACTATTGTGAAAACCTTTTATATATGCTGATAAGTGTTTTCTCATTTCCTTTATTCCAATATCTTCTCCCTTTATTTCTACTGCTAAATTTATGTGTTCTAAAATTATTTTTAATTTTTCTTCTTTTGTAATATCTTTAACTTTTTCTCCTTGTAAATAATCTTGAATTTCTTTAAATATAAAAGGATTTCCTATACTTGCTCTTCCTATCATTATTCCGTCTACTCCTGTATATTCAAACATTTCTAATGCACTTGGTCCGTCCTTTATATCTCCATTTCCTATTACAGGAATTCTTACGGCCTTTTTTACCTTTTTTATTGTTTCTAGATCCACAGTCCCTGCATAATATTGTGTTCTTGTTCTCCCATGAATAATAATTGCAGAAGCACCCGCTTTTTCAAAAACTCTTGCCGCTTCTTCTGCAACTATGTTGTTTTCATCCCATCCTTTTCTAAATTTTACCGTAACTGGATGTGTTGATTCTTGTACTACTGCTGATACAATTTCTTCTGCTAATTTCAAGTCTAATAGTAATTTACTTCCATCTCCATTTTTTACTATTTTTGGAGCTGGACATCCCATGTTTATATCTATAATATCTGCAATGTCATTTAAATATCTTGTTGCAACTCTCATTGATTCAATATCACTTCCAAATAACTGCATTGATATTGGTCTTTTTTCATTTTTGACGTTTAATAATAATTTTGTTTTTTCATCATTATAGTATAGAGCTTTTGCACTTACCATTTCTGTACATACTAGTCCAGGATTATATTTTTCACATATAATTCTAAATGGCAGGTCTGTAATTCCTGCCATTGGCGCTAATATTATATTATTTTCTAGTTCTATATCTCCTATTTTTAATTTGTGTAAATATGACATTCTTTCTCCTTTTCGGATGAGCAATTTCTGCTTATTACTTGCTCCTACTTAATCTATAAATATTGCTTTTTGACGTCTACCACTAATATTAAGCAATAATCCTATACATATAAAGTTTGTTACTAATGAACTTCCACCATAGCTTACAAATGGTAATGGCACTCCTGTTATAGGCAATAATCCCATTGCCATTCCTATATTTTCTAACATATGGAATGTAAAAATTCCACATATGCCCATTGCTATATATGACCCTAAATCGTCTTTAGAGGTTTTTGCTACATAAATCGATTTTGTAATTAGTACAACATACAGAATTATTACTAGTGCTGCTATTACAAATCCCATTTCTTCACCTATTACCGCAAATATAAAGTCTGTAGTTTTTGGATACAGATACCCCAGTTGTGTTTGATTTCCTTTTAATAACCCCATACCTAATAATCTACCAGATCCTATTGCTAGTTTTGATTGAATAACATTGTATCCTGATCCTCTAGGATCTAATTCTGGATTTAAAAATACATCTATTCTTGTTTTTGCATGTTCTGGCAAAATATATAAATATGATAATGGTATTGCAATTATGACTACAACTGTTGCAAGTATTATAAATTTTTTGTCAATTCCACCTGCAAACATCATAAATATATATGAAACTATAAAGGCCATCAATGTACCATAATCTGGTTGTAGAATTATTAGTCCAGCTGGAATAGCGATAATTAATACTGTTATTAATAATTTCCAAAATCTATTTATTTCTCGTTTGTCTCCATTTTGCAATTTTACCAATGTATATGAAAAAAATAATATAAATGCTATTTTTGCGATTTCACTTGGTTGAAATGTCGCCCATTCATTTATTTGAAACCAGCTTTTGGCTCCATTTATAGGTTCAGTAAATAGAACTGCTATTAATGCTATCATTAAAATTCCATATAATATTGGTGATATTTTTGCTATCTTATTGTAGTCTATAAACATTACTATAATCATAATAGGTATACTAACTGTTGTCCATACAATTTGCTTTTTCAATTCTGAATTTCCATTATCTTGTGTTGCAGAATATAATGCTACCATTCCTATAACAAGCAATAATATACAACATATTAATATACTCCATTCAATATTTTTCAAAAATTTATTTTTCATATTTTAACTCTCTCTATCAGTTTTATTTTTTAGGTTTCTCTTTTGTTTTTTCTCCTTTTGAACGAGTAGTATTCTCTTCTTCCTTCTTATCTTTAGATTTTTCGTCGTTTTCTATTTCTTGTTTCTCATTTTGCGTTTCGTTAATTACTTCTTTTGCTTCTTCGATAATTTTCTTCTCTTCCTCGGCTTCTTTCTTTTCTTTTAATTTAGCTTCTTGTTTTATATTAACTATTGGAATATTAGCATATAATGCTGGTGCTCCTGTTGTTCCATCAGTATTTTGTTTATTTGTAAGTCTAACATCTATTTCTTTTTCATCTACCTCAATATATTTTTTTATAACATCTATTATTTCTTGCCTCATTAAATCAAGGAAGTCAGCTGATACATTTGCTCTATCTTGCATTAAAACTAAATGTAGTCTTTCTTTTGCTGCATCTTTTGAATTATTTGTATTTTTTTCTGACTTTTTCATATTCTTAAAAAAGGCTATTATATTTTCAAACATGCTTCATTCCACCCTTATCTTATTAAATGTATACAAATATTTTATTTTTTGCTGAATATACTTTTTAGCTTCTCTAGGAAACTTCTTTCTCTTCCTGGGATACTAACTTCTATGTTTTCTCCTAATATTCTTTTTGCAATTTCTCTATATGCTTTTCCTGATGGAGCTTTTTTATTAGATACTACTGGTTCTCCCTTATTTGTTTGAGTTATTATGTATTCGTCATCAGGTATAACACCTGTAAGATCAATAGATAATAAATCTACTATGTCTTCTACGTCCATCATTTCACCTTTTTTTACCATGTTAGGTCTTATTCTATTTATTACTAATTCTGGATTTTTTATATCTGATGCTTCAAGTAGTCCTATTATTCTGTCAGCATCTCTTATTGATGATATTTCTGCAGTTGTTACTACTATTGCTCTATCTGCTCCTGCTATTGCATTTTTAAATCCTTGTTCAATTCCAGCAGGGCAGTCTATTAATATGTAATCAAATTCTTCCTTTAATTTTTTAGTTAATTCTTTCATTTGCTTTTCATTAACTGCACTTTTATCCCTTGTTTGTGCTGCTGGAAGTAAAAATAGTTCTTCAAAACGTTTATCTTTTATCAGTGCTTGTCTTATTTTACATCTTTCTTCAACAACATCAACAATATCATACACTATTCTATTTTCTAATCCCATTACAACGTCTAAATTTCTTAATCCAATATCAGTATCTACTAATGCAACTTTCTTTCCTTCCATTGCTAAAGATGCTCCTAAATTTGCAGTTGTAGTTGTTTTTCCTACTCCACCTTTTCCTGATGTTATTACTATAACTTCTCCCATGTTTAATATCATTCCTTCCTTTAAAGTTATAAATTTTGTAGTTTATCTCTTTACTTTTTAACTTTATCTTAAGAATACTTTTAGGTATTATTTCCGTAGTAATTATACGATTATTATCATATCTTAAATTTCATGAAAAGTCAATAGTTATATGTTATCTATTGGAATTTAAAACCCCCCTATGTATATAAAGTTGAGTAACTAGTCAAATATTATTATTTTCTTGACATTAATTTTTTTTAATAATATACTGTATCCGTAAATATTTTTAATAAGGAGGTAGGCTTTCGATGAAGGATTTAATAGAAATTAGATGGCATGGTCGTGGTGGCCAAGGTGCAAAAACAGCTTCACTTTTACTTGCGGATGCAGCATTTAATACTGGAAAATACATTCAAGGTTTTCCCGAATATGGTCCAGAGAGAATGGGTGCTCCTATTACTGCTTATAATCGTATTAGTACAAAACCTATTACTATTCATAGTAATATTTATGAGCCTGATTATGTAGTAGTTGTTGATGATTCTCTTCTTGAATCTGTCGATGTTACAGCTGGATTAAAGGAAGATGGAGCTATTGTTATTAATACTACCAAAGATGTTGATTACATAAAGAAGAATTTAAAAGGATATAAAGGCGAAATTTATACAATCGATGCTAGAGAAATTTCTTTGCAAACTCTTGGAAAGTATTTTCCAAATACTCCTATGCTTGCTGCAATTGTGCATGTTACAGGCATAATGAGCGATGAAGATTTTCTAGCCGATATGCAGGGTTCTTTCAAGCACAAATTTGCAAAGAAACCTGAAGTTATAGAAGGAAATATGAAGGCTTTAGAAATGGCATTAAATAAGGTGACAAAAATTTAATTATAGTTATGGAAGGATGTGAATTATAATGATAGATAAAGATACTCCTGTAAATGACTTAACTATTGGTGGAAATATATATGAAGCAGGAAACTCTCTTAAGTTTAAGACTGGAGACTGGCGTTCAACCACTCCTAAATATATTTCAGAGAATTGTAAGCAGTGTGGGCTTTGTTTCCCTGTTTGCCCTGATGATGCTATTCCCGTAGGAAAGGATCAAAAAAGAGGAGATTTCAATTACGACTATTGTAAGGGATGTGGAGTTTGTGCTAAAGTGTGTCCTTTTAAAGCAATAGTTATGGAGTAATATAGAAAATAATATATTAAATTTATAAGAAAGGAATGATTAAAAATGTCTATAAGAGAAAGATTAAGTGGAAATGAAGCAGCAGCTATCGCAATGAAGCAAATTAATCCTGATGTTGTTGCTGCCTTTCCTATAACTCCATCTACAGAAATACCACAGTACTTTTCAACTTTTGTTAGTAATGGTCAAGTTGATACAGAATTTGTAGCAGTTGAAAGTGAACATAGTGCTATGAGTGCTTGTATAGGTGCACAATCTGCCGGAGCAAGAGCTATGACTGCCACATCTGCAAATGGTTTATCTCTAATGTGGGAAATGATTTATATTGCTTCAAGTTTAAGATTACCTATAGTTATGTCTTTGGTAAATCGTGCTGTTTCTGGTCCATTAAATATACATAATGACCATTCTGATGCAATGGGTGTAAGAGATGCCGGTTGGATTATGCTATTTTCTGAAAATAATCAGGAGGCATATGATAATTTACTTATGGCTCATAGAATTGCTGAACATAAAGATGTTTTATTACCTTTAATGGTATGTCAAGATGGTTTTATAACTTCACATTCTATTGAGAATATAGAGTTGTTAGAAGATGACAAAGTAAAACAATTTGTAGGAAAATATAAACCTGAACATTATTTATTAAATGATAAAGAACCTATTGCAGTTGGTCCTTTGGATTTACAAGCATATTTATTTGAGCATAAATACCAACAGGCAGAGGCTATGAGAAACGCTAAAAAAGTTATTTTAGAGGTTTCTAAAGATTTCGAGAAGTTAACAGGAAGAAAATATTCTTTCTTTGAAGAATATAAAATGGATGATGCAGAGCTTGTTGTAGTTTGTATGAACTCAACTGCTGGTACTACTAAAGCTGTTGTAGATGATTTAAGAAATAAAGGTGTTAAAGCAGGTTTGTTAAAAATTCGTGTGTTTAGACCTTTTCCTGCTGAAGAAGTTGCAAATGCACTTTCTAATGCTAAAGCAATAGCTGTATTGGATAAAGCCGATTCTTTAAATGGTGTTGGAGGTGCATTATTTGAAGACGTTGTATCTGGTATGTATGTAAATAATAAAAATGTTCCAATTGTAAATTATGTTTATGGAATAGGTGGTAGAGATACTACTACTAAAGAAATTTCTAGTGTATATTCAGATTTACAAAAAATAGTTGATACAGGAAATATTGATAATCCTTATAGATATTTAGGATTAAGAAAATAATGTTAGAGAGGAGATAATAAAATGGCATATAATTTAAAAGAAATAATTGCTGATAAGCCTTCTCGTTTAAAGTCAGGTCATAGAATGTGTGCAGGTTGTGGTGCACCTATAGTAGCAAGAATGGTATTAAGAGCCTTAAAAAATGAAGATCATGCAGTCATCGCAAATGCAACTGGTTGTATGGAAGTTTCTACTTTTATATATCCATATTCTGCTTGGTCAGATTCCTACATACATACTGCTTTTGAGTGTGCAGGTGCAACTTTAAGCGGTGCAGAAGCTGCTTATCGTTCTATGAAAAAGCAAGGAAAACTTCCAAAAGATGTAGATACAAAGTTTATTGCTTTTGGTGGAGATGGCGGAACTTATGATATCGGTTTACAAAGTTTATCAGGAGCTATGGAAAGAGGTCATGATATGGTTTATGTATGTTATGATAATGGTGCATACATGAACACAGGTATACAACGTTCTTCTGCTACTCCTCATTTTGCTGATACAACAACAACTCCAGCAGGAACTGTTATTCCTGGTAAAATGCAAGTTAGAAAAGATTTAACAGAGATTATGGTTGGACATCATATCCCTTATGTTGCTCAAACTGTTCCTATTAATAATTTTAAAGATTTATATGAAAAATCAGAAAAAGCAATATATACTGAAGGTCCTGCTTTTTTAAATGTTTTAGCCCCTTGCCCTAGAGGTTGGGGTTATCCAACAGAAGACTTACTTCAAATAAATAAATTAGCTGTTGAAACTTGTTATTGGCCTTTATATGAAGTTGTAAATGGAAAATATAAAATTAATTATAAACCAGCTAAAAAGTTACCTGTTGAGGAATTTTTAAGACCACAAAGAAGGTTTAAGCATATGTTTAAACCAGGAAATGAATGGATGATTGAGGCTTTCCAAAAAGAAACTGATGAAAGATGGGAAGCATTATTAAAACTTGAAGAAATAACTAACAAAGAAGAAGAAAAATAAGTCGAGAAATTCTCGCTATAACACAGAATTTTTATAGGGCACGGTTTACCGTGCCCTATATTTTATTTATATAAGAATTTGATTTTATTTATGTTTGGTCCATACTTTCTATTTTTTATGGTTATAGTTATTACATATCCACATATTCCTAATGATACTATTATCATTACAATAATTGCCGTACTTATTACCATTCCTGTTTTTATTCCTATAACTATTTCTGCTTCTGACTTGTTGTTTTCAAAGTTTGACTCTTCAAAATGTAATTTATTGTCTGTCTCTTTTATTTCTGCTATTGTTTTGTTTAATCCAAATGCTTCTTGTTCATTTTTCCACCTTAATACTACATCCACATATACTGAATCATTTTCTTTTAGCTCTACTTGTTCCATCATTGGTATACTTACTTTTCCATTTTTTTCTTGACAATATTGTATATTATCTTGTGGATAAAATCTCATACAACCTGGTATGTTCATTTCTAATCTTGTTACTTTTCCTGCTACTTTACTTGGATTACTTACTTGAATTCTATATGTTATTCTTATATCGTCTGTCTTTATGTTTTTATTGCTTACTTCTATTTTTATTGCTTGATCTTCCGGCTGTGTACTTTCATATTCAACTTGTCCATTTCTTTCTATCTTTTGTATCCAATGATCTATTTTTAAGTCAAATTCTTGTCTTTCTAGCTTTATTGTTATTGCCTGTATTTCATACTTATCCTCTATTACTATTGTTTCTGTTGTACTTTCATATCCATATGGTGGATTTAATAATTCTAATGTGTATTCTCCTTTATCTAATCCTTTTATTACATTATTTATGTCTTCTCCTGTTACATCTTCTACTACATTTCCTTCTTCATCTCTTATTAATATATGCACATCTTCTAGATCTTCTATTTTTTCTCCTGTTTCTCCGTCTACTATCTCTATTTGTGCTTTATTTACTGGGTCTGATTCTACCGTTATCGTTTGTGGTCCTTGCTCGTCTTCTACTACTATTTCTAATGTTAAAGATTTGTATTCTGGTGGTGGATCTAATAATTCTAATGTATATTTACCATGTGGTAATCCTTCTATTACACCATTTATGTCTTCTCCTGTTAGGTCTTCTACTACATTTCCTTCTTCGTCTTTTATTACTACGTGTACATCTTCTAAATCTTCTATGACTTCTCCTGTTTCTGCATCTTTAAACTCTAGTTTTATTTGACTTAATTCTTGTTCTATTACTATCTCTTGTACTCCTGTTACATCTTTGATTGTAAATTCTTTCCTTTTCATTGTTACATAACCTTTTTGTATATAGTCTTCATCCGTTATTTCTTTTTGTCTTAAAATATACTCTCCTATTGGTAATCCTTCTGTATAGTAGCTTTCTTCGCTTGATGTTGTAAATTCTCCTACTATTTCTTCTTTTATTACGTTTCCTTCTTCATCTTTTGTTTCTTTTACTATTTCAAATTCCATTCCTTCAAGTTTTTCTTTTGTTTCTTTATCTACTACATCTATTTGTATTTTTGTTCTCTCGTCTACCATTGTTATTGTATCTTTTACTTCTTCGCCTTCTCCGATTTTCCCTTGTGAATTTAATTTGAAACTTATTTCATTTGCTGTTACATATCCTGGGGCTGGTGTTTTTTCTACTAGTCTATATTCTTTGTCATATCCTAGCCCTTCTATTCCTTGTGGATTTTCACCTGTTTCCCATTCCTGTACTACTGTTCCTTGTTGGTCTTGTATTTGTAGTATTGCTCCGCTTATTTGTTCTCCTTCTATATTGGTTTTTACTGCATTTATACTTGTTTTATTATTTGTGTATACCTCTTTTATGCTATTTATCTCTCTTTGGTCTGTTTGATAGTTTCCGTTTATTTCTATTATTTCTTCTCTCAATATATATCCTTCTGGTGCTTTTAATTCTTTTATGTAATATTTTCCTAGTGGTATTTCTTTGCTGAATTCTGCTATTCCGTTTTCGTTTGTTGTTACTGTTTCTATTAGTTCATTTTCTCTTTTTACTATCGTTCCATCTCTTCCTAGTATGTTTTCTTTTGCGTAAATTCCAAATATTGCTCCTGGTAGAACTGCTTGGTTATTTTCGTCTTGTTTTTCTATTTCTATGTCTAGTTTTTGTCTTTCGTTTCTAAATTTTGTTGTTTTGAATATTACTGGTGTTTTACTTGCTTCTTCTCCATTTTCCCCCTGTTCATAACCTATTGTTATTTCTTTTTCTTCTGTATTATGTTTAAATCCTTCTCCTGCTACTGTTTGTCTTACATAATATGTTCCTATTGGTAGGTTTTCTGCATATGCTATTCCTTCGCTATTACTTGTTACTGTTTGTACTACTTCTCCAGCTGTATATAGTGTTGTTTGATTGTCTTGAGATATTATATCTTCTTTTGCTACTATTTCATATGTTGCTCTTGCTACTCCTCCTTCTTCATACGTTATTTCTCCGTTCTCAATTTTCTTTATGTATTCTCCTACTGTTTCTATTTTTATACTTCCTACTTGGGCTTGGTTTTCTTGCTTTTGTACTACTACTATCTCATTTAACCCTTCGTCTATACAATATGCTGCATTTCCCATTATCTCAAATTGTATTTTTTCTTTTGGAGTTAATTCTGTTTCTCCTCTATTACTGTTTCCTTCATATCCGTTTAATACATATCCCTCTGGTGCTTCTATTTCTTCTATTTCATAATTTCCTACCTCTAGTTTGACTGGTGTTATTAGAAATCCTTCACTTCCTGTTTCATATGGTGTCTCATAGCTTCCTTCTTCTTTATATCCATCTACTGTCCATATTATATTTGTTACTAATTGATCTGTATCTAAATTTCTTATTACATATTTTGCCGTCTTTCCTATTACATTCTCTTTCGTTTTATCGTCGGTCTTATATATTTTTACTCTTGCTTCAAAGTTTGGATCTATTATAAATCTCATACTTTGTAATTGTCTTGAATCTTTTTCTATATTTAATATAAATGGTACTGCTACATCACAGTCTAATGGCACACTTGTTTCTAATACTACGTATTCTCCATATGCTAGTTCTGGACTTTCTAATTGCCCATTATCATCTAATTCTAGTTCTTCTATTGGTATTCCTTCGCTTCCTTCTGCATAGTTCATTACTAATTGTTCTTTTTCCATATTATATGGATTATATACTATTCCATCATTTGGTAATTCTTGTTGAGTACCTTCATGTGTATAATTTATTCTATAATAGTAATCTACTAAGTCTACAAGTTTATATGTTCCTCCTGATTGTACCTTTCTTGCTATTATTGGGTCCTTTAACGCTTTTTCATCTAGTAACTCATACCTGTCTTTCGTTACTCTTTTTATTTTTCCTTCTTTTACTATGCTTAATTCTTCTACTCGATATATTGTAAATCCTGCATTGGTGATTACTTCATATTCATTATCTTCTATCGCTCTATATTTTGTTATTTGTATTCCTTGTTTTTTTACTGTTTCTTCTACTGTTTCTTCTTCTGTGATTATTAGGTTTTCTTCATTTCTATATGTTAAGTCTACATCATATTCATTTTCATCTGCTAAATATCCTTCTCCGGCTTCTATTTCTTTTATGTAATATTCTCCACATTCTAGTTCACAAAATGTTAGTTTTCCCTCTTCATCTATTGTTTGAGATTGTACTAGTTCGTCTTTTCTATATAATAATGCTGTTTCGTCCTCTTTTGTTGCCGTTACTCCATCTGCATGATGTATTTTTTCTTTTGCATATAATCCATAGATTGTTCCTTCTATTTCTGCATCCCCTTGTGGTATTATTGTCTTATTTTGGCTATCTATTTCAGTTACCTCTATATTGTTTATTATCCTTTGGTTTTCTAATTTTTCTCCATTGTTTCCTACTTTTATTGTGCTTTCATTCGTTACTTTTTGTCCTTCATAATCTCCTGATTTTACTATTTCTGATATGTTTATGTCATAATTTCTTTTTTCTTTGCTCTCTCCATTTTGATAATCTCCATAATATCCCACTGGCGCTTTTGTTTCTATTATTCTGTAGTTTCCTTCATTTTTTGATGTGTAGTATAGCCATTGTGTACTTAAATATGTTCCATCTTCTTGTCTTTCCATTTTTACTTCTTGTTGGTCTGTATAGCTTACATATTGTTCATATGTTTGACTTTCTTTGTTCCATTCATATATTGCAAATTCTGTTTCTGATACTATTTGTTCCTTTGTTTCACTATCTATTGTTTCTATTGATACTTTTAATTTGTATGGCTCATTTTCTATTGTTCCATTTATATTGTTAAAGTCATCCGGTTGTCTTATTCCATATTCTATCTCATATGTTTCGTTATCATAGTCTGGTGTTATTGTATAATTTTCTGTTTTTAATTGGTCTATTCTATATTCCATACTAAAGTTTAAGTCTTTATGGTTGTCTGGTAATTTTGTCTCTACTATTTTATATTTTCCGTCTGTTGTCTTCTTCCATTCATAATATTGGCTTACATAGATTCCATCATTATTATCATCTATTATTGTTTCTTTTTCTATATAGTTACTTCCATTCCATTCATATAATGTGAATTCTGCATCTGTCAATCTTTCTTCTGTTATACTATCTGTTTTTATTATGCTTATGTTCGCTTTTGGCATTTGATATTCTACTGTTAACTGTTTTGAAGCTTCCGTTACTTTTCCTAAATTTGCCTCTACATTTATTCCTTGGTAGTTTCTTAGTTTACCTTCTAATTTCATGCTTGATGTATATTGTCCTATCTTTCCTAGTATTCCTTCTACTTCTATTGTTATTGTATCGCTTTTCTCGCTTTCCCCATTGCTATCTTTTCCGAATTTTACTACTATTTGATTTCCTGTTATATTATAGTCTGTTATTGTTGTTTTTTCTCCTGTTTCTCCGTCTGTATATACTATTTTTATACTTTCTTTATCTATTTGTATATCATTGTCTACGTTTAATGTTACTGTTCCATTCCATAAACCTACTTGTTGCATATTGTCTTCATTTGCTTTTGCTGTTGCTGTTACTTTAACTCTTCCATTCCTTAAATATGCTCCATCTAAACTATCTACTGGTGCATATTCTATGCTTGAGGTATATGTTGGTACTACTAATCTATTTGTTATCTCAAATCCGTTTATTATTGTTTCATATCCTGTGATTGCATTTTGACTTACTGTGTATGTATAGTCATTTCCTGTAGTTGTATCTTTAGATTGTACATTATTAAAAGTATATGTTGTTTCGTTTCCTGAAGAAGGTTTGTTTACTGTGGCTGGGCTTGGCAATGCTGTTACTACCCCCGTTGTTGGTGTTCTATGTAATGTTACTGTTACATTTGCTGGTCTTAAGGAATATTTGTTATTTGAGTCATCCCATTTTACTTTTCCTGTAATATTCTTTGTTTCTAGCTTCCAATGTACATAGAATGTTACATTATCACTATAGTCCCAATTTTCATTTTTCCAATATGTTCCATCATTTACTTTGCTTCCTTGTGCATTATATATTTGTTGTCCTTCAGTTGCTTGCGTCCATATTCCATCAAAATTATACCCATTTTTCTTATACTCATTTATATCTATTGTCGCTGGATCACCTGCTCCTTTTACTACTTCATATACTTTAGAGTCTGCTCCTCCTATCTTTCCTGTATTTCCTTGTACTGTCATTTTATATGCTGCACGTACTAATGTTATTATTGCTCTGGGTCCATTTGAACTTCCTCCATACTGTATGCTTGCTGTTCCAGTAAGTTGCTCATTACCAAAGACTTTTGAACTATCTGCATATGATGAACCTGCTCTTGAACCAGAATAACCATAGCTCGGAGTAGAAGTTCCTCCTCCATAAGGATAGCCTCCTCCTGAGCCACCACCGCCCAAATACCAGTTACTTCCAGGATGTCCATTTTGTTCTCCTACATAAAATGTGCCACTTTTACCGCTCATTCCAGTTGTATTACTTGAGTGATTATTTGTATCATAATTACTATTACCATTACCGGCAATATCCATGTGGCTCGCTATATTCTCCACAGGCTTGAATTCCTCCTCCGCCACCGCCTCCGCCAGCAGCAGCTACTACGGTTCCATTTAACTCTAGGCCTATTCCATTTCCTCCGTTTCCTCCATTACTAGGTACACCATTGGAAGAATTGTGGCCACCAGCACCTCCGCTATATATTTTTGATGTTAAAATATCTCCTTTATTTAATTTAATATATCCTATAACTCGACCACCATTTCCTCCTGTTGATGGACCATGATCACCATAAGAATTACCATTTCCTCCTTTAGCGCCGTAAAGCTCTATTTTATATATACCAGTATCTGTAGCATTATACGTTGAGCCATTTCCGATTTAATGTAGTTGAAGTTGCAGCAAGTATATTATCACTTTCTTCGAAATGTTTTGTACTTACTGTATTATTGAAATTTGTTGATAAAACGAATGTTACTGTTAATAATGTCACCATTATTATGCATGTTATAATTATTATTGTTTTTGGTATAGAGTACTGTGCTCTTGCACATCTTTTTGATACATGATGCATCATACCTTTATAACCATTGGTTTGGCCGTTCTCTCCCTTCATTTCATTTTTTCTCATCTTGTTTACCTCCGAAAAATTGATATATTATTATTTAATACCAATTTTAATACTAAAGTACATAAAGTCAATGGAAGATTTCTCTTAGACTAGCGAATTAGTCAGCTTTTTTCTTACGGATATTTATGATTTATGTGTTTATTTATTGTTGTTTAAATTTTATGTATATTTTTGTATTATTTTGTCGACTTTATTACGGAAATATATTTTTCAAGGCACGTTGATATAAGGAAAAAAATATGACGAGCAATAATGCTCGTCACTTTATAGGATTTTATGTATTTTATTCCTCTTCTGGTGCTCCAACTGGGCAAACAGCTGCACATGTTCCACATGCTATACATATATCCGGATTTATTTCGTATTTACTGTCTCCTTCTTTAATACATTCGCCTTCGCTGTTCATAGGGCATTGTTGTGCACAAAGACCACATTTTACACATTTTTCTGTTATTTTATATGCCACCTTAATACACCTCCCTTCGCTTATATCATTTTATTATTCCTCTTGCGAATTATGTATCTCTATTTCGTCTAGTTTTTCTATCTTTTTTAGTTCTTCATCATCGTCTTCATTATTTGTGTTCTTATCTACGTCTTTTATTATTTTTATATCTTTTAATTCATATTTTTTATGGAATTCATTTCCTTCTTTATCTTTTATTTTGACTTTTACAATTTCTTTTAATATTTCTAAACCTTCAACTTCTCCTTGTCCTTCTGGTGTGTTTACTATAGCTCCAACTCCTGGAAGTCTAGCATTTTTTTCTTCATATACTTCTTCTTCGTATTTTAAACAACACATTAATCTTCCACAACATCCAGATATTTTTGATGGTGTAAGTGATAAATTTTGTTCTTTTGCCATTTTTATTGATACTATGTCGAAATCTCCCAAGTAAGAACAGCAACAAAATTCTCTACCACAAATTCCATTTCCTCCAATTCTTCTTACTTCGTCTCTTAAACCTATTTGTCTCAATTCTATTCTTGTTTTAAAGATTGCTGCTAAATCCTTTACTAACTCTCTAAAGTCTATTCTTCCTTCTGCAGTGAAATAAAATAATATTTTACTATTATCAAATTGATATTGCACATCAACTAAATTCATAGCTAATTTATGTTTTTTTATATTTTCTTGGGCAATTCCAAATGCTTCCTTTTCTTTCTTCTTGTTTTGTTCATTTTGTTGTTTATCTTTTTTATTAGCAACTCTTATAATGTCTTTTAATGGTGCAACTATTTTTTCCTCTGATATTTCTTTGTTGCCCATAACTACTTCTGCATATTCTTGTCCAAAAGTTGTTTCGACAATAACAAAATCGCCCTTATTTATTTGTTTATTTCCTGGATTGAAATAATATATTTTTCCTGGTCTCCTTAATCTGACTCCTATTACTGTTTTCATCTATATATTCTTCCTTTCTAGATGGATTTATTTCCATATATTTAATAGCAAATTATCAATACACATGTTGTAGTTAGCATTTGCTTGTAATCTTCTTTTTGTTTCTTCTACATATTCTATATAATTAATATTTCTTTTATCTTTTGCTATATTATTATATAATATTATATTTATATAGTCTAACATCATAGAAATGTTTTTTTCGCCTTTATATAATATATCTATCTTGTTTAGTACATCTAATAAAGAAAATTTTTCAATATGTGCAAATACCTTTTCTAATTCAAAATATATTTCTTTTTGTTCATCTGTCATAGTTTCTTTTGATTCTTCTGTGAAAACTATTTTTGTACATCTAGATTTTATTGTATTTAATATATCATTTTCATTTTCTACTAGCAAGATTATAGTTATATATTCTGGTGGTTCCTCTAAAGTTTTTAATAAACAATTTTGTGCTCCGAATTGTCATTTTATCACTATCTTTTATTATATATACTTTTCTTTCTGATATTATTGGTTTTTTTATAATATCATTTTGTAAATTTCTTATTTGTTCTATTTTTATATTGTTTTCATCATCTTCAAGTTGTATTTTTACGAAATCAGGATGATTTTCATTGTTTATTTCTACACATGATTTACATTTTTCACATGGTGTATTTTCTTTATCAAAGCATAATATTTCCTTTGCGTATTTAGTTGCAATTTTTTCTTTTTGAGTTAGTTTACTTCCTATAAACATATAACTGTGCAATATAGAGTTCCTTTGTATTGTTTTTTTTAGTAATTCTTCTATTTCGTGATTGTTCATAAACAAATCCTACCAATCTGTTCCAAATTTTGAAAATGGATAAAATCTTAACAATACTTTACTTTCGACTTTTGTAATCGGAATGCAACCAAATTCTCTTCCATCCTGACTTTTACTTCTGTTGTCTCCCATTACAAATAAATATCCTTCTGGTACAGTAAAGTTTGTAAATACTGTACTTGTAGTTTTTAATCCTTCTGGAAGATATTCTTCATTTAAAAGTTCTCCATTTATATATACGTTTCCATTTTCTATTTCTACATGTTCTCCCGGAAGTCCTATTATTCTTTTTATATAGCTTTTTTTCTTTATGTCTAAAACATAGTAAGCAAACCTCTTAAATATACCTTTAGGTTCGTTATTATATTTAGCTACTGGGTTAGTCTGATCCGCTTCTGCTGAACTTCCATATGCTGAACTTGGTGCTTCAAATGTTATGACTTCGCCTCTTTTAAATTCATTTCCTAGAGTTATAGCTAAACGATTTAAAATTAATCTATCTCCAGGTTGAAAAGTTGGTACCATAGATTCCATTTGAACAACAGTTGGTGTTACTAAATAATATCTTACAACTAATGCTAATACAACAGCAATTATTATACAATATCCCCATTCTAATATTTCTTTTATAATTTCCTTACTTCCTTCTTCCACTTTAACTTTCCTTTCATTTGATAATTTGCTTTTATATGCGTCATTCTAATTATACAATATTTTATTTATTTTCTCAATATATTTTTTTAGAAAATATTTGGAATATATATTAATAAAAAGTAACTATCATAATTTATAGTACAAGATCAGGCGAATTACTTCGCCTGATCCTGTTTCCATATTTTGTGTGACCAACCGGTCACGTCTGAGTACTCTGCTTCCAACATCCTTAATCTTCTGCCTGTAGTGCAGTCCTCACAGCGTTCGATTGAGGGCGGAAATCTCGATGCCTTGCATGCTTCACATCTTTTCATATGTGTCGCACGTTGCCTTTCATAGCTTTCCTTCCGTCTTTGCAGTTCTTCCTCATTGCTCATAAATGTACCTCCTTGTGGTGTTTTTTTATATTTTACCATATTATGTTCACTTATGCAAGTAGTTTCTATTTCTTTTGATTTTATTTGATTTCTTCAAAACTTTTCTTTAACATCATACCTCTACCACATTGAGGGTTTGATATTTTGCATTGATTATTACAACCGTTGCAATGAAGTTTCTTTAGGTTTGCTCCTTCTTTTATAATGTCTTCTATTTCTTGTTTTTCTTCTACTATCATTCTATAAATATTTTCATCTAATTTTTCCATATTAATAATTCCTCTCTTATTATGCTTAAAGAGCACTTTAGAAGTGCTCTTTATATTTTTTTATTTTACGTCTGCTTTCCATAGTCCATGTTTATTACAATAAGCATATATTGTTGCTCCTGGAACATATTTGCAATGAGCTTCTGCTTCTTTTCTTGGTTCTAAATATGTTGTTACTTCTTTATCTCCAAATACGATACTTACCCATTCTATATAGTGTTCTTCTTCCATTACATGATTTACTTTTACAAATATTTTTCCATCTTTTACTTCATAAGTTGGAACGTGTTTCTCTATTACTGCATCTACAGAATTTGGTATTAATGTTTTCATTTCCTCACCACAACACGAAATTCCTGCATCTTCACATTTACAATCTTTTAAAACTTTTACCATTGCTCCACATTTTGAGCATTGTTTTACTATAAATTCTTTATTCATACTTTTACCTCCATTTATTTTTTATACTAGTATAATTTATCATAATTATTATCAGTTATCAATATAATTCTTATATTTCCTTCTTAATATTAGAAAATACAGGAGTTAAGTAATATCCTATATTTACTTTTGTAAGATTTTATGTTAAAATATATTAGTAACTATTGATTGTTAGAGGTTGATGTACTCTAACTTGGGCTTTTTTATAGGAGGGCTTTTATATGAAACACATCAAAACGTTAACAACCAGAGACTTGAAGGAATCTATGAAGAAAGGCGGATGTGGCGAGTGCCAGACTTCCTGCCAGAGTGCATGTAAGACTTCCTGCACAGTTGGAAATCAGTCGTGCGAAAATTCGAAGTAGGCTGTTACGGGCGAGGGGCAAGAGTATAACTCTTGTCCCTTTATTTTATTTGAATTATAAAAGCACGGTGTATTTATTACCGTGCTATTGTTTAGTTCATTTTAACTTTTCCTATTATATCTGATATATTCTCTATATTGTGTTTCTTCATATAGTTTTCTACACCTTCAATTGCTTTTATTGATGTGTCTGGGGCAATAAAGTTTCCTGTTCCTATTGATATTGCTGTTGCTCCTGCTAACATGAATTCTATTACATCTTCTCCTGTTGTAATTCCTCCTAGTCCTAGTATTGGTATGTTAACTGCTTGTGCAACTTGGTATACCATTCTTACTGCTACTGGTTTAACTGCTGGTCCTGAAAGTCCTCCTGTATTATTTGCTAATACTGGTCTTTGTTTATCTATATCAATTTTCATCGCTAATAATGTATTTATTAATGATACTGCGTCTGCTCCAGCATCTTCTGCTCCTTTTGCTGGTTGGGTTATGTCTGTTACATTTGGGGTAAGTTTTACTATTAATGGTTTACTTGTTAATGCTTTTCTTACTTGTGTTGTAACTTCTTTTACACCTTCGTAAGATGTTCCAAATGCCATACATCCTGCTTTTACATTTGGGCATGATAGATTTAGTTCTACTGCATCAATGTCTAGAGTATTTAATATTTTTGCAAGTTCTACATATTCGTCTATTGAGTTTCCACATGCGTTTACTATTATATTTGTATCAAATTTTCTAAGCCATGGTAAGTCGTAGTTCATAAAATATTCTACTCCTGGATTTTGTAATCCTATTGCATTTAGCATTCCACTTGCTGTTTCACATACTCTTGGTGGCTTATTTCCATCTTTTAATTTTAGTGATGTACCTTTTGTGACTATTCCGCCTAATTTATTTAAATCTATGTATTCAGCGAATTCTCTTCCATATCCAAAGGTTCCTGATGCTACTGTGATTGGGTTTTTCATTTTCATTCCACAAAAATTGATTTCTGTATTCATATTTTTCTTCCTTTCTTTGTTTTTTATGTATTTTGATGTTTAATATTTTATTATATTTCAACATCGTTTGCATTGAATACTGGTCCGTTTTTACAAACATGTTTATAGTTTACATTGTCTTTACCTACATATTTTACTGCACAACCTAAACATACTCCTATTCCACATGCCATTCTTTCTTCTAGTGATATTTGACATGGTATGTTTTCTTCTTTTGCAAATGCTTGAACTGCTTTTAACATTGGAAGTGGTCCACAAGCATATATACAGTCAGGTTTGTTTTGTTTAACGTCTTCTTTTAAGAAGTTAATTGCAAATCCATTTTTTGCATAAGAGCCATCATCTGTTGCAAGTATTAGGTCATTACAAACTTTTTTGAATTCATCTTCAAGTATGACTAAATCTTTATTTCTAAATCCTATATATATTTTAGAATTAATTCCGGCTTCTTTCGCTCTTTTTGATAATTCATGTAGTGGAAATATTCCTATTCCTCCACCTATTATCGCTATATTTTTATAATCTTCGAATTTGAACGTTCCATAACCCAAAGGTCCCATTATGTCTAATAGTTCGCCTTCTCTTCTTTTTGATAATAGTTCTGTTCCTTCTCCTTTTATTTGGAAAATAAATTCTACTTCACCGCTATTTTCGTCTGCATTATATATACTTATAGGTCTTCTTAACAAAGGTTGTATATTATCAACTACTCTTATTTCTAAAAATTGTCCTGGTTTTGCTACTTTTGCAATTTCTGGTGCTGATATAATCATTCTACAAATATCATCTTTTAGAAATTCTTTTTTTACTAATTTACATTTAATATTGAATGGCATTGCCTTTCCTCCTTTATTTGATTGACACATTTAATGTGCTATATACTTATTTTACTATACTTTTTATTGCAGAATTTAATTCATCTCTCATTCTTATTGCTTCTTCTCTTGTTGCTTCTGCATATTGTTCTTCCGTGAACTTGTCTTTCCAAAGTTCTGATTTATATGCACACATCAAACTTCTTGATGCATTTATAATTCCTCCAAGTCCATTTTTATCGAATCCTAAAGCTATGTCTTCTGCTTTTCCTCCTTGTGCTCCGTATCCTGGTATTAAGAAATATGAGTGTGGCATCATCTCTCTTAATTCTTGAAGTTGTTTTGGATATGTCGCTCCTACTACTGCTGAAATACTACTATACCCGTGTTCTCCTATTAAGTCTTTTCCCCATTCTTTTACTAGTTTTGCTACTTTTTTGTATAATTCTTCTCCATCTTCTGTTTTTAAGTCTTGTAACTCTCCTGAAGATTTATTTGAAGTTTTTACTAATACGAATATTCCTTTTCCATATTTTGCACAATCATCAACAAAAGGCTTAACTCCATCTGTTCCTAAATAAGGGTTTACTGTAACAAATTCAACATCAAAAATACTATGGTTTATATCCCCTATTGGTGTTCTTCCTATTGCAGCGTTTGAATATGCTTGAGCTGTCGTTCCGATGTCTCCTCTTTTCATGTCTGCTATTACTATCATTCCTTTTGATTTAGCATATTTGCAAGTTTCATCAAATACTTTCATTCCTTCTATTCCAAACATTTCATAAAATGCAATTTGAGGCTTTACTGCTGGAATTATATCAGATGTAGCATCTATTAGATTTTTGTTGAATTCTAAAAATCCTTTGCATGCTCCTTCAACGGTTTGTGGGTATTTTTTCTTTATACATTCTGGTAGTATGTCATATCTAGGGTCTAGTCCAATTACAGTTGGGTTGTTCATTTCGCTAATTTTGTTTATTAATTCGTCTATTGCGTTTTTCATTATTTATATCTTCCTTTCTTATAAAACTAATTAGAGAATAATTGTTATTTTTCAAATACTACGTTTCCTGAAACAATTGTATATCTAACTTCTCCTTTTAGTTTCTTGCCAATCCAAGGGCTATTTTTTGATTTTGATACTATCATTTCTTTTGTATATGTATATTCTTTATTTGGATCAAATACTGTTAAGTCTGCTGTATATCCTTCTTTTATTTGTCCTTTATCTTTTAATCCTAGAAGTTCTGCTGGTCTATAAGACATTAATCTTACCATGTCCATATAATCTATATAGCCTGGTTCAACAACATTTGTAATAGTTGCTGGAAGTGCTGTTTCAAATCCAATTATTCCGTTTGGTGCACTAGCTAGTCCTTTTGCTTTTTCTTCTTCTGCATGTGGTGCATGGTCTGTAATTATTGCATCTATTGTTCCGTCTTTTAGTCCTTTTATTATTGCAAGTTTGTCTTTTTCTTCTCTTAATGGTGGATTCATTTTTGCATTTACTCCTGATGTTAATACTTCTTCAACTGTAAAACTGTAGTAATGAGGACAAGTTTCGCAAGTTACATTAACTCCTCTTTTTTTGGCGTCTCTTATCATGTTTACAGATGTTTCTGTGCTTATATGGCATATATGTGCATGAACCTTGTTTGTTTCTGCAATTACTATGTCTCTAGCAGCCATTATTTCTTCTGCTTCTGGTAATACTCCTACTACTCCTAGTTGTTCTGCTATCTTTCCTGCATTAATTGCTCCTGCTGATACTGATTTTTCTTCGCAGTGCTCTGATGTAAAACTTCCTAATTTATTTATTTCTAGCATTGCTTCTCTTATTGTTTTTGCATTTGATACTGGACATCCATCGTCTGAAAATGCTACGCAACCTGCATCTAACATTTCTTTAAAGTTTACTAGTTCTTCTCCCTTTTCTCCTTTTGTTATACTTGAATATGGGATTATATTGCAAAGATTTACCTGTTTTGCTCTATCTAATATATATTTTATTGTTTCTGGATTGTCTGGTGTTGGATTCGTATTAGGCATTGGGCATATTGTTGTAAATCCTCCTTTTACTGCACTTTTTGCTCCTGTCTCGATGGTTTCTTTGTGTTCAAATCCCGGTTCACGTAAGTGACAATGCATGTCTATCATTCCTGGCATAATATATAACCCTGTACAGTCTATAACTTTTTCTGCATTATCAGTTAAATCCTTTCCTAATTTTACTATTTTTCCGTTTTCAATTAAAATATCCATCTTTTCTTTCTTGTTACTTGCATAATCCAAAACTGTACCATTTTTTAATAATAGTGTCATATATAAATACCTCCTATTTATTTTTTCCGTAATATAATATCATTTTTTTTGACTTAATTCAATAGAAATAGATAAATTATGATTATTTATTTGATTTATCTAAAAATTAATGCTATAATGATTAAAATTTATATTAAAATTTATTTGGGAGGGAATTTTATGAGTGATTTAGTATCATATTTATTTGAGACAAATGCAGTAGAAGTTTGCCCAGAGAATAAACCTTTTTTCCTTACTTCTGGAATGATTTCTCCTTATTTTGTAAATACTCAATATGTTTATGGAGGTAAAGAGGCTGCTTCTGAATTGCTTTCTTTTATAGATAGTTTGCTTTCTGATAGAATGAATTTACCTAAAAAAGTTTTTGATAAGGTTATCAATCAATATCAATCAAATGACATTTTTAAAGATGTTATCAATATTATGATTGATTCTATAAAGGAAAATGTTAATGTTGATGAAATTGATTATATTTCTGGTGGAGAAAGAAGAGATTGGTATTTTTCTAATATAATTGCTTATTTATTAAAAAAGCCTCATATAACAATTTTCAAAGATCATGAAACTCTTGTAAGTAATTATGATTTCTCTACTACTGATAAACTAACTGATTTATCTGGTAAAAAGGTATTACATGTTACCGATTTAGTTACTTCTGCTTCAAGTTTTTCACGTTTTTGGATTCCATCTATTCGTGATTTGGGTGGAGAGATGATTGCTACTTGTTATATTGTTGATCGTCAACAAGGTGGAACAGAACTTTTAGAAAATGAAGGTATTAAACCTATTTCATTAACAAGTATTGATATTAGTATTTTTAAAAGAGCTTTTGAACTTGGAATTATAAATTCAGCATCTTTAGAGATGATTGAGAAATTTATAGAAGATCCTTATACTTCTATGAGAAACTTCCTTCTTGCTCATCCTGAATTTATAGAAGAGTCTTTGAAGGCAACAGATCCTAAAACTCCTGGTAGAATAAGAAATCTGTTAGATAATGATTTATATAATTTAAAGGGGTAATAAATTTGTTTTACCAAAATAAAATTTCTACTACATAAAAAATAACCGCTATTTTATAGCGGTTATTTTTTTGTTATTTTATATTACGAATTTCTTAATTCCTATTATTCCTGTGCCTAATATTGTTACTACTACCATTGATAGTGTAATATATGTCATTGGTATTTCTCTTCCTGTTTTTATTACTAGTAAAACTGGTGCATCATCTATATCGTCTTCTCCTGGTACTTCGTTGTCTGGTGTTGAGTCTATGTCTGGTGTATGACTTGGATTGTCGTCTTGGCTTATTTCTGCTACATTTACTTTTCTTCCTAAATTGTTTTCTCCGTTTTTCCATGTTAGTATTATTTCTACTTCAGCGCTTTCTCCTGGTTGTAGTAGTATATCTTGTAATTGGGTTGTGGCTACTTTTCCGTCTGCTCTTATATACCATTGTGGGTTATCTTCTTGTTTAAATTCTAGTCCTGCTGGAATGTAATCTGTAATTTCTTTTGCATATCCTGCTATTTCTCCTTCGTTTGTTATTTTTATTTTGTATGCAAATTTTACTACTACTTTACTTACATCTTTTGTTTTTAGTTCTACTTTTAGTTCTGGTTCTGGATTTTCATATCCTGTATGTCCTGATTCTATTACAGTTGTGTTTCCGTTTTCTGTTACTATTGCTTTTGTTACCCATTTTAATAGTGATAAGTCAAAGTATTTTACTTTCACATCTTCATAGTCTATATCATCTTCATGTTTTTCGTCATTATATACTTCGTCTCTTTTTGGAACTGAATCTATATCATCATTACTGTCTTGTGATATTTGTGCTACGTTTACTAGTATTTTGCTTTCTTCTCCTACTGCTTTTACTTGATATGTTACTTTGAAGGCTATTTGCACGTCTCTATAGTCTGGATTTGTATCACTTATTCCTGTTTCCTTGTTATATGCTTTTATTAAATTATTTCTTCCTGTTGCTTTTCCTTGTTCTTCTGATAGGTAATCTGTTACTAGATATTTTGCTTTACTTACTTCTGTAGTTTCTTGTTGATTTTCGTCTAACATTTTCCATCCATATTGTTTGTTTATTTCATTATCTACTATAAATTGTAATCCAACTGGCACATCGTCTGTTATTTCATTTGCATACCCATCTATTTCTCCTTCATTGTATACTCTTATTGTATATGTTACTATGTCTCCTGTGCATACGTCTAATGGATCTTTTGGATGTGTATATTTTATGTTTCTTGAATCATCTAAACTTAATTCTGGATATCTTGTTGTTACGTCTGTTGTATTTATTTTTGTTATAAATTTTCTTAATGCTAAATCAAAGTTTCCTATTACTTTTACTTTATCATAATCATCATCATCTTCTTGTCCTGGTACAAAAGGATTATTTTCATATTCTTCTTTATAGTGTGGTAATTCCGTGTCTCCTGGAATTACTAGGTTTCCATTTGGTAATGAATCTAAATCTTGTTCTGTATTTCCTTTTGTGTCTGTGAATTTTGTTATTTCTGCTATGTTTGTTTGTATATCTCCTACTTGTGTTTTATCTGATACTTTACATCTTATTGCTACATCTATATAATTTAATGTATTTCCACCATTGTATGCTGATAATAGTTTTCCATTTGGTCTTGATGTATATATTCCTTCTGGGTCTGCACTTTCCTTTGCTGTTATTTGTGTTTTTATTTCTCGTGTATTTTCATTATATGTCCAACCATATTTTTTATTTAATTCATCTTCTTTAAGGAATTCTAAATTTGCAGGTAAATGATCTGTTATTTCACTTACATATGCATCTATGTTTCCTTCATTATATACTCTTATAATATATGTTACTGTATTTCCAACTCCAACAGTTAGCGCTTTCTTTGGATGTGTGTATGTTGCTGTTCCAAATCCTTGCTCTGCAATTCCTGCTTTTAGTGTTGTTGTGTCTACTATTGGTTCTCTTAAGTATCTTCCATTGTCGTCCACAATTTGTCTGTCATCTACTTGTACTATGAATTTTCTTAATGCTAAATCATATTTTGGAATTGTTATTATTACCTTTTCAAAATCATCGTCGTCTTCATTTCCTGGTATATAGTCTTTTTCTCCTATTTCATTATCTTTATATTCTTGCCATCCTTGTTCTGTTTCTGGTAATTTTGATGTTTCTTCTTCTGATGTTAAATCTATATTATCTGGTGTTGAATCTCTATCTTTGTCTTTTTCTACTATTGGTGTTTTATTTTTATCTGCCATTCCTGTTATTTCTGCTATATTTGTTATTTTGTAATCTTCTATTATTCCGTCTTCTATATTTGGTTCTAGTACTTCACATGTTATTTGTAAATCTATATAACTTAATATATTGTTTGTTCTATCATATCCTGGTAATAATATACCCGTACCAATACTTTGTCCAACATATTGTGATAGGTTATCACTTGCCCCTGTTATTGTGGTTAATGTCGTTGATGTTGCTTTACTTTCATATCTGTCTACTTCATTTTCACCATATTCTCTTAACCATTCTACATTTTCTACATATTTTAAGTATTTTGATAAGTAATCAGTCACTTCTGTTATGTATGCTTGTTCACTTCCTTCGTTGTATATTCTTAATGTATATGTTACCTTATCTCCTATACTTACTTTTACTGGTTCTTTTTCATGATTATAGTCTGCTGTTGTTGCTGTTGCGTTTCTTAATTTTGTAGTGTCTGGATTTGGTACTCTGTTTGTTAATTCTTCTTTTGAGTATACTGTTACTCCTGTTGAATCTACTACTTTACTTATAAATTTCCTTAACGCTAAATCTATATGGTCTTCTAATATTATTTCTTCATCTGTTATAGTTATTGTTATTGTATTGGTTGCATTATCTACAGATATTTTTACTTTTCCTGATGATGTACTTGTTCCATCTAATGTTGCTCGATCTATTACATAACTTAATCCATCCTCTGATTCTTTTTTCGTTACTGTTAAATTTATTGGTTGTTCATATTTTTGATATCCTAATGGTGCTTCTGTTTCTACTATTGTATATTGATCTGGTTGTTCTCTATTAGCTTCAGTTATATCTATTCCGTTTGGTGTTATATTTACTTTTCCATCTGATCCAGTTGTATAGTCAGGTGTAGAATTTACCGTAAATTTTGCGCCTTGTAATATTTTTCCTTTTGTATCTACTTTTTTTAATTCTATATTATATTTACCTTTTATATCTTTTTCTCTTTTTACTGTTACAATTGGTTGAGCTTCTGTATTTGCATATACTGAAATTACTGTTTTAGAATTGCTTTTTATGTCATAACTTGAGTTTTCATTTGCCCCATCAACAAAATATTTATATATCATTTTTACATAGTACTCTCTTAATTTTCCTGCTAATTGACCACTATCTTCTCCAACTTCACTTGTAAATGTTTGTTCGTAAGTTTTTAGTACTGAATCACCTTTTGCTAAATATATTTTTGGAATTCCTGTTGCATTGCCTTCGGAATCTTGAAATTCTGAAGGATTTGTTAATTTCCATATTGCTAATTGTTGAGCAACTTCAATATCTAACTCACTTATTTCTGCTTCTGTTCCTTTTACGCTTAATTCTTCCATTGAGCTTTTAATTGTTTTACCATTCATTCCTGTAATGCCTAAATCAGTGCATGGAATTTTTTCTAGGAAAGCATCTTTTTCATCTTCACCTGGTATATACATATTATCTAATATCCATACTAGTCCATGAATTGTATCTTCATTAAATGCTTTTACTTCTGTTTTACTTGTATAAAGAGCTTTTAATGTATCTAATACTCCATTTTCTTTTAAGTTATAAGGTCCTGAATATTGACTTTGTGAAGTTCCCACTTCTGCCGTAGGTTTTTGGTTTACTTGTGCTGAAGAATTAAAATTCGTGAAATCTCCATAACCTTCTGCTAAACAATAGAACACTTCTTTTGTCTCTATTGGTGCTTGTTCATTGTATGGTTGTATATTCCATATGTATTTTAGACTATTATGCCCTTGTGATGAACTCTGGAATGTATATACATATTTTTCACCTGAATCATCTGTTCTTTGTGGGCTTATTCCAAACTTTGTATAGTTTGTCGCTGCTTGTATACATCCCGTAAAGATTGTTAGCACTACTATTAACATTATTCCAATTTTTAGTAGCAAATTTTTCATAATAATTTCATTCCTTCCTAGAATATTTATTAATATTTTCCTTCCCTAATACATTTACAAATATATTTTAAGCTTTTTTAATATAAAGTCAATGGTAATATTTTGTTGATTTTGGGTGATTTTTGTTTTTTTACTTACGGATAAAAGAAAAAAGAACTATTTTCCCCATAATATTACATTTGTATAACATTTTTTTAGTTCTTTTTTTACTTTTGTTCTCTTTTTTTATTCTATTAATTATTTGCGTAAGCTTTTTCGGCATTTTTATGTTTTTAAATATTTGTGTATATACTATCATAAATGCCAATATAATTTTTTCTTTTCGATTATACTACCTTTTTTTGCATTTTGCAACAGTTTATGTATATTTGCTTAAAAATATCTACAATTAATTAAGAAATTAAATAGATGATAGTGTATCAATAAATTTCACATACAAACCTCTTGCAGATTTAAGAGTACTGTGCACTATTCTTTTATACAGATGTATATTGTTTTATTTATACATTACTTACATTTTATAGGGGCATGGTATCCCGTGCCCCTATTCAGATTATATTTTGTCTATTAATTTTTTTACAATACGAATTTCTTAATTCCTATTATTCCTGTTCCTAATATTGCTATTACTGTTGCTGTTAATCCTAGGTATTGCTTTTGTATATCTATTCCTGTTTTTATTACTAGTAAAACTGGTGCATCATCTATATCGTCTTCTCCTGGTACTTCGTTGTCCGGTGTTGAGTCTATGTCTGGTGTATGACTTGGATTGTCGTCTTGGCTTATTTCTGCTACGTTTACTTTTCTTCCTAAGTTGTTTTCTCCGTTTTTCCATGTTAGTATTATTTCAACTTCTGCACTTTCTCCTGGTTGTAGTAGTACATCTTGTAATTGTGTTGTGGCTACTTTTCCGTCTGCTCTTACATACCATGCTGGATTATCTTCTTGTTTAAATTCTAGTCCTGCTGGAATGTAATCTGTAATTTCTTTTGCATATCCTGCTATTTCTCCTTCGTTTGTTATTTTTATTTTGTATGCAAATTTTACTACTACTTTATTTACATCTTTTGACTTTATCTCTACTTTTAAGTCTGGTTCTGGATTTTCATATCCTGTATGTCCTGATTCTGTTACTGTCGTTTTTCCGTTTTCTGTTACTATCGCTTTGGTTACCCATTTTAATAGTGATAAGTCAAAGTATTTTACTTTTACGTCTTCATAGTCTATATCATCTTCATGTTTTTCGTCATTATATACTTCGTCTCTTTTTGGAACTGAATCTATGTCGTCATCGCTGTCTTTTGATATTTGTGCTACGTTTACTAGTATTCTACTTTCTTCTCCTACTGCTTTTACTTGATATGTTACTTTGAAAGCTATTTGTACGTCTCTATAGTCTGGATTAGTATCACTTATTCCTGTTTCCTTGTTATATGCTTTTATTAAATTATTTCTTCCGGTTGCTTTTTCTTGTTCTTCTGATAAGTAATCTGTTACTAGATATTTTGCTTTGCTTACATCTGTTGTTTCTTGTTGGTTTTCGTCTAACATTTTCCATCTATATTGTTGATTTATTTCATTATCTACTACAAATTGTAATCCAAATGGTACGTCATCTGTTATTTCATCTGCATAACCGTCTATTTCGCCTTCGTTGTATATTCTTATTGTATATGTTACTATGTCTCCTGTACATACGTCTAATGGATCTTTTGGATGTGTATATTTTATGTTTCCTGAATCATCTAAACTTAATTCTGGATATCTTGTTGTTACGTCTGTTGTATTTATTTTTGTTATGAATTTTCTTAATGCTAAATCAAATTTAGGACTTGTTATTATTACCTTTTCGAAATCATCATCGTCTTCGTTTCCTGGTATATAGTCTTTTTCTCCTATTTCATCATCTTTATAATCTTGCCAATCTTTTTCTGTTTTTGGTAAGTCTGGTGTTACATCATCTGGTTTTGAATCTATATCTGTATCTACTGGATTTTGGTCTTTGTCTAACATTCCTGTTATTTCTGCTATATTTGTTATCTTATATTCTTTCTCATTATTATTCATTTCTGGTTGTAGTACTTCACATGTTATTTGTACATCTATGTAACTTATCCTATCATTTTCTTTGTCATAAGCTGGTATTAAAACTCCCCCGCTTATAGTTTTTCCGATTAATGCTTTTAAATCATCACTTGCTCCTGTTATTATTGTAGAATTTGTTGATGTTGCTTTACTTCCATAAATGCTTTCATCGTTTTCAGTATATGTTACATTCCATTCTTCTGTTTCTATGCATTTTAAGTATTTTGATAAATAGTCTGTTATTTCTGTTATATACGCATTTGATTGTCCTTCATTATATACTCTTAAAGTATATGTTACTTTGTCTCCAACACTTACTTTTAATGGCTCTTTTGTATGGTTATATTCTGATGTTGTTCCTGTTGCTTGTTTTAAATTGGTTGTATCTACATTTGGGTTTCTATTTTCTAGTTGCTCATTTGTATATACCATTTCACCTTTTGTATTTACTACTTTACTTATAAATTTTCTTAATGATAAATCTATGTTGTCCTCTATAACTATTACTGTTATTGTATCCTCATCTATTTCTATTTTTACTTTTCCTGATGCTTTTGACTTTTCGTCTAGTGTTACTGTGCCTAATACATAGCTTTCTCCGTCTGCTGACAATTTCTTTGTTACTTCTAACACTATTGTTCCATCATATATTACATATCCGTCAGGAGCATCTATTTCAGTTAATGTGTATGTGTCTTTTTCTCCTACATTACTACTATTAATTTCTTTATCTTCAACTAAAGTTGCAAATCCATATTGATCTGTTGTATAATTTTGTCCATCTACTGTGAACGTTGCACCTTGCAATACTTCTCCTTTTGTATTTTGTTTATTTAATCTTACTGTATATGCATTCTTTTTTTCTTCATTCTTTACTGTTATTGTTATTGTATTTGTTTCTGTATCTATCTCTACCTTTCCAGATGAACTACTCGTATCATCTAAAGTTGCCTGATCTATTACATAACTTAACCTATCATCTGATTCTTTCTTTGTGACGTGCAATTCTATTGTTCCTTTGTATTTTTTATATCCCTCTGGTGCTTTTGTTTCTACTATTGTGTATTCGTCTGTGTCAGTTATATTATTTATTGTTACACTATCTACTTTTACTGTTCCATCTGCAGTTGTTGTGTATTTTTGCCCATTTACTGTAAATTCTGCTCCTGATAATGGAGTTCCGTCTGTTCCCTCTTTTTTTAGTATTATATCATATTCTCCTGTTAATTCTTTTTCTCTTGTTACTGTTACAATTGGTTGTGCTTCTGCATTTGCATATACTGTAATTACTGTTTTAGAATCTGCATTTAGTGCATAGCTTTTTTCTTGAGCATCTTTTGCTCCATCAACAAAATATTTATATACCATTTTTACATAGTATCCTCTTAATTTTCCTTGTGATTGATCTATGTCTTCGTCTTCAAGGTTTTCTGGAAATGTTAAATCATAAGTTTTTAAATCTGAACTATTTTTTGATAAATAAATGGTTGGAATTCCAACTGAATCTCCTTCTGAATTTTCAAATGCTGAATGATTTGTTAAATTCCATATTGCTAATTGTTGAGCTACCTCTATGTCAAAATCTGTTATTTCAGCGTTTGTTCCTCTTACTTTCAATTCATCCATTGAACTTTTTATTGTACCACTCATTCCATTTATATCTCCTAAATTGGTACAATTAATTTTTTCTAGAAAGTTATCTTTATCATCTTCACCTGGTATGTACATATTATCTAATATCCATACTAATCCGTGAATTGTGTTCTCATTAAATGCAATTACTTCTGATTTACCACTATAAACAACTCTTAATGCTTCCAAGACTCCACTTGCTTTTAAGTTATAAGCTTTATATTCACTTGTTGAAGCTCCTCCTGTTGTTGCAGGTTTTTGACCTACTTGTGCTGAAGAATCAAAATCCGAAAAATTTCCATAGCCTTGTGCTAAACAATAGAATACTTCATCTGTTTCTATTGGTGTTTGGTTTGTGTATGGTTTTATGTTCCATATGTATTTTAAACTATTTGAGTCTTTAGATGAACTTTGAAATGTATATACATAGGTGTCTGTTTCATCAGTTCTCTGTGGGCTTATACCAAATGTAGTATAATTTGTTGTTGCTTGTATGCAACTTGTGTTTACAGCTAATATTATTATTAATACTATTGCAATTTTTAATAAAGTTTTTTTCATGATAACTTTCATTCCTTTCTAGAATATTTAAATAATACTTTTATCACATATTTAATGTTATATATATATCTTAAACTATTTTTATATAAAGTCAATGGTAGCATTTTGTTAAATAGTATATTGTGCTTTTCTTCTTCTTACGGATAAAAGAAAAAAGTCAACTTTCGTGCTAACATAACATTTGTATAACATTTTAGTCCTTGTTTTGACATTTGTTTTTTATTTCTTTTCTTATCGTTATTTTTAAGCTATTTCGTGTTTTTGGCAAATTCCTTATAATTTCTTGCCTATACCATTTTTTTCTTCATAATTATACTATATTTTAATGTGTTTTGCAACACTTTATGTAGATTTGTTGAAATTGTAAAAATTAATATTGCCTTGAAGTATTTATTGAATATTTGTAATTTTTTTAATATGTCTGCATACTATATATTATTAAAAAATGATTTTACAAAATATAAAGTTTTAATAATAATCTCTTGACTTTTATGCATATCTTTGTTATTATATTTAAGCAACACTTTTATGTGAAAGATCTTTTCAGTATCAAATTAACTACTTAATATTTGAATTTTTCTATTTTGCAGGTATAGTTTAGTGGTAAAACATAACCTTGCCAAGGTTAAGTTACGGGTCCGATTCCCGTTACCTGCTCCATAAATTATTTCAAGTATAAATGTTACCACATAAGATATCTGTAATCGGCAAAGCCTCAACAGCTATCTTAGTTACCTGCTCCATAAATTATTAAATAGTATAATTTAATATTTATGGCGCCTTAGCCAAGCGGTAAGGCACGAGTCTGCAAAACTCTGATGGTCGGTCCGACTCCGACAGGCGCCTCCATAAAAAAATAAATTCCACAGATTTTTAATATTTCTGTGGAATTTTTGTAACTGTCGAAAGCTTTTTATATCAAGCATTTCAATTTTTTTATAATTTCTTTTAGTTTTCTACAATTTTTCAAAACTACATTAACACTACATTAACTTTCCATAAAAACTACATTAACATTTTTTACAAATATTAACAAATAAGAACTTTTTAAATAATGGTTTTTATATATAAAAAATACTCCTCCAGTTCGAATACTTGGTTTTGAATTTATTATTTTTATGGAATATATAATATAATTTATTTGTATAAATATATTGACTTTTGCGAACATCTGTTTTATAATATAAACAAAGTTTACACAAGGAAGGAATGAATTTATTTATGAATAATCTCACTAATATTGAGCCAGTAAATAAAGAATTAAATTTAGTAAAATATGAAACAATAGATATTAAGAATTTAATTTATTGCATAAGAGGAAAACAAGTTATGCTAGATAGTGATGTAGCAATGTTATATCATTATCAAACTAAAAGAATAAATGAAACAGTTACTAGAAATAAGGAAAGATTTCCAGAAAATTTTTGTTTTCAGCTAACGGAAGATGAGTTTTCATGTTTAAGGTCGCAAATTGCGACCTTATTGGAAAGCGAAGATATGCGGTCGCAATTTGCGACCGCATGAGAAAAAAGAGAATAGCAAGAGAAATAAAAGTAAACTTCCTTATGCGTTCACAGAACAAGGTATAGCAATGCTTTCGGGTCTATTAAGAAATGAAATTGCAGTTCAAGTGAGTATAAACATAATGAATGCATTTGTTGAAATGAGAAAATTTATTTCCATAAATGGACAAGTTTTTGAAAGATTAACAAATGTTGAATATAGATTATTAGAACATGATAATAAATTCAATCAAGTATTTAATGAATTACAAAAGAATAAAGAACAAGAATTTAAACAAAAAATATTTTTTAAAGGACAAATATGGGATAGCTATGAACTAATAATTGATATTATAAAAACAGCACAAAGTAAAATAGTAATAATAGATAATTATATAGACGATACTATTCTTAAAATGCTACAAAAGAAAAATAAAAATGTCCAAGCAATTATTTTAACTTCACAAAATTGTAATCTAACAAAACTAGATATTAAGAAGTTTAATGAGCAATACGGGGCACTAAAAATAGCAAGAACAGATAAATTTCATGATAGATTTATTATTATAGATAACAAAGAACTTTATCATTGTGGAGCATCACTCAAAGACTTAGGTAAAAAATGTTTTGGAATTAATAAGATAGAGGGAATAGAATTTATAGAATATATAAATAAAATAATTAATTTTTGATACCTTTATATAAGCTTAAGTATTTTATTTTTTTCTGTGTTGTAGTATAATCATTTTATCAAATAGTAAGTTCATGATTTAGAGCAATATCTTGTAATATTATGTAAAATTTGTTATAATATTTATAATTCGTGAATACAGCGAATAAACTATTATAATGGGAGGAAAGCAGAATGATGTATGAATATGCACCATGGGCAAAAGACACATTACATCGGATACTTGCTATCTCTTCAAAAAGTTTGCCTATATTAGACATTCAATTTGGAGGAGCATGTAACCTGAATTGTATCTATTGCGACACACCAAAGTACGACCATCCTTGTTTACTAGACTTAAATTCTATTGAAAAAATCATTAACACTGGTACTATTCAATGGATTTATGCTTGTGGACTGGGAGAACCGACAGCAAAAGGCAATGTTGAAGCTTTCAAGCAAATACTAGCAATGTGTAAACGGATGTCCGTTAAAGTATCCGTATTTAGCAATTTGGTCAATCTTGATGATGAATTGCTTGACTATATCGCAAACGGAACATTACATGTTCTTTTCAAGCTTGACAGTTTCAAACCAGAAGTAATGCAATTCCTTTATGGAGCTGACAGGAGTCAGATTATTCTGAAAAACTATCAGAGACTTAAAGAAGTTGTTAGAACGAACAACGGCACAACCAATTTTGGAGCATCTATTGTTCCTACAGCAAGAAACTACGAAGAAATCTACCAAATTATTGACTGGTGTATGGAAAATCGTGTATTTCCATTATTAGGACAACTTGAGAATGCAGGTAAGTGTGCACATATTTTCAATGAATTGGAACTTAAGGAAGATGAATTATTAACTTTAAGACACTACATTGAAGTTAAATATGGTGTACACTATGAGATCCCAGTGTGTCCTGCAACTATTTTTGGAATACACATCACAAACACAAATCGTGTCATCGTTGATGAACGAACAGGGCTTTCATGTGGGTGGTTTTGGCTAGACGAACCTAGAATGATTCAGATTGGTAACATTACTGATATGACTTTAGAAGAAGTAACGGCAAAAATCATTGACTATCGTAAATCAAAGTTTTCTGATGTTATCGAAACAGAAAAGTCACTTGAACCCTATCCCTTTGGTGGGTGTGGTGGAGATGCAAAGGCTTTGCTTAGCCAATATATCAGTATTTCTGATTATTGAGCTACCAACCAGAAAAAGCACATGCTGCATTTGCAGAAGTGCTTTTTCTGGTTTTATGCTTTTAGATATAATATTTTGATATTTTTTTAATATTATATTATAATCATTTTATAAAATAATAAGTTATATGGAGATATTTTATATGGTAAAGAAATATTTTGAAGATTGGAATAAATTTGAAAAAATATTTTTAATATGTGGACTATTAGTATCAATAATATCAGCTATGATTTTTAATGGAACTGTAATTGATACTTTATATACATCACTTTATCTAATTACTGCATTATTAATGTCAAAAGGAAAAGTAGAATCTTATTTTGTAGGTTTTGTAAGTGTATTTTTCTATGGAATAATATCATATAATCAAAATTATTATGGCGAATTGATTATTACAGCATTTTTAACATTTCCTATAATGATAATAGGTATTATATCTTGGCTAAGACATCAAGATAAAGAAGATGACACAGTTATTATAAGTTCACTATCTAAAAAAGAAATAACTATAGCATTGCTTTCTCAATTAGTATTGTTTTGGATATATTATTTCTTATTAAAGGCGTTTAATACAGATTTATTAGTAATTAGTACCATTTCAGTTGTGACAAGTGTTTTAGCTAGTTATTTTGAGGCTAGAAGAAGTGAATTATCATTATTTTGCTATATAGCAAATGATTTAGTAATAATAACATTATGGTTAATTCCTATTATAAATGGTCAAACAGAATTAATATCAGTTTTAGTTGGTCCTATATTATTATTAATAAATGATATATATGGAAGTTATAATTGGATTAGATTAAAGAAACAGCAAAAAGAAAAAGGTATAGGAGAATAAAAACTTTCTAAAGCCACATTAATTTTTACATTCTGTGCCTTGTAAGCATTGATATAACTGAATTTATAAAAATATCAAACCGGAGTAATGCCTCCAAAGAAAAACCAAATTCCACAGATTTTTAAGAATTCTGTGGAATTTTTGAAAGATTTCCAGAAAATTTTTGCTTTCAATTAACACAAGATGCATTTTTAAATTTAAGGTCACAATTTGTGACCTTAAACGAAATTAATATAAATGCAGAACAAGAAAATAACTGGTCGCAAATTGCGACCAGTTCCAAAAATGAAAATAGTAAACATAGAGGTAAAAAATATATACCTTATGCGTTCACAGAACAAGGTATAGCAATGCTTTGGGATTATTAAGATTGAAGGAATAGAATTTATAGAAAATATAAATAAAATAATTAATTTTTGATACCTTTATATAAGATAGATACTTTGTTTTTCGAGATATTTTATTCTATAAATATTTATAAATTATTATAAGCTATTCGTAACATTAATTCATAAAATTTTAAATTATAAAGATATCAAGGATCATTTAGTTAAATAAAAAAATTATTAATTTTCATATTATATATTCAAATGAAAAACTTTTAATTTTATCATATCTAAAAAATCAATAAATTTTATTAAGTTTTCTATACTAATTCCGTATAATGCATCTAATTACACTAACATTTATTTTAATATCTTATAAGGATTGATATTTCTAAAATCTTTATATTAAGCATTTGATTTTTTTTATAATTTTCTTCAATTTTCCAAAACTACATTAATGTTTATATCTTATAACTTTTAAATATTGAAATAATTATAAGGCAGAGATAATATCTGCCTTATAATCTGTAATTATTATTTTTTCAATTTCAATCCGTCTTTAAAAGCCTCTCCGACTCTTTCAGTAACTTTATAATATCCGTGTGTATATGGATCAAATGCTATTGCATTAACTAATTCAATGTCAATCTTCTCTCCATTCATTACTTTTTCATCAGCAGTAACATTAACCACTTTCCCTATGACTCCTGCTCCATACTCGTCATTTTGATATTCTATAAATTCGCATTCAAAACAAATTGGAAATTCATTTATAATTGGTGCATCTACATTTTCTGATTTTGTTGCTGTTAGCCCACTCTTTTCAAATTTATCTGATGTATTATTTCCTGATACTACCCCAAAATAATCCGCTTCTACAACATGTTTGCTATCTGCAATACTTACTGTAAATGCCTTTCTTTCTTTTATATTTTTTACAGTTTTATGAGTTTCTGTTAAATTCAATATAACTTGATTGCTAGATAACATAGTCCCCCATGCCGCATTCATTACGTCAACACTTCCATCTTCATTATATGTTGCAATCATTAATACTGGCATTGGAAATATTGCCTCTGTATTTTTAATATTTTTTCTCATTAAAAATTCCTCCTTTAAATTTTTATTTATATTATTATAAAATATATTAATAATTATTTTAGAAATAATTAAATATTTTGTTTGTATTATATCAAAAACTAATATATAAATTAATATTTTTTAATAAATTTTTATATTAATTTAAGATAATCTATTTTTCTCGTTTTATACTTATTAATTATTTAAAACATTTTAATAAATTGTATCTAGTATTTAATGAATACAAAATCATAAAGAACTAGCCTCTAACCTAAAGTATCTCTTAAATACATATATTCTTACCCTTCTTCTATCTCATGAATGTTTGAGTTTTTTTTATAATTATGCTATAATATATTTATAAAAATACCTCAGGAGGTTAATATAATGAAGATCAATTTAAACTACGACACATCAAAAATGACAAAAGAAGAGCGGTTAAAGGTTCGTAAAGAGATTCAAGAGGTCTTGGATCAACTGAACCACGAATTAAAGACGGCATCATTTTCACAGCATCGGCATTTTGGTCATCCAACAATGTTTTTTGGTGTATCTTTTGATTTCGATGCTATGACTAATGAGGAATTGTTGTCAGTTCAAAGAGATGCAAGGCATTTGGCTGCAAATATCCTTATGTGGCATGACAACTTACCTGCGAAGTATACTGATCCTGTAAAAACTTTCTTTGACGATGTAGAGTTTAACTTTGCAAAAATGAGTAAAAAGGACTTGTCAAATTCTAAGGATGAATGCCATCGCTTGCTGACTAACATTACGAAGCAATGTCTCATTCGTAAGCTCTAACAGCTTTTCTAGCTCTCACTAAATTTTAGTGGGAGCTTTTTCTGTGCTTTTTTCTTTACTTGATTTTATTTCTATTTACTAATATAATTATATATATTATTATTTTATTTATGCAATTTTAGTAATTTAAATTTTTAATTCTAATTAATATTAGATTTTAATTTAGAAAGGAATGAATGCTTTTATGGAAAATTTTATACCATCCGATTTGAGTAATGAAAAAAAATCATTTTTTCCTATTTCAAAAGAGTCTAATGAAAATAATAAATATACTTTAGAAGATATTGAGAAGATTAGAAGTTACAATAAAGATGCTTATACTCGTGGCCATTCAGATAGGGTTTCTGCATATTCAGTTCTAATAGGTAAATATTTAGGACTTCCTGAAAGTCAATTAGATTTACTTCGTATTGGTGGATTGTTTCATGATATCGGTAAAACCGGTATTCCAGATAATATACTGTTTAAAACTGATAAATTGACAGATGACGAATATTCTAAAATGAAAGCTCATTCTTCTATTGGTGCAGATATATTATCTAATTCTTTAATATTTAAAAATCTAATTCCAATAGTTGAGCATCATCACGAAAGATATGATGGTACTGGATATCCTTCTAGACTTTCTGGTGAAAATATTCCTTATCTAGCAAGAATTACTTCTGTATCTGATACTTTTGATGCTATGACTTCTAAAAGATCTTATCGTGATCCTTTACCTTTAAATGTTGTAATATCAGAAATTGAGAAATGTAAAGGTACACAATTAGATCCTAAAATAGCAAATGTATTTTTGGATATATTACATAATCATTTTGATGAAATTGAGGAAATTCAAGCTAAATTTCCTATACAATAAAAAAACAGGCACAGATAACTGTGCCATATTTTTATTCTATCTCTAAATATTCATTGTATGTACATTCTTTATCTATTACTTTATCTTTCTTTATATCTATTATTCTATTTGCTACTGTTTGAGTTAATTGATGATCATGTGATGTGAATAATATATTTCCTTTAAATTTAACCATTGCTTCATTTATTGATGTTATACTTTCCATATCCAGATGATTAGTAGGTTCATCAAATATCAAGAAATTTGCACCTGATAACATTAATTTTGAAAGAACGCATCTAACCTTTTCTCCTCCTGATAGAACTTTTACTTTTTTTAAGGCTTCCTCTCCAGAAAATAACATTCTTCCTAAAAATCCTCTAACATAAGTTTCATCTGGATCTTTTGAATATTGTCTTAACCAATCCGTAATGCTTATATCTTGCTCGAATAAGTAATTATTATCTTTTGGAAAATACGCATTAGATATTGTAGTTCCCCATGTTATTGTTCCTGAATCAGGTTCCATTTCTCCTGCTATTATTTGGAATAATACTGTTTTTGCTAGTTCGTTATCTGCTAAAAATGCAATTTTATCATCACTTTTAACTGTAAAAGATATATTGTCTAATATTTTTTCTCCATTTACTGTCTTTGTGATATTCTCTACTTTTAATATTTCTTTTCCTGGTTCTCTGTCTGGCTTAAAGTCTATGTATGGATATTTTCTATTAGATGGTTTAATCTCCTCTAATTCTATTTTTTCTAATGATTTTTTCCTTGATGTAGCCTGCTTTGATTTTGAAGCATTAGCACTAAATCTTGCAATGAATTCTTGTAGTTCTTTTATTTTCTCTTCCTTCTTTTTATTTGCATCTTTTGCTTGTCTTAATGCTAACTGGCTAGATTCATACCAGAAGTCATAGTTTCCTGGGTATACTGTTATTTTTCCAAAATCCACATCTGCAATATGTGTGCAGACTTTATTTAAGAAATATCTGTCATGTGATACAACTATTACTGTATTTTCAAAGTTTATTAGAAATTCTTGTAACCAATTTATTGTTTTTAAATCCAAGTCGTTTGTAGGCTCATCTAAAAGTAATATGTCAGGGTTTCCAAATAGACTTTGTGCTAATAATACTTTTACTTTGTCTTTTGCTTCAATTTCTCTCATATATTTGTCATGCATTCCACTTAATATTCCAAGCTCATTTAATAATGTGGCAGCATCTGCTTCTGCGTTCCAACCATCTAATTCTGCGAATCTTTCTTCTAATTTTGCTGCTCTCATTCCATCTTCTTCAGAAAAGTCTGGCTTTGCATATATTTCTTCTTTTTCTTTCATTATTTTATATAATTCTTCATTGCCCATAATAACTGTGTCTAAAACTCTATAATCTTCAAAAGCAAAGTGGTCTTGTTTTAAAACTGAAACTCTTTCCGTTTTATCATGTGTAACTTCCCCTTTGCTTGGCTCTATCTCTCCTGATAATACTTTTAAAAAAGTTGATTTTCCTGCTCCATTTGCTCCTATAATGCCATAGCAATTTCCTTTTCCAAATCTAATATTTACATCTTCAAATAAAACTCTTTTTCCAAATCTTATTGTTACTCCTGTTGAAACTAGCATTTTCTATCTCCTTCCACCTTTCATAATGGTGCTATTATATAATATTTTTTATTATTTGTAAATAATTAATATTCTTAAGATTTCTGTAACAGTTTTTTCTTATTTTTAATATAATAAATAAAATAGAAAGGATTATTTTTAATGAAAAATTATATTGCTAAATTTTCTATAATGTTTTTTGCCTTAACTATACATATTTTTGGAGTCATGTATTCTATTTCTTATGCAACTTCTAATTTAACAGATAATATTTATCAAGGTATTGATGTAAGCGAATTTCAAGGTGATATAGACTATTCAAAGGTAAAAAATGCTGGTATAGAGATAGTTTATATAAAGTCTAGTGAAGGAACTTATTTAGTAGATCCTTATTTTAGAACAAATTACGATAATGCAAAAAGAGAAGATTTAAAGGTGGGATTTTATCATTTTTTAAGAGCCCGTAATGAGGAAGATGCAATAAAGGAAGCTGATTTTTTTAATTCCGTAATTTCTGGTACTAGTCCTGATTGCAGACTTGCAATGGATTTTGAAGTATTTAATGGTTTAAGTGTTGAAAGAATTAATCAAATTTCTTTCGCTTTTTTACGAAGAGTTCAGGAATTAACTAATAAAGAATGTGTAGTTTATAGCGATGCTTTTAATGCTAGAACTGTTTTTAGTCGTGAATTAGCAAGTGAATATCCATTATGGATTGCCGAATATGATGTCAATATTCCTTCAAGTACTGGAAATTGGGATGAATGGATTGGATTTCAGTATTCTGATAAAGGTCAAATTGATGGCATAAATGCTAATGTAGATTTAGATAAATTTAGACAAAATATTTTTCTTTCAGATAATAGCGAGATTCCAAAACCGCCAGAGCCACCACCAGATATTTCTAATAATATATATTATATTGTAAAGCGTGGAGATACTTTATCTCGTATTGCCTCTTGGTATAATACTACTGTAGCTGAATTAGTACGACTAAATAATATTGAAAATCCTAATTTAATTTATATTGGAGAAAGGCTTTTAATTTCTACTTCTGATGATCCTAATCAAGAAAAAGAAATACTTTATACCGTAAAAAAGGGAGATACTTTATCTCAAATTGCAAATCGCTATGGTATAACAGTAAATGAAATTGTAGAATTAAATAATATTAAAAATCCTAATTTAATTTTTGTGGGGCAAGAACTTAAAATTCCTTTAGAGAATTCTATTAATCAAATGCAAACTGTGTATTATAGAGTTCGTCGTGGCGACCGTTTATGGAGAATAGCTAAAATGTATAGAACTACTGTTTATAATATAGTTAGATTAAATAATATTAAAAATCCCAATCTAATTTATGTTGGGCAGTTGTTAAGAATTTATTAATTTAGAGGGTAAGTTTTTCTCTTACCCTCTATAAATTAAAATATTATTTTTAGAATTAAGTTGTCATTATACATTCTGTTTCCTATGGTTGATGAATTTATTGCTTCTAATATTCCTGAATTCTCCATTGTTGGTGCAAATACTGATAGTATTGCAAATACTATGTATACTATTAGTAGTCCTTGTAAAACTCCGTAAATTGCTCCACCTATTTTATTGAATTGACCTATAATTGGTAAATGTGATATGAATTTTGCTAATACTTTTACAAATATTAATATTGTTTTTGCTAATATAAACACTATTATGCCCACAGCAATTTTTATTAAATTATTTGCTACCGTTTCTGATACATTGTTTATTATGTCTTTTTCTGTATTTTCTACTTGTTGTTTTTCTTTTTCAATAAATCCGTTTATATAATCTGTCATAACTTTTGGAGAATTATCTTCTGTTTGTTTTTCGCTTTCTTCATTATTATCTGTGCCAATTACATAAGTTGCAACTGTACCACTTATTGCTTCTTTTAAAGTTGGTTGTATTGGTGTGTTATTAATTATAAAATTAGATATAGGTGAATACAATATTAATGCTATTAATAATGCTATAAAGAATCCTAAAATGTTTACTGCAACTCGTACTAACCCTTTTTTGTACCCTAAAAATACGCAAATTATTATAATTGCTACTATTAAAATATCAACTATAAATGCCATCTATTTTCCTCCTTTCTATAGATTTATTATTTCTATTCTGTCTCGATATACAATACCTGCTATTGAGCTTCCTAGTATAATTTCAGATATTTCTTGACTGGTCTTATATTTTTTCTGTAACCATCCTAAAGTATTTATAAACTCCGCTTCTGATCCTAAATTTATTGCTATATTCGTATCATATACTTGCAAAGATTTTACTGTACTATCTACTTCATATGTTGTTTCATTATTGTTATAAACATTTTTTATTATTATATTTGTGCTTGTACTAAATATTCCATTTGATTTTTCTGTTGCATATACTATATTATTTTTATTTTTTATTTCTGCCATTATTGTTTTGTTTTCAAATTTTAATATTTCTGTATCTTGTCCTTTTTCTATTGAATGTATGCTATCATCATAAATACAAATTAATTTATCTTTATCTTGATATTTAATATTTGTTATTAATGCTCCTTCATTTCCTACCATATTATATTCAACAGAGTTCGTAGGATCACTTTTGGCTTTATCTACTGAAATTATTTTTATATTTGATTGTATTATAGCTTTACTTGTATCAACTTCTGCTATTGCGAGATATTTGTTATCTTCGGATATGTCAGAAGTTATTGCTATACTTGAGGAAAGATATGTTTTAAATAATTCTTTTCCATCTGAATCAAATAAAATTACTATATTTTTATATGACGTTCCTTTCTCTACTACTGATACATATCCGTTTTTATTTACTGTTATTTTTTCTATCGTCCCTTCTACAGAAGTCTGCCACAAAAGATTTTCCCCTGATATTAAATAAATACTATTTCCTTTGTTCTCTGCAATACATAAATATCTGCCATTTGAATTATATATTGGATTACTAATATTTACTTCTATTTCTTCTAATTTATTACCGTTCGAACCATACATAGATAATATGTTTTTTTCTAATACAGTTATATATCTATCATATGCATAAACACTTGGGTTATTTGCTGAATCTATTTCTATATATGTTATATCTGTATTTTCTATGTTTTTTCTAAAAATATATGTATCCATCCAGTCTCTAAAATTATTATTTTTCATATATATTATACCTGTAATTATTATAGCTACAACAATTAAAAAAATTGAAACTATTATTATTCTTTTTTTTATAGTTAATTTTTCTTTGTATTGGTTTATATCAATAATGCTCATTTGTTTTCATCTCCTTACAATGAGTATGTATAAATTTTATCAAATATACTAAAAATAGACAATAGTTTTTATTAATATACTTTTAAAGGTGACTTACTAGTCACCTTTACAGTATAAAATTGCTGAAATCTGTAATATACCTATTATACCAAATAAAGGATAAATTACATTTACTAGATTTGCAAACCCTAATAAAGATATTGGTATACCTAAAGCACACATTATAATATTAGCAATTTTATATGTTTTTTTATTATTACTTATATTAGCTAAAAAATTATATCCTTCAGAAATTGACGTTGTATAAATTGCTATTAATATAATTATACTATATAAAATTTTATATGGCTCCCCAAATTTATTTGCAACATATAACATTGGTATTTCAACTTGCTTATCAATATTTATTAATAATAAATAAATAATTATTGCTAAAGACATAAATATTAAAGATGTTAGTATTGCAACTTTCAAACAATCTTTTTTATTTTTTAAAAATTTATTCATTATTCCTGTTAATCCAATTAATGTTATACTATTATAGCTTGTATATATGATTCCACTAATAATCCATAAAAAATTATTATTAGTTTTGGTAATACCTTTATTTTCAATATTATTAATATTATTTAAGCCAAAAAATATAAATAAAATAATTATTATTGGAATTAATATTGTATTTATCTGTATTATTTTTTCTACATTTTTATTGAATGTAATATAGCATAATATTACTAAAAATAATGCACTTAAAATTTTATTTATATAATATTCTTGATAAAAATACGCAGAAAATCCTGCTATCATTATATAGAAAGAACTTATTAAAAATATATTAATTATTATTTTTATTATCTTTTTTATTACTGCATTTTTTATTATTTTATTTAATAATTCATCATAACTATTTAAGTTATATTTTTTTGATATTATTAATGTTTTATAAATTATTACTCCCAAAAATATCGAAGCTACAATTATTCCTGATATTCCCCATATTCCAAATGAATAAAAAAATGAATATATTTCTTGACCGAGATGCAAAACCTGCACCAATTATTATTCCTATTATTGCAAAAGTTATTTTCAATATATTTAGCATAAAAAAATCACCATTTTTATTTTATGGTGATTTTTTTATTTTATGAATTTATTTTCTACGTTTTCTCATTATCCAAATAGTAATTCCTATTGCTATTATAACTAGTGGCAATACAAAAATTATTATTCTTACTAATAAATCTTCATATTCCGTTGGTGTATATGTCACATTTGAATATGTTTTTCTAATTGTGATTGCATCTGTTCTTTCTGTTAAATATGAAATTGAATTCAATATTAAATCCTCATTATTATAAAAATATATTGCATTTGATGCTTGGTTATTTATTGTTATTGGATAATCTGTTGCAAATATTCCATCTGCATATACAATTAAATTTGAAACTACACCCTCTTCTTCTCCTTCTATTGTTTTTGTTGCTAGTGCTCCAACTACATAAGATTTAACTTCTTCTCCATTAGCAGCATTTACTGAATTTATTGTTAAATCTTTTCTGTAAAATGATTGTTCACTTGTGGTTAATAATTGTGTTACTGTTACTCCTAACTCTGCTAATTTTTCTTCATTCTCAAGTTCTATCTTTCCTGAATCCAAAAATAGTACTTTTCCACTTTTAGAAATTACACTTGTAATTTCTGATTCGCTATTTATTGTAGGAATTATCAAATCCGGTGTTTGCATAAGCATTGCTGATGTATCTTGTTCTAAAATAATTCCATCATTTGCAACACTAATACCATATAAATCTAGTATTTTTTGTGTATTGCTTAATGCTCCTCTTTTTGAATAATCGGAAAGCCATAATATGTTTCCACCTTTATTAATATATTTAATAATTAATTCTGTCTCAAAATCTGTAAAATCAGTTTGTGGAGATGCAATTATTAATGTTTCGCAATCTTCTGGTATTTCATTTTTTACTAATAAGTCTAATGTTTCTACTTCATTAACTTCACTTTGTAAGGCTTCTGCTAATATCATAAAATAATCATTAAGTCCATATTCACTATGACCTGTTAAGAAGTATATTTTTGGTGCGTTTTCTAATGTGACTCCTAATATTGAGTTAGTCATCTTTTGTTCCGTTAAGTCTATTTGTTCATAACTTGTATAATCTACTGTATAGAAATCATAATCATCTGCTTTTATATTTCTACCCTCACATTCAAATACTACTACTCCATTCTGCTCATCTGACGATGTAACACTATATTCTTGTGCTAAATCTGGTCTAGATTCAACTGAAACAGTGTCTACTTTTATATTATCCTTATATTTAGAATATTGTTTTGCTAAATCCACTACAGTAGAATCTTCTGCATATCCAAAAATATATATATTTATTTCTTTATCTATGTCTTTTATTTGATTTTTTGATTCTTCAGATAAATGATAAAATCCCTCTTTTGTTAAATCTATATCTGTTATTTCTAAAGCTTTTACTCCCAAATTTATAGCTATATATGCTACAATTATGACTGCAATTAACAGAATCGTGAAGCTTGTTTCTCTTAACCATTTATTCTTAATTATTTCTAGTATTTTTTTCAATTTTATCTCACCTCATTATTTTAAATTTTTCCTTCTTTGAAGAATGATAATAGTTAATATTATGCACATTACTGTAAATGTAACTAATGCTACTGTCTCTTCAATAGGAATAATTCCATCTACAAACTTTTCATATAAATTCATAAAAGATATTGTTGAAAAAATATCTGATAAATTTGAAATATACATTGATCCAAAGAAAAATACAAATGTAATTATGTAAGCAATAATTGGTTGATCTGTTATACTAGAGGCTAATTCTCCAAAAGATATATATGCCATTGTTAATAATATAAATCCTAATAGAGTAGTGCCTAATGTTGATGCATCTGGAGTTCCAAAGTGGCTTATTATTGCTAAATATACACAAGAAAATATTTCTGTAATTATAACTACTACCATTGCTGCAAAAAATTTTCCTAATACTATTGAGGTTATACTTTTAGGAGATGTCATTATTAGTTGATCTGTTCCATTTTTTCTTTCTCCCGCAAACATATTCATTGTTAATATTGCTATTATAAATGTTAAAATAACTGCACTATCATAAAATATATACGAGAAATTTAAACTTCCTGAATAATATGTATAAATATAAAATATTAGACTAGATACTTCCAAAAATAATCCTATAAAAACATATCCTATTGGAGTTAAAAAGTATGTCTTTAATTCTTTTTTTAATACGGATAACATCTTATTTTTTACCTCCTTCTTCGTCTTGTTTTTCTATTATTTTTTTATCACTTTTTGTTTTTATTTCTTTTATAACTTCTTGTTTGTCTTCGTTTAATTTATTCTTCTTATTGCTTTTATCATCATCTTCTTTACTGTAATTATTTATTAATTGTAAGAAGGCATCTTCTAATGTTGCTTCTGTTTTCTTTAATTCTAATATAGTTATTTCATTCTTTGCAAAAGTTTCAGAAATTTCTTTTCTTATATCTTTATCATCTTTAGCAAATATTGTATATTGCTTTGTGCCATCTGAATTCTCACTTATTAGTTTTATATCTTTTATATTATCTATTTTATTTACTACTTCGTTTATATTGTCTTTAGTGTCTTCTACTGTTACTGTTAATATATTTTTATTGCTTACTTTGTCCTCTAGGTTTTTAGGTGTATCAATAGCTAAAATGTTGCCTTTATCTATTATTATGACTTTCTCACATATTTGGCTTACTTCTGACAAAATATGTGAACTTAACAATACTGTATGATTCTTTCTTAATGATTTTATTAGATCCCTAATTTGTTTTACTTGTTGAGGATCAAGCCCTACTGTTGGTTCATCTAATATAAGTACTTTAGGATTTCCAACAAGTGCTCCAGCCATACTTACACGCTGTTTGTAACCTCTTGATAAATGTCTATTTAATGTGTTTTGAACATCTGTTAATCCTGTCTCTTTAATTACCTTCTGTACCTCTTCTTTTTTGTGTTCTCTTTTAACTCCTTTTAAATCTGCCATATAATTAACAAATTCTTTGACTGTTAAATCATTATAAATAGGAACTCCCTCTGGCATGTATCCAATTTGCTTTTTGGCTTTTTTAGGCTTTTTATTCATATCATAGCCGTCAATTTCTATCCTTCCTTGTGTAGGTTCAATATATCCTGTTATCATATTCATAGTTGTTGTTTTGCCCGCACCATTTTTGCCAAGAAAGCCCACAATCTCTCCTTCTTCAATATCAAAGCTAATATTTTCTACTGCTACGAAGTTACCATATTTTTTTGTAACGTTTTCTACTTTAATCAACTTTGTTTCCTCCTATAAATTTGATATTAAAATATTATCATTTTTATATTGCTTTTTGCAATACATTTCACGAAAAATTTACAGTTTTTCCTTACGGATATAATATTTTTACCAACATTATACGACAAATTATTGTTTGTGTGATTATTAAAATATAAATTAATGGAGATAATTATCATTAATTTTCTATTTAAAGATACCCGTAAGGCGCATTGCAATGCGCCCGTTAAATATATTATTAATTCCTAAAAGGGCACATTGCAATGTGCCCCTACATTTATAATTTTTATGCATTTATTACAAATATTAGGTCGAGCAAAACTCGCACCCTACAATCCATAAGGAATTTAACAATTGAGAAAAACAACAATTTATATGAAATATATTAATTTTTTATATAATGTATTGACTTTATTTATGTTTTATGTTATTATATTTAAGCGTTATGGGTCAGTAGCTCAGTTGGATAGAGCACAGGCCTTCTAAGCCTGGGGTCGGGGGTTCGAACCCCTCCTGGCTCACCATTTGCTCAATTTGTGAGCGCACCTCATTCTATTCTTGATAGATGAGCGTATTTGAAAGGAGGTGTTCAATCGTGGTGACGTTTTTTGAAGCAATATATGGATCAATAATATTACTACTACTAGTATTGCTAATTCAACTTTCGGAAAAATTACAATTATATAATAATTATTTTTGTAATTTATTTTTCCAAGAAAATTTGCGGATTTTTACGCCAAATGAAAATGCAGATGCTTTTGTAGTAAATTTATTGCGACTTAAACGTCGTCGATTACGGATTAAACGAGGTGCTGTATTCTGATTTAAGGCTTTTAGTCTTATCCTTGTCTAATCCTTCACACGATTTGTAACATCCTAACCGGGTTTCAGAAATTTTCTGAAACCCGGTTTTGTATTTTTATTCTTTTTTTAATTAATCTGCTTTTTTGAAAACGCTTTTATTTTTGAATTGATTTTACTTATACTCGTTTTTATATTACTTTCATTAATGTATATAGAAGCAATAGGTATTAATACTACTATATATGGAATAATATATCTTGACTTTCCTTCCCATAATATATGGAATGTAAATCCTCCTATAAAGATAGTGACTAAAAATATAATGTCCATTGAAAGATTTTTCCTATTCTGTATTAAAACTATTAAGCTACATATACAAATAAGTATTAAAACTGCTTTTTGATAAAAATTTAATGGCTTAATAATATTTTCAAATGAATAATCATCTACTCTATTCTGCCATACTGCTGAATATGTATTTTCACTCCACATAGATGCTATTTTCATAGTATAGAAATTGAAAGTATACCCTATATTCTTTGAAAAATATACTAGTCGTTCTTTAATTCTCGTTAAATATTCGTCTTTGACATTTCCACGTTCTTTTAATGCATGTTCTCCTATACTTTCATTATACCATCCATTTGCTCTAGGTCCTTCTTCCATTGCCATAAGAAAATAGCTTATATTAGGATATTCTTTGTTTTTATCCATATTATATTTATTTATATAATAATTTTTAACTAATGATGATGGTATAATTGATATAATAATATATGTTAAAATCACTAATGTACTAATTATATTGTTTTTCCATGATTTTTTTACGAAATCTTTGAATAACGTTAATATAAGATATATTACTGTCGCAATTATAAATATTAAACTATTCATTCTCATCATATATGCTATCATTGTAAATATTGATGCACTAATTGGATAAATAATTTTTTTATTTTCTGTATATCTCATCATAAAATAAACAGAGTATAGACATAAGGCTAAACTTGGAATATCGCCATATACAAATGTTGAAAGCATTGGTAAAGATATAAAACCTAATATTAATGTTAATAATAGAACTTTATTTATTTTATATTTTTTAGATAATTGATTACCTATTTTATATAGTGCAATAACAATTAGTATATTACCTATCACATTTAATACCCTTAATAGTTCAATTACATCATAATGTATTATTCTAAAAAATATACTAAATACAAATGACAATGAAATTTGTTGATGATATGCTTCCATATACTCGCTTAATGGAATTCCCGCATATGTCATATTTGGTAAAAATTCTTCCAAGTTTCCCCTATAAAAAGTTTGTGCTAAATTGCAAGCATGAATTTGATCTCCCACTATTGGTGGTCTTACTAAAATTACCCATATTATATTGAATGCTGTATATATAAGTAATGAAATAATGAATAAAATTTTCCTGACCTTATTTTTAGATTTAGTATTTTCATCATTATATAATTTATTGTTAAATATTTTTATAGCTACAAATATAATTATTCCTATTAATATAAGTCCACTACTATATATTATACTATTTGTATTAATAGTAATATGTTCTGAACTATTAATACTTGCCGTAAAGCATAAATTTATTATAATAATTATTGCTAAAAATAATATTCCTAAAAAATATATGAATTTTTTTAACATTTATTCCTCCTAATATATTTATATTTATTTTATCATACGCAAAATTTATTATCAAGTTTAGGTTTATATGTTTTTTCTTTTTATTTTCTAGTAAATTCTTGCATTTTTTATATTCTTAGTATATACTTATGTAAATTTATTTTTTATTTCTTTGGTTTTATTTTAGAAATTTTTTTCAAACAAATTTTAAATTTTTTAATTTTTTATCTTTTCACATCCCACATAATTATTTTTATTTATTATTTATCTTACTTTTGTAATTCTATTTACATTTTGAAAGGAGGTGATTCAATGACAAAAAAGGCTCAAAATAAAGTAATTATTATTATATTTTCAATTGTCCTCATATTATTGATAAGTATCTATATATTAAATCAATATGAAGTTTATATTCTTACTGTTGAAAACATATACGATGATCATATTAGAGCAAATTTACCCTTATATAAAACATATACTTTAAGTAAAAATATAATTATATATGATAAAGATGGAAATATTTTAAATATTTCTGATATGAAAGTGGGTGATACAATTTTTTTTATACCAGAAAATAATGATAATTTAGAAAGTGCTATAATTGAAGAAATAAATAATTTCAATAATACTTTTACAGTTTCCTGTGTTTTTACTACTTTAGAATATCCTATACCAATTCAAGATCCGAAAAATATAAAAATTATTGATTACAATAGGAATGAAATTAGTATTTCTAAATTAAATATTGGTGACACTTTGTATGTAGTTATGAAAAAAAATCCCTTTAAAAATAATTTTGAGGAACCTAAATTAATTCAACTTCTCACTACTGAATAATCTCTCAATTGATTTACATATTGTGTTTTCTTTTGATTTATGATATAATTATTTTGTTTTGGAAATTTCCCAAAATCTGAAAAATATTTTCACTTATTATTTTACTTGTTGTAATTTTAAACTTTTGCCTATTTTAGGCACAACACCAATTGTCATGCGAAAGGAGCAAAAAATAATGGAAAAAGCAGTAATAAAAGTTTTACTATCAGGTTGCAACGGTAAAATGGGGCGGTCTATCTGTGATCTTCTAAAGAACTCAAAAAATTTTCAAGTTGTCGGTTACGACATTTCATCTGATTGTTCTGGAGAAATTCCGGTATATAATGACCTTTCCGATATCGCTGAATGTCCTGACATAATTATTGATTTTTCTTCACCCGATTGTACACATACTGTACTAAATTATGCTTATCTAAATGAGATTCCTATTGTCATCGGCACAACTGGACTTTCTGAGCAGCTTATTGCCAGCATAAAAACTTACTTCTGCAATAAGATTCCGGTTTTTTTGGAAAATAATATGAGTCGTGGTATCAACATACTGCTTCTATTGGCTCATTATCTCATAAGAAACTTTTCAAATGATATTACTATTTTAGAAAAGCATCACAAGCATATGGAAAGTACACCTAGTGAAATTGCTTCAATGATTGCTAACCTCTCTACAATTCGTTTAGGAGATATTTGGGGTGAGCATACATTTGATTTTCACAGTAAAGGTGAACGAATAATTATTACTCACATTGCCGAATCCCAAGAAGCATTTGCCAGAGGTGCAATTGAAGCAGCTTGTTTCTTGTTAAAACAGGATAATGGTTTCTATAATATGTGTGACTTAATTTCTGAAAAGTACCAGTTGTAAAATTTTAAGTGAAAATAAGCAAAAAGAAAGCAACAGTTATATTATGACTGTTGCTTTCTTTTTTATCTAAATATATTCTATTAATCATTTATTTTTGTATATAGTCCTATTGATATTAATCCTGAAATTCCTACAAGTACATATATAATTCTACTTACTACACTCATTGTTCCAAATATTGTAGCAACTAAATCAAAATCAAATAGACCAATTAATAACCAATTTAGAGCTCCTATTATTACTAAAGTAAGAGCTATATAATATAAAACTTTCATAACATCCTCCATAATAAATATTTAGATATTATTATTATATTTCTTTTTTTCAAAAAATATTCATATTTTTTTATATTATTAAATTTTTCCAAAAATTTTTTAAAAGTTATGACGTCTTCTATTTTATCATGCAAAAAAAGACTTACAGGAGTTTCTGCTTCTCCTGTATTTTTATATGAGTTCTTTTATTTTATTGCCTGTTAAATTTGCTTTGCAAATTTATCATGCAAAAAAAGACTTACAGGAGTTTCTGCTTCTCCTGTAAGAAAATAATATAAATGGGGGCTATGTAGAGGAAAGTTTTTCTGAAAATTTGGGAGCCAGAAAAAAAAGATTTTAAATTTTTCTTTCCCCTACAAGTTTAAAAACATGATGAATAATCTACGATAAATAAAATTTTAATTTTGAATAATTAAAATTCCTCTATCGTTTTATACTTTTATCTAACAGGATTTTTTGGATTTAATTACTAGATTTAAAAAATCTTTTGATACAAAAAATATTGATTTATTTGATAAAAATATATAAAGAATTAAAAAATTATTTCTTTATATATATGATAACATTTTTTTACATAACATGTCAACAAATTTTCATCGACATCATTCGACAAACCATTATAGCAGTAGCTATTCCAATCACATCTGCAATTAAAGCAGCATATAAAACAAATCTCGTTTTTTTTATTTTAACTACTCCTGTATATACTGCTATTGTATACAATGTAGTTTCTGTTGCACCCATTATTACAGATGCAATTATTCCTATTTCACTATCCACTCCATAATTTTTCATTATGTTTGTTGCTGTTGCAATAGATGCACTTCCGAGAAATCGGTCTTAATAAAGCTAGAGGTAATATTTCTATAGGAAATTTTATTAATGTCAAAATTGGCGATAAAATTTTTCCTATTCCGTCTATGATTCCAGAACTTTTTAACGCACCTATTGCTAAAAATAATCCAATGAGTGTCGGTAGAATTTTTATAGTAGTTTCTATTCCTTCTTTAGTTCCTTCTATAAAAATATCAAAAACTTTTTTCTTTTCTAATACTCCATATAATATAATTATAAATATTACAAAAGGAACTGCAATTATAGAAATATAATTCATTATTTCCAAATTAATACCTCCAATAAATTATTATTTATTTTTTAATATAAATAATTTTACAGCTGTAATTCCGGCTACCGCTGCACATATCGTAGCTATCCATACTGGTACAATTATTACAGTAGGATTTTGTGATTTTAAAGATACTCTTATTGCTATTATCGTAGTAGGTATTAATTGTAAAGATGCCGTGTTTAATACTATTAACATAGCCATTGAATTAGATAATTGGTCTTTATTTTTATTACATTTTTGTAATTCCTCCATTGCCTTTAGTCCTAATGGCGTTGATGCATTCCCTATTCCTAAAATATTAGCTGTGATATTCATTGCTATTTTTTCTTTTGCTAGTTTATTTTCTTTAATTTCTGGAAAAAGCCAATTCATTATAGGATTTAATATTTTCGTGAATTTTATAATTAAGTTTGTACTTTGAGCAATTTTCATAATTCCACACCATAAACACATTGAACCTAATAAACCTATACTTAATGAAACAGCTTCATTAACTGAATTAAAAATTTCTGTATTTACTTCATTTAAATTTCCTGCAAAAGTTGCATAAATATATGAAATTATTATAAATATAGGCCAAATAATATTTAACATTTTTACTCCTTTACTCTTGTTAAACTGTATTCTAATTGATAAAAAAAATACATTAATTTTACCAAATTTTTCATTGACCTAATTATACAAATTATGCTATTATATATAGGTAGTTTTACTTTTAAAATATCCAAAGAAAAAACAAGCTTTTAAGAGGAGGAATTTCTATGATAAAATCTACAGGAATTGTTAGAAGAATGGACGAACTAGGTCGTGTAGTAATACCCATGGAACTTCGTAATCAATTCAAAATAGTAGAGAAAGATCCGATTGAGATTTTTGTTGACGGTTCTTCTATAGTTTTAAGAAAATATGAACCTAATTGTATTTTTTGCGGAAGTACAAAAGATTTATATGAATATAATGATAAACTTATTTGTAGCAAATGCGCTGAAAAAATTAGTGATTTAAAAAGTAAAGAAGAAAAAAAATGATGGAATATTTCCATCATTTTTTATTTTCCTCTAATACTTTAGTATTTTTCATCTTTTATTTTTTTATAAACTGTTTATATATCTCATTTTTTTGTACATTTCTATCTTTTGCTATTTGCTTTATTATTTCTTTGTTTTCATACCCTAATTTCTCATAATATTTGTAATGTTCTTCTAAACTTAATTTATTTAGTTCTTCAATATCGTTGGTTTCACTATTGTTTTGTTCGATTAAAATAACATACTCTCCTTTTGGTTCTATTATTTCTCGTAAGAAATCTCTTGCTGTCCCTCTTTCGAAACTTTCATGTATTTTCGTCATTTCATGTGCTATTACAATTGTTCTATCCCCTATTATTTCATCTAAATCTTTTAAAGTGTCTTTTAATTTATGTGGTGCTTCATAAAGTATTGTAGTATTTTTAGAAAATTTAATTTCTTGCAATTTTTCTTTTCTATTTTTATTATTCATAGGCAAAAAACCTATAAAAGTAAATTCTTTTGTATTTAATCCAGATGATATTAATGCACAAATTAATGCGCATGCGCCTGGTATTGGTACTACATTTATATTATTTTCTATTGATTTTTTTACAAGTTCTTCTCCTGGGTCTGATATTCCAGGTGTTCCAGCATCTGTTACTACTGCTATATTTTTTCCTCCTAATATTTTTTCAATTATTTCATTTACTCTTTTTTCATTACTATGTCTTTGATAGCTTATTAATGGCTTCGATATTTCTAAATGATTTAACAATTGTAAAGTATGTCTTGTATCTTCTGCTACTATTATATCCGCTTCTTTTAATATTCTAATCGCTCTTAAGGTAATATCTTCTAAATTTCCTATTGGAGTTGCTACTAAATATAATTTTCCAGTCATTTTTATTTTCCTTTCTATATTTTGTCATATATTTTTAGGATCTCTTTTGTATATGTACCATCGTCATTGTATATAATTATAGGTTCTAACACTTTTAAAAATTTTCCTCCATGCTTTACAGCTTTTATTAATACTTCATTAGGTGCTTTATCTTTTTTGGGCTGTACAAATCTAATCTCTTTTGGCTCTAATTTATATTTCCTTAAATATTCTATTATATCTGCTATTCTTTCTGGTCTATTTATCATATATAACGTTCCTTGACTTTTTAATTGTTCAGCAGATACTCTAATAAAATCTTCTAAATCTGCTGTTGTCTCATGTCTTGAAATTGCCTTTACATCATTTTTATTTATAATCCCACTTTCTCTCTTCTTGTATGGTGGATTAGTTACAACTACATCAAACTTTGCTTGTCCTAAATCCTTTGATATATTTTTTATATCATCATTAATTATTGTAATGTTTTTTTCTAGATTATTCAGCTTTACACTTCTCTCCGCCATTTCTGCTACTTCTTTTTGGACTTCTATAGCTGTTATCTGTGAATTTTCTATCTTTTTAGATAATAATATCGCTATTATCCCTGTACCTGTACCTAAATCCAAAATTTTACTCTGTTTTTTCTCGTTTTTTGAAAAGTTAGCTAATATTACACTATCAATTCCAAAACAAAACCATTCTTTATTTTGTATTATCTTTAATCCCTTATATTCTAGATCGTCTATTCTTTCATTATTTTTTAGCTCTATATCCATTTTAAAACCATTCCTTATTAATGCACAAATCAATATTTCATCGAATATTATATATTAAAAATATAAATTTTTCAATATATTGCTGTTTGTGTGATTGAATTATCATTGACATCTTAATTATAAAAATATAATTTATTTGTAGGGGCACATTGCAATGTGCCCTGCATTTTACATTTTATAAAAATTTTAATACTCTCACAAATAGCAATTTATTTTTATAGAAAGGACTGTGCTATATATGGAACAAAGAATTTTTTATGGTTCTGCTCCTGCTAATAATTCAAATAACCCTAAAACTCCTAACCATTCTAATAGTAAAAAATCTAAAAAAAATAAGATAGACTTTGCTCAGAAAAAAAATAATACAATTAATTCTTTAAATGAAGTAGAATGCTTTTTAAACGATTTTAAAAATTTTAAAAGGTACCTTCATCTTTACAAATTTTTTAAATGATTAAAAGTGTAAAACTTTTAATCATTTCTTTCAAAATTTTCTATAAAATTCATACATCCATCAATAAAACTTTGATTTTCCTTTCCATCAATTAGAATTCTAACAAATGTCACCTCATTTAATTCAGTTAAGGTATCAACAATAGAATAAATTGTTTTTATTTCATTTTCTAGTCCCCCCTCATGTTCTTCAATAAATTCTTTTGAAAAATCTATATAAACTATATTTCCTGTAATATTTACATTATTTATTTTTGTCCCCTTTGGTATTGTACTTTGCAATCCTTCTGCTTCTGGTCCTTCTATTAGCATTTCCAAAAGTTCCTTATATGGATTGTTAGCTAAAACCTTAACATCTATCATACGTGTTTCTTTAGTTAATTCTCCTGTTTGCTTATCTTTAAAATACAAAGATATCATTGTTTTTCGTTGCTGTTCCTCACTAATTTCTTCTTCAGGCGTTATTTCAGTCTGAAATGACACTTCTTCTTGTCTACTTCTTGTGCACAAAAAAATAATTCCTCCTGCTATTAATAAAATTGCTAATACAATTAGTATTATTTTACCCTTCATTTTTCATCATTCCTTTCTTACAATTAACTCAATTTTGAAAATAATATTAAACTTGTCTTTATAATTTTCTTGTTTATTTATATTCGAATATCTATGTTTTAGAACCTTTTTATCCATTTTATTACATTGACATTTTTATGAATTCATTGTAGAATGTGATATATTATAATTGAGATAATTTATATGTCTTTGGTTTATGATTAAGGGGGAAATTTAAATTTATGGAAAATAGTAATACATTACATGTTGGTCTTGACGTCGGTTCTACAACTGTAAAAGTAGCAGTATTAGATGAAGAACTAGATACTATATATACTGCATATGAAAGACACTTTTCAGATACAAAAAATACTATTTGTAATTTATTAGAAGTTCTAGTAGAAAAGTATCCTAATAATGATTTTACAATATCACTTACTGGGTCAGGAGCTATGTCTGCAGCTACTTTTTTAGACTTACCTTTTATTCAAGAAGTTGTTGCATGTAAGCGTTCTGTTGAAAAATATATACCAGAAACTGATGTAGTAATAGAGCTTGGCGGAGAAGATGCAAAAATAATTTATTTTGGTAAATCTGTTGAACAACGTATGAATGGAACTTGTGCAGGTGGTACAGGTGCTTTTATAGATCAAATGGCTAGTTTATTACATACAGATACTGAAGGATTAAATAAATTAGCAAAAAATTATAAAACAATATATCCTATAGCTTCTAGATGTGGTGTTTTTGCCAAAACTGATATACAACCTTTAATTAATGAAGGAGCAGCAAAGGAAGATATTTCTGCTTCTATATTTCAAGCTGTTGTTAATCAAACTATCAGTGGTCTTGCTTGTGGTAGACCTATTCGTGGGCATGTTGCTTTTTTGGGTGGTCCTCTAAATTACCTTTCTGAATTAAGACAAAGATTTATTGAAACTTTAGGTTTAACTAATGAAACTACTATAATACCCGAAGATGCTCATCTTCTTGTTGCGAAAGGTGCAGCACTTGATTCTGTTAATTCATCTTCTGTTTCTATAGAAAAATTAAAAAGTAAAATTGAAGTTTTAAAAGTTTCACATGATGATACTTCAAAACCTTTAAAACCACTATTTTCTATAGACGCTGAATACGATGAGTTTCAAAAACGCCATGCAAAAGACAAAGTTAAAAGAAAAAGTTTAGAAAACTTTAGAGGAGATTGTTTTATAGGTATTGATGCCGGTTCTACTACTACAAAACTAGTAGTTATAGATAGAGATAGTAATTTATTATATTCCTTATATAGAAATAACGAAGGTGATCCTTTAAAAAGCGTTATAGCTATGTTGAAAGAGACATACTCTGTGCTTCCTAAAGAAGCTAATTTAAGATTTTCTGGAGTTACAGGTTATGGTGAAAAATTAATACAAACAGCATTAAATGTAGACTTAAATGAAATCGAAACTATTGCACATCATAGAGCAGCTTGTGAATTTATGCCTGATGTAACAAGTATCGTTGACATAGGTGGTCAAGATATGAAATACATAAAAATGAAAAATGGTGTGATTGATAATATAATGTTAAATGAAGCCTGTTCTTCTGGATGTGGTTCTTTTATTGAAACTTTTGCTAAAAGTTTAAATCTGTCAATACACGATTTTGTTGAAGCAGCTTTAGAATCAAGAACTCCTGTTGATTTAGGCTCACGATGTACTGTATTTATGAATTCTAAAATCAAGCAAGCGCAAAAAGAAGGTTATTCTGTAGGCGATATTTCAGCTGGGTTATCTTATTCTGTAATAAAAAATGCAATTCAAAAAGTTATGAAGGTTAGAGATCCGAAAACTTTAGGAGATCATATTATTGTTCAAGGAGGAACTTTTCTTAATGATGCTGTACTCCGTGCATTTGAATTAATTGTTGGCAAAGAAGTTGTTCGCCCAGATATTTCAGGATTAATGGGTGCTTATGGTATTGCTTTACTTGCAAAAGAACAATATGAAGCCAATTTTGATATGGAATATATGTCTACTCTTACTAGTTTAAAAGATTTAGATAAGTTAAATATACAAATCAATCATACTCGTTGTAATGGGTGTGAAAACCATTGTTTACTTACAATAAATAAATTCAATAATAATAAACGTTATATTTCAGGAAATCGTTGTGAAAAAGGTGCAGGTATTGTATCTTCAAACTCAAAGCTACCTAATCTAATGAAATATAAAAATGAAAGATTATTTGCATATGAACCTTTATCAGAAGATAAAGCTTTTCGTGGAACAATAGGAATTCCAAGAGTATTAAATATGTATGAAGATTATCCATTTTGGTTTACTTTTTTAACACATCTAGGATTTAGGGTCATTCTTTCAGAAAAAAGTACTCGTAAAACTTATGAAAAAGGTATGGAATCAATGCCTTCTGAATCAGTATGCTATCCAGCTAAACTTTCACATGGTCATATTAAGAGCTTAATTGATTCTGGTATAAAAACTATATTCTATCCTTGTATACCTTACTCTAGAAAAGAATATTCTAAAGCCGATAATCATTATAATTGTCCTATAGTAATTTCTTATTCTGAAGTAATAAAAAATAATGTAGAAGAATTAAAAGATATTAAATATCTTAATCCATTTTTACCTTTTGATTCTAAAAATCTAGTTAACAGAATGTTGGAATTGGATGAATTTAAAGAATATAAGTTTACCAGAAAAGAATTATGTGAAGCTGTTGAGCTTGCAGAAAATGAATATCAAAGGTTTAAACATGATGTTCAAAGTAAAGGTCAAGAAGCTCTAAAATATATGGAAGAACACAATTTAAAAGGAATTGTACTTTCTGGTAGACCTTATCACGTCGATCCAGAAATTAATCATGGTATTGATACTTTAATAACTGGACTAGGTCTTTGTGTTTTAACAGAGGATTCTATCTCAAATCTTACTGAAGCAAAAAGACCACTTCGTGTAGTTGATCAATGGGTATATCATGCTCGCTTATATGCAGCTGCTGACTTTGTTGGAAAACATGATAATTTAGAACTTGTACAACTTAATTCTTTTGGTTGTGGAGTCGATGCTGTTACAACAGACCAAGTTGAAGAAATTCTTTCAAGCTATGAAAAAATGTATACTTTAATAAAAATAGATGAAGTTAATAATCTTGGTGCAGTTCGTATTCGTATTCGTTCGCTACTTGCAAGTATGCAAAAAAGACTTTCAAATAAAAACGAAACTGAATCCTTAAAAGGTAATTATGGAATTAATAAAATTCCTTTTACAAAAGAAATGAGAAAAGATTATACAATTTTAATACCACAAATGTCTCCTATTCATTTTGAATTTATAGAATCTGCTGTTGCTTCTTGTGGTTATAATGTAAAATTATTAAGAGAATGTACTCCAAACACTGTTGAAACAGGTCTAAAATATGTGAATAACGATGCTTGTTATCCTTCAATTCTAACCACAGGTCAAATGATTGAAGCATTACAATCAGGAGAATATGACTTAAATAAAACAGCATTGGTTATGTCACAAACTGGAGGTGGATGTAGAGCTACGAACTATATTGGATTTATTAGAAAAGCCCTAAAAGATGCTGGTTTTTCTCAAATCCCTGTAATATCTTTTAATTTTGTTGGCATGGAAAAAAATCCTGGATTTAAAATTTCACCTGAAATGATGGAAAAACTTTTAAAATCCATTGTATATGGAGATTTATTACAAAAAATGCTTACAAAAAATAGAGCTTATGAGATAAATAAAGGTGAAACCCAAAAACTTTATGATGTCTGGATAGAAAAATGCAAAACTATTTTAACAAAACCTGGCACAAAAGCATTCAAGCAAAGTATCTATGATATAGTAAATGATTTTGAAAAAATCGAGCTAGATACATCTATTAAAAAACCAAAAGTAGGTATAGTAGGTGAAGTTTTGATAAAGTATCATCCTTTTGGAAATAACTTTGTAGCTAATGTTTTAGAAAAAGAAGGTGCAGAAGTAGTTCTTCCTGACTTTATGGGATTTATAAAATTTATAGCTACACACAAAATTACATTTAATCAACTTTTAAAGACTGATAGAGCAAAAGCAACAATATTTAAATTAGCTATAAAATTAATGGATATATTCGAAAAAGATGTAAGAATTGCACTTTCTAAATCTAAAAAAGGATATATGCAACCATGCAACATTTGGGAATTAGAAGAAAAAGTAAAATCCGTATTATCTATTGGAAATCAAACTGGAGAAGGTTGGTTCTTGACTGCTGAAATGATAGAATATATTGAACATGGAATACCTAATATAATATGTGTTCAACCATTTGCATGTTTACCAAATCATGTAGTAGGTAAAGGCGTTATAAAAACTATTAGAGAAAAATATCCTAATGCTAACATATCTCCTGTTGATTATGATCCAGGTGCTAGTGAAGCAAATCAAACAAATAGAATTAAATTATTAATGACAGTTGCAAAAGATAATTTGAAAAAATCTGAAAAAGAATTAAATGCGATAAAGCAGGAAAATTCAATTGAGTTCGAAAAAGACCATAATAATTTTAAAGAATCAAAATTAAAATAAATTTTATGATAGAAAAATGTTTATAGGGGTACTTTGATTGTACCTCTTTTTTCTTTAATCTTGTCATAATTTTTCTTTAAGTTATCCACATAGTTATCCACATTTTTTATTTTTTTAGTTTAAATTCTATTCTCACTTTTGATATTGTTTTTATTTAATTTTTTACGTTTTTTTTTAGTTGTTTTGTCTTTTATGTACAGGATTTTGAGTTGATTTTTTTATATACTTTTATACTATTTTTCATATTATATTTTTTTCAACAAATTTGTTGACAACTCATTGTGATTAGGGGTTTTCGAGGTTTCTCTTTTTCCATATTTTTTTAAATTTTTTTCCATATTCCTTTTTAATTTTTTCACATTTTTTTCAACTTATTTTATATTCAAATACTGATATTTATTTATCTTTAATTTTGCCTTTTTGTTAATACTTTTTCATGCGTTTTTTATGTTTTTTTTTACAGATTTTATCCACATTTATCCCTAGGGTTATGTGGATTTTTATTTTTTATATTTCATTTCTGTAAAGTCTTTTTTTACATTACACAATTGTATTATTCATAAAATTTGGAATCCAAAACATCTTGCACTTACATATACATTTTTAATTCTTCTATGTTAATTTTTATATATTCATCTTTCTACAAAATTTTCTAATGCCTAAATTCTCATTTCATTTTCTATATTCTATTTTTTAGTTTCGTTTTTCAAAAAAAATTTCTTATATTTCACTTTTATTTTTTGATTCTAATTTTTTATTTTCTCTTTTGAATTTTTAGTATCGTTTTTTATTAAAAAATTTTTTATCCTTTTCTTTCAATTTTTGATTCTACTTTTTTTATTTTCTTTTTTTAAATTTTTAGTATTATTTTTATTGAAAAATTTTTTATGCTTTTCTTTCTTTTTTACTTTTTATTTTTTTATTTTCTTTTCTTAATTTTTAGTGTTGTTTTTTATTGAAAAATTTTTTATAATTTTTCTTTCATTTTTTAATTCTACTTTTTTATTTTTCTATTTTAATTTTTTTACTTCCTTTTTTCTTATAAAAAATTTTTTATTTTTACTTTTATTTTTCATTTAATGTTTTTCGTTTTTCAATTTTCATTTTTCATCTTTCTCATTTATGAAAATTTGTTATATTTTTATATATGGATTATTTTCTAATATTACATTTTGTAATTTTTACATTCTATATTTTTCTTCTTAAAACCCCCTCTACTTTTTTATACTTTTTACTCTTATTTTTGATATTTTTCGATTTTGTTTTCCTCATTTTTTCTTTTACTTTTTTAGATTTGATTTTTTCCTTAAACTATTTATTCCCAGAGTTTTTGAGACTTTTGTTTTTTACTTTTTTTCATTTTTCTAAACGTCGCTTTTTGTACTTTTTTATTTTTCATCTTGTTAATCTTCTTTTCCATTTTTTTGGTTACTTATCTTTAATTTTTATTCTTCCTTCTGATTTTTTTGCTTTTTATTTTTATCAATATAAAGTCTTGTTTTATTTTTTTCTCTTTTTATTTATAAAAATTTTTTTATCTAATTTATTGTTATCTTTTTATAATTTTTTTATATTTCACTTTTCCAATTTTGTTTTTTCAAAAAATTTTATCTTTCCATTTCAATTTTTTGACTCTAATTTTTTTCTCTTACTTTTTTTATTTTTTGTTTTCTTTTTTATTTAAAAATTTTTTATACTTTTCTTTCAATTTTTGATTCTTCTTTTTTGATT
>CANRNC010000009.1 GCA_947631915.1 uncultured Clostridia bacterium
TTGTTAGAAATAAATTGATAGATTTTGTAAATATTGTTATAGCTCCAATAATTGTTGGAGGAAAAGATGTTGCAACACTGGCAGATGGAGAATCAATAACAGATGAAAAAGAATTGAGTAAGTTAATGCCATTGCAGTTGTTGGAATGTAATAAATTAGAAGATTCTTATATTCAATTAAAGTATAAGGTCATAAAATAGGAGTTGAAATATTATTTGATTTAAAGTATATTCAAAATCAAAATCAAGTAAGATTAATGTGCTTTGTAAAATCAACGGTTAAAATGAATGTGTTAGATATTGCACTAATGAAAAGTGTAAAGAGATATGTTATATTTTAGAAGGAAAAGGAACATTAAATAAAAAAGATGAAATGTTAAATTTTGAATCAGGAGATGTTATCTTAATTGAAAAAAAAGAAATTTATTATTGGGATGGAAATTGCAAAATAATTATGATTTGTACTCCTGCTTGGTATAAAGAACAATGTAAATTAATAGATGATAAAGGAGAATAGTATGTTAAAAGCATATAGTGTATTTAAAGATATTGATATCAGTTAAATTGTGATATAAATTAGGTATAATTGAAAAGGGAGAATGGATAATGGAAGAATTAATAGATGTATTGGATGAGAAAGGAAATAAAACGGGAGAAATTTTAACAAGAGAACAAATACATAAAAAAGGATTATGCCATAGAATAGTTGTAATTGCAATTATTGATGCACAAGGAAAAATATTGATGCAACAGAGAGCAAAATACAAAACAAAAAATCCAGGAAAATGGGATGTGACATCAGCTGGACATGTATCAAGTGGACAAACATCTATTGAAGCAGCTATAAGAGAAACTTTAGAAGAAGTAGGAATAAAAGTAAATGAAAAAGAACTTGAATATATACTTACATATAGAAATAAAGAAAAAGTAGAAGAAGATTATATTGATAATCAAATCTATGATTGTTACATTGTAAAAAAAGATAAAATAGATTTAAAAGATATTAAAATACAAAAAAGTGAAGTTGAGCAAGTAAAATTATGTAACTTAAAAGAATTTAACGAGATTATAGAAAATGGAAATGTAATGGAAAGAGATGAATTATATAAGAAAATTATAGAATATTTAAAGTAACTAGAGAAATAAAAAGGATCTGAATATACAGAAAAATGTTTATGCAATCTGAAAATATAGAAATTGAAAGTTCCAATGAATAAAGTAATGATATTTGGTTTAAGGACCAAGGAAATAGAAGTTTTATATAGAAGAAGGTATGAAAATAATAAATAAAGGAGAAGCGGAAGAAAGAATAATAAATATAGGCAACAGTAATAAAATGAATATTGTTTAATATTTTGAAAATAATATTAATATGAATAAGTTATTTTTAATAAAAAATCCGGATTTATTTCAAGGAGAAAAATATTTAAATATAAATAAAAGTTACTTTGAAGGTTGGTATTTTAAAAATACAAATAGTGAAAATAGTATTGCTTTTATTCCAGGAATTAACGTAACTGAAAATGATAAGAAAGCATTTATACAAGTAATTACAGATGAAATGTCATACTTTATAAATTATGACATAAACCATTTTAAATACAGTTTTTCACCATTTGCTATTCAAATAGAAAAAAATTTTTTTTCAAAGGAAAAAGTTTATATAGATATTAATGATTGTGAACAAAATGTTGCAATACATGGTGAATTAATATATTCTCATAATAAAAATATAGAAACTAATATTTTAAATCCTAATATTATGGGACCTTTTTCTTATATTCCATTTATGGAATGTAATCATGCAATACTTAACATGAAAAATTCCATAAATGGTGTGATTAGTTTTAATAATAAAAAAATGTTTTTTGATAATGGGATTCGGTTATATCGAAAAAGATTGGGGAGTGTCTTTTCCAAAATCATATATTTGGTGTCAAGCGAATAATTTTAGAAATTCAAATTCTAGTTTTATGCTTTCAATTGCAGATATTCCTTTCAAATGCTTTAATTTTAATGGTGTAATTTGTGACCTAATTGTAGGTGAAAAAGAATACAAATTTACAACTTATAATAATACTAAAATAATAAAATATAATGTAAATAGAAAAGACATAGATATTACACTACAAAAGGGAAAATATACTCTTAATATAAAATCAGATAATAATTCTGGAAATAAATTAATTGCTCCGTTTAAAGGAGATATGAACAAAGATATTTTAGAGAGTGTCACTTCTGATATTTATCTCAATTTAAAGAGAGAGGACAATATAATTTTTGATGATAAGAGTTCTAATTGTGGGTTAGAGATAGTTTAGAAAAGTGCATGTTGAATTATAAAAAAACAAAAGAATAAATTATATGGAGAGATAAAGTTTAGGGGAAGAATAAATGGAGAATATTATAAGAGTATGTGCAAGAAAGGATGGTAAGACAATATTAACATTTCCTAAATGCAATATAGAAACCATTGCTTACATTGGTAAAAACGGATTAACAAATGAAAAGATTGAAGGAGACGGAAAAACTCCAATAGGAAAATTTGAACTAGGAAAAATATTAAGTACAAATTTAATAGGAAAGAATAAAAATGGATTAGAGTATATACATATTAATAATGAAATGTATTGGGTGGATGACCCAAAATCTAGATATTATAATAGATTAGTAAATATTAAAGAAGTAGGAAAAGACTGGAATTCAGCAGAACACCTAATAGACTATCCAATACAATATGAATATATAATAGAAATAAAAACAAATCCCAATAACATTAAAGGAAAAGGAAGTGCTATTTTTTTACATTGTGCTAATACTAGTACTACTGCAGGATGTGTGGCAGTAGATGCAAAAATAATGAAGAGAATAGTAGAAAATATTGATGAACATACAACAATAGAAATAAAAGAATAGAAAAAAGGTACGATTAAATCGTACCTAAAACATTGTCTTCAATTGTCAGTTAGGCTTTATACCAGTTTGTACTTAATTCAAAACCTGTTAAGTAGAAAGAATCTTCATCATAAAAACCGGATTCATCTCTAGCAATTTGAACTTGTATTTTGCCTATATCATTATAAATATCAATAATTTTGACTATCCAACCTTGTCTACCAGAAGAACGTTCTACTGAATTAACATACATTCCTTCACAAATCCATTGACCATAATGGTCTTTAACATGCTCTTTCATTTCAAGAGAATTCTCCACTTCTACTAACAATTGCATATCTTTCCCCCTTAATATCATCTCGGAGGTCACCTCCGAGATGTTTTAGTTACCTCAAAGGTTTTTATAAGTATCTTAAACATTCTAGCATAACACTATTATAATTTCAATATAAGTTTATAAAAAATTAAATGATTAAGCAAGTTATAAAGAAGTGAACTATTGATAACATGCTAATAGTATGATATTATGTAATGGAAGAATAAGAAAGAATAGAATACAAAACCTATATAATATAGAAACTAAATATAAAATATTTAAAGTAGAAAGAAATGAAAAATTTATTTAGAATATAAGATGAGAGGTTAAAAATGCTATCTAGGAAAGAATATATTATAAAAAGATTTAAAGAAATAATAGAAGCAAAAGAAAACAATAACATAAGTGTATTCATAGGGGCGGGGATATCTAAATTATCTGGAAGCCTGACTTGGGGAGAATTAACAAATGGAATGATGGAAGAGTTAGGAATTATAGAAGAGTCTGCTCAAGAGAAATTTCGTAAAGAATATACATCAATGGCAGTAGCACAAATGTATGAGGAAAAATTTGGCGTAAATACATATGAAGCCTTTATAAAAAATAAGTTAGGAATTAGTTTATCAGAAAACAAAGTTATGAAAAGAATAATAAAAGAATTGAAACCACAAAATTTTATCACTACAAACTATGATAATGTTATAGAAAACGAACTTACAGACATGGGACTTATAAATACATATGATATAATAAAAGAGGACTGTGATTTTGCAAATAGTAAAGTTAATAAAAAAATAGTCAAAATGCATGGAAGTTTAGACAAAAATAATATGGTACTTAAAGAAACAGATTATTTGGAATATAGTGAAAATTTTAAATTAATAGAAACTACTGTAAAAAGTATAATAGCAGGAAATAAGGTTATTTTCTTCGGATATAGTTTACAAGATAATAATGTAAGACAAATAATAAATTGGATAAAAACATTAACAAAGAACAATAGCAATATGCCAATATTATTTTTAGTAAATAGACCTATTGAAGATAAAGAAGAAGAGGATAAAATTACCTTTAAATTATTATCTGATGATGAAATAAATTATTATAAGAAGATAGGGGTAGATGTAATACAATTTAACGAACTAGAAAGTGTTTTTGATAAAAAAATATATGTAGAGAAAATGAAGAATAATGAGCATTTCGAATATGCTTATACAACTTTTTTTGATTATTTATCTTATATAGAAAAAAATAAAAATATATCAACAGAGGAAAAACTTAAGGCATTGTATTTAGAATTAAAAGAAGTAACAAAAGATAAATATATAAGACTAGAAGATTGTAAAAACTTATTCAAAAAGTATGAAATGTCATATCATAGTGGAATAATAACAATAGACAATAAAGAGTTATTAAAATTATTCCAAGAATATATAAATGGTAAAGATTCAGAAAATAAGCAAATGGTAAAATTTATTGTTGAATTTATATTTAGCAGAGCTGGCAAAATAGATAATTTTTATTTACCAAAAGACATAGATATAAGAAATGGAATAATAATAGATGGTACAAAAAATATTGAAACAATTATGAATGAGAATAAAGAAGAAAATAGTATTAAAGAAAATTTACGAAAAGCATATTACTATTTCTATAATGGAAAAACAGAAGAGGCAAGAAATTTATATAATAAAGTAAAGAAGATTTGTAGAGAACAAAAGAATGTATTTTTCTATGTAGTTGCTATAGTTAATGAATATGTATGTGATAGAGTTATGAATAGATGGGTTATTTCAGAAATGAAAGAAGAATTAGATGAAGCATTAGAGAATTTACCTGGAGAAGTAAAGAACAAGTATTCTTTTATAAATGAAATAATAGATTTTAAAATTACTAATAAACAAATTAAATATTATAAGAATTTAGAAAAATATTATAAAGAAGTATATAACGGAAAAAATATCATGAGGTTTGGTAATATAGAATTTATTGAATTAATAGACCTATATAATTGTATAAAAGAAAATTATCTATTAATAGATGTATTTAATGATATTAGTAATATATTTAGAGTATATGCTGAAGGAGAAGTAATAAGATATATATATAAAGAAAAATATAAGGTAGAAAGCGATGAATTTTTTATAGATTCAATATTTGATACTTCTAGCCAAATAGAGACACAGAAACTTAAATGGATATTAGAATATAGTGATTTAAATTTTATGAAAGATTATTTTAATATATTTATAAACTTTAACTTAAATGAAAAAGATAATAAGGAAATTGTAGAATATACGTTAAAATATATAAAACATTTATTAGATATACAAAATAATCAGGTAATGGCTAATGGGATAACAGTAAGTACTAAAATGTTAAGTACAATATGTTTTTTACAAGCGTTTTCTTTAAATAAAGAGCAAACCGGTAGATTATTGGAACTAGTTTTACAATACAGATCAATCAATAAAGACTGCATTATATATATCTTAAACATTCTTAACAAGTTAATAGGAAAAGTTGAATTGGATTACGAAAAGATAAATAAGTTATGCTATAAAGAAATTGAAGTGATATTAAAAGGAAGATATGATAATAAAACATCAAAAATATATTATTTCATGAAGTATAGAGATATAAAAATAAACAATGAACAATGTAGTAAAATATTCAATGATTATAGTATTGATGATAAGAATTGTGAAGTATTTTTTCAGATTATGCCTTATTTATCTAATAGTTTAAAAAAACAGGTAATTAAATACTGCAATGATAAACTAAAAGAGAATGAAAAAATGGAAATTATAAGTCAAATAGCAGAATACGATTTACCAATAGATATATCAGAATTTAATCAGTTTGTAAGTAATTATTTTGCAGATGATGATAATTGGACAAACATACACGAAGATAGTAATGGAGGTAAATCATTTAATAATGACAAATATAATACTGTGCATTATATAGAATGTATGAGGGACAAATTAACACAGAAGCAAAAAGATATTATAATTTCAAAAGACGAAATGTATAAATTTTATTTTAACTATGAAACATTTGACTACAATGATTTTGATGCTAGATACTTATTAAATGCAACTCCAAATTTTATATTGCAGGTAACAGAAAATGAGAAAAACAAAAATATAATAATAGATAAAATAGCATTAGCAATAAACGAAACTAGTAATCAATATAATATAAATATGTATGTAAAAATACTAAAGATAATTAATTCAAGAGATGAAAAATACTATTATATATAAGGTATATATAAATTAACTAATAATAGGAGGATAAAATGAGGATAGGAATTGATATAGATGGAGTACTGACAGATGTAGAGCAATGGCAACTTGATTATGGAAGCAAGGTAATGTTTGAAAAATGTAATAAAGAAATAGTTGATGGAAATGCATATGATTTTACAGAAGTATTTGGTATAGAGGAAAATTTGGATAGTGACTTTTGGAGAGACTATCTCTATGACTATGCAGTAAACGAACCTGCCAGAAAATTTGCTAATGAAGTAACCCAAAAGTTAAAAGAAGATGGAAATGATATATATATTATTACGGCAAGATTCTTAACCGAGCGAGAGGATGAAGAGGGGATAAAAATGAGAGACACAGTTATTAATTGGTTAAAAAAATATAATATTTATTATGATAAAATAATATTTAGTCCAGAAAATAAATTAGACGTATGTATTGAAAATAATATAGATGTCATGATTGAGGATTATTCAAAAAATATAAATATAATATCACAAAAAATACCAGTTATTTGTTTTGATGCTAGACATAATAAAGAATGTGCAGGAGATAATATTATAAGATGTTATAGTTGGTATGATATATATGCAAAGCTAAAGAGTATAGAAAAGAATTTAGTTAAATTAGGGGTATAGAATGAATTATTTTGAAAGTTTAAATAAAGTTGTAGAGGCTATAGAAGAAAATTTAACAAACGAAATAGACTATAAAGAACTAGCCAAAATAGTAGGAACTTCAAGTTATACTTTGCAAAGAATTTTTGTATTTCTAACAAACATAACTTTAACAGAATACATAAGGAAAAGAAGATTAAGTAAGGCAGCAGAAGAGTTAATTTCAACAGATATTAAAATAATAGATTTAAGCATAAAATATCAATATGATTCTCCGATTTCATTTTCAAATTCATTTAAGAAAATGCATGGAATAAGTCCCAATAATTTAAGAACTAGTAATACAAGTATAAAGATTTTTCCAAAGATAGAATTTAAACCTATTTTTGAAACTATAGATGAATTAGAGTATAGAGTAATTGAATTAGAAAAACAAAAGTTATATGGAATAACAACAGGAGTAATAGATAGGAAAGATTTTAAAGCAATAAAAGAATTGTTTGAAAAAAGCAGGAAAGAAAAGATACTTGATTTTATAATAGACAATAGTAACGGAAAACAACTTTACTATGGTGCTATTATAGATATATATAATAACGACATATGTAATAAAAAGATATACTATATTTTAGGAATTAAGAATAGAAAGGATTTTATAAATATAGAAATTCCTGAAGCAACATGGGCATGTTTTAAAGTAAAGAACAAGGAACAAAAAGATATTTTGAGATTGTATAATACAATATATACCAAATGGTTACCATCTTCGAAATATACAGAAATATTAAATTATCCAAATTTAGAAATATATTATAAAAATTACTGTGAAATATGTATTCCGGTTAGATGATTTAATAAAATTGATATCAAAAAAATTAAGATATACACCTCTTAAACATTTATAATGTTTAATGGAGGTGTTTTATTTTGAATATAGGAAATTTAAATAATAAAATGTATGGACATAGAGATTTAGGAGAAGGAGAGTTTGCAAATCATATGTTAAAAATGCTGGAAGAGAAACAAATACAAAACCCTGAATTTAAAAATTATTTTAATAGTGATAAAGAAATAAAATTTTAAGGAATTATTATGAAAAGAAATGTAATAGTAATATCGTTAGAACATACATTAAAATATATTGTCTTATTAATTTTAATAAGTATAAGCATATCATATATCACATTATTAACATCAATGACTATTAAGTATGCAATAGATGGTGTTTTACTTAACAACTATATTGATATACCAGAATATGTAAAAAGGTTTTTACAAGATAATTATATGGTAAATTTATTATCTATAGCTGTTCTAATAATTCTTTTGAACTTTATATTTATGCTATTAAATTATTTTAGAAATCGAATTACTACGAAGCTAGAATTAAGGATAAAAACTAACTTAAAGTGTACTTTATATAATCATATGATAAATTTAGAATATAAAAGTTATAACTCATATGATAAAGCAGAAATAATGCAAAGAATAAATGAAGATGCTGAAGTATTTTCAAGTTTTTTTAATAGTGAATTCAATGTGATACTAGATATATTATTTTTAGGAATATTTATAGTTAAGGAAAGTGCAACATTAAATCTTCCAATATCGGTGTATATATTAATAACAATATTAGCAATGGTATCATTTTCTATATGGTATTTAAAGAAATTAAATATAAGTATAGGAAAAATGATAGATAAAAGAAAAAAACTATTAAATTCCACTATTATTAATGTCAGTAATTCTAAATTAGTAAGAATGTTCAACAAGCAAAAGGAAGAAAAAGAAAAATATAAACAATTAAATGATGATTATACAAATGAGAATATAAAATTTATAAAATTAGTATTATTCTATGATATCATAAGTGAGCATATAACATATTTAAAAAATCCAATTATATATTTGATTGGAGGAATGTCAATAATAAAGCGGAACTATGACTATGGGCTCATTGACAGCATTATCCAATTTAGCAGGGAAAATATTTAATTACCTATACAATTTTGGTGAGAATCTTGAGATAATAGACAATTTCTATGTTGTAACTAAAAAAATAAACAAACTTTTAAATCTAAAAGAAGAAGAAAAGCAAAACTATAGTTACGATTTAAATGGGGAGATAATTTTCAGTAATGTAAAAATATATGTGGGAAATAAAATGATATTAGAGAATCTAAATTTTATAATAAAGCAAGGAGAGAATGTAGCAATTATAGGAGAAAATGGAAGTGGTAAAAGCATATTGGCTAAAACGATTTTAGGTTTTTACGAATATGAAGGAAATATCTATATAAATAAACATAATATAAAAAGATTAAGCAAAGCAGATATTAGAAAATATGTTGAACTAATTTTAGGTGAATCATATATGTTTTGTGGAAACATAATGGAAAATATAACTTTAAATAACCAAATAGAAAAGCAAAAAGTTGATGAAGTGGTTAAAGACTGTGAAATAATGTATGATATTAATAAGTTTAAAGAAAAGTATAACACTTTAATTGGAGAAAAAGGTATAAAATTATCTGGAGGACAAAAGCAAAGAATGTGTATAGCTAGAAGTCTGATAAATGACAAACCAATAATAGTATTTGATGAAGCCTTAAATAAACTAGATAATACTACAAGAAGAACCATATTAAAAAATTTAAAAGAAAAGTATAAAAATAGGACAATGATATTTATAAGTAATAATTTAGAAATTATAGATTTTGTTGATAGTGTTATTTATATACATAAAAACACCACAACTAAAGATACACATGAAGCGTTAATGAAAAGAAATCAAGATTATAGAAATTTAATACAAATTAGAGAGAATGTAATATAGTATTTCGACTAATCATAGAAAAGGAAAGGTATAAAAATTGAGAAATAAGCTAAAGAAATTAAAACAAATGTATAAAGATACGGGTTATCACAAGCAATTCATAATACTATTTATTATTATAGAATTAACAGCAATAATAGAGATAATAACTATACCATATATAACAAAGCAAATGATAGATATACAAATACCAAATAAGAATATAAGAGCACTAATAGTTTTAGGTGTATTCTATATAGGCTTTCTATTTTTACAATGTTATGCAGTTTTAACACACTGTAATATGAGGTCAATTTTAAAAAGAAAAATACAAAGAGACTTAAGTCAAAAGGTTTTTAATAAGTTACAAGATGTAAAGATTAAATTTTATGATGAGAATTATACGGGAGTAATTCTACAGTTTTTACAATCAGATGTTGACACTGCATCTTCAACTTTTCCTAAAGTTATAGTAGAAATGTACTTTATGGGATTATTTAGATTTACCATTATTGCGGTATTTCTAATATTTATAAATATAAAAATAGCGTTAGGTATTTTATTATTATATGTTATTGGATATTGTGTAACTCTATATTTTAATAAAAAAACAATAGTATTGATAAATGAAATTAGAAAAATAAATATAGAACTGTATAATTACATAAATGAGGGAATACAAGGATTTTTAACTATAAAGATTTTAAATATAGTAGAAAAAAAAGAAAAAGAATTAAAAAATAAGTTAGAAGAATATAATAAAAGTAATGATAGATTAGAGAAAATCGTAGCTAGATATAATAGCATTTTTACCTTTATTGCATCTTTTACAACTGCAATTATAGTGTACTGTGTAGGGATTAATATTATAGAAGGTAGTATGACATATGTATCAATATTATTACTAATAGAATATAGTGAAGCACTTGAACATGAATTTCATTGGTTTACTATGCATTTAACAGATTTCAACAAATCATTTATTTCATATTCGAGAATTCTTGAATTTTTGAATATACAAGACATTGAAAATTTACAAGAAGGAGAACAACTAAAAAAGGTTGATACAATAGAATTTGATAAAGTAAATTTTTCATATAATGATAAAGAAAATAATATTGAAAACTTCAGTTTAAGTTTAAAAGAAAATGAAAAAGTAGCATTAGTAGGAAGAACAGGATGTGGTAAAACTACAATAATAAATCTATTATGCAGATTTTATGAACCGGTAAAAGGAAAAATAAAAATAAATAATAAAAACTATTTAGACTATAATATTTCATCATTAAGAAAAAGAATCGGTTATGTAATGCAAGAGGTACAGATACTACCAAATACAATAATAGATAATATTAGATATGTAAATAAAGATATTACATTACAAGAGATAGAAGAGATTTTTAGGAAATTAAGATTACACGAAAAAATAAAGAGCCTTGATGATGGTTATAATACAGATATATATAGTAATCCAGACATATTATCTACACGGTGAGAAACAAATGATTAATTTTGCAAGAGTAATGGCAAATGATTCAGATGTTATTATTTTAGATGAAGTTACTTCTTGTTTGAGTTATGAAGCGGAAATACTCGTAAAAAATGCAATACAAGAAGTTACAAAAAATAAAATGGCGATAATAGTTGCACATAGATTAGATACAATAAGAGATTGCGATAAGATAGTATTAATGAAAAATGGAAAAATAATTGAGAAAGGAACTCATAATGAACTTATTAACATGGGAAGAGAATACTATAAATTAGTAAGAACTTAAAATTTATGTTGACAAAAACAAAAAATTAATATATAATAAAGCAGTCAAGAGAGCAATATGCTTGGCGAAAATTCAGGAAGGAGGATGCATCATGGGAAAGACAACACGGAATATAAGATCTCCCACCGGTCGTCTTTTATGTAACTGTTAACAGCTTTCATAGGAGGTATAAGAATGCCCAGAGATGGAACAAATAACTGTAATATGAACAACAGTATATTAAAAGACGATATGCAGTATGCAGCGGCATGCGCGAGAGAAAGAACGCAAGGAGCCGTACGGGTTTTACGACAGGGCGAAGTTTATCCTGTCGGAGGGTACAACTTAAGAGGTATGAGCCGATGAAGCCTAAAAGTTGACCAAACTGAAAGGAATCGAGAGTTTTCTCGATAAAAGGGACTTACCTTTATGGTAAGTCCTTTTTCTATTTATAAAATATGATAACTAACAAAAATATTTCCTAAATAGTCATATTGGACGTTCATACAACAATATTATAGTCAAGGGATTTTATGAAAGTTATTAAAATAAAAAAACAGATGATATTAAAACTAGTTTCAATCATCGGTTTCTTAATTATTTTATGCAAGCTCCAAAGTTCTTTTGCTATGCAACACTATTATAATGTTGATTTTACTACAGGGATTGTTACTGCAAGTTCGCTAAATGTAAGAAGTGGACCAGGAACAAATTATAAAGTAATTGCTACTGTTAATAAAAATGAATATATAAGAGTTTTTGCAGGAGTTGGAAACTGGTACATTGTACAAGTAGAAGGAGACTACATAGGAGCTGTAAGTAAAAAGTATGTAAAGGGAATTTATCCAAATTCCAACAACTCAATAGATTCTAATAACTCTTCAGGTTCAGGCGATACTACTAGTTCATCTATGAATGCTGATGAAAAAGAGATATTTAATTTAATAAATAAACAAAGAACAAATAATGGTCTAACGGCATTAAAAGTAGATGAAGAAGTACAGAGAGTAGCTAGAATAAAGGCACAAGACATGGTATCAAACAGTTATTTTTCACATACTTCACCAATCTATGGTTCTCCATTTGATATGTTAAAAAGTTTCAAAATATCATATAAAACAGCAGGAGAAAACATAGCAGGAAATTCTAATAATAATTCAGCAGTAGAAGCTTGGATGAATTCATCAGGGCATAGAGCCAATATTTTAAATAGTAGTTTTAATTATACAGGTATAGGAGTTGTAACCAGTACTAGATATGGTAAGATATATGTCCAAATGTTTATAGGAAAATAGAAACAATCATCTATTTTTTATAATTATATGAGAAAGCACATAATCAAATCTAAAGCTTTAGAAATGATTATGTGTTTTATTTTTGTAAAAAAATAATTTCTTCTTTATTTTATTTGCTTTTTGTAGTAAAATGATATTAAATTAATATTAACTCAAAATAGTATAGGAGGAAAAATGGTTAAAAGAACTGATACAAGGCCTATTTTTGTAGGAGGAGTACAAATTGGTGGACAGGAAAAAGTAGTTATACAATCAATGACAAATACAAAAACAAAAGATATAGAAGCAACTGTAAATCAAATTTTAGAATTAGAGAAAGCAGGGTGCGAAATAATAAGAGTTGCTTGTTTAGATATAGAAGACGCTAAAGCAATAAGGCAAATTAAAGAAAATATTCATATACCAATTGTAGCAGATATTCATTTTGATTATAAAATAGCTTTACAAGCAATTGAAAGCGGAGTTGATAAAGTAAGAATTAATCCTGGAAATATAGGAAGTAAAGATAAAGTGAAACAGGTTGTAGAAGCTTGTAGAGAACGTAATATTCCTATTAGAATTGGTGTTAATTCTGGCTCACTTGAGAAGGATTTACTAGAAAAATATGGTGGCAAGCCAACAGCAAAAGCAATGGTAGAAAGTGCAAAGAGACATATTGATATTTTAGAAGAATTAGAATTCTATGATATAGCTATTTCATTAAAAGCATCAAATTTAGACTTGTGCATACAAGCATATGAAGAAGCTAGTAAAACATTCGAATATCCACTACATTTAGGAATTACAGAAGCAGGAACTGCATTTAGTGGAACTATAAAATCTAGTATAGGTTTAGGAGCAATGTTAAGACAAGGTTTTGGAGATACTATAAGAGTATCTTTATCAGATGATCCTGTAGAAGAAATAAAAGTAGCGAAAGAGATATTAAAAGACTGTGGTTTATATAAAAAATCTCCAACTTTAGTCTCTTGCCCAACATGTGGAAGAACGCAAATTGACTTGATTCCGATAGCAAAAGAGATAGAAAAATTCTTACAGACTATAGAAACAGACATAACTGTTGCGGTTATGGGGTGCGTAGTAAATGGACCGGGCGAAGCAAGAGAAGCAGATATTGGTATAGCAGGAGGAATAGAAGAAGGAGTACTTTTTAAAAAAGGTAAAATTATAAAGAAAATAAGACAAGAAGAGATAGTAAATGTATTAAAACAAGAAATTTTAGATATGATTAACGTAACAGTATAGTTATATATAAATAGGAGGAAAAATAAAAAATGCAAAAATTTAATTATCATTCACATACATATAGATGTGGACATGCAGAATTAACTATGAAAGATGAGGATTACATAAAAGAATATATACAAATGGGATTTAAAAAAATGGCTTTTACAGACCATTGCCCAGAGAAAAATAAAATAGATAACAGAGACGATATGAGGATGAGTTACAGTCAGAAAGGAGAATATCTAAATAGTATAAAAGAATTAAAAGAAAAGTATGCAGATAAAATCGAAATTAAAAGCGGTTTTGAAGTAGAATATTTGCCAGGAGAAGAAGAAAATATTAGAGAATTAAAAGAAGATACAGATATAATCGTGTTAGGACAACATTTTATATATGATAATAATAAGAACTTAAAACCATTCTTTGCTAGAGATAGTTTTACAGATGAAGAATTAATGAGATATGCAGAGTATCTAAAAAAGGCAATGGAGTTAGGAATACCAGATATAGTTGCTCATCCAGATACGTACATGATAGTAAGAAAAAAATTTGGAGAAGTAGAGAGTAGAGTTGCAAATATAATTTGTGAATCTGCTGAAAAATATAATATACCGCTAGAAATAAATCTAGCACAAATATTTAATAATACATATAATATAAAACAGAATGGGAAAAGAGTATTGAACAATGATCCATTAGAAAAACAAAAAGAAAGAATATCAAATGCTCCATATCCTGTAAAAGAATTTTGGGAAATAGCTTCAAATTATAATATTAGGGTATTATATGGAATAGATGCACATTTTAGAGGTCAAATATTAAGATACAATGAATTAGTAGAATTAGCAACCGAAATAATTGGTAAAGAAACGATTGATAAATTGAATTTCATAGAGGATTTTTAAATAATAAACTGGAACAAACTTTAAGTTTGTTCCAGTTATTTTATTTGTTAGCGAATTTTTGCTTTACAGTATCTATTTTTTGTTGTTCAACTGTTTCAGTTTTGTACCAACCTTTTTCAGCCATTAAATTATATATTTTATTTTGAATGTCTAATGATTGGTTTAAAGCATCTTTAAATGCACAATGTACTTCTGCTGTCGTTGATTCTATTGTACCATGAAGGTATAAATCACATACACCTTTAATGATTAATAATTCTTTTTCCATTAAATCTTTGTCTTCCATAATTTCCTCCTATAATAAATTTAAAAATTTGTTAAATAAATCAGTATGTTTTTGTTCTAACTCTTTTATATAAGAAGAAAGAGTTGGATCTGTAATTTGAGTGGATGTTTTAGCACTACATGTTTTCATAAAACATTCGTGTCCTAAAGCATCTTCGACATATAAAAGCTCTTTACCTGTCATAATAACTATCATTCCTTTCCGGCACAAATCTAGTATGTAAAACAAGCAAGATGTCGCTTATTCTCACACTATCACCACCTAAAATTATTATTTCCAAAATATAAACATATATACAGTTAGTCACATTTTTTAAAAAAATTTTATATCATAAAAGAGGGAGTTGTTCCCATAAAAGAAGGGAGGTAAATATGGAATCTCAACAAGTGTTAAGAGCTAAAAGTTATTTAAACAGATTTGATAAAATTCTAGAGCAAATGTGTACAAAAATGTTATCTGCACAGCCTTGTGACAACATAACTTTGTATTTTATTCAATGTATGATACCACATCACCAAGCAGCAATATATATGTGTGAGAGTTTACTTGAATACACTACTTATCCACCATTGCAGAGTATTGCAAAAAACATAATAGAAATGCAAACACGAGGAATAGAGCAGATGAAAGAGATTGCAAAAACTACAATGGGATATTTTAATACAAAAAGAGAAATAGATTCTTATGTAGAAAGATATTTAACAATAACTAAAAATATGATTTGTCGAATGAAGAATAGTCCGAGATGTGTAAATATTAATTTAAATTTTGTGGGAGAAATGATACCACATCATGAAGGTGCAATTGAAATGTGCAATAACCTATTACAATATTGTATAGATCCAAGATTGAAACAAGTAGCAGAAACAATAATAAGAGAGCAAAGTGAAGGAGTAGAACAATTAATGCAAATAAGAAAAAATCTATGTGGAAGGTAAAATTGAAAAATAATAAAAATGGTTGCATAAAAGCAACCATTTTATTTATTATACGAATTCACTATGAATTGATTTTTATCATCAAACCTTATAACAATTGATTTTGTATAATTGTCTTTACATGGAGGATTAAGTTCATTTATTATTAAACTAGCATTATATTTCTTTAAGGTATCAAAAGTATTCATAAATCCAAAGCCAGTACCACCAGTATCTTTGTGAGTAGTTGAAGGCTTTTTACCTAGATTAGATAGAGTATCAGGTTCAAATTCAATGCCAGAGTCATACACATATAGACTATAGTAATTATCTATCAGACCAAGTTTTATTAGTATACTTCGATTTATATTATCAGAATTATTTATAGCAATAATAGAATTTTTAATATGGTCAGCAAGTAGAATTGATAAATCTTCTTTAGATATAAACTTATTAACCATATGATGAATGTTACCACTTAAAGAAAGTTCAAAATCTATATTGTTATTGTTACACTCCGCTTGCATAAACTCTAACATATCATCTATTTCATCAATATCGGTTTTAGGTAAGATTGAAATTGTTTTATTATCAAATATTTCAGAAGAAACATTTTTAATTTTATCACTAATGTTAAGTTCATCAGAAATTTCAGTATTCATCATAAGTTGATTTAATTTGTATTCTAATGCATGCTGTTTATGGGCAATAGAATGACTAGTTTTACTAAACTCTAAATTTTCTTTCTCAAGTTTTTCGATTTCTTTATTCTTCTCCGCTAATTCTAACTTTGTATCATTAAGGTCTTTAACTAGTAAGTTATGTTTGTAATATAAAGTCAAAGACTTTTGGATGGTAATGAACATGATGATGGAAAGAATAATAAAATCAAAAAATATACTTGTAGCTAACAGTAAATCAAAATGATAAAAAATAGTAAATGATAATAATACAGTTACACTAATATTTAAAATTAATATATTGAAGAGTTCATTATCTAAATTTTTTTGAAAAAAAGAAAAGCCATTTTTAAATTTTTTTATTTTAAAGAAAAATTTCAATAATAAGACATATATAAAAATAATAAAGAATAGAGATATATAAACATTTTGAATTTTAAATATTAAGTTTGGTATAAAATTAATCACAAGTGATAAACAGAATAATATGTAATTTATACTTAAAGAAACTATAGTAATTAAAATAGAATTTCCAATTGTATTTTTATTAAAAAAAGAAAACATAAGACATAAAGAAAATAATAGGAATAATATGCTAGTTAGAGAATCAAAATAATATTTTAAAATGGCACATATAATAGAAACAAATAATGTAATTATAGAATATAACAATAGTTTAATAGTAGAAAAATTTTTTGAATTTATGATTTTAAAACATGTGTAATAAGTACAAGTGCAAATAAAGAATGTTCTAATAATGTATATAATTATATCCATATATTCTAAATCTAATAAAAAAGAAAGTTGATCCATAAAGTATAATCACCTCTTATCATAATTTAATTATTTATATTATATAGCATAATAATAAAATTAACAATAAGTGTAGGGGCACGTTGCAACGTGCCCGTTAAAATATATAAATAATAATGGGCACATTGCAATGTGCCCCTACATTAACGTATATAAGATAAAAGTATAGAAATTCACTATACGGAATTAAAATTTATCCCATCCAATAATGCATCCATCTCATAAATGCTTCCCACCATTCCATACAAACTCACCACCTTTTCATCATCACAATTCTCTGTGACAATAAAAAAATACCATTTATTCCTTTAGAACAAATGGTATTTAATGGTGGAAAAATATGTCGAAAAATGACGAAAAATAGAAAAATCTAGTATACAAAAATATACTAGATTAATTTCTTTATCTTATCAACGTAATAATAAATGAATTCCATTGGAGTTGGTAAGCCAGTTTCATAATTTATTTTAGCAGTATAATGCGTAGAAAGATCTTCAAGTGACGACACTCTCCATGCATGAATAATAGCATTTTGTATTCCATTAGTTATAGTATTTCCAGACTTCTTATAAATTTTAGTTAGATATTGTATTACATTAATATTGCTATTATTATTTTGAATTAGGTATAAAATAGCATCATGAACATATTGTCTACCTTTTAAATTAGCAGTTATTCCTATTAAATCTAGTTCATGATATATAAGATCAGAAATTTTATTTTCGGTTTCCATCAAATCTTCTTGTAAAGAGGCAACATAACTTGTGTTAACTGTATTCCTTAATGTCATGAACATATTTAATACATGATTAGAAGAATAGTTAGGATGATCCTTATAAAGAATAATGTCTACGCCATTTCTATGAAGTATATCATAAGTCCTTGGAGAATTAATATGAGTAGTTACAATAATTATTGGATTATAATTCAAATTTAATTTTTTAAGATCACTCAAGAACTTTAAAGAATCTGTACTACCGGAAAGACTATTATTAAGTTCAATATCTAAAACAATACCTTCAGGACGTCTAGCTTTTACATAATTTAAAGCATCAACGTCTGAATCAGTTATTCCAATTAAGTCAATATCTGATCTAGAATTAATACAACTAATAAAATCATTGCAAGCATTAACATCATCTTCAATTATTAATATTTTCATAGGTTTAATATCCATAATAACCTCCTAAATTATCTCATATATTTTACCATAAAATACCATACAATTCTATATTTTTACAAAATCTTTTGCCATGTAGTAAGTCTCTAGTTAACTTATAATAATAATTAAAATAAACATGAAAGGAAGCAAATATGGTAAAAGAATTAGATGAAAGAATGACTACAAAAGATAAAGAACAGGAAAAGAAAGAACAAATTGAAAGAGGAAATAGAATAAGACAAATAAGAGAAAAACTTAATATGAATAAGTCAGAACTTGCTAGAAAGATAGGAATATCGGGACAATTTCTAGGGTTAATCGAAGAAGGCAAAGGCAACCTAGCATATAGAAGTATAAAGAAGTTGATGGACTTAAGTGCTCATTCTGCAGATTATATATTATATGGACTAGATGACAGTATTATTAATGATACAAAATTATTATTGAAGGAATATGATGAAGAAGAAATAATTAGAGCAATGGGGATATTAAAGGAAATAGCTATATTTATAAAGGAAGAAAAAGTTCAGAAACAAGATATGTAAAAAAAGTCAATATATTACTTTCATTTGAAAGTAATATATTGACTTAAATAAATTTATTTAGTAGAATAATCTGTATAAAAAGTAACAATATAAGGAGAAATATATGTACACAGATTATCTATTCTATTTAAGTACACTAGCAGAAGCAGAAAGAAATAAGCAAATACTAACAATAATATTAATATTTACAGTAATGTTAGCAATAGGTGGAATACATGAACTACTAGAATATAAATTTGGAAGAAATACTAAAAATAATAAAGACAACAATACATAAAAAGCAATGTATGGGCATGTGAAAGTGAGCATAAAATAAGAATGAAAATTTATTTTCATTCTTATTTTTTTCGAACAACGTGTGTGAATTTTGCTCTAGAAAATTTAATGGGTATATTGTGCCAATAAATTAAAAAAATAATTCGATATATTGCTAATTGCTAATTAAATTGCTTTATGTTATTATTTAGCTATTAAAAAATAAATTTATGCAAATAAAAGGAGGCAACTTTTATGAATAATAGGTATAAAGTAATTATAATAATAATAGGAGTATTATTAATTTTTTTAGTAGGAGTGTTTGTAAGAAAATCACAAAAAGTAAAACTAGACTTAGATACACTAACGGATGATAAAACATTTTATGCAACAGTAGAAAGTATAAGAGAATCTAATGATCGTACCATGGTTTTTGTGAAAGGTTTAGAGACAAATGAGATGGACTATAGAGGAATGTTTAATTTTTCAATAGAAGATGATATTATTATCACCACATGTAGAGGGGAAAAAATTGATATTTCTGATATGAAGGTAGGAGATACTGTAATAATTACATTTAATGATAAAATAATAAACGATATAATTCCAACGCCATTAGAAAAAATTACAAAGATAGAAATTGTAGATGATGAATAGTTATAAAGTTGTAGTTATTAAAAATTGAAAAAATAAATATTCTTAAAAAGTAAAAATGTTTATTAAACGAATATTATGTAAATATTAAAAATAACTAATAGATGAATTGAGGATATAAAGTATAGGTATGATGAACAAAAATCAGTAAGGAAAAATAGTTTATCAAAACGGAAAACAAACTGAAAAATACTATTATAATTACTAAAAATGTATATAAAATTGTTAAAGCAATAGTTAAAATGATATAACAAGGAATAAAGGCAGAAATAAGAATTACTTTTAAAGTAATAAAAACAAAAGTGAGAATAAACAAAGGTTTAATTTCAGTAGTTCGAGCAGATGTCGCGATAGAGATTAATAATTCATATTATAGGAATTAGTTATGCAATTTTCCAATACATCAGCTTTCCCTTATAGAGCAACTTGCCGTATAAAGACTGATGTTTATGGAGAAGAACTAGTTGCGTCAGGATTAATTGTTGGACCAAGTTTACTTTTAACAAATACACATTGTGTAATGGGTAGTATGGTAGGATATGGAATAACAATAATGGGATATCCTAATACACCAGGTTATGGACAACTACAATATTATACACAAGGAAATATAGACGAGGCACACTTTGGATATTTTCTTAGTAATGCTAAATCAACTGGTGGAATGAGTGGAGCACCTATTGTTATGACAACAGATAAGAATTATGCAATTGGAATAAATAAAGGACATCTTGATGAAAATCCAGATGTAGAAATAGGAGTAAAAATAACTCAAACTATTATTGATGTTATTTTAGCAAATAAAGCTTAAAACGATTAATTCAATTAAAGAACTAGATTATTAAACATAGTCTAGTTCTTTTTAATTTCTAATCTAAAGTGGTGGAAGTTCTACCTACACCTATTACATTTTCTTGAAGTGAACGCCATGTATTACATCCAACAATACCATCGGAAGAAAGGCCACGACTGGATTGATAAGATTTAACAGCATTGAAAGTTCTAGAACCAAATATTCCATCTAAACCACCAGTAGTAAAACCTAAAGTATTTAATCCATCTTGAAGAATAAGAACATAAACACTCAAACTTCCTTGCCTTAAAGTTGGATAACCGCCAGATGCACAAGCTGAAGGTCTTTGTCTTCTATCAAAGTGCACCCATGTTGGTGTAAGAGATACTGGCTCAACATATGACCATACTCCTGAATTAATAGCACTTGTTCTTAAAGCGGACCTTTGAGCATTTGTCCAAAGTTGAGCAACATCAAAAGCTGTTCCAGCATAATGTTGAGATTGGCCAGAATGTCCACCTTCCCAAGAACGTTTAAAAGCAAAGCCTACAGGAATAGGACCACCCCATAAATACCTTTGAGTATTCCAAGCCTGCATAGTTCTTTTAGTTGTCCATAAAGTAGGGCTTTTACTGGATCCTCTAAATTCTCTTACAAGTAATGTTGAATTTGCATTATAAGGCATAGGAGAGTTTTCATCCCTATAATAGGTTTCAAATCTATCTGAATCATTATTATAAACTAATATTTTCGCCATTTTTATTCTCCCTTAAAAAGATATCTATTATTACAATATGAATTCTATACTACAGATGTGAATATGTTATTTATATAATAACAGTATAATTTTATTTCATATTATATGTATTAAAAAATGTATTTTAAATGTAGGGGCACATTGCATGTGCCCTTTTAACATGTTTTTGAATTAAATGGGCACGGTATGCCGTACCCATACAATTAAGATAATACATACCTCATACAAACAACAATTTATTATAAAAAAATTAAAAAAATTTCGTTAAAAGTATTGCATTTTCTAAAAAGTTATAATAAAATGGATACAAAGTGGAGGAAAGTGGAGCAAAGTGCCACGAAGTGAAAAGAAGGTGAGGTCAAGTGTTTATTGGTGAATATGAGCATTCTGTAGATGTTAAAGGCAGAATAATAATGCCTTCAAAATTAAGAGAAAATATTGGAGAAAAGTTCATAGTTACTAAAGGACTTGATAAATGCTTATTTGCATATTCAAAATCTGAATGGGCAAATTTTGAAGAAAAACTAAAAACACTTCCACTAACAAATAAAAACGCAAGAGATTTTGTAAGATTTTTCTTATCAGGTGCTGTAGAATGTGAAATAGATAGACAAGGACGTTTTTTAATTCCAGCAAATTTAAGGACATATGCAAATCTGGATAAAGAGATAGTTATAATAGGTGTTGGCACTAGATTAGAAATCTGGGATAAGTCTGCTTGGACGAACTATAGTAGTGAAGAAAATATTTCAGCAGATGAAATTGCTGAAAATATGACAATGCTTGGTATATAACTTCCAAAAGAAGTGTATATAAATAAACAAAAGATTAAAAATAAACTAAAGATTTTTAAGAAACTAAAGAAAAAGTAAAAAACTAAAGAAAAGAGAAAAAGAAACAAAAGAAAAGAGAAGAGAAAAAACAAAAGAAAAAATTAATGAGATTTTAACAAAAGATAAAACGAAAAGAGAGATGCCAAAGAATTATTAGAGTACATAAGAAAAAGAATGAGAAGGTAGAGATGTTACAGTTGGTATCTAAACAGATACCAACTGTAAACTTATTTAAGGAGAGTAAAGTGGAATTTAAGCATAAACCAGTTTTATTACAAGAATGTATTGAGAACTTAAAAATTAATTCTAATGGCATATATGTTGATGGAACTTTAGGTGGGGCAGGGCATAGTTATGAGATTGCACGAAGACTATCTAAAGATGGACTACTAATAGGAATTGATAGAGATGAAGAAGCATTAAAATCAGCAAAGGAAAAATTAAAAGAATATAAAAATGTTATATATGTACATGGAAATCATGATGAAATAAAGGATATATTAGACAATTTGGGAATAGACAAAGTAGATGGCATTTTATTAGATTTAGGAGTTTCTTCATACCAATTAGATGAAAAAAGTAGAGGATTTAGCTATATGGCAGAAGAAAGCGAGCTAGATATGAGAATGGATAGAACGCAAAGCCTTACAGCTAAAGAAATAGTGAATAACTATACAGAAGATGAATTAACAAGAATAATTTTTGAATATGGAGAAGAAAAATTTGCAAGAAATATATCTAAAAAGATATGTGAATATAGAAAAAATAAAGAAATATCAACTACAGGAGAATTAGTAAGTATTATTGAAAATGCAATTCCTGGATTTGCAAAAAAAGATGGGCATCCAGCAAAAAGAACTTTTCAAGCTATAAGAATTGAAGTAAATAACGAAATTGAACCATTGTATAATACTGTAAAAAATTCAATAGAAGTATTAAAACCCAAAGGACGCCTATGTATAATAACTTTTCACTCATTGGAAGATAGAGCGGTAAAAAATGCTTATCAAGATGCAAAAGGAAAATGTACATGCCCACCAGATTTACCATATTGTATATGTGGAGCAAAGTCAGAGGGAAAAATAATTACAAGAAAGCCAATAATACCAACAGAAGATGAGCAAAAGGAAAATTCAAGAGCCAAAAGTGCTAAATTAAGAGTATTTGAAAAAAACTAAAGAAAGGGGTGGTAAGAATGGCTAGGTATCAATATGAAACAAGTCCAAGAAAAATAAGAAATGATTATGAACCAGTAAGAAGAAATCCAAAAAAGAAACATGTTTCAAAAGCAAATACCGTACAAAAAAATAAAACAAAAATGAAGACAGCAAAAAAGGCAAAAATAGTGATTTTTGTACTTATTGCATTTATAGCATTCTTTACCATAACCTATAGAAATGCTGTTATTGATGCTAAATATGCTGAAATAAAAACATTAAAAAACGAATTAGCATTAGTAGAGAAGGAAAATGAACAACTAGAGGCAACTATTGAAAGTCGTTTAAATCTTAAAACTATACAAGAAGAAGCAGAAACGTTATTGGGAATGAAAGCATTATCAAATGATCAAATAAACTATGTAAATCTCCCAAAAACAGATTATGTTGAAGCTAGTTCAGAAGAAGTAAAAATGGAAGATGATAATTATTTTACAAAAATTATTAATTTGATTAAAAGTTTAATAAAATAGAGCAACCATAATTTAGAACACTAAATATGGTTGTTTTTTTATTCGCTTCATAAAATACCGATAAATTCAATATAATGTAATAAATTGAATTGGGAGTGAAGTATAATGCCAAGTATTAGTGCGAAAAAAAGAATAATAAAAGTTTTCTTTGTATTTATAACAATTTTAATATTACTTATAATAAGAACAGGCTGGCTTCAATTTGTGCAAGGAGCCGAGTTACAATCATTAGCATATAAACAACAAACTTTGGATAGAGCTGTAAATCCAAGTAGAGGTACTATATATGATAGAAATGGTGTTGAATTAGCAGTTTCAGCAACAGTAGAAACAGTAACAGTAAATCCAATGAATATAGAAACTGAAAATAAAGAGAAAGTAGCGAAAGCTTTATCCACTATATTTAATTTGGAGTATGAAAAAACTTTAAAAAAATTAAAGAAAAAAAGTTCAATAGAAACAATAGTAAAGAAGATAGAAAAAGATAAAGCCGACGAGTTAAGAATATGGATGGAAGAAAATAATATTACAGAAGGAATAAATATAGATGAAGATTCTAAAAGATATTATCCTAATAATGAGTTATGTTCACAGGTTATTGGTTTTACAGGAAGCGATAATCAAGGATTAAATGGAGTAGAGGCAAAATATGATGATATATTAAGTGGAACAAAAGGAAAAATAACTCGTGTAAGTGATGCAAAAGGAGCTAGGTTGCAGGGGATAGTAGAAGAATATGTACCTGCTATTGATGGTGATAGTGTTATGCTTACAATAGATGCTACAATACAGTCTATAGTTGAAAAGTATCTTGAAGAAGCATGTATAGATAATGTTTGTACTGATGGTGGAAATGTCATAATAATGAATCCTAATAATGGTGATATACTGGCAATGGCAACATATCCGGGGTATAATCTAAATGACCCATATACAATAAATAATGAAGAATTAAAAAGTGCATGGAATACATTGCAAAGTAATGAAAGATCCAATTATTTGGAAAAAATGTGGAGAAATAAGGCAATTTCTGATACATATGAACCAGGTTCTACTTTTAAATTAATAACGGCTTCATCAGCATTAGAAGAGGGATTAGTAGAAGATATAGAAAAAGAAAGCTTTGCATGTACAGGTAGAATTGATGTGGCAGGAGTATCTATAAAATGTTGGAGATACTATAGACCACATGGTTCAGAAAGCTTAAGAACAGCATTAATGAATTCATGCAACCCAATATTTATAGGATTAGGGCAAAGAATGGGAGTGCAGACATATTTTAGCTATTTGGAAAAATTTGGTTTATTATCAAAAACGGGAGTGGATTTGCAAGGAGAAGCAAATAGTATATTTATAGCAAAAGAAAAGGCAGGACCAGTTGAATTAGCAACTATTTCATTCGGACAGAGATTTGAGATTACACCTCTTCAATTAGTTAGAGCAGTTTCAGCTATAGCAAATGGAGGAAATCTAATACAACCCAGAGTTGTAAAGGCTGTAATAGATTCAGAAACAGGAGAAACAGAAGAAAAGGAGCCAATAATTTTAAACAAAAATGTTATATCAAAAGAAACATCAAAAAAAGTATTGAGTATGATGGGATCAGTAGTAGCTTTAGGAACGGGTAAAGGTGCGCAAGTTCAAGGATATTCAATAGGAGGAAAAACTGGAACATCAGAAGATGGTGTCAATACAGGAAAATATGTTACATCATTTTGCGGAGTAGCATCAACTTTAAATCCTCAATTAGTTATTTTAATAACTTTATATAATCCAACTGGAGAAGGAGGTCACCAAGGAGGAGGAGTGGCAGCGCCAATAGCATCGCAGATTTTAGGAGAGGTTTTACCATACATGGAACTAGAAAAGGACAATACAGAAGGATTAGAAGAAGTAACAGAAGTTCAAGTACCTAATGTTATAGGGATGAGTATAAAAGATGCACAGGATGTATTAAAGGAACTGGGATTAGAGTTGAAAGTAAATATAGATTTAAATTCTGAAGAAATAGATAAATCGAAAGTTTTTATTAAAAATCAAACACCAAAAGAGGGAATTACAATAAATAGTGGAACGGAAATATATGTAGATATTTAAAATATTAAAGTAGATAAAAAATTTGATTTTCAATGAAAGATTTATAAATTAAAAAAATTTAGGGCACGTCGAATGTGCCCTTTGATATATTTATTTGTAAATTGTCAATCTAATTTTCATTAACAGCCATAGGAATTTTTTTGGCTACAACTACAAATCTTCCATCTTGAGTATGGTATGCACAAGTGGAGAGAGTCATTAATTGATCTCCATATTGAGCAGTTTTTCCAGTATCATATAAAGAAGCTTTTTTCGCACTTTCAACGAATTCATTATATTCAGCTTCATTGTTAGCGTTAATAAAATAATAATATCTAAAAACATTTTGTTCTGATTTATAATAAATTCTTGATTGAAAAACGGCGATTATTTCATAAGTTGAATCATCCTTATTTGTAGTAAATCTTATTGTTGGATGTTCGTTATAGAATTCTTCATTCTTATATTTTAATAAGTTATGAAACATTGAACCAGTTTTTATATTATGACCATACATTAGTAAATTACTACTTGGAGTATCCCAATTATAATCTTTATCCAAAAATATAGAGCCACCACTAGAATACTGCTTTTTAGAGTTGTGATTCATATAAAAATCATTATCAGAACTCTGCAAGACAGGATAATTAATATTCGTATTTTCAATTTCTAACCAACCAACGATATCGGAATTTTGCTTTTGCAATTCTTCCAGTTTTAACATTCTCTCTGTTTTTTCTTGTACAATAGGTTCATCGGATTCTTCTTCTGGAATAATATCTGTGTCTATAGAAATTTCATTTAATAAATTGCTTTCTTTATAAATTTTGTACATATCATAATAATAGTTAAAAATATAAATAAGCGAGAAAATAATAAGCAATATGAATACTATTAAAATGGAAGTAATTAAAACGTTTTTTGTTTTAGTATTTCTATCCATATATTTTACCGTAAATATTAAGATAATTATAAAATAGATAGCCTACACCAAGATTAATGTAGGCAATATTTTTATATCTTAATTAAAATTCCTTTCTTTTTAATGCTATGATTCCAAATACAGATAATGCAATAACTAATACGGGAATTCCTAAATAATCTTCTATACCTGTTTTTGGAGTTACGTCTTTTACTTGCGTTGTTATAGTGGAAAGTTTTGCATATAGTGTTGTATTAGTTACAAAAGGTGTTGCAAAGTTGTATTCTGTTGTATAATTTGGATCTGTAAAAAATCCATCTATAGTATATCCTGTTAAACCTAAACCTTGTAAGTTAATTCTTTCCTGTACTTGTGCTTTTGTAAGAGTAGTTCCTTGAGGAACTGTAAATGAAGTACTTTTATCCATTAGATGGATTGTGATTAATATATTTTCAATAAAAGTTTCACCATCAATGTCTACGTTGCTACTTGAATTACTCTCATAAACTACATTATTATTCTGATCTGTAATAACAACTTTATTACCGTCTGAAAGTATTTTATTAACAGTATTTGGCGTATTTTCTATATTGAATTCTGCTAAAGCATCATTTATTGCAATATAAATAACATTTTCTTGTTCTGTTGAAGATAATGTACCATTCATTATTACTGTTGGCTGATTATCTGATTCTGAAATTGTAGAAGATTTAGCAATCTCAATACCATTATTAGAATTTTGTCCATTCCTATTTAAAGATAGGTTTCTTACCTCAAGTGTACCAGCATTAACAAGTATTCCACCAAACCCACAATTAGATATTGTTACATTATCTACTATCAAATAACCTCCATTATAAGCTTGAGCACCATATTTTTGACTATTTGTTAGATTAAGATTCATAAGAGTAACTGTTGAATCTATACCAGCTGTAATCAAAGTAGCATTAGACTGATTAGGAGTCCAATTATTTGTATTTCTAGATATTGTATGACCATTACCATTTATAATTATAGTTTTATCAGTTATTTCAATAGGTCTAGTTATTTCTATATTTGTAGATAATTGAATGATATCAGTCTCATTTGCAGTATTGATAGCGCTAATTAAGTCATCTTCACTATCTACTTCAATAGTAACAGCATTAGAAATAGAAGGTATAAATATTAGAGAGAAAAACATTACAGCTATCATAAATAAAATTATCTTTTTAATATTTTTCATAATACTTTCTCCTTTCAAATTTTTTTAATTTAGTAATGTAATATCATTAAAAAATGTTTATAATATTATTATTTTCTATTTTTATTTTTTTATACAATTAAATGTTTTTTTATCTAATATTTTCTTTTTTTTTACAAAAAATTGTATGTATTAAAATTAGTAGTTAACTAAAAATGAAAAGATTACTTTAATAATAAAAAGTTATATTTTATATAGTTACTATAATATAAAAAATGAATATATTATAAAAGGTGAGATAATATGGGTAGTAAGTATAATAGACAAAGAGTATATGAATATGCAAAAAAATGGGCATACTCTAGAAATCCAAGTTATTATAATTATGATCCAGTAGGAGGAGATTGTACAAATTTCGCTTCACAATGCATTTTTGCTGGATATAATGAAATGAATTATAATAAAAATAATGGATGGTATTATATAAACGGAAACAACAAATCTCCATCATGGACGGGAGTTGGATTTTTGTATAAATTTTTAATATCAAATAAAGGAAAGGGACCATCTGGAACAGAAACTACAATAGATAGATTAGAAATAGGAGACATTATTCAATTAAGTTTTAGTGGAGATTTATTTTCACATAGTTTAGTTGTAATTCAAAATGGTAAAAGCACGGAAAATACTCTAGTGTCAGCACATACATTTGATGTTTTTGGAAAAAGAGTGCAGGATTATTCATATCTAAAATATAGATGTATACATATTGAATAATAAGCAATATTACTAAAAAATATTCATGTTTGCAAAAAAAAAAGAATAAAGTAATAAAATAAAGAAAAAACAGTCCCAAAGCTTTACATAAATTGTAAAATGTGGTATAATTAACATGTATGTAACAAAAAGGAGGAATAATAATGAGAGAAAATAATAATAGTAGATTTTTATTAAAGGCAAGTATTTGTTTTATTTTATTATTAATAGTATTTTTCGTAGTAAACATGAGAAATACAGTTTTTGCAAGTAATGAAAATGACTTTTGTTATTTATCAGATATACCTTATGTAGAAAAACAATCATATACAAGATGGGGAAAAATTTGTCAAAATAAAACTTCAAGTGATACATTAATTTCAGTAATGATAGAAAATAGCACATACTCTTTTGAAAAAGGAATATGGGCTCATGCAACATCTAATGTAGTATATGATTTGAGTGACTATAAACAATATAACTATTTCACAGCATTTATAGGATTAAATACAACAGCAGCTAGTTCTAGTAATGGTGTGAAATTTTATATTTACACATCAACAGATGGTGAACATTGGGATTTAAAGACTGACGCTGAACCAGCAGTATCAAAACCAGGACAAAATGCAACTTTCGTTAAAATAGACATAAGAGATGCTAAATTTTTAAGACTTTATGCAGATGACAATGGAAGTCAAGGTAATGATCATGCAGTTTACGCTGATGCAAAATTGATAAAAGAAGATTATGATGATAATGTTGTTCCAAGTGTAGAAGAGTACGACAAAATAATAAAAACACAATATGCAGATGCAGAATTATCTAATAAAGAATATGAATTGAAACTTCTTCAAAGAGAATTCGTAGATAGTGTTGGACGTTATGCATTAAAACGTTTTGTTCAAGAAACTGATCCAAACAAAGAAGTACTTTCATGGTTAATGGACGATGTGGAGAATCTACGTCTTTATATTGTTGGAGGAGAACCAGATGGAAACTACTATAATTCTTTAAAAGTTTTAGCTGAACTTTATCATGCATATAAAGACGATTTTGATATTGACGAAACAACGAAATACGGTACAAGATTGGGAGATTTATATAAGAAAATGGCAATAACATTGTCATTAACACACTCTACAACAGTAGGATTATGGATGAATCCAAATGTACCAGAAAACCAATCTAATGCAGTTGACCGTTATAGAATTTTTAAACAAATGCATGCAGATGGTAAATTTGTAGTTTCTGATAATCAGGACCACACAAAATGGTTTGAAGCATTACAAATTGAGGAAATGCGTTTTGTGCTAAATAATATAATCGATGATGAAGAAATTTTATGGTTAAACGAATATACACAAAAATATATAGACGAGCATCCAGGACAAGAAGAAATATATTTACAGCCACATCGTTATATGAAATATATATGGCCTAATTATGATAAACCAGAATATTATGACGAAGATAATAAACAAATGTGGAGTGAAAAATATGGTAACTTTTTAGATTATGGAGTAACATATAAATTAGGAGTACCAAAATTATGGATGAACATTGATAATGGAGCAGTATGTGGAGGAATTTCTAAAATAGGATCTAATATCCGTGGAGTACATGGTACGCCATCATCAGTTATTAGTCAACCAGGACACGCAGCTTTAATATATTATAGAAAAAATGAACAAGGTCAAGGATATTGGACAATAGATAATGACGTATCTGGTTGGTCTAAATCAGGAAGAACAGAAAGATTAAACTTGAGAATGCCACTAGGTTGGGGAGATGAAGAATATATTGACCATAACAAGGACTGGTTAGGATTAGCAACTTATGTACTTCTAGCTCAAGGAGCATTAAATGATTTTGATAATTATCAAACATCTAGAGAGACATTAATACTTGCAGATGTTTACAAAGACGATTTAGAAAAATTATATGAAGTTTATAGAGAAGCAATTGAAGCTGAACCTTTAAACATTGATGCATGGTATGGATTAATAAAAGCATATAAAGCAGATGATACAAAAGGAGAAGAAGATTTTTATAACTTATCAGTAGAAATATTTGACAAACTAAAATATTATCCACTTCCAATGTATCATTTAGCAAGAGAAATAAAACCAGAATTAACATCTGTTAAATATTCTTTCAAGTTTGTTATTGATCAAGATAACGCATTAAATGAAGCTAAAGTAGCAGATGCAACAAAAACAATTCAAGTGCAAGCAGTTCAACAAGAAGCAAATTATTTACTTGAAATTGCAGATACAGACCTTGCAACTTTCTCATTTGATGGAGAAGATGCCAAGAAAATTGTATTATCAAGCATGTATGACGAATCAGGATTATCATGGGATTATAGTATAGACGGAAAACAAAAATGGAACCTAGTAACATATAGTCCAGAAGAAGAACACAAACTTCTTCTATCAGATGAACAAATTAATAGTATTACAGCAGAAAATGATATTTATGTTCATGTTCAGGGACTAGATTATAGTGATAACAATATATTTAAAATTGATATAAAAGAACAAGACGCACCAAAAATATTATATAATAATGATTTGGAAAATAAGGTAATAGGTGCAACTCCAAACATGGAATGGAGAATGCAAGATAGTGAAGTATGGACATCTTTTAAAGATGCAGAACCAGACTTAACTGGTGATAAGACAGTAGTAGTAAGAAATACAAGAACAGGAGTATATTTACAAAGTGCAGAGAGAACTTTAACATATACAACTGATACTGTAGATGAAGCTAGAAAATATATACCAATCTCTCGTCTATCTATAGAAGATGTTTCATCAGAAGAAAAATCAAATGCAGACAATAAAGCAATAAATGCTATAGATGGAAATATAAATACTGTATGGCATACTAATTGGAGTGGAGATCTTAATAGATATATAGTAATTGAGTTAGATAGACCAGTATATTTATCAGCATTAGAATATGTTCCAGGTAATGGAGGAAATGGAAGAGTAACTAGTGCACAAATACTAGTAAGCATGGATGGAGAAAACTGGACAGAAGTAGTTTCAGGAACAACATGGCCAAATAATACTAATAAGAAAGAAGTTACTCTTAACGAATCAGCAAAAGCTAGATATGTAAAATTTGTAGCAAAAGAACAAGCATCACAAAATGGAAACAGTAATATGATGGCTGCTATGATTAATCTATATGAAGACACAACAAAACACCAAATACCAACAGCTAAAATTAAATACAATATTACTGAAAGTACAAATAAAAATGTAATAGCAACATTAGTGCAACCTAGTACAGAAATTACAATAACAAATAATGAAGGAAAAAATTATCATGTATTTGAAGAAAACGGAACTTTTGAATTCAAATTTGTTGATGAATCTGGAGTAGAAGGCATTGAAGTTGCAAAAGTTGACTGGATAAACAAAGAGTTAGATAATCCAGAAGAGCCAGATAAAGAAGCAGAAATAACATCTGACTTATATAAAATTGAAGAAGGGTATATATCAGGAATTAAGCCAGGAACAACAGTAAACATATTTGAACAAAATTCAGAAGCAGAGGAAGCGGTAACCTTCATAAAAGATGGAAAGATATTAAGTCAAGATAGTGTTATTTCAACAGGTACAATAATAAAAGTAGGACCAAACATAGAGTATACTTTAGTTGTAACAGGGGACATTGACGGAGACGGACAAATAACAGTTACAGACCTTGCTAAAGCAAAATTACACTTTATAGAAAGCAAAATTTTAACAGGAGCTCAATTAAAAGCAGGAGACGTAGATTATGATAATGAGATTACAATAATAGACATAGCACAGATGAAATTAGTAATGATAGGATCAAAGGAAATATAAAAAAATAATAAGGAGAGAAACTATGAAAAAGTTAGTAAAATTAAGTTTAATATTATTAACAGCAATGTGCATTATGGGAAACGTGTATGCAACACTTAATTGTAATGTAAATATTATAACTGCTAAAACAGAATATGCTAAAAACGAAGAATTTACAGTAGATGTTAATTTAGCTAATATTCAATCCGAAGAAGGAATTATTGCTTTAGGTGGAACATTGGATTATGATAAGGAAAGTTTAACTTTAGAGAAAATGGAAGGAAAAAATGGATGGGCAAATCCATCTTACAATGAGGTAAATGGAAAATTTGCTACTGATAGAGCGAGTGTAACAACCAGTGATGAAACAGTATTTACAATAACATTTAAAGTAAATGAAACAAGTAAAGAAAATGTAGAGATTGCATTAAAAGGTATAACAATATCAGATGGAGAAGAATCAAATAAAATAGAACTTATAAATAAAACTATAAAAATAGCAGATGTTACATCAGATACAGATCCAGACAATACAGATCCAGATAAGACGGACCCAGATAAAACAGATCCAGACAATACAGATCCGGATAAAACAGATTCAGATAAAGCAGATCCAGATAAGACGAATCCGGATAAGACAAATCCTGACAATCAAAATCCAGATAAAACAAACACAGGAAAAGATAACAAAGCACCAAGTACAAATGGAGTAGGAAATAATGGCATTTATCAAAACGGAAGCTTACCAAAAACAGGTGAAGGCAATATAGCATTATTTGTAGTACCAATGGTAATATTTGCTATAATTGTAATAATTTCATTTGTTAGAATTAAAATTATAAGTAGAAAAGAAAGAATGGAAAAATAAAACAAAAAAGAGTGATTTTAAGATCACTCTTTTTTTGTCTTTCTACTCAATAACACCACAGGCAATTTTTTTTCCGGAATTTCCACTAGGTTGAGTATTAAAATCATCAGGAGAATCGTGTATAATTATTACTTTACCAATTATATCATCGATTTTAAACTTATTTAATAAAACACTCATATATGCATAACCATTATTCTCAATCAAAGGTGGTAAATCACCTGCGTGATAAGGATGAGGACAATTATTAGGGTTGTAATGAGTACCACTATTTGCAAATTCATCTTCAGCATTTCCTGTGCAAGAAGTACCATTATGTATATGGAAACCAAAAAATCTTCCACTACAATTACTTTCGGATTGTGGTAATCCATTAACTTTTGCAATAAGCAGAACACCTTCTTTTACTTTGTTAAAATATACGACCCCATTTATTTTAGGATATTCTTTACTACCTTTTATGACTGCTCTAGCATTATGAAAAATATTAGAAAACATATGCAAAACACCTCATTTTAAATATATATTAATATAATATTCAAATATTAAAATAAATGTAATATAAAAATTGGAATAAAAATATATTTCCTTCATAGATATTAATATAAGAGAAAAGCGAAGGAAGGAAAGGTGTTTTTATGTGGCACATATTGAAAATAAAAGAGGTTGCAGAAAGCCTAAAAACAAACATAAAATCTGGACTAGCAGAAGATGAAATATTAAAAAGAAGAAATAAATATGGAGTAAATAAGTTAAAGGAAAAAAAGAAAGAAAGTATAGTAATAAAGTTTATAAAGCAATTTAATGATTTCATGATAATTATTTTAATTATTGCTTCAATTATTTCTGCAATTACATCATATATTCAGGGAGAAAATGATTATTTTGATTCAATAATAATCATTGCAATTGTTGTGTTAAATGCAATAATGGGACTAGTTCAAGAGGAAAAAGCTGAAAAGTCTATAGAAAGCTTGAAAAAATTAACTCCACAAATTGCAAAAACTATAAGAAATGGAGGGACTAAAGAGGTCAACGCAGAAGAATTAGTTCCGGGAGATATTATAGAGTTAGAGGCAGGAAATTATGTACCAGCTGACTGTAGAATTATAGAATGTTTTAATCTTAAAATAGAAGAGTCAAGTTTAACAGGAGAAACCGAACCAGTTGAGAAAAATACAACTGAATTATCAAATAAAAAATTACCACTAGGCGATATGATAAATATGGGATTTATGGGGAGTATTGTAATTTCTGGACATGGAAAAGCAATAGTAACAGAAACTGGAATGAATACAAAAATAGGTAAAATAGCAAATATGATAATAGAGGAAGAGGCACCAGAGACACCAATACAAAAAAAGTTATCAGAAGTTGGAAAAGCATTAGGAGTCGTATGTTTAGTTATTTGTGCAATTATATATATTATAGGAATATTAAAGAAAATAGAACCAATAGAAATGTTTATGACTTCAGTAGGATTAGCAGTAGCAGCAATACCAGAGGGACTTCCTGCAATTGTTACTATAATGTTATCTATAGGTGTTACAAAAATGGCGAGAAAGAATAGTATTATAAGAAAATTACCTGCTGTTGAAACATTGGGATCTAGTAGTGTTATTTGCTCTGACAAGACTGGAACTTTAACTCAAAATAAAATGACAGTAGTAAAAACTTTATCTGATGATGAGAATTTATTATTACAGTTAGGATGCATGTGTACAGATTCTGACATTATAGATGGAATAGGAGTAACTGGAGAACCAACAGAAGTTGCGATTGTAAACAAAGCATTATCAAAAGGAATAAATAAAGCAGAATTATATAGTAAAGCAAAAAGAGTTAATGAAATACCTTTTGATTCAAATAGAAAATTAATGACTACAGTACATAAATTAGATAATGGATTTAGAAGTATTACAAAAGGTGCACCAGATGTTATGATTAATAAATGTGATAGAATTTATAGAAATGGAAGAGTGGAACGATTAACCCAGAAAGATATAAGAAATATACAAAATCAGAATATTGAATTAGCAAATAATGCGTTGAGAGTAATAGCTGTTGGATATAGAGATTTTGAATTTGTAAAAAATGATGCTACGAAACTAGAAGAAAATTTAATTTTTGTTGGATTAATAGGAATGATAGATCCTCCAAGAGAGGGGGTTAAAGAAGCAGTGAAAACTTGTAAAAGAGCGGGAATAAAAACAGTAATGATTACAGGTGACCATATAGCTACAGCAAAAGCAATAGCAAAAGAACTAGGAATTCTAGAAATAGGAGATTTAGCAATTACAGGTTCAGAGTTAGATAATATTTCAGATGAAGATTTAAATAGAAACATATCTTCATATTCAGTATTTGCAAGAGTAACACCTGAACATAAGGTACGCATAGTAAAGGCATGGCAAAAGAATGGAGCAGTAGTTGCAATGACAGGAGATGGAGTAAACGATAGTCCTGCTCTAAAAAACGCAGACATAGGTATTGCAATGGGAAAAGGAGGAACAGATGTAGCAAAAAATGCATCAGATATGATATTGATGGATGATAACTTTGTAACAATTGTTGAGGCAATAAAGCAGGGAAGAAATATATTTGATAATATAAAAAAGGCAATACACTTTTTAATAGCAACAAATATAGGAGAGATAACAACAATATTTATGGGATTAGTATTAGGGCTACAATCTCCATTGCTCGCAATTCAATTATTATGGATAAATCTAGTAACTGATTCATTACCAGCAATTGCTTTAGGATTAGAAAAAGAAGAAACCGGTATCATGGAAAGAAAGCCAAGAAATTCGAGAAAGAGCATATTTGCGGATGGATTATGGAATAAGATTCTGACAGAAGGAATTATGCTAGGAGCATTAGATTTATTTATATTTTCATTTGGAAATTATTTGTATGGACTTGAAGTAGCAAGAACTATGGCATTTGTTTCATTAGGATTGTTAGAATTAGTACATAGTTTTAATATTAAGTCAGAAAAATCAATTCTAAAAACAGGTATTTTCAACAATAAATTTTTAATTGGAAGTTTTGTAATAGGAACATTATTGCAGATTTTAGTTGTTTTTATTCCTGCAATTGCAAATATATTTAGTTTAGTTCCATTAAGCCAAGAACAATGGATGTACACGCTTATGATATCTATTTTACCTATACCAATCCTAGAGATGCAAAAGAAAATTAATGGAATGAGAATTAAGTCAATATCAAGCAGAGAAAAGAGTTATAAAAAATATTTGTTTAATAATAGATTTTAATGTTATATTATTTTTAAATCAAAAATAATAGGCAAAATCAAAAATGGTTAGGAAAAATAATTGTTAATTAAAATTTTCTTAAAACTTTACAAGATAGTTGAAAAAATGTAGAAATTATGGTATTATATAAAATTAGATAAGTATTATATAATCGAATTTATAAAGTATTTGTAAAGTATACTTTATCAAATAGAATTGGGAGAAAATAAATGTACAAGATAACAATTATTATTCCAGTATATAATGTAGATAAATATCTTAAACAATTACTTGAATCTATAGTTAATCAAACAATGCCTTTAAAGGATATTCAGGTAATAATGGTTGATGATTTATCAAAAGATAATTCTACAAAGATAATGGATGAGTTTTCAGAAAAGTATGATAATTTTATAAGTGTAAAATTAGATAAAAATCATAAAATAGCTGGAACTGCAAGAAATGAAGGAATGAAATTAGCAAAAGGTAAGTATTTAATGTTTGCAGATGCTGATGATTTTTATAGTAAAGATGCATGTGAAATTTTATATAATGAAATAGAAAGTAAAAATGCAGATTTTATTACAGCTAATTATATAAATACAGACTATGATGGAACTTTATGGAGTAAGCCAGTTTTTAATACAAATAAATATAAAAGTTTTAGATTGAGCATATACGATTATGACAAATCTTTCTATATATTAAATTCTGCTGTTTGGAATAAAATTTTTAGAAGAGAATTTATTGAAGAAAATAATATAAAATTTCTCGAAGGAGTCCCAGCAGAAGATGCATATTTTACAACATCAAGTTTTATGAAAAGTGATAAGGTTTATTACTGTGATAAAGTCATCTATTGTTATAGACAAAGAAATGAAGGCAAACTCGGAAGAAAATCAGTATCTTTTAATTGTTCAAAAAGATATTTTAATGGTATAAATAAAGCATATAATGAAATATATAATAATTTTAAAAATAATGATTTTCTGGCTTTCTATAGATTTGTTTATGCAAAGAATATGTCATATATGTTGTATAAATTTATAGATTCAGAAATAAGTGATAAAGATAAAATTGATATAATGAAAAAAATGCAGTGGTTTTATAGATTGAGTATAGAATTACAAGTGCCAGCAGTACATGAGAGCCAAAGAATGATTATACAGAAGATATATGAAGAGAACTATGAGACAGCATTAGATTATTGTAAAATTATTGCAGAAATGAGAACTTTTTTGCCAAAAGAAATAAAAGAAGAGATATCTAAACCAGATGCAGAGATGTATGAAGAAATAAAAAAGGACACGTATAAATTTGAAAGGAGAAAACAATGCTTGAATTGATTTATGCAAAGATGTGTGATAACTCTATTTTTAATAAATATGGAATTAAACCAGTTGTAGAAGATTATTTCGAGGCTAAAAAAAATATATTTTGTATAGCTGATGGAGTTACAAGAGATTCAATTACAGGCGAATGTGTTCCGTATCCAGAGAACAAGGAAGAAGTTGAAAAATGGATAAAAGGATATCCTAATCCAAGTGGTGCTTTTGAAGCAGCAAAAATATGTGTTAAAAATTTTAATGACATGATAGAAAAGACTAATAATATAACAAAAGAAGGAATTTTTGAAATAGTAAAGAAAGTAAATAATAAAATTTGGAAAATAAATCAAGGAAGAAAAATAGACTATTTAGCAGATGACTTATTTGGCTGTGTTGCTGTTGGAGGATATTTAGATTCAAATTATATGTATGCATTTTCAATAGGAGATTGTCATATTAAAGCATTTGATAAAAATTTTGATTTGCAGTTTGAAACTATAAATAATCATACTAACTTTGAAAAATATTTATCTGAAATTTATATAAAAAACAATGAATATGATTGGAATAATCCAAAAGACAGAATAATGGTAAGGAGAGATTTTAGAAACAAACCTAATGTAAAATATAATGGACAAGAAGTATCTTTTGGAGTATTAACAGGAGAAGTTGAGGCTGAACACTACATAGATACATATAAAGTAGATTTATCAAATATACAATATATTTGTGCCTATTCTGATGGTGCAGAGCCATTTTTCGATAATAAAGAAACAACAAAAGAAATCATATTTAACCCTAATTTATTTGAGAAAAATGGTAAAGAAAGAACACTTGTAATATATGAGAAAAGGAGCATTTAAAACATGGAAAAAGACATAGTTTTAATAACTGGTGGATGTGGAAATATTGCTAAACGCATTGTAAAAAAATATTTAGATAATGGAGCAAAAGTAATAGCAACAGATTTGAAAGAAAAAATATATGAATATTCGGATAATCCAGATTATGAATTCTATGAGTTAGATGTTACTAATGTGGAGCAAATACAAAACTTATATAAAATGATAGAAGAAAAATATGGAAAAATAATGCACCTTATTAGTGCAGCTGGAATGCCAATGGAAACAGAAATTGAAGGGCTAGAAACTGTAACATTTGAAGATATAAACAAATCAATTGAATTAAATTTGGCAAGTCATATATATATAACAAAAGTATTTTTACCATTATTAGAAAGAGCGGAAAATAATAAAAATGTAGTATTAATATCATCTGTAAATGCAATTAAAACATTTAATTTACCTATATACAGTGCTGCTAAAGCAGGGATAATTGGCTTTATGAAATCTATTACAAAAGAATTTGGTAAGAAACACATTAGAGTTAATGTTGTTTCACCAGGTACTGTGCCAACAGATGAAGATATAAAGAGTAATGGAAATTTTTACAACCATAGATATAAAGAAATGCTAGCATTGAAAGATTTTACTAAACCTGAAGACATTGCAGATACAATATATTGTATAACTAACAAAATGCTAGCAGTTACAGGACAAAACATTATAGTTGATTCGGGACAAATATCATAATTTTATTATACAAGCAGGATGTTCTATGTTAAATATATTATTATAACATAGTTCTCCTGTTTTTTTATTTATATCAAAAATAGAAATTGAATTAGAATTTTGATTAGCACATAATAAAGAATTATTTAATACAAACAAATCTCTAGGAGTTTTACCATAACAAGAAATATGTTGTTTTAGTTCCAAATGAGGAGTAACTGAAAATACACAAATATTATCTAATCCTCTAATAGAAATATATAGAAATCTTTTATCTTCACTTAACTTGATAGCACAACCAGTATAGTCAACTGATAGTGTTACATTATCTGTAAGAATTGAAAATTTTTCTAAAAATTTAAAACCATCAATTTCTGAAAAAGTAAAATGGTATAATTCGCAAGATGCTTCAGTAACTAAAAAAATATCATCTTTATTTATAACAAAATGCCTAGGTTGAGAACCTTCAGAAAAATTATATTGTGAACAATATTCCAAATTAAATGAGATACCATTATAAATTATTTTATAAGCTAATAGTTTATCGTCTCCTAAATCAGTAATAAATAAGTAATTACCATCTGCAGAAAGTTGAACACAGTGAATATGAGAATGTTTTGTAAAATCTTTTGAAAAAATCAATTTTCCTAAAGATTTATCAGAATTTAATGAAAAAACATTTAAAGAGCCATCACTGTAGTTTGCAACATATAACAAATTCCTAGAGATATCTAAAAACATATAACAAGGAGAAGCTCCATTTATATTTAAAGTATTAATAACGGAAAAGTCAGAATTTCTTGACATAATTAACCCAGTTCTATAGTTATCATTATTTGAATATTCAACAACATTAAAATAAATATCATTATAAGCACAAATGTAAGAACAATTTTCAAACTGATTATCAGAACCGTAAAGTTGTTAAAACTCCATTTTCAAAACACAGTTTATACATTCCACGTTTTGAGTATGTACCTACTAATAAAAGTTGAGACATAATAATACCTCCAAAGATAAATTTAAATAAATTTTAACATAAATAAATTTATTTAACTATAAAAATCTTGAAAAAAATTTTTTATCATGTTATTATGATAATAATGTTAATAAGAAAGGAACGTAAAATGGACAAAATAATAGAAACGATAGCAAGAGAATTGCAAATAAAAAATACACAAGTAGAAAATACAGTAAAATTAATAGATGAAGGAAATACAATTCCTTTTATTGCAAGGTATAGGAAGGAAGTTACAGGAGGATTAAGTGATGAGACTTTAAGAAATTTAAACGAAAGACTTACATACTTGAGAAATTTAGAGACAAGAAAAGATGAAGTAAGAAAATCTATTGAAGAACAGGGAAAAATGACAGATGAGCTTCAAAAGGCAATTGAAGAGGCGATTACTTTAGCAGAAGTAGAAGATATTTATAGACCATACAAGCAAAAGAAAAAGACAAGAGCAACAATAGCAAAAGCAAAAGGATTAGAACCTTTAAGTATAATAATATATTTACAAAATGAGACAGAAGATATAAATAAAATAGCAGAACAATATATAGATGAGGAAAAAGGTGTTAATTCTGTAGAAGAAGCAATAGCAGGAGCATTGGATATAATTGCAGAAAACATATCAGATGATGCAAAATATAGAAAGAAGATAAAAGGATATTGTTATCGCGAAGGATATATTGTAACAAAAGCTGCAAAAGAAGGCGAACAAACAAATTACGAAATGTATTATGATTATAAGGAAAAAATTAATCAAATACCAAGTCATAGAATTTTAGCAATAAATAGAGGAGAAAAAGAAGAAGCCTTAAAAGTAAAAATGGAAAAACCAGAAGATAAAATTATTGCATATATAGAAAGAGACATTATAAAAGGAAAAACACAATTTGAAGAAATGCTAAAAGCAACAATTTTGGATTCTTTTAAAAGATTAATAGAACCATCAATTGAAAGAGAAATAAGAAGTGATTTAACAGAAAAAGCAGATGATAAGGCAATAAAAGTATTTGGAAAGAATGCAAAACAACTTTTATTAGGAGCTCCAATTAAAGGAAAAACAGTTATGGGCTTTGATCCAGCATATAGAACAGGGTGTAAAATAGCAGTAATAGATGAAACAGGAAAAGTTTTAGATACAGAGACAGTATATCCAACTGCACCACAAAATGATATTCAAGGAGCAAAAGAAAAACTATTAAAACTAATAAAAAAAGATAAAGTTGACATGATTGCAATAGGAAATGGTACAGCTTCTCGTGAATCAGAAATGTTTGTAGCAGATATGATAAAAGAAGCCGACAGAGAAGTACATTATGCAATAGTAAGTGAAGCTGGAGCATCAGTATATTCAGCATCAAAATTAGCAACAGAGGAATATCCAGATATAAACGTTTCAATAAGAGGAGCAATATCTATTGCAAGAAGATTACAAGATCCTCTTGCAGAACTTGTAAAAATAGATCCTAAAGCAATTGGAGTAGGTCAATATCAACATGACGTTAATCAAAAAACATTAAACGAGAGCTTAACAGGAGTTGTTGAAGATGCAGTTAATAAGGTTGGGGTAGATGTTAATATTGCAACGCCATCACTTTTATCATATGTATCAGGTATTAATTCAGGTATAGCGAAAAATATAGTTAAATATAGAGATGAAAATGGAAAATTTAAAAATAGAAAACAATTATTAAAAGTACCTAAACTAGGAAATGTAGCATTTGAACAATGTTCTGGATTTTTAAGAATATCAGATGGAGACAATGCATTAGACATAACGGCAGTACATCCTGATAACTATGAGCAGACAGAAAAATTATTAAGTAAGACAGGCTTCGACAAAGAAGATTTAAGAAACAAAGATAAACTTAAAGAGTTAAGAGAAAAATTAAAATCTGTAAACGTAGAAGAAACAGCAAAAGAATTAGACATTGGGCAAATGACATTACAAGATATAATTGAAGAACTTACAAAACCAGGAAGAGATCCTAGAGAAGAAATGCCAAAACCAATATTAAGAAGTGATGTATTAAAATTAGAAGACTTATCAGAAGGAATGGTACTAACAGGAACAGTAAGAAATGTAATAGACTTTGGAGCATTTGTTGACATTGGAGTAAAACATGATGGACTAGTACATATATCAGAAATGAGCAACAGTTACATAAAAAATCCATCAGATGTAGTATCAGTAGGAGACATAGTAAAAGTAAAAGTAATAAAAATCGACAAAGAAAGACAAAAAGTGGGACTAACAATGAAACTAAACTAAAAAACAAAAAGAACAAGCTAGCTTGTTCTTTTTGTTTTTTAGTTTAGTTTCATAAAAACCGTGGAAAATTTGCAAAGCAAATTTTACTCGGATATTGAAAATAAATGCAATATATAATATAATTAAAAAAATGTAAAAAACAAGGAGAACAATAATGGGAACATTAATTATAAGAATAATTGGATTTATAATTGCAGCTATAGGAGTAATTTTAATTTATGATGCGAGAGACTTATCTCAAAAACTCTTCAGCAATTCAGACAAAAACACTTCAGCTAAATCATTAAGAATATTAGGTTTTATAATAGCAATAATTGGTGCAATTATAGTATATATAGCAAAATACAATTAGGAAGGAATAAGAAATGAAACGTAAATTAAAGAAAGAAGTAAGGCTACTTATAATACTAATGCTTATTATACTTATTACAATTTTATTAGCTACATATATATTTACACAAAAAACAATAGGTGAAGACGATACATTAAATAATAATCTTAATACTAATGTAAACGAAAACATATCAAAAAAAGAAGAAGATGATGTAATAAGAGTTATAATTGATGAACCACAAAATGAAGAAAATAATAGTAATCAACAAGATGAAAATGTGAATCAGAACAACAATGAGAATAATTCGGATACTGAAAACAAAAACAATACTGAAAATAAAGATGACACAGTGAACAATAAAAAAGAAACATATTATATAAAAATTAATAATAAAGCTAATGTAGTAACTGTTTATAAAAAAGATTCAAAAGGAAAGTATACAGTACCTGTAAAGGCAATGCTTTGTTCAGTAGGAACAGCAACTCCTACGTCAGGTGTATATAAAACATCAGATAAATATAAATGGAGACTACTACAAGGAAATGTATATGGACAATATGCAGTAAGGATTACAGGACATATATTATTCCATTCAGTTCCATATGAGAAACAAGCAAAAGACACACTAGAATGGTGGGAGTATGATAAACTTGGAACAGATGCATCTTTAGGATGTGTAAGACTTACAGTAGAAGATGCTAAATGGATATATGACAATTGTGCAAAAGGTACACAAGTGGAATTTTACTCATCTTCTAACCCAGGACCACTTGGAAAGCCTGTGGCAAAAAAGATTTCATCTTATGACCAAAGTTTAAAAAATTGGGATCCAACAGATCCAGACTCTAAAAATCCTTGGAATACATATGTAGAAACATCTACAGAGCCAGAAATATCACAAAAAGAAGAAGTAACAACTTCTGATAAACCATTAAATGTAGAAAATAATACAAACACAGTTGATACAAACAATGCTTTAAATAATGTTTAATCTGTAGGGACGAGTATTACTCGTCCTAATTTTTATATTAAAAAAATAATTAGGTATGCTGTAAATACGTATAAAATGGTGTGAAACGCTTGATATTTTTCTTTTTGTATAGTAAAATATTATACATACCATAAAAAAGGAATGATAAGAATATGGAAAAAATACATAGATTAAACGATAAATATAATCCGAAAGATTTTGAAGAAAAACTATATAATGAATGGGAACAAAAAGGGTATTTTAAACCAAGTGGAGACAAATCAAAGGAGAGTTATTCTATAGTCATGCCACCACCAAATGTAACAGGTAAATTACATATGGGGCATGCTTTAGATGGAACAATTCAAGATTTATTAATTAGATATAAAAGAATGCAAGGATATAATACTTTATGGCTTCCAGGTACAGACCATTCAGCACTTTCAACAGAAGCAAAAATCGTAGAACAGATGAAAAAAGAAGGATTAAAAAAATCTGATTTAGGAAGAGAAAAATTTTTGGAAAGAGCATGGAAATGGACAGAACTTTATGGAGGAACTATTGTATCACAACAAAGAAAATTAGGATGTTCTTGTGATTGGTCTCGTTCAAGATTTACAATGGACGAAGGACTTTCAAAAGCAGTTTATGAAGCCTTTAATAGGTTATATAATAGAGGATTAATCTATAAAGGAAAAAGAATGATAAACTATTGTCCAGGATGTCATACATCTATTTCAGATGCAGAAATAGAATATAATGAAGAAACTTCACACTTATGGCATATAAAATATCCAATGGTTGGAGAAGATGGATATATTGTAGTTGCTACTACTAGACCAGAAACTATGTTAGGAGATACAGCAGTTACAGTTAATCCAAAAGATGATAGATATAAAGACATTATTGGTAAGAGAGTAAAACTTCCAATAGTAGGTAGAGAGATTCCTATAATTGCAGATAGGTTTGTCGAAATGGAATTTGGTACAGGATGCGTTAAAGTAACTCCTGCACATGATATTAATGATTATCAAGCTGGACTAGATCATAATTTGGAAATAATAGAAGTATTTGATGAAGACTTAAAAATGAAAGATATAGTACCAGAATATGAAGGTATGGATATCTATGAAGCAAGAAAATTAATAGTTGAAAGACTAGAAAAAGAAGGATATTTGGTAAAAACAGAAGATTATACGCATAATGTAGCAAAATGTGATAGATGTAAGTCAACTATCGAGCCAAGAATTTCAGAGCAATGGTTTGTAAAGATGGATGAACTTGCTAAACCTGCTATTAAAGCAGTCGAAGAAAGAAAAGTTAGATTCGTACCTAAAAAATATGAAACAACTTATTATAATTGGATGAAGAATATTAAAGATTGGTGTATATCACGTCAAATTTGGTGGGGACATCAAATTCCAGCATATTATTGCGATAAATGTGGAGAAATAACAGTTTCAAGTACAATGCCAGAAAAATGTAGTAAGTGTGGGCATGACAGATTAACACAGGATCCAGATACACTAGATACTTGGTTTAGTTCAGCATTATGGCCATTTTCAACAATGGGGTGGCCAAATACAGAAGCAGAAGATTTAAAGACATTTTTCCCAACAAACACATTAGTTACTGGATATGACATTATTCAAGCATGGGTATCAAGAATGATTTATTCATCACTTGCATACACAGGAGAAAAACCATTTGATGATGTTTTAATTCATGGAATAGTAAGAGATGCTCAAGGAAGAAAAATGTCAAAATCTTTAGGAAACGGCATTGATCCATTAGAAATAGTAGAACAATACAGTACAGATGCCTTAAGATTTTCACTAATTATGGGTATTACAGCAGGAAATGATATTAGATATGTACCTGAAAAGCTAGAATCTGCAAAGAATTTCGCAAATAAATTATGGAATGCCTCTAAATTTGCTTTAATGAATTTAGATGATTATAACGGAGAAAAGGTTAATACAACTGAACTTTGTGCAGAAGATAAATGGATAATATCTAAACTAAACACTCTAGTAAAAGAAGTAACAATTAATTTAGATAATTATGATTTAGGAGTTGCTGTAGCCAAGATATACGACTTTATATGGAATGAATTCTGTGACTGGTACATTGAAATAGTCAAAACTCGTTTATATGATAAAGAAGGAGCAACAAGAAAATCTGCACAATATACTATTAATAAAGTCTTATGCGATGTATTAAAATTATTACATCCAATAATGCCATTCATTACAGAAGAAATTTATACAAAATTATATAATGATGATGAAAGCATAATGATTTCTTCATGGCCAGAATATGATGAAAAATTCAATTTCCCAAAAGAAGAAAAAGAAATTGAAAAATTAAAAGATATAATAGTAAGTATAAGAAATTTAAGAGCTAACATGAATGTAGCGAATAGCAAAAAAACAAAATTAATTTTTGTAACAACAAAATATGCAGAATGTATAAAAGAAGGATCAGAATTTTTAAAGAAAATGGGATACGCTGAAGAAATACAAATACAAGCAGACAAAACAGGTATATCTAACAATGCATTATCAATATTAACAGATGGAATTGAAGTATATATTCCGGTAGAGGAACTTGTTAATATTGAAGAAGAAAAAAAGAGATTAGAAATAGAGAAACAAAAGGTAGAAAGTGAAATAGAAAGAGCAAGTAAAATGTTATCAAATCCAGGATTTGTTAATAAGGCACCTGAAAGTAAGATAAATGAGGAAAAAGCAAAATTAGAGAAATACAAAGAAATGTTGAAAAACATAGAAGATAGAATTAGCAATATGTAATTATATATGAAATATTATAATCACAGGGGCACATTGAAATGTGCCCTTTATCTTATATATGCTATTCTATTTTTCTATCACGCATATTATTATTTCCACATAGCTTTTCATACTCTTTGCATTTAATTTTATATTCCATTTGCATAGCCATATATCTATAGTACATATATGCTTGCTCATATTGCATCATAGGATTAAAAGCTGGATTATACATATCTCCATTCATCATATTAGGATCAAAGTTCATATTGTCATAAGGTGAGCAATTATTAAAATCAAAATTATTTTTATCCATATAACCTCCATTCAATATAATAATATTAAGCGAATAAAAAAATATGCAAAGTATAAAAACTATAATGATTTATATAATCATTATAATTTAAAAAGTAATAAACCGAAGTATAAAGCAATTGAAGGTATACAAATGGATAATGCAGAGGTAAAATAAATGTCAATAGTGATGATAGAAAAGAATTCTTTTTTATTATCATAAAAAAGAATTAAAAGGAATATATTTTACTAGAATTATTATAAAGGAGATTAAAAATGAACAGCTATATAATTAGAATTTCTACTGGAATTGCTATTTCTATTTTATTAACATTAGTATTATTATTTATATTTTCCATTATTTTAGCAAATACTAATATTAGTGAAGAAACTATTGTTCCAGTAATAATAGGAATAACAGGTGTAAGTATATTATCAGGAAGTTCAATATCAACATCAAAAATAAAAAGAAAAGGAATAGTTAATGGGATGATAGTAGGAGGAGCCTATATATTTATATTATATTTTATTTCAAGTATATTGAATACGGGATTTAGTTTAAATACATATACAATCATTATGATGATAATAGGAATACTGGCAGGAGCAATAGGAGGAATTGTTGGGGTAAATTTAAAATGAATATATAAAAAAAGAATCAATAGCATTTTATGCTATTGATTCTTTTTTACTAACTTTCTGAAATAATATTTGCAATCTTATAAATAAGACGTTGCTTTTCAGGAGAACAATTTTTCAATAAATCGCTCAAATCATTATTTAAGTAGTTTTCTGAATCATCAGAAACACCAGATAGAATTTCAGATTCGGATACATCTAAAAGTTTACAAAGCTCACTTAAACGTCTTAAATTTACTTTTGTAGTTCCTGTTTCAATTCTACTTAAATATGCAATGGAAATATTTAAAGACTCTGCTAAATTATCTTGAGTTAGTCCTTTTGCTAATCTTGCTTTTTTTAAGCGTTCACCAATAAGATTATAATCTACAGCCATAATAAAAAGCCCCCATTCAAATAAACTTGCTCCCAAATAGAAATTAAATAAAAAGTTCTCTAACAGTAAATATAACATGTTAAAAAATGAGTTAAAAGAAACTTAACAGTTAATATTTACAAAAGACACATGTAATATTATTTCAAAAAAATCAACATAATATTACAGAAGTGTTAAATTTTTATTACAATTTAGTAAATCCTATTGACTTATAGCGGAAAATAAATAAAATATATACATAGGAAATAATCTCTATAAAAAGGAGAAACAATTTGAGGATTATAAGTGGAAAGGCAAAAGGAACAAAATTAAACACATTAGAAGGATTAGAGACTAGACCTACTCTAGATAGAATAAAAGAGTCATTATTTAATATATTACAAAATAAAGTTTACAATGCTAGAGTTTTAGATTTGTTTGCTGGTAGTGGAGCACTTGGGTTGGAAACACTTAGTAGAGGAGCAAAAGAAGCAATATTATGTGATAACTCATGCAAGGCAATTAAAATTATTGAGGAAAACGTGAAGAAAACTCACTTTGAGGGACAAGCAAAGATTTTAAGAAATGATTACAAAAAAGTTTTAAATATATTAAAAAATGAAGAATTTGATATAATATTTTTAGATCCGCCATATGAATCTGGATTTGACATTAAAGCACTAAATGATATAATAGATTATAGTATGTTATCTGAAGAGGGGGTAATAATCCTTGAAACAGATCATACACAGGAAAAACAAGAGATATTAAAGAAATTGGACATAAATGTATATGATTTAAGAAACTATGGTAGAGTTAGTTTATTTTTCTTAAATCGAAAGGAGAAAAATTAAATGGAAATTTTTACATTATTAGAAGCTTTAGAGGAACTAATGGATGAAAGCAGATCTATTCCACTTACAGGCAAAGTATTGATCGATAAAGAAGAAGTTTTAGATTTGATTAAGGAAATAAGGTTAAAGCTACCAGAAGAATTAAAACAAGCAAAATGGGTTAAAGAGGAAAGAACTAGAATTTTAGTAGAAGCTCAAAAAGAAGCAGATGGAGTAATAAAAGAAGCAGAAAATAGAATAATTGCTATGGTAGATGAAAATGAGATAACAAGAAAAGCATATGAGCAAAAAAATGAAATTATACAAACAGCTAATGAAATGGCAAGAGAAATTTCAAATGGAACAAAAGAACATGCAGATGCAATTCTAGAAAGAATAGAAAATGTATTGCTAGATACACTAAAGACAATTCAAAACAATAGAAAAGAGTTAAAATAGAATTTGAATTGTACTGGGGCAGGGGAGCACCCCTGCCTTTATTAATTAAAAACTTTTATGAAAGAGGAATGAAAAATGGCAAAAAGAGGAAGAAAAAGAAAAACAACTTCAAATGCAGGAAACAAGACTACAACTAAAAGAAGCAATACTACAAAAAGAAGAAAAATAGATAGAAATCTTCAATTTTTTGTAATAATGATAATAAGTGTATTACTTGCAATTCTTATTTATGGCAAGTCAGGATTTATAGGCAAAAATTTAAGTCCAATGCTTGGCGGACTAATGGGTATAATAAAATACATAGTACCAATAGGAACTTTTATAATTGGAATAACAATATTAAAAGAAGATAAAGACTATTTAAAGTCTAAATTAATTCAATATACTATAGTAATAATGTGCATATGTTCATTAATGACTATGGTTCAAATATATTGTCAGGAATTGAATATCGATGATGATTTGTCAGATATAATAGATTTAGCTTATAATCAAGGAACTCAAAATGAAGGTGGAGGAATTATCGGAGTATTAATTGCTTACCCATTAAGCAAATTATTAAGTCCATTAGGTGCAACAGTAGTATCTGGTGGTATGGCTATAATATTAATGATCTTTACTTTTGGAATCAAGCCAGCTGAACTGGTAGATGCAATAGTTAATGCATTAAGAGGTCAAGAAGATGAGGAAGATGTTGAGGAAGACGACGAGGAGACAATTGAGGACAAAGAAGAAATGCAAAGACAAATGATGATGAAAATGAAGACAGAAAAGAAAGAAAAAAATAAGAAGAAACCAATGAATCAAGTTAGCAAAGAAATTGCAGCTATTCAGGCTGAAATGGATTCTTTAGAACAACAAATAAACATAAATAATTTAGGAGAAGATGAAGAAGAAATTGAAGAAGATGTAAAGGAGAAACATCACAATATTTCATTACCATTTGTAAATAAAAAAGAAGAAAAGAAACCAAATCCAGATGTTATAGAAGCAAACTTATTCAAGGAGACTCAAGAAGAAAAAGAAGAAAAAACAAAACAAATACTACAATTAGAACATACACAAGTCGTTGAGGATGAAAACTATGAATTCCCACCTATTGCAATACTTGAACAAGGAGAAACTAAACAATTTAAAGGTGGAAAAAGAACTATTACAGAAAATGCAACAAAGTTGCAAAAGACTTTATTTAGTTTTGGTGTATCAGCCAAAGTAGAGAATGTCTCAGTAGGACCTGCTATAACAAGATATGAATTAAAACCAGCAGAAGGTGTGAGAGTAAATAAAATAGCAAATTTAGCAGATGACATTGCCTTAAATCTAGCTGCACCAAGCATAAGAATAGAGGCACCAATACCAGGAAAACAAGCCGTAGGTATAGAAATTCCAAATGTGGAAACAGAAGTAGTACATTTAAGAGATGTTATAGATTCAGAAGAATTTGTTACATCAAGTTCTAAAATATCTGTAGGATTAGGAAAAGATGTAAGTGGGCAAAGAGTAATTGCAGACATAGCAAAAATGCCACATTTATTAGTAGCAGGTAGTACAGGTTCTGGAAAGAGTGTGTGCGTTAACACATTGATAACAAGTATTATATATAAAGCGAAACCAAGTGAAGTAAAACTTGTAATGGTCGATCCAAAAATAGTTGAACTTTCAGTATACAATGGAATACCACACTTATTAATACCTGTTGTTACAGACCCAAGAAAAGCAGCAGGAGCATTAGCGTGGGCAGTTCAAGAAATGGAAGATAGATACTCTAAATTTGCTTCTAAAGGTGTTAGAGATCTAAAAGGATATAACCAAGAATTAATTAATGAAGCGGGTAGTCCAGAAGAAGCAGTTGGAAAATTACCACAAATAGTAATAATTATAGACGAGTTGGCTGACTTAATGATGGTTGCTGCAAAAGATGTTGAGGACGCAATATGTAGATTAGCACAAAAAGCAAGAGCCGCAGGAATGCATTTAGTAATAGCGACACAAAGACCATCAGTTGATGTAATTACAGGGTTAATTAAGGCAAATGTTCCATCAAGAATTGCATTTGCAGTTTCTTCTCAAGTTGATTCAAGAACAATATTAGACATGGCAGGAGCAGAAAAACTTTTAGGAAAAGGAGATATGTTATTTTATCCTACAGGAATTCCGAAACCTATAAGAGTTCAAGGGGCTTACGTTTCAGATAAGGAAGTAGAAAAGATAGTAAGTTTCTTAAAGAAAGATGGAGAAGCTACATATAATGACGAGATAATGGAGAAAATAGAAAAGGCAAATATATCAGATAAAGATAAAGCTATGTTAGAGGAAGAAGAATGTGATGATACAGACCCATTTTTAAATGATGCAATAGAAGCGGTTATAGATATGGGACAAGCATCAGCGTCAGCAATACAAAGAAAATTTAAGGTAGGATATGCTAGAGCAGGTAGAATTATTGACCAAATGGAAGAAAGAGGAATTATTTCAGGATATCAAGGTAGTAAACCAAGAGAAGTTCTGATGACAAGAGCAAGATGGGAAGAATTAAAGATGATGCCTGATAAAAATGAGGAAACAGAAGAGTAGAAATAAATATAAAAAATTACTATTATATAAAAAAAGCAAGGAGATGAATGCAATGGCTAAAAAAGAACGATTTAATAGATTATCACCTAATGAACAGTTAGAAGAAATTCTAGAAACAAAGACGTTTTCAATAGATTGCAAAAATCTCCTTTTAAGTATGCTTTATAAACTAGAAAGTTCATATAATGATTATGAAACAGTAAAAAGAATAGTAGACCCTGAAAAGCAGATAATAGAAGATATATTGAATATTATAAAAGAATGTAATGATATAAAACTTATAAATCCTACTTCTTTAAAAATGAGTCAATTTAAGAAAAAGAATATAATGTTTAAAGTCGATAGACAAAAGAAAAAAATAGAAACTGAACCAAATGAAAAAGCTATGTTAAATGCGATATATAGTCTACCTGATGAAAAAAAAGTATATTTGGATGAAGAACATTCTGCAATAAGAAATTCATTACCATATATTTTAGAAAATGGCAGAAACATAAATAAGGCAGAGATAATAAGAGATTTTGATGCATGGTCTTGGAATACCTCATTTAGTGATATTCCAAGTATTGAATGTAATTTGATTTATCAAAATTTACAGATTCTATTAGGAAAAGAATTTTTAGAAGAATGGATGAGATTAGATAATACAAAAAATTCTCTTGAGATGTTAAATAATAAACTAAATGAATTATTAAATAAAAATGAAGTAGAAGAATTTTTAAATTTAATTTTTAAGCTATCAATTATAATATATTGTAGAAATAATGCAAAAGAGAAAAGTAGATTAAGTGAAGAGTTAAGCTGGAATACTAAAGAATTAAAAAAATTAAGCAATACAGTAAATTTAGTAAAAGAAGTTTCAAAAATTAAAGCAACAGCTTTACAAAATATTGATAGAATTGATAGAATTTTAAGTGACCAAAAAGAATTTGAGAGAGAATTAAAGAAGGCTAACGAAAATGAAGTAGATACAAGAATTTTAACACCGGATGATCTAGAAACTAGATTGAAAAGACAGAAGAAAAAATTGGAAAACCAAATAAAAGAAGCTAATAATATGTTATTAGTAAAACAGTACATGGAATTAAAGTCAAAGATAGTAAAAGATAATAAACTACTAAAAGCCATAAATGAAAGTGAAAAGAAAGAGGACTATATTTTAGAATTACAAAAATATTTCATAAGCGGAATGAAATCAAAGATTGATGCAGAAGAAAACAGAAAAGAAATAATTGATTTAGTATATATAATAAGATATTATAATTTTATACCATGCTTAAATGAAAAATATATTAAGGATGTAGAAGAATTAAAAGATAGCATAGATAAAATGGAAGAAATGCTAGTGGATAAGTTAATAAAGTTAAAAATCGTAAATAGATTTTCTAATAATGAAGAATTCGATAAGAAAATAATAAAGAAAATTTTTAACATGAGAATGATTAACCTAGAAAATATAAATGTTGAATTTGTGAATGATTATGAAATGATTTTCTATGATGTAGAGACTATTGAAGAAAAATTTGACATGGATAGTGAAGAAGCTAAAATTTTAAAGCATAATAAAAAGTTAAAATTGTTTATATAAAATTTTATATAAGAAAGGAAAAATGAAAATGAAGATTACTTTTTTAGGAGCAGCTACAGGCGTAACAGGCTCTAACTTTTTAGTAGAAGGAGCAGGAAAGAGATTTTTAGTTGATTGTGGAATGTATCAAGGCCAAGCAAAGGAGGAAGAAAAAAATTATGATGGATTTGCCTATAATATAGAGGATATTGACTTTATGCTTTTAACACATGCGCATATTGATCATTCAGGAAGAATACCTAAACTATATAATGAAGGTTTTAGAAAACCGATATATGCCACTAAAGCAACTTGCGATTTATGTAAAATAATGTTACCAGATAGTGGTCATATACAAGAAATGGAAGTTGAATGGAAAAATAGAAAAAGGATAAGAGAAGGAAAGGAAATTCTAAATCCATTATATACAGCAGAAGATGCAATAAAATCATTAGAAATTTTTAAACCAGTAAAATACAATGAAATAGTAGATGTTTGTGAAAATATTACAGTAAGATTTAATGATGCAGGGCATATGTTAGGCTCAAGTATTATTGAAGTATGGATAACAGAAGAAGGTAAGACAGAAAAAGCCGTATTCACAGGAGATATTGGAAATAATGATATACCTCTATTAGGTTCACCAACTATGATTGAAAGTGCTGATTATTTGATTATGGAATCAACATATGGTGATAGAATACATATGAGAAATGATGATAAAGCACAACTATTTTTAAATATAGTTTCAAGTACTATTTTACAAGGAGGAAGTGTAATAATTCCATCTTTTGCAGTTGGAAGGACACAAGAGATTTTATATGAATTAAATAAAATAAAAGATGGTACAAACGATCCGGAATTTATAAATAAATATAATGTTTTAATGAATACACCAGTATATGTAGATAGTCCATTAGCAATATCTGCAACAGAGATATTTAAGCAAAATGAAGATTTATTTGACGATGATGTAAAAGAAGCTATAGAAAGTGGAGATAATCCTCTTGAATTTGACGGATTGAAGTTCACAAAAACAGCAGAAGAATCAAAAGCATTAAATGAAAGTACAGAGCCTTGTATTATTATTTCTGCAAGCGGTATGTGTGATGTGGGAAGAATCAAACATCATTTGAAACATAATTTATGGAATCCAAAATCTACAATATTATTTGTAGGATATCAAGCACCAGGGACATTAGGTAGAGCAATAGTAAATGGAGCTAAAAAAGTAAAAATATTTGGAGAAGAAATAGCGGTCAATGCTAGAATAGAATATATAGAAGGATATTCTGGACACGCTGACCAAGAATGGCTCTTAAATTTTGTATATTCATTTTTTACAAAACCAAAGCAAATAATTTTAGTTCATGGAGAGGAAGAAGCTAAAAATGTTTTAAAAGATAAATTAGAGGAAACTACAGATATACCAGTAACAATACCAAAACTGGGAGAAAAATATGAACTTAAGAATGAAACAATTAATCTATTGGAAACAATTCAATTACCTCAAAGAGTGGACTCTATGGGAGATGATATTTTAGCCAAAGTAAGAACAATAAAATCTGAAATAGACGATATGGAAACTATATTAAGAGAAGATATATTAAAGCAAGATGGAATAGATAATAGAGAAAAGGAAATTAGATTGAGATTAAAAGAAATTGAAAGATTAATAGTAGAAATTATAGATTAATATGTATTAAGAAAGGAACTATAAATACAATGGATAAATATTTTAATGATGCAATTATTGGAAATAATAAAATTAGAGCAGGAATAACTAAAAAAGGTGAGTTAATAAGACTATTCTACCCTAATATAGATTTTAAACAATTTATAGAAAAATTTATTGTAGGTGTAAAGATAAACGATTCTAATTTGATACATCTAGAAAATGATGTTAATAATATATATGACCAATATTATTCAGAAGGAACGAATGTGGTGAATACAGAAATTGAAAATACATACTTTAAACTTGATATAATTCAAACTGATTGTGCACCAATACAAGAAGACAATTTATTAATAAGAAAATATACATTAATAAATAGGAATACTATACCATTAGATGTGAAATTAATAATGAAATCTCAGTTGTTAACAAATGAAAATAATGATGTTGCATCAAGAGTAATAGATAATGGATTAATACAATATACTCATGACTATAATTTTGCAGTATTTTCTAATATGGATATAATGTCACATAAATTACACGGAATAGATCAAGTAATCGAAAGTGGAATATTAGAAGATAAAGACTATATAGGTATGACTAATAATTCAGGAATTATATATAATTTAGGAACTATGCAACCAAATCAACAAATTGAAGTGCCATTATATATATATATTAATGATAATAATGAAAAGTATAAACTATCAGATTTAGATAAGCAAATAGATACTATAATAAAAAAGGATTATAATCAAGAAATCTTAAAAACAAAAAAGTATTGGAGAAAATACCTAAAAGACCACTCTAATATTGATTTCGATGATAGTGTTTATGAACAAAGAGTAAAAAGAATTTATGATAGAACGATATTGCTATATCCTTTACTTGGAAATTCAGAAACCGGAGGAATAGCAGCTTCAATGGAGGTAGATGAAGAAAGAACAAAATGTGGAAGATATGCATATTCATGGCCAAGAGATGCGGTATTTATTACAAGTGCTTTAGATTTATTAAATATGAATAAAGAAACTGAAAAGTTTTATAAAAATTTCTGCAAAAATACTCAAAGTAAAAATGGAATGTGGGAGCAAAGATTTTATACAGATGGAAGATTAGCTTCAGCTTGGGGTTATCAGATCGATGAGACATCAAGTGTAGTATATGGAGTATACAGCCATTATTTAAATGTAAAAGACTTTAAATTCATAAAAGATAATTTTAAGATGTTAGAAAAAGCAACAAAATATTTAGAGAAGTATATTGATGCTATTTTGAAAGACGAAAAACCAGAAAAGATAAGTTATGACTTATGGGAAATGCATGAAGGAGTGAGTCTATATTCGTTGACAAGTATTTATGCTAGTTTTGAAGCAATGATAAAAATAAATGAGTTAATGCTCCCAGAATTCACAAACAATAGATTAAAACAAAATGAAATAAAAGATCAACAACAAATTCTAAAAGATAAATCAAGAATGATAAAGGAATTTATAGTAAATAGGTTGTATGATGAAGAAAATAAGAGTTTTGTACGAAATCTAGAAGATAAAAATATGGATATAAGTATAATAGGAAGTGTTATACCATTTAATGTATTTACTGCAAAAGATAAGAAAATACAAAATACAGTAGAGAGAATAAATATGACATTAAGAACATATACAGGAGGATATTTGCGATTTGAATCAGATCATTACACAGGAGATAGACCTTGGGTTATAGCAACTCTATGGATGGCATTATACTATTTAGAAATTGGAAAAATAAAAGATGCTAAAGAATGTTTTGATTTTGTGGTTAGAACACAAAGTCAACATGGATTTTTAGCAGAACAAATAGATAATCAGAGAATGGAACCTGCATGGGTAATAGGACTAGGATGGTCACATGCAATGTTCATATTAGTATTAAATAAATTAAAAAAATTAAAATAAATTATTGTTTTATTAATTGTGTTATATTGTATATTAATAATAAGGGCACAGGTATGTGTCCTTATTATTAATATGCTCAATTTTTTCTTATTTTTTTCTAAAATTTTCAATTGACTTTTATATCACGTGATAATATAATAAAAAATGTAAAATAATGTAGAAAGTGAAGGAAAAATGATGATAGAAGGATATGAACTTAGTAAATATTTAGATCCAGTAACTGTAAGAATAATGAATTTCATACATAAAGCGAAATGTTTATATACATGCACAGAAGATAGCAACAACAAAATTTTAAAATACTCATATTTAAATTTATGTACATATAATAGAGAAAACGAAGAACAAGATTATATAGATTTATTAGCTGTTAATTTTGCAAATTATAATATGTTAAGAGAAACTAGTAACTGGACAATAGAATATAATCAATATATAGAGAGCATAAGAAGAAAATGTAATTGGTGTGACATAAAACCAGATTTTTGTCCAATAAAGGCTTATGCAGATTTGAAAAATTATGCAATTCACAATAAATTAGATATTGATAAACTTATGGAGAAACTAGTAGATGAGCCAGTTAATAAAACTGTTAGCAATGAAGTGCTAGAAAAAAATGTAGCAAATAAGGTAATAAAAATGTGCAATCAATTTTCAGAGTTAAGAGTAGCACAATTATTAGTAGAAACAAAGGCTGTAAGACTAACAGATTTTATAGATAATATAGTTAAGTATAGTCGTATTGACTTAAAAGTAAATAGTGATTCATTAATTAATAATCTATATAATTATTATACTAGTATGGGTAATACTATAGAAGAAGAATTAGATATAAACAATTTAGAAAAAGATAAACAAACTTCAATATATGAATGTTCACCATATAAAATAGCAGCATATGTTTTATATTTATGCACTATAGAAAAATTAAATCCTAAAAAGGTATTAGATAGAGCAATATATAAAGTTGGAAATATTGCAGAGAGTAAATTTACAACATATTATAATTGGTATGTTTATCAAATAAATAAATTAGACTGTGAACAAAGCGTTAAAGATGAATTAATAGAAATGATAACTTATATTAAAAACTATCATATTAAATATCAGTACCATTTACCATATATTCAATTGAATATTAACTTACAAATAGAAGATGATAATTTATTAGATAAGATAATATCAATCATATATAGATTTGCAACAAGTTGTGGATATATAAAAGAGAAAATGTCTATTATAGATACTGAATTTTTGTATAACAAGTGTGAGAAAGAAGCAGAGATAATCAATAATATAGATAAAATGTACAAAGATAGTGGAATGATTGTAATTAAAGAAATTGAGAAAATTTCATTATCACAGAGTAAGATAGAAAACTTGTTTTACTCAATAGAAAGTAGTATGAAAGTATACGATAGAACTATTACTATATTAGTATCAAAAAATGATATAACGAATTTTATAAAAGGTTATCCAATACTCCAAGGCAAAATTAAACATAATATAAAAATAGACGAATATAGTTTAGAAAAAATTCAAAATAAGGTTATAGAAAGATTGAAAAACAATTATGAAGTTTCAGAAGAAATAGAAACAAATATTAGAACATTTATTGAGAATGATTATAAACAAAGTGTAATAAAAAATAATGATTATATCAATAATTTATATGGAGAAATTGTATACAACAACTTTAATATTCAAAATATATCTAATGAACTAAAGAATGAAAGAATTAAATACGACAGAAAAAGTAATTTAGGAAGATCAAGGAAGAATATTGATGATTTAATTGGACTAGATGAAATAAAAAGAGAAATTCAAAAATTTAAAAATTTATTAATATTTAATAAAAAGATATCATATAAACTAGAAAATAAAAATATGAATATGAATATGCTATTTTTAGGAAATCCAGGAACAGGAAAAACAACAGTTGCAAGTATAATGGCTGATATCTTATATGAATTAGGCTATATAAAGAAAAACAAATTTATCGATGTTACTGCAAAGGATTTAGTGGCAGAATATGTTGGACAAACAGCTATAAAAACTTCAAGAATAATCGAAAATGCATTAGATGGAGTATTATTTATAGATGAAGCCTATTCAATAGTATCAGGAAATAGAAATGCAAGTTTTGGAGAAGAATCTATAGCAACTCTAGTACAAGCAATGGAAAAATATAAGGATAGGCTAGTAGTGATTTTTGCAGGGTATACATTAGAAATGAAGAATTTTTTAGATTCCAATCCAGGTATTGCATCAAGAATAGGATATACATTTGAATTTAGCAATTACACTACAGAGGAATTAATACAAATATTAGATAATTATGCTTTAAATAAAGGTTTCACTGTTGATGAAGAAGCTAAAAAAGGAATAATCGAAATAATAGAAGCAAGTAAAAATACTAGAAATTTTGGAAATGCAAGATTTATGATTAATTTATTTGAAAAATTAGTCATGGTACATGCTCAAAATTTTGATGAAAATAATTTGATGATTATAAGTAAAAAAGATGTAATAGGGTTAAGAAACGAAAGCTTCAACTTAAAGAAAAGTACAAAAGAAATACAGGGAGAACTTGAGCAATTAGTCGGACTAGAAAATGTAAAAAAAGAATTAGATGGTTTAATAGATTTAGTTATGCTAAATAATAAATTAGAAAAGAGAATACCATTAAACTTAAATATGATCTTTATAGGAAATCCAGGAACAGGTAAGACAACAGTAGCAAGAATTTTTGCAGAAATTTTATATAATCTAGGATATATAAAGAATAACAAATTAATAGAAGTTACAGGAAAAGACTTAATTGGAGAATATGTTGGTCAAACAGCTAACAAAACTGCAAAAGTATTAGAGAATGCTTTAGATGGATTATTATTTATAGATGAGGCGTATACATTAATGAATCAAGCAGGAGACAAAGGAAATTATTCTCAAGATGCAATATCGACAATCACTAAATATATGACAGATTATGAAGGAAGAATAACAATTATATTTGCAGGATATAAGGAAGAAATGAAAGAATTTTTAGAGCTAAATTCTGGATTAGTATCAAGAGTTGGAGAGACAATAGAATTTGAAGACTATTCACAAGAAGAACTATTAACAATCTTTAAAACAGAAGTGGAAAAAGCAGAATTCAAAATAGAAAAAAATGCTGAAGATGCAATATCAAACATAATAAAAGATAACTTGAAAACAAAAAACTTCGGTAATGCAAGGTTTGTTATAAATGTATTCAAGAAGACTTTAATGCAACATGCAAAAAGATGTAGAGAGATTCAAGACATTAATGAGTTGAAAACAATAACAATAGATGATATACCAGAAATAAAGATACACAAGGAAAAGAGAATAGGATTTTAAAATTATATATAATAACTAAAATGTAGGGGCACATTGCAATGTGCCCTTATTAATAATAAAATAATATTTTTATACTTGTAAAATATAACAAAAAGTGATATCATATCAATATTGTTGTAAAACGAACATTAAATGAATATTTATGCCGGAAAGGAATGAAAATTAAAATGAAAATTTTTAAAACATATTCAGAAAGAGAAGTAAAAAGAGTAATGCCTATTGTTAATAAAATAAATGCATTAGAAGATGAAATTTCTAAATTATCTGATACAGAATTAACAGGAAAAACTCAAGAATTCAAAGATAGATTACAAAAAGGAGAAACATTAGATGATATATTACCCGAAGCATTTGCTGTAATGAGAGAAGCCTCTAAAAGAGTATTGGGTATGAGACATTTTGATGTGCAATTAATAGGTGGAATTATTTTACACCAAGGAAGAATTGCTGAAATGAAAACAGGTGAAGGAAAGACATTAGTTGCAACATTACCAGCATATCTAAATGCATTATCAGGAAAAGGAGTACATGTAGTTACAGTAAATGATTATCTTGCTACTCGTGATAGTGAATGGATGGGAAAAGTTTATAAGTTTTTAGGATTAACAGTAGGATTAGTTATAAGTGGTATGAATCCAAATGAGAAACAAAAAGCATATTCAGCAGATATTACATATGGAACAAATAATGAATTTGGATTTGATTATTTAAGAGATAACATGGTTATATATAAAAATCAGGCAGTTCAAAGAGATTTGAATTTCGCTATTGTAGACGAGATAGATAGTATTTTAATTGATGAAGCTCGTACACCATTAATAATTTCTGGTAAGGCATCTGCATCATCAGAAATGTATAAAAAGGCAAATGACTTTGTAAAAAGACTTACACCAAAAGTAATTGTAGAAGAAGATGTTAAAGATTTTGACCAAGCAGAAGATAATGAAAAATACGATTATATAGTAGACTTAAAAGCTAAATCAGCTTCACTTACGGCAAAAGGTATTGATAAGGCAGAAAAAGCATTTAACGTAGATAATTTAGATGATATTAATAATTCAGAATTAGTTCATCACATAAATCAAGCACTACGTGCAAATGGAATAATGAAGAAAGATATTGATTATATCGTAAAAGATGGAGAAGTTTTAATAGTAGATGAATTTACAGGACGTATTATGTATGGTAGACGTTATAATAACGGATTACATCAAGCAATAGAAGCAAAAGAAGGAGTAAAAATAGCAGATGAATCTAAAACTCTAGCGACAATCACTTTCCAAAACTATTTTAGAATGTACTCAAAACTTTCAGGAATGACTGGTACAGCTATGACAGAGGAACCAGAATTCCAAGAAATATATAAGTTAGATGTTATAGCTATTCCTACTAATAAGCCTATGATAAGAGTTGACCAAAATGATGTTATTTATAAAAATGAAAAAGCAAAATTTAATGCAATAGTAGAAGAAATTAAAAAGAGTCATGAGAAGGGTCAACCAGTATTAGTAGGTACTATTTCAATAGAAAATTCTGAAAAATTAAGTAGTATTTTAAAAAGAGAAGGAATACCACACCAAGTATTAAATGCGAAATTCCACGAAAAAGAAGCAGCAATTATAGCACAAGCAGGTAAATATGGTGCTGTTACAATTTCTACGAACATGGCAGGACGTGGTACAGATATTTTACTAGGTGGAAACTCTGAATTTTTAGCAAAACAAGAAATGAAGAGAAAAGGATATTCTGATGAATTAATTGAACAAGCAAATGCTTATAATGAAACAGATGATCAAGAAATTCTAGAAGCAAGAAATGTTTTTAGAGATTTACAAAAGAAATTTGATGAAGAAATAAAAGAAGAAAAGCAAAAAGTTATTGAAGCTGGTGGATTAAAAATCATTGGAACAGAGAGACATGAATCAAGAAGAATTGATAATCAGTTAAGAGGACGTAGTGGTCGTCAAGGAGATGTCGGAGAATCAAAATTTTTCATAGGACTTGATGATAATTTAATGAAGATATTTGGTGGAGATGTAATCACAAATATTTATGATAAAATAGGTGCAGATGAGAACATGCCTATTCAAGCAAAGATGTTATCAAATGCAGTAGAGAATGCACAAAAAAGAGTTGAAGGTAGAAACTTTAGTATTCGTAAAAATGTACTACAATATGATGATGTTATGAATACACAAAGAGAAATTATATATGGACAAAGAAGAGATGTATTGGATGGCAAAAATCTAAAAGAAAGTATAATAAAAATGATTGAACCAGTTGCAACACAGGTTACTGCAGGCTTCTTTGAAACATCAGAAAATGAAAATATAAGTAAAGAATCTCTAGCACAAGAAATAAAAAACACTTTTGGAATAACAGATTTAGAAACTTTAAAAGCAGAAAAATTAAATCAAACAGATATTATAAATGAAATAGTAGAATCAGCAAAAGCAAAATATGAACAAAAAGAACAAGAAATAGGTGAAGAAGAATTAAGAGAACTTGAAAGAATAGTAATGTTAAAAGTAGTAGATCAAAGATGGATGGATCATATTGACGCAATGGACGACTTAAAAGAAGGTATAGGACTTCGTGCATATGGACAAAAAGACCCTGTTGCACAATATAGAATTGAAGGATTCGACATGTTTGATGAAATGATAGCAGGAATACAGGCAGATGTGGTAAAAATTCTTTTAAATGTTCAAAAAGCAGGAGAATTAAAAAGAGAACAAACAGCGAAAATAACTTCAGAAGCACAAGCAAGTTTAAATAGTATAAATGTAGTATCAGAAAATAAACAAGTTCCTACACAATCAGATGTAAAAAGAACACCAATAGTAAATGATGGACCAAAAGTAGGAAGAAATGATCCTTGTCCATGTGGAAGTGGTAAAAAGTACAAAAATTGTTGTGGTAAAAACGCATAAATAGAGTTTTTGTAGATTTTTAAAAAATAGCAAAAAAAGACCAAATGTCCACAAAAAATTTTATAGTTAGAAAAATGTCAACATTCATTGTTGGCATTTTTGTTTACTAATCAGGCAAGCTGGAAATAGCAATGTTGTAAATGTTTTAGAGGCAATATTTTATATTCTTTAAAAAATAAAAAAATTTTAAAAAAATATTTCCTTTCACGATTATAAATGATAAAATTTAATCGTGAAAGGAACAAAAAATTATGAAACAATGTAAAAAAATAAAGAACAAGAAGGGTAATAATAGATGAAGCGAATATTAAGAATAAGTTTTAATCAAGCAATTTTTAAAACACCATTCTGTACTGCAATAGGACAAACACTTTCAATGATAGAACAATATATAGTTATAAATATAATATTTTATAGAAACTTTAGAATAAATAAAAAGGGAGAAGTAGTAAGAAATGGCAAAGTATAAAATTTTAATACTTTCAAACACAGAAAATGAAGAACATATTGAAGATAAATATTTAGCAGAGTCATTAAAAAAAGATGGAAATATTGTTGATATATCCTGGATTGATTATGATGAAAAATTAGATGAAAAGTATGATGTCATTATTCGTAGAAATACTTGGGTTGATAAACTTGAAAAAACTATAAAATATTCTAAACTAGATAATCTATTAAAAGAAAGGCTACAAAAGAAGCATATAAAAACAGTAAATTTAGTTGGATATGATGGCAACGGAAAGAAGTATTTAATTGATTTTATAAAAAAAGGATACCCAGTTATTCCAACTTTTGATAATGTAGATGATGCTTTAACTAAAACAGATTGTGATGAATACATATTAAAAATGGAAGCTTCGTATGGTAGTGGATTAGGACAGATGGTTGTTGAAAGAGAAAAGATTAAAGAAATATTTAAAGAGGGATATTTAATTCAACCAAAATTAAAATTCAAATCTGAAATACAAAATTATTTTGTAGGGAATAAATTAATGTATGTATTTGAATATATACCTTCTAGATACCCTAATTATCCTGATCCTATATCTATAAAATTAAATAATAAACAAAAAGACATAGTTTTTAGTATTGCAAAAGAAACAGGATTAGAAGTTGGATTTCAAAGAATAGATTTTTTAAAATTGGAAAATGATGATTTATTACTTTTAGAAATTGAAGATAATAGTCCACATATGAGTTTAGAAGAACTAAATGAAAATTATAGAAATATAGTTTTAGAAGAATATAAAAAAAATTTATATAAGTATTTAGAAAATTAAGAGGAATTTATATGAAAATTGGTGTTGATATTGATAATGTATTATCAAATTTTAATGAAATATTATTAGAAGAATTTTTAAATCACGATAAAAAATTAAGAAATACAGGAATTATAAATAATGATGTATATATAACTAGAGGAATGTTTGATTGGAGCGAAGAAGAATTAGATGAATTTTATTACAATAATATTGAAAGAATTGCTAAAAGTCTTAATGTTTTAGAAAATGCACCAGAATATATAAGAAAATTAAAAGAAGAAGGAAATGAAATATATATTATAAGTGGTAGAGATAATGGAGAATATTCTGATCCTTATAAAATGACGTTTGATTGGTTAAATAAATATAACATAGTATATGATAAAGTTATACTTACCAATGCTTATAATTCTTTAGAAAAAGCAAAAATATGCCTAGAAAATGATATTGATATAATGATAGATGATTCTATTAGAATTTTAATAGAAGTTGATAATAGTGGAATTACTGCATTACTTATGGATACACCTTATAATAGACAAGAGAACGATTTAAAAAGAGTTCATAATTGGAAAGAAATTTATGAATTTATTACTTCTTTGAAAAATAAAAAAATTATTTAAATACGCAATATCATATTAAAGAAACATATAAGTTAAAAGAATATTTTGATAATTTATTAGGATATAATCTTTATGATTTATTTCCAGAAATAAAAGATAATTTATAGGAGGCTAATTTTATGAGTGATTTTATAATGATTACAACGACTTTTGACAATAAAGAAGAAGCTAATAATATTAGTGAATTATTATTAAAACAAAGGTTAGAAAGTTGCTGTCAATGAATATAAAGATTTAATAAATGAGGAGAATAGAAATGATTTTTAGCATATTAGCAGTTATAGCATTAATAGTAGGTATTTGTATAAAAGAAAGAAAAAAGTCTTTAATAGTTCAATCGACAAACTGTTTATTTGAAGCAATTTATGATTTTATTATTTATGCATATACAGGAGCAATTTTAAGTGTAATAAATTTTA
>CANRNC010000010.1 GCA_947631915.1 uncultured Clostridia bacterium
ATGATACTTGAAAATAAAAATTGGACTTTAGTTAGATTTAATAAAGATACAAGAAGTTTTTATGATTTACAAGATAGATTTATAGAAATACAAGAGGATATTAAAAAATTTATTGAAGAAAAGGAAAATTAGAAATGATAATAAATACAGGTTGTAGAACAGATATACCAGCATTTTATTCAAAATGGTTGATGAATAGAATAAGAGAGGGTTTTGTTTATGTAAGAAATCCATATTATAAATCACAAGTTACAAAGTATAGTCTATCTCCAAATGTAGTAGATTGTCTTGCATTTTGTACTAAAAATCCAGAGCCAATGCTAAAATATTTAGATGAATTAGATGTATATAAACAATATTGGTTTGTTACAATAACACCTTATGGAAAAGATATAGAGCCAGTAGTTCCAAATAAGGAAAAAGTAATTGAGAGTTTTAAAAAGTTGTCAGAACATATCGGAGTTAATTCTATTGGGTGGAGATATGATCCAATATTTATTGGAATGGGATATAGCTCAGAAAAGCATATAGAAGAATTTGAAAAAATGGCTAAACAATTAAAAGGATATACCAAAGATGTAACAATTAGTTTTTTAGATTTATATGAAAAGGTAAAAAGAAATGCACCTGATATTAGACCACCTACAAGAGATGAGGCAATACAAATAGGAAAAGCATTTGCACGAATAGGAAAAGAAAATGAAATGACAATTCATAGTTGTTGTGAAAAAACATATCTTGCTGAATATGGCATTGATTGCAAAGGTTGTATGAGTCAAGAAATAGTAGAAAAAGGAATAGGAACAAAATTAAATCCACCAAAAAGAAAAAGCCTTCGAGAAGATTGTAATTGTTTAATGGGAAATGATATAGGTGCATATAATACTTGTGGGCATCTATGTAAATATTGCTATGCAAATGCAAATGCTGGTCTAGTTAGAGAAAATATGAAAAAACATATTCCTACATCTCCATTTTTAATTGGTGGAAATGAAGAAGGCGACAAAATAACGGAGGCAAAACAAAAGAGTTGGAAAACAAATAAAAGTGAACAGATTAGTTTGATATAATCATACTGATAAGTGAGTAAAAACTTGCTTTTAAGATTAAATACAAGGCTTAAGTGCCTTGTATTTTTGCATAAAAAATGGTAAAATACTAAATGCAAAGGAGAAATGAAAATGTTTAAAATTCATTCAGACTATAAGCCAACTGGTGACCAGCCACAAGCAATAGAATATTTAAGTAATGGAGTGAAAGAAGGTAAGAAATTCCAGACACTTCTAGGTGTTACAGGCTCACGGAAAAACTTTCACAATGGCAAATATAATTGAAAAAGTACAAAAGCCAACTCTTGTTTTAGCACACAATAAGACACTTGCTCGGACAATTATATAGTGAGTTCAAGGAGTTCTTCCCAGAGAACGCTGTTGAGTATTTTGTGTCTTATTACGATTATTATCAACCAGAAGCATATATTGCTTCTAGTGATACCTATATTGAAAAAGATGCAAGTATTAATGATGAACTTGATAAATTAAGACATTCAGCTACTGCTGCATTATTTGAAAGAAGAGATGTAATTATTGTATCTTCAGTTTCTTGCATATATGGTTTAGGTGACCCTATTGATTATGAGAATATGATTGTTTCATTAAGACCAGGCATGGAAAGACCTAGAGATGAAATTATGAAAAAATTAATTAATATGCAATATACTAGAAACGAGATGGAATTTAAGAGAGGTACTTTTAGAGCTAAAGGTGATGTGTTAGAGATTTATCCATCTGACCAGAGCGAAAGTGCAATAAGAGTGGAATTTTGGGGAGATGAAATTGACAAAATAAACGAAATAAATCCTTTGACTGGTAAGGTTATTGCGACTAGAAACCATGTTATGATATTTCCTAATTCACATTATGTAACAGAAAAGGAAAAGCTAGATAGAGCTATAGTAACAATAGAAGATGAATTGAAAGAAAGAATAAAATATTTTAAAGAACATGATAAATTAATTGAGGCACAAAGAATTGAAGAAAGAACAAATTTTGATATAGAAATGATGAAAGAAACAGGCTTCTGTCAGGGAATTGAAAATTATTCAAGGCATATAAGTGGACGAGCTCCAGGCTCTGCGCCTTTTACTTTATTTGATTATTTACCTAAAGACTTTTTGCTATTAGTAGATGAATCACATGCTACTATTCCACAGGTAAGAGGAATGTTTAATGGTGATAGATCTCGTAAAGAAAGCCTTATTAAATATGGCTTTAGATTACCATCTGCTTTAGATAACAGACCATTAAAATTTAATGAATTTGAGGATAGAATTAATCAAGTTATATTTGTATCAGCTACTCCTGCAGAATATGAAAATGAACATTCTAAAGAAAATGTAGTCGAACAAATTATTAGGCCAACAGGATTATTAGATCCTAAAATAGAAGTAAGACCAGTTGATAATCAAATTGATGATTTAATTGGACAAATAAGAATGAGAACAGAAAAAGATGAAAGAGTGCTTGTGACTACATTAACAAAGAAAATGGCAGAAGACTTAACTAGCTATTTAGCTGGGGTTAATATAAAAGTTAGATATATGCATTCAGATATAAAAGCATTAGAAAGAATGGAGATAATAAGAGATTTAAGAATTGGAAAATTTGATGTTTTAGTAGGAATAAACCTTTTAAGAGAAGGATTGGACATTCCGGAAGTATCATTAGTTGCAATATTAGATGCTGATAAAGAGGGATTTTTACGTTCAGAACGCTCATTAGTTCAAACCATAGGTAGAGCGGCTAGAAATGTTGATGGAAAAGTTATTATGTATGCGGATGAGTTGACAGAATCAATGGAAAAAGCAATTAAAGAGACAAATAGACGTAGAAAGATACAAGAAGAATATAATGAGAAAAATAATATAACCCCACAAACAATTAGAAAGAGTGTAAGAGATACTATAAAAGCGACAATAGTTGAAGATATTCAATCACAATATGATATTAAAGAAGATGAAAGCATAGAAGATGTAATAAATAAATTAACAGACGAGATGTTAAAACATGCACAAAATATGGAATTTGAAGAGGCTGCAATAATTAGAGATAAAATTAAGGAACTACAAGAATTAAAGTAAAAAGAAAAAATTTCCTAAAGAGCACTTCCAATAAGGACAATTATTGGTAAAGTGCTCCTTTGAGCTTTACAGCATATTTTAGCTATGCTGTTTTTTCTTTTTTCAAAATTAACCAGTGTTTCGTATCTATAAACTTTTCAGTTACCATAAAAAATTGTGGGTTAATATATTATCAATATAGCCACTTGTCAATGAAAATTTGTGAATTTATCCAAGTTAATTGAAATTTACATAAAAATATGATATTATTAGTAAAAAATAATATGTAGAGGAAAAAAATGGGAGTAGAATTATTCAAACATAATGCAATGGCATATGAAAAAGTAAAAGAAATGCTTGCAGATGAAAATAAAGCAGCAGTAGTACACCCAACAGGGACAGGAAAAACATATATAGCACTAAAGTGGATAGAAAAATCGACAGGAAAAACTATATATGTAGCACCAACAAACCATATATTAAAACAGGTGCAAGACACTATAGAACAAGCAAGAGAATTTGGACAATTAAGTGAAGAAGAGTATAGAAGATATAAAGAAGTAAAATATGTAACATATACTTCTCTAATGGAACTCTCTAAGTTAGATAGTGGATATCAAAATATTATTCTAGATGAGTTTCATAGATGTGGTGCACCAGAATGGGGAAAAGGAGTAAATAGATTATTAGAAAATAGTCCTAATGCAAAAATAATAGGATTGTCTGCGACACCATTAAGAGCAGTTGATAAAAAAGATATGGCAGATGAACTATTTGAAGGACAGATAGCATCAGAAATGACATTAGAAGAAGCTGTAGCAGAGGAAATATTACAAGCTCCAATATATATCAACGGAATATATTCCTTAAATGAAGTAGTATTACAGGCAGAAGCAAGAATATCAGGAATAGAGGATAAGAAGACTAAACAGGAATTAGAGAAAAAAATAAGTGAAGTAAAAAAACAGCTAGAGAAAGCAGAAGGACTAGAAGAGATATTTGAAAAATATGCTAAGAAAAAAGATGGAAAATATATAGTATTTTGCAGTAACATAAAAGATATGCACAAAAAGATGCAAGAAGCAGAAAAATGGTTTAGTAAAGTAGGAAAAACAAAACTGTATGAAATATCATATAGGAAGAGCGATCAATTAAACGAAAATACAATAACAAGATTTAGAAGCGAAGATGATGGTACTATTCATCTTCTATTTAGTGTTGACAAACTAAATGAAGGGATACATGTAGATGGAATAGATGGAGTAATCATGCTAAGGAAAACAGAATCTCCACTAGTATATATACAACAATTAGGAAGAGCATTATCAGCAGGAAATAAAGGAATACCGCTTGTATTTGATTTAGTGAACAATATAGAAGCTAGTAGATACATATATGAATTTATAGAAAGAGTACAGACAATAAGGAAAGAAAGAGGAATAAAAGATGAAAATATAGGAAATATAAAGATAAAAGAACTACAAAGAGAAGTAAAAGAAATATTAGCAATAATAAATGAAAAGTTAGTAAGAACCGAAAAGAGAGCAGTAACAAGAACTTTAGAGATAGCAGAAATATTATATAGTAATGGCATAGATTTTACTAAATTAAAAAGAACTAGAAGAGTTAATGGAAAAACTACATTTATACGACTTTCAGAAATAAAGCAAGACGGAATAGATATAGAAAAAATAATAGAAGAAAATGCTCTAGATAGAAACTTACCAATAGGAACAATGCTTGCACATTTAAGAGCAGCATATAATGGAACGTCAGAAATGCCAATAACAGAAGAAGAGAAAAGAAAAGCTGAAAGGCTAGGGTTAGTGCATAGCCAAACTATGGTAGAAAGGATATTGGAAGTAGCAGAAATATTGTATAATAATGGTATAGATTTAGAACATTTGCAGATAACCAAATTAGTAAATGGAATAAGAACATATACAAAAATATTAGATATAAGGCAAGATGGAATAGATGTAGCAAAAATAATAGAGGAAAATGAGCTAGATGGGAATTTAAAAATAGGAGAGTCTATCGGTAAATTAAGAGCAGTTTATAATGGACAGACAAATTTTAAAATAACAGAAGAAGAAAGAAATAGGATTGAGCAATTAGGGATAGTACAAATAGAAAAAGAAAAAACTAGAATAGCAAAAACACTAGAAGTAGCAGAAATATTATATAATAATGGTATAGATTTAGAACATTTGCAGTTAAGTAAATTAGTAAATGGAACAAGGATATATACAAAAATATTAGATATAAGGCAAGATGGAATAGATGTAGCAAAAATAATAAAGGAAAATGGATTAGATGGTACATTAGAAATAGGGAAACACATTATCAATTTAAAATCAACTTATAATGGAATATCGACTTACGCAATAACAGAAGAAGAAAAAAGAAAGGCGGAACAATTAGGAATAGTACAAAAAGAAAAAACTAGAGTAGCAAAAACACTAGAAGTAGCAGAAATATTACATAATAATGGAGTAGATTTTAGTAAATTACAGTTAAGTGAAAGAGCTGATAGAAATCATAAAGTATATCTTAAAATAGCAGAAATAAAACAAAAAGGAATTAACATACAAAAAATAATAGAAGACAATGGGTTAGACGGAGATTCAGAAATAGGAAAGTCAATTTTAAATATAAGATTAGCATATAATGGCAAGGGAGATTATTCAATCACAGAAGGAGAAAAAAGAAAGATAGATAGAAGAATTAGGATTATTACATAGCCAAACTATGGTAGAAAGGATATTGGAAGTAGCAGAAATATTATATAATAATGGTATAGATTTAGAACATTTGCAGTTAAGTAAAATAGTAAATGGAACAAGAATATATACAAAAATATTAGATATAAGGCAAGATGGAATAGATGTAGCAAAAATAATAGAGGAAAATGAGCTAGATGGAAATTTAAAAATAGGAGAGTCTATCGGTAAATTAAGATCAGGTTATAAAGGAAAGAAAACTATTATAATAACAGAAGAAGAAAAAAGGAAAGCAGAGACTCTAGGATTAATACCAAGAGAAATGGCTAGAAGGGAAGAAAAAATGGAAGACAATAAGGCTAAAGATGCAGATTTAAGCAAACAAGAAGAACAATTAAAAACAAATGGGATATCTCAAGATGATAACGAAGAAAGTTTGGACGAATTAGAAGATAAATTGCAAGGATTAGTAGAAAAGAAAAAAGCAAGCAGTCAGTTAGTAAAAGACTTTGAATATTTAAAAAGTCAAAAAGATGCTAAAAAAGGAATAGAAAAGGAGTAAAAAGGTAATATATGAATAGTTCAAAATTAAGTGGTATTAAATTAATTGAGTTACAAAAATTGTTTAGATATGGAAAAATAAAAGAAAAAGATATTCCTGAAAAGCAATTAAAAGAATTAAAAAGGTTATATCATGAACAAATTAGTTTTTTAGAGAACTCAATAGAAGCAGATAAACAAAAAATATTAAAGATAAAAAAGCAATTATAAAATTTTTACTAAAACGACACATCGCTCTGCCAAGCAAATGTGCCGTTTTATTATTTGCTCAAATTAACCTAACAATTTATATTTTTTAAGCTTGTCAAATCTAATAAAAATAAGAAAGAAATCTAAATAAGAACTTTTTGTCCTTATTAGACTTCTCAAAAAAGGAGAGTTTTTTCAACTTATTGAAACTAACTACATAGTCAATTACAATTAAATAAAATTTTAAAAGTATCTTATAAATAAACTATTGTCGTTTCGAAAAGGATATGATAAAATATACAAATAATGAAAAGAGAGGAAAAAAATGGATAGAAATCATATTAGAAATTTTAGTATTATTGCACATATAGACCATGGAAAGTCTACATTGTCAGATAGAATAATAGAAATGACAGGAGTACTTTCTAAAAGAGAAATGCAAGAACAAGTTTTAGATAATATGGAATTGGAAAAAGAACGTGGTATTACGATAAAGTCACAAGCAGTTAGAATGGTATACAAGGCTAAAAATGGAGAAGATTATATTTTTAATTTAATAGATACACCTGGGCATGTGGATTTTAATTATGAAGTATCAAGAAGTTTAGCAGCTTGCGATGGAGCAATACTTGTAGTAGATGCTTCTCAAGGCGTAGAAGCACAAACTTTAGCGAATGTATATCTTGCACTAGATAATAATTTAGAGATCATACCTGTGATTAACAAGGTTGATTTACCAAACGCAAGACCTGATGAAGTAAAAAAAGAGATAGAAGATATAATAGGAATAGAAGCCCAGACAGCACCATGTATTTCAGCAAAGACAGGATTAAATGTTGAAGAAGTATTAGAAAAAATAGTTAAAGATATACCAGCACCAAGTGGTGATGAAAATGCACCAGCAAAATGTTTAATATTTGATTCATATTATGACAATTATAAAGGAGCTATTGCATACGTAAGAGTATTTGACGGAACTGTAAAAGTCGGTGATGAAATTAGACTTATGAAAGCTAATAAAGTGTTTACAGTAACAGAAGTTGGATATTTTGAACCAGGCACATTTGTAGCATCAAATGAGATAAAAGCAGGTGAAGTAGGTTATATTTCCGCAAGCATCAAAAATTTAGAAGATATACATGTTGGTGATACGATTACAGTTAATTCAAATCCAGCAAAAGAAGCTCTACCAGGATATAAAAAAGTTAATCCTATGGTTTATTGCGGTATATATCCAATGGATGGAAGCCAATATGAGAATTTAAAAGTCGCATTAGAAAAATTAAAATTAAATGATGCGGCACTTCAGTATGAACCAGAGACATCTGCTGCATTAGGATTTGGCTTTAGATGTGGATTTTTAGGACTATTACATTTGGAAATAATACAAGAGAGACTTGATAGAGAATTCGATTTAGGATTAATTACTACTGCACCATCAGTTATCTATAAAGTGCACAAAACAGATGGTACAGTATTAGACTTGTATAACCCAACAGATTTACCACCACAACAACAAATTTCTTATATTGAGGAACCAATAGTAAAAGCAGAAATATATACACCAAAAGAATATGTTGGAAATCTAATGCAAGTATGCCAAGATAGGCGTGGGGTATATATTGATATGAAGTATTTAGATGAGAATAGAGTAACTTTAATATATGACATGCCATTAAATGAAATAATATATGATTTCTTTGATAATTTAAAATCAAAAACAAAGGGATATGCTTCCTTTGATTACGAATTTAAGGAATATAGACGTTCAGAACTTGTGAGATTGGATATACATGTAAACAATGAACCTGTTGATGCATTATCTTTTATAGTGTATAAAGATAGTGCTTACAATAGAGGAAGAAAGATGGTCGAAAAGTTAAAAACAGTTATTCCAAGACAACTATTTATTATTCCACTTCAAGCTGTGGTCGGAGGAAAAATTATAGCAAGAGAAACGATATCTGCTATGAGAAAAGATGTATTAGCAAAATGTTATGGAGGAGATATAACTAGAAAGAAAAAACTATTAGAGAAGCAAAAACGTGGAAAGAAGAAAATGAGACAGATAGGAAATGTAGAAGTTCCACAAGAGGCATTTCTGTCAGTATTAAAATTAGATGATGAGGAGTAAAGAAAAGGATGAAAGATAGAAAAGATTTTAATAAGAGTAAATCAAAGTATTCAAATTATAATCATAATAAGAAATTACAACATGATGAAAATAAAAGTTATGATGATATAGTTGAGGGACGTAATCCAGTTATGGAGTTATTGGAATCTGGAAAGGATATCAACAAAATATTTATACAATCAGGCGAGAAGAATGGTTCTATTAATAAAATAATTGCAAAGGCAAAGGAAAAAAGAATAGTAATGGTAGAAGTGCAGAAAGCAAAATTAGATGAAATGTCAGAGACAAAAAATCATCAAGGAGTAATTGCCATTGTACCTCCTTTTGAATATTGTGATGTATATGATATATTAGAATATGCAAAACAAAGAAATGAAAAGCCATTTATAATAATTTTAGACGGAATTGAAGATCCTCACAATTTAGGTTCAATTATTAGAACTGCAGAGACAGCAGGAGTACATGGAATTATAATACCTAAAAGAAGATCAGTGGCAGTAAATGCAACTGTAGCAAAGACTTCAGCAGGTGCAGTAGAACATATAAGAGTTTCTAGAGTCAGTAATATAAATGAAACTATAAAATATTTAAAAGAAAATGGAGTATGGATTTATGGAACTGATGGAGAGGCTAAAAATTTATATTATAATCAGGACTTTAGAGATTCAACAGCAATAGTTATAGGTAGTGAAGGGTTTGGAATGAGTGATCTAGTTAAAAAGAATTGTGATGGATTAGTAAGAATTCCTATGAAAGGAAAAATAAATTCATTAAATGCATCAGTTTCAGCTGGAATTGTAATATATGAGGTAGTGAAACAAAGAAGATAAAGTATAATATTAATAAATATAGGAACTTGTAAAGTAATATCAACGCAAGTTCTTATATATTTTAACCGGTTCATGGCAGAATTCTACATATTAGGACACAAAAAATTTACAAAGTAATGAAAATTGGCATAGAAACAGTAGAAAAGGAAGAAAAAGTAAAAATAACTAAAAATTAATAAAAAATATTAAGAAAAAAGTCTTGCAATAAATTTTGTTTATTGCTATGATATAAATGTATATATGTAAAAATCTTTAAGAAAGAGAGCAAAAAATGATTGAATTTAGAAATGTAAGTAAAGTATACGGAACAGGAGTAGAAGCTGTTGATAATGCAAATTTTAAAATAGAAAAAGGTGAATTTGCCTTTTTAGTTGGAACATCTGGTTCAGGAAAATCAACCTTGATTAAAATGATTTTAAAAGAAGAAGAACCAACATCAGGAAATATAATAATAAACGGAAAAGATACTACATTTTTAAAGAAAAGTAGAATTCCATATTTAAGAAGAAGTATGGGAGTAGTTTTTCAAGATTTCAGATTGTTACCAGATAAGACAGTTTATGACAATGTAGCATATGCAATGTATATAGTAAGAGCAACTCCTAGACATATTAGAAGACAAGTTCCAATGGTTTTATCATTAGTAGGACTTAGTGAAAAAGCAAAAATGTATCCAAATGAATTATCAGGAGGAGAACAACAAAGAGTAGCTCTTGCAAGAGCACTTGTAAATAACCCAGCAATGATAATTGCAGACGAGCCAACAGGAAATTTGGATCCAGAAACAGCTTGGGATATAATGAATTTATTAAATGAAATAAATTTAAGGGGAACAACAGTAGTTGTAGCTACTCATGCAAAAGACATAGTTGATAAAATGAAAAAGAGAGTAATTCAAATAGATAAAGGTGTTATAATAAGAGACGATAAAAAAGGTGGTTATAATAGTGAGATATAATATTATTAGTTATTTAGTGGGAGAAGGCTTTAGAAATACATTTAAGAACAAAAAGTCAACTATAATTTCTGTTACGACAATGTGTTTAACCATGTTAATGTTTGGAACTTTCTTCATACTAGGTGAGAACATAAACCATATAGTAAACAATATAGAAGAACAGCAAGGAATGATGGTTGTTATCGATAAAAAGGCAACAGAGGAACAAATCACTAAAATAGGAGAAGAAATAAGAAAAATAGATGGAGTAAATACAATAGAATATACATCACAAGAAGAAGCATATAACAAGGTAAGAGAACAATGGAAGAATGTTGAACTCGACAACTTCTTAAATGGATATACTGCAGATAGATTACCTCCATCATATACAGTAACATTGACAGATTTATCATTAAATAGTTCTGTTCAGGCACAGATAAAAAAGATAGAAAACGTAACGGAAGTTGTGGCAATGGATAGCACAATTTCAACATTAGAATCAATAGCAAAAGGAATAAGAATAGGAATATTAGCAATTTTAATTGCATTAATAATAATTTCTGTATTTATTATTTCAAATACTATTAAATTGTCAGTACATGCGAGAAGAAAAGAAATATCAATAATGAAATATGTTGGAGCCACGAATGGTTTTATACGTTGGCCATTTGTAGTAGAGGGAATGATAATAGGAATAATAGCAGCTTTAATTAGTATTATTATAGTGGGATTTGCTTATAATGGTATTGCAGTACAAGCAGTACAATTTGAAACTTTACAAAAGTTAAATATAAGTTTAGTATCATTTTCTGATATGTTTAATTTAATTCTAATAATGTATTTAGCAATAGGAATTGGAATTGGTGTATTAGGAAGTGCAATGTCAATGCGTAAATATTTGGAAGTATAAATAATATATACAAACGAAGGGATGAGATAAATGAAAGAAAAAGCGAAGATATTAGTATCGTTATTAGTAATATCAATTTTGATTTTTTCAACAACTTTTAGAACATTTGCAGTAACGCAACAAGATTTAGATGAAATTCAGGATGAGATTGATAAAAAAGAGGAAGAGATAGACAATGTACAAGCTAATTTAACAGAAGCATTAAAAAATATAGATGCGATAAAAGGAGATATTACGGAAGTTGAATATAATTTGAGTAGTCTTGAAAAAGAACTAACAACTCTACAATCAGAAATCGATACTTTAGAGACAGAATTACAAAAGAAAGTAGAAGAGTATGATATAAGATATGAAAATGCCTGTATGAGAATAGAATCACAATATTTGTATGGAAATGTTACTATTTTAGATCTTTTATTAAAGTCTACAAGTTTGACAGATTTCCTTTCTAATTATTATATGGTAGAAGAATTATTAAAGGATGATGAGACGTTTTTAGAAGAATTGGAAGTTGAGAAGCAAGAAATAGAAGGCGAAAAGAAAACTTTAGATGATAAAAAACAAAAATTGGAAAGTCAAAAGTTAGATTTTGATAAGCAGAAACTTACATTAGCAAATAAAAAGAATGAACAACAAAAATTATATTCAAATTTAACAGCAGAAGAAGCAAAATTGCAAAAAGAAATAGATGAATTAGCACAACAATATGATGCTAAACAGGAAGAATTTAGAAGAATAGCAGCTCAAGCAGGAAATAGCGGAGGCTCATATTCTGGAGGACAATTAGCATGCCCATGTAAATATACAAGAATTTCATCATATTTTGGATCTAGAGGGTCACCTTTAGCGGGAGGATCATCATACCATAAAGGAATAGATATGGCAGCACCAAAAGGAACTGCAATAACTGCAGCAGAATCTGGAACGGTCATTGCTGTTTATACAGGATGTGTTCATAATTATGGAAAAGAAAGAAGCTGTGGATGTGGCGGAGGATTTGGAAACTACGTAATGGTTAACCATGGAGGAGGACTTGTTACAATGTATGGACATTGCACATCAATTAATGTAAGCAACGGAAGTAAAGTTTCAAGAGGACAAACAATTGCAACTGTTGGTTCTACTGGAGCATCAACTGGTTATCATTTACATTTTGGAGTTTTAGTTAATGGTACATATGTAAATCCAGCACCATATATAGGTCTATAATAATAAAAGTCGAATATAAATAATAAAGGCACCTTGCTATTTGATTAAAGAAATTACCAAAGAGAGAAAAGTTTAATCAGTTTTTCATACTCTATGGCATTTCTTGATAAGCATGGTGCCAAAATCTACGTATGGAGAAAAGAAAGGAAAGTTATAATGCAAATGAATAGAGAAAAATTTTCTAGATTTTATAAAACTATAATGATAGTAGTTATCACTGCGATAGTTACATTTTCTGTCACAAGTATCTTATTATATAAAAATGGAGGAGTAAAATATATTGCAGTAACCAAAGGAGATACTACTGGGTTAGGTGCGACTTTAACATCTTTTAAAGAATTATTAGATAAAAAGTATTTATATGAAATAAATGAAGATGAAATGATGGAATCAGCAATTAAAGGCTATGTTAATGCATTGGGAGATGAATATACTGAATACTTTACTCCTGCTGAAATGCAATCTTTTACAGCATATACAACTGGAAATTATGTTGGTATTGGAGTATATATCGAAGCTGATACTACTGATAATGTAATACGAGTTATATCAACAATAAAAAACGGTTCGGCAGAAAAAGCAGGATTACAACCGAAAGATATAATATCAAAAGTAAACGGAGTATCATATGATGCTACGGAATTGTCAAAAATAGCAAATGATATAAAAGGAGAAGAAGGTACAACAGTTGAACTAGAAATAATAAGAGATGGAAGAACAATTAACTACAGTTTAGTAAGAGTAAATATAGAATTGTATCCAATAGAAGCAAAAGTACTAGAAGACGATATAGGTTACATAGAGTTAGCTACTTTTGATGAAGAATGTTCAAAGAGATTTAAGAATGCATATGAAGAACTAAAGGAAAAAAATATAAAATCACTAATTATAGATTTAAGAGATAATGGAGGCGGTATTGTTGATGAGGCTTTGCAGATAGCAGATTATATTTTAGATAAAGATTCTACAATGATGATAACTGTAGATAAGAATAACAACGAAGAAGTAGAAAAATCAAGTAATGATCCAATTATCGATATACCTGTTATATTATTAGTAAACAATGAGACTGCAAGTGCATCAGAAATTCTAGCAGGAGCTTTGCAAGATTATAAAAAAGCAACAATAGTAGGTGAAAAGACATATGGAAAAGGAGTTATACAAGAATTATATACTTTAAATGATGGAAGTGGATTAAAAATAACAATAAAGGAATATTATACTCCAAATAAAAATGAAATTAATAAGGTAGGAATAACTCCAGATTATGAAGTATCATACGATGAGAAAGCTGATAAAGATGAACAATTACAAAAAGCTATAGAACTACTTAAATAATTAGTTTTATTGCTTTGATTATAAATTAAAGAAATTTCAATCAAAAGGGTTGAAATTTCTTTTCATTTATTATAAAATGCAATAGTTAGTATACAAATGAAATCTTGACATTTGGAAAGGAAGGTTATTTAGTAAGATGATAACACTTGAAGATGTAAAGAAAAATCCAGAAGTACAGGCTTTGGTAAGTGGATCACAACAACAATTAAATGTGCTCGGATATACAGAACATTCTGTAAGACACACATCAATTGTTTCGGAAAGAGCAGGAAAAATCTTGAAGGATTTGGGCTATCCGCCAGAAAGGATAGAATTAGCAAGAATTGCAGGTTATTTACATGATATAGGAAATTGTGTTAATAGGCAAGATCATGCACATTCAGGAGCAATATTAGCTTATAACATTTTAAAAGAGATGGGAATGGATCCGCAATTAAGAACAGAAATTATGACAGCCATAGGAAATCATGATGAAGCAACTGGAACAGCAGTAAGCGATATTTCAGCAGCATTAATTTTAGCTGATAAATCAGACGTTCACAGAAATAGAGTTGTAAAGACTAATATTGCAACATTCGATAAGCATGATAAAGTAAATTATGCAGTTACAGATGCACAATTAACTTTGGACAAAGATAAAAGAAAAATTGTCTTATCAATAAAAATTGATACAGAAATATGTCCAGTATTAGATTATTTTGAAATATTTATAGATAGAATGATAATGAGCAAATTTGCAGCTAAATATTTAAAAATATGGTTTGAACTTATTATTAATGATACAAAACTATTATAAATTGAAAGGATTGATTACATTGGAAAGAAAATTAAAAATTGCACTAATAATATTAATAATGGTATTAGTTATTGTAGTTAGTTTTGGAGGAATATATGTAAAAAAATTAGTATCATATAACAATATTTTACCAGATTATAATTTAGGATCAGAATTAACTGGTTCAAGGTTAACTAGCTTAAAAGTTGGGGATCATGTTCACGAGATTATATATGATTCAGAAGGAAATGAAGTAGAAGAAATACCAGAAGGGGCAGATGAAAGTCAATACAGGAAGGAAGAAGTGCCAGAAAATAGTGAAGAATCTAAAACAAAAGAGAATTATATAAAATCAAAGGAAATTATGGTAAACAGATTGAAGAGCCTAGGTGTAGCAGATTACGAAGTTAGATTAAATGAAGATAATGGAAATATTTTTGTAGAATTAGATGATGGAGAAAATACAGATACGGTTTTATCAGATTTAATAGTAAGTGGAAAATTCGAAATAATAGACACAAATGATAAAACTGTACTAATGACAAATGATGATCTAGATAATGCTAAAGTATTATACAATTCAGCAACTAATGGAGTAAATGTATATTTAAGTATCCAATTTAATAAAGAGGGAAAGAAAAAATTAGAGCAAATTAGTAGGGATTATTTAGCAACATCTGAAACAGAACATGAGGAAAATGAACAAAGTGAGGAAAGTACTGAAAAAACAATTACTATGAGAATAAATGAAGAAGATTTCTTATCAACTCATTTTGATGAAGTAATGCCAAATGGAGAATTAACAATTACAATAGGAAATGCAAGCACAGATAGTGGACAAATTGATCAATATATACAACAAGCACAATATTATGCAGCAATATTATCTAATGGAGAATTACCTTTAGAATATGAAGTTGAATCTAATGATTATATACAGTCTATTTATGCTAATAATACATATTTGTATGTGCTATTAGGTATAACTGTATTTATGATAATAGTAAGTATAATATATATGATAATTAGATATAAAATGTTAGGAGTATTATCATCAATAGTATATGTTGCCACAGTAGCATTGTTATTAGTAATTGTTAGATATGTAAATGCAAATATAACTCTAGATACCCTAATAATTAGCATTATACTTATAGTAATAAATACTTATATTAACTGTAAAGTTTTAAAGAATATAGATAAAAATGATTCTAGAGAAGATGTTAAGGGAAAAATATTTGGTTCATATTTAAAAGTAATAGATTTATTAATAATAATTCTTATATCAGCAGTTGTATTTACATATAATGCATCTTCTGCAATTTCTTCAATGGGGGTAGTTTTATTCTGGGGAATAATTATAATGGCATTAATGAATGTTTTATTTACGAGAACATTATTAATTGATAGTAGAAGAAAATAATTGTCTTGTTAAGAATGAAAATAGATTGAAGAAAGGATTGTTAGTTATGAAAAATATTAATAATATTATGAAAATAATTATAATAGTTGTTGCAATAGTGATTATAGCAGGAATAGTAATGATTTGTGTTAAAGGATTCAACTATGATTTATTGCACTCAAAAACTCAAAGAATGAATATATATATGACTCAAGACTTTGACATAAATGACATTGAAGAAATTGCAAATGAAGTTTTAGGAAAAAATAATACAAAAGTCCAACTTGGTAATGCATTTGGAACAGTTGCTTCAATTGTATCAAAAGAAATAACAGAAGAACAAGAAGATAGTATTATTGAAAAAGTAAATGAGAAATATCAAATAGAAATTAATAAAGAAAGTGATGTAGTGTTAACACAAATACCACAATCTAATGCTTGGGATTTAATAGTAAAATATATTTCTCCAATAATTATAACAACAATAATAGTATTGGCTTATTTTATAATAAGATTTAGAAGAAAAGGGATTATAAAGTGTTTATTAATTCCTGTATTAAGTATAATAATAGTAGGTGCATTATATATTAGTATAATAGCATTAACTAGAATACCTATTAATGAATTATTTGCAATATGTGGAGTTTTAATTTATTTTTTAACAATAATTTGGAATACAATTATTTTAAATAAAGAATAAATTTAACTAATTATTAAAATTTTGCATTGCAAACCAGTAGGGGCACGTTGCAACGTGCCTCTATAAATATTAGTAAGGTAGGAAGGGATGATTATAATGTTAGATTCAATGGAAAAAATAGTTAATTTATGTAAAGCAAGAGGATATATTTATCCAGGTTCAGAAATATATGGAGGATTAGCAAATACATGGGATTATGGACCATTAGGAGTTGAATTTAAAAATAATGTAAAAACGGCTTGGAGAAAGAAATTTATTCAAGAAAACAAAATGAATGTGGGGCTAGATGCAGCAATACTTATGAATCCACAAACTTGGGTTGCTTCTGGACACGTTGGTGGTTTTTCTGATCCATTAATAGATTGCAAAGAATGTAAATCTAGACATAGAGCAGATAAATTAATAGAAGAGTGGGCAACAAAGAATGGAAAGGATATAATAGCAGATGGCTGGTCAGATGAACAAACAGTTAAGTACATAAATGATAATAATATTGTTTGTCCTGTATGCGGTAAACTAAATTATACCACTATCAGAAAATTTAATTTAATGTTTAAAACTTTCCAAGGTGTTACAGAAGATGCAAAAGCAGAGATATATTTAAGACCAGAAACAGCACAAGGAATATTTGTTAATTTTAAGAATGTTTTAAGAACAACAAGAAAGAAAATACCAATGGGAATTGCACAAGTTGGTAAAGCCTTCAGAAATGAGATAACACCAGGAAATTTCACTTTTAGAACAAGAGAATTTGAACAAATGGAATTGGAATTCTTTTGCAAACCAGGCACAGATTTAGAATGGCATGCTTATTGGAAAGAGTTTTGTAAGAAGTGGTTAATATCTTTGGGAATGAAAGAAGAAAATATTAGATTAAGAGATCATGCAAAAGAAGAACTATCTCACTATAGTAATGCAACAACAGACATAGAGTTTGCATTTCCATTTGGTTGGGGAGAACTATGGGGAATTGCGGATAGAACAGACTTTGATTTAAAGAAACATATGGAGTATTCTAAAGAAGATATGACATATTTAGATCCAGAAACTAATGAAAAATATATACCATACTGCATCGAGCCATCTCTAGGAGCAGATAGAGTAGCTTTGGCATTTTTATGCAATGCATATGATGAAGAAGAAATTGCAGAAGGAGATACAAGAGTTGTTTTACATTTGCACCCTGCATTATCTCCATATAAGGTAGCAATACTTCCATTGTCAAAAAAATTATCAGATAAAGCTGAAGAAGTATATGACTTGTTATCAAAGAATTTTTCTTGTGATTATGATGAGGCAGGAAGTATAGGAAAAAGATACAGAAGAGAAGATGAAATTGGAACTCCATATTGTGTAACAATAGATTTTGATACATTAGAAGATAATACAGTAACAATAAGAGATAGAGATACAATGGAACAAATAAGATTACCAATTAATGAATTAAGTAAATGGATAGAAGAAAAAATAGCATTTTAAATATTTATAAATTAATTACCCATTGGAAATAAAGGGAGGCTCTAATATGCAAGAAGATACAATAACATTAAATGATTTAATAACAACTATAAAAAAGAATAGTAGAATCACTGATATAAAGATGGTAACAAAAGCATATAATTATGCTTTACAGAGTCATGGAGAGCAAAAAAGAAAATCAGGTGAGCCATATATAATACATCCATTAAATGTAGCTAATATACTTGCGGGATTAAGTATGGATACTGCTACAATTTGTGCTGCTCTATTACATGATGTTATTGAAGATACAAAAGCCACTCATGAAGATTTAGTTCAAGAATTTGGCGAAGAAATAACAGAAATTGTAGAGGGAGTAACGAAATTATATAGACTCCAATATACAGATAGAGAAGAACAACAAGTTGAAAATTACAGAAAAATGTTTTTAGCAATGGGAAAAGACATAAGAGTAATACTTATAAAATTAGCAGATAGACTTCATAATATGAGAACACTAAAATATTTAACAAGAGATAGGCAATTAGCAATTTCTAAAGAAACAATGGATTTATATGCACCACTTGCAAATAGAATAGGTATGTATTCTTTAAAATGGGAGCTAGAAGATTTAGCCTTTAAATATTTATATCCAGACGAATATAGAGAGATTTTAGAGGGATTAAATGAAAAAAGAGAAGAAAGACTCGCATTTGTTGAAAAAATAAAAGAGCAAATTACTATAGAATTAAAAAAGGCAAGAATAGTAGCTGATACTACTGGTAGAGCAAAACATATTTATAGTATATATAGAAAAATGCAAAGAGATGAAATAACTTTGGATCAAGTTTATGATTTATTTGCTTTAAGAATAATTGTTAATTCTGTAAAAGATTGCTATGCCGCTTTAGGAGTTGTACATGAATTATATAATCCTATGCCAGGAAGATTTAAAGATTATATTGCAGTTCCAAAAGCTAACATGTATCAATCACTTCATACAACTGTAATAGGTCCAAATGCAACACCAGTAGAAGTTCAAATACGTACATGGGATATGCATAGAATAGCTGAATTTGGTATTGCAGCACATTGGGCATATAAAGAAGCTAATAAATTTAAAAAAACAACAGTAAAGGTAGAAGATGATAAATTATCATGGCTTAGAGAGACTTTGGAATGGCAAAAGGAAATGAATGACCCAAATGAATTTTTAAATACTCTAAAAAAAGAATTATTTGAAGATGAAGTATATGTATTCACTAGAAATGGTGATATTAAGGTATTACCGAAAAATGCTACTCCAATAGATTTTGCTTATAGTGTCCATACAGAAATTGGTAATAAAATGACTGGATGTAAGATAAATTCAAAGATGATGCCTATAGTAACAAAATTAAATAGTGGAGATATTGTTGATATAATAACTTCAGAGAATGCAAAAGGACCAAGTAGAGATTGGCTTAAGTTTGTTCAAAGCACAAAAGCAAAAAATAGAATTCAGCAGTGGTTTAAAAAAGCGAATAGGGACGAGAATATTGAAAAAGGAAAAGAATTGCTTTCAAGAGAAATTAAAAGAGTAGGATTAACAGAGACAGAACTTTATAAGCAAGAATATATTAATTCAGCACTTGAGAGATATAAATTCCCTAACATAACAGAATTGCAGGCTTCTGTTGGATTTGGTGCAATATCTGCAGGTAAGGTAGTTGGTAAACTTCTAGATGAATATTCTAAAGATCATAAGGAAGAAGAATTAGAAAAGAAAATTGAGGAATTATCAAATACAAATAAAAAGAATACTATTACTAAAGTATCAAATTCAGGTATCATTGTAAAAGGAATAGATAATTGTTTAGTAAAATTAGCAAAATGTTGTAATCCATTACCCGGAGATAGTATAATTGGATACATAACTAGAGGAAGAGGAGTTTCTATCCATAGAAGTGATTGTGTAAATGCAAGTGAATTAATGGAACAAGTAGACAGAATTATTGAAGTTTCATGGTATGAAAAAGCAAAAACTTCTTATAATGTAGATATTGATATATATTCAAATGATAGAGATGGATTATTGGCTGATATCATAAAAGAATTTAGTAATGAGAAAATTAATATGATGGATGTTCGTTCAAAAGTTACTAAAGAGAAGATAGTTATAACAGAGGTTACTGCAGAAGTAGAAAACCTAGATACCTTAAACAAATTATTAAAGTCTTTAAGAAAAATTGATAGTGTTTATGAGGTAAAGAGAAAGAATTAATAGGAGGCTAGTATATGATACTAAAGACGTTAAAAATACATACATTTTTAGCTGATCCAACAAATTGTTATATAATACACGATGAGGAAACTAAAGAAACTATGGTAATTGACCCAGCAGGTGAAGTAGATAAGATAGTAGATATGTTAAATATATTAAATGCAAAGGTAAAATATATTTTACTAACTCATTGTCATGGTGATCATATTGGAGGAGTAAATGAATTAAGAGAAAGAGTAGGGGGAACCATATTAGTACATAGAAAATGTGAAGAACACTTAAATAATCAAGATATAATGTTAACAGAATACATAGGTATGGAACATGTTATTTTGAATGATGTTAGAAGAGTCGATGATAAAGACTTATTGCATTTAGGAAACATTGAAATGGAAATAATTCATACACCAGGACATACTAATGGTGGAATATCATTATATTGCAGGGAACACAAAATGTTATTTTCTGGTGATACGCTATTTAGAGGTACTTGGGGAAGAACAGACTTACCAACAGGAAGTTTACAAGATATTATGGATTCAATAGTAAATAAATTATTAGTATTACCAGATGATACATTAGTTTATCCAGGACATGGAGTATCTACAATAATAAAAGAAGAAAAACCAATATATTTGAAATTAGAACCTAGAGGATACTAGTGCAAGATTTATATATATAATGACAATTATCATCCCTATGCACATTATCGGATGTTATATGGATAGATATTATAAATGATAAAAAATAGCTAATATGTGTAATAAAATCTATAGAGATGAATATATATAATAATAGTTTTTAGGACAAGGAGAATCTGATGAGGATTACTGTTATAAATCTTAAAAGAATTATTAAGTATATATTCGTTTTTTTTATTTTAATAATACTTCTTATTTTATTAATTGCATTATTAGTAAAAGAAAAACCAAAAGAAAAAAAAGAAAAAGGAACTGCGTTAATTGAATGTTTAAAATATGAATTACCTATGACAAAGGTAGTTGAAGAAAATTTTGAAAATCCAAAAGAAACAAGATTAGGAATAAAAATATTATCTATGCAAATGGGAATATTTAATAATATAATTAAAGAAAATGAAGATGATATTATAGAAGAACCTATAATGGAAGAACAGCCCAGTGAAGAGAATAATATAGAAGATACAGAAGAAACAGAAGATTTGGATAATAAAGAAACAAGAGTTATTAGTGACAATAATATAAATGAAAAATATACCAATAAATATCAGAATATAAAAATCAACAATCAAACAAGTTATGACATCTCATCATTGTTAGAAAATGCATCATATAGTTTTACAAATAGCCAGAAAATAGTTATATATCACACTCACACTTGTGAAAGCTATACTCCTACAGAGAATTATAATTATGAGATGACAGATTCATATAGAACAACAAATTTGAATTTTACTGTTGTAAGAGTGGGAGATGAATTGACTTCGGAGTTACAAAAGCATGGATTTAATGTCATACATAATAAAAGTTATCATGACTATCCATCATATAATGGATCTTATGGGAGGTCATTGACTACTTTAACAAATATTTTAACACAAAATAAAGATGCTGAAATAACAATAGACTTACATAGAGATGCTGTTGGAAGTAGTAGTCAATATGCACCAAGTGTTCAAATAGGAGATGAAGTATGTGCACAAGTTATGTTTGTTGTGGGAACGGATGGATCAGGATTAGCGCATACCAATTGGAGAAAGAATTTGCAGTACGCAATAAAAGTGCAAAGCGTGGCAGATGAATTATATCCGGGGTTATTTAGACCAATAATTTTAAGAGATGCTAGATATAATCAACATCTAACTACAGCTTCTACTATAATAGAGGTAGGAGCAACTGGTAATACATTGGAACAATGCTTGGCAAGTATGAAATATGTTGCAAATGTTTTGTATAAAGCTACACAGGAATAATGATTCACGAGAACTGTCAGAGGAAAAAATTAAACTATAAATAAAAAAACAACTTAAAAAAACCTAAAAATGCTTGCATTTTTAGGTTTTTTATTATATACTAAATAAGTATATTAATTACCTTATTCTTGGAAGAAGGTTAAAACACCACTTCTCCTATGAATAAGGCTTATAGAAAATAGGGAGGTGTATTAAATGACAGTAGAAAGAAAGCAAGAAATCATTAATACTTTTAGAAGAGATGAAAAGGATACAGGATCTTCTGAAGTTCAAATTGCTCTTTTAACAGAAAGAATCAAGGAATTAACAGAACACTTAAAAGTTCATAAGAAAGATAATCATTCTAGACGTGGACTTTTAAAAATGGTTGGTAAAAGAAGAAGTTTACTTAACTATTTAGAGAAAAAAGATGTTGAAAAATACAGAGAAATAGTAGAAAAATTAGATTTAAGAAGATAATCACTAGATGTTCTTTAATTTATACGTCTATGATTATAAGTAGTATTACTTAAGGATTTTATGGACGTTTGATTATATTTCAAACGTCCAAAAATATATTACATAGATTAGAAGTAGCTTGGATAATGCTTTAAATTTTAGGAAATATATAAATGTTAAAGTATTATCGAAGTTACATCCTAGTTTATGTAAGAAGTAACAAAAATTTGATATGCAAATTTTTAGTATACCCCAATTAATAAAATAGAATTTCGTAATGATAACGAGCATCAAAATTAAAAGAAAAGAGGTAAAATTATGTTAAAAACATTTGAAACAGAATTGTCAGGAAGAAAATTAATAATTGAAAGCGGTAAAACTTCAGAGCTTGCCAATGGTAGTGTTTGGGTAAGATATGGAGAAACGGTTGTAATGGTAAATGTTACAGCTTCAAAAGAGCCAAAGGAAGGAATTGATTTCTTCCCATTATCAGTAGATTATGAAGAAAAATTATATGCTGTAGGAAAAATTCCTGGAGGATTTACAAAAAGAGAAGGTAAACCTGCGGATAAAGCAATACTTACTTCAAGAGCAATTGATAGACCTTTAAGACCATTATTCCCAAAAGATTTTAGAAATGATGTATGTGTAGTTGCAACTGTATTATCAGTTGAACCAGATAATTCACCAGAAGTTGCAGCGATGATAGGAGCTTCTGCGGCACTTTCAATATCTGATATTCCATTTGGAGGACCAACAGCTGCCGTAAACGTAGGATATGTTGATGGACAAATTGTTATAAATCCTACATTAGAGCAAAGAGAAAAAACAGATTTGAATTTAACTGTTGCAGGGACAGTTGATAAAATTGCCATGATTGAAGCAGGAGCTAATGAAATTCCAGATGATATCATGTTAGAAGCTATTAAAGCAGGACATGAAGAAATTAAAAAACTTTGTAAATTTATATCTGATATTAAAGCAGAAATTGGAAAACCAAAATTTGAATACAAATCTTTTGAAGTAGATCATGATTTATTTGATAAAATTGCAGAAAAATATGAAGCTAGAATGTATAACGATGTGCAAGAAGTAGATAAGACTATTAGAGATGAGAACGTTGATAAAATAAAAGAAGAAGTTATGGAGTATTTAGTTCAAGAACTTGGAGAAGATGCTGTAGAAGAAAGAAAACAAGAAATTGGAGAAATTCTTTATAAATTAGAGAAAAAATGTGTAAGAAAAATGATATTAGAAGAACATAAACGTCCAGACGGTAGAAAACTAGATGAAATAAGACCTTTATCTTGTGAGGTAGGATTATTACCAAGAGTACATGGTAGTGCATTGTTTACGAGAGGACAAACTCAAGTGTTGTCAATTGCAACATTAGGAATGGTTAGTGAAGAACAAATCTTGGATGGGTTAGATGAACAAACATCAAAAAGATATATGCATCAATACAATTTCCCTGGATACAGTGTAGGTGAAGCTAAAACTTCTAGAGGACCTGGTAGACGTGAGATTGGACATGGTGCACTTGCTGAAAAAGCATTGGTACCAGTAATACCTGATGTAGAAGAATTTCCTTATGCTATTAGAGTGGTTTCAGAAGTGTTAAGTTCAAATGGCTCAACTTCACAAGCTAGTATTTGTGGAAGTACACTAGCATTAATGGATGCAGGTGTACCAATAAAAACACCTGTAGCAGGAATTTCAACAGGACTCGTAACAGATGAGAACGATCCAAATAGATATGTTATGCTTACAGATATTCAAGGTTTAGAGGATTTCTTTGGAGATATGGACTTTAAAGTTGGAGGAACACATAAAGGTATAACAGCTATTCAAGTAGATATAAAGATTGATGGTTTAACTTATGATATAATTGCTCAAGCATTTGAGAGAACAAAAAAAGCAAGAATGTATATATTAGACGAGATAATGGCTCCACAAATTTCAGCACCAAGAGCAGAAATTTCAAAATATGCACCAAAAATAATTAATATGAAAATAAAAGTAGATAAAATCAAAGATGTAATCGGACCTGGAGGAAAAACAATCAATAAGATAATAGCTGAAACAGGTGTTAAAATGGATATTGAAGAAGATGGAAATGTATTTATTTATGCAAGTGATTTAGAAAATGGAAATAAGGCTTTAGAGATGGTTGAAGAAATCGTAAGAGAAATAGAAGTTGATGGGGTATATACTGGAACAGTTACAAAGATAGCAACTTTTGGTGCTTTCGTTGATATCGGAGGAGGAAAAGAAGGATTACTTCATATTTCAAAAATATCTAAACAAAGAGTAGCAAAAGTTGAAGATGTGCTAAATGTTGGCGATAAGATTAAAGTAAAAGTATATGAAATAGATGATCAAGGAAGGATAAATTTAACACATAAAGAATTTGAAGAAGAAGAAAAAAAATCTGAAGAGTAAATTTTATAAATAAATGACATTGCAATGTATTGTTTTACCTATTTTTTCAAGATTTGACAAAAAAATGAAGAATATTTCAAGAAAAACTTGCAAAGAATATATTAAAGGTAGTATAATATATAAAGATATGGAATATAAAATAATATTGAGATAAGGATAAAAGGAGTAAAAAAATGGTATATTTATATGTATTGCAACAAGCATTAGTATGGATTATTACAATATTTTGGCTATACCAATTATTGGTTAGCTTATGCTCTTTAGTTAAACTTAAAGATAAACCACTATTAGAAAAAAGAGAAAACAGATTTATGGTAATTATTCCTGCCCATAATGAAGAAAAGGTTGTAGGTAATTTAATTGAAAGTCTTAAAAATCAAAATTACCCAAAGGATAAGTATGATATTTATGTTATTGCAGATAATTGTACTGATATTACTAAAAAAGTCGCAGAAGATGCAGGTGCAATTGTATATGAAAGAAGATCTTCTATGGAGGAAAGAACAAAAGGTCATGCATTACAATGGTTCTTAAGACAAAAAATTGCAGAAAATGCTCAATATGATGCTTTCTGTGTGTTTGATGCAGACAATATCGTTGATGAAAATTTTTTATTGAATATGAATAAGAAACTTTGCCAAGGTGAGGAAGTAGTGCAAGGTTATAGAGATATAAAGAATCCAACCGATAGTTGGGTATCAGCAGGTTATGCAATATTTTATTGGATGATGAATAGATTTTATCATTTAGCTAGATATAATTTAGGATTGTCACCATTAATAAATGGAACTGGATTTATGGTTAAATTTGATGTTATAAAACCTAATGGTTGGGAAACTCAAACTTTAACAGAAGATATTGAATTCTCATTACAGAGAATAATAGCTGGTAAAAAATTAGGATGGTCAACAGATGCTATTGTGTACGATGAACAACCTGTTGGATTTAAACAAAGTTGGTCACAAAGATCTAGATGGACAGTTGGTCATATACAATGTATGAACTTATATACAAAACAATTAGCAGAGGCTGTTAAGGAAAAGAAAACTGCTATGAATTTTGATGGATTATTATATATTGTTGGAAGTATACCGATGTTTATTATAACATTATTATTGCTTACTGTTAATTTAGGACTATATATGACTAATACTTTTACATCTGCACAATTATTTGAAAATTATGCAAGATATTTTATCCCAACATTTTTATTGCCTATATTTACAGCTTTAATAATAATGATATTAGATAAGAAACCAATAAAACCAATGATTAAAGGACTTTTATGTTATCCATTATTTTTAGGCTCATGGTTATTAATTAACTTCAAATGTTTGTTTAAGAGAGATACAAAATGGGAGAAAATAGAGCACATTAGAGATATAAAGATACATGAAGTAATATAATGAATTATTATAAGGTTGAATTTGACCAATAAATTAAATTACGTAGTTCATGCAAACTAAAGGAGCAAGTCCAAACTTGCTCCTTAACTGTATAATTAGTAAATATATTTACTAATTATGGAGATAATAATATATGTAGATTTAAATTGATATAATATTTATGGGAGAGAATGTTATTAAAATGAAGAACTATTTTCAATATGAAGAAGTAAGTTTAACTGTTGTAAGACGATTAAATAAGAAAAAAGTATTTGGATTATTAATTATAGTATTGTTTATATTATTAATGATATTATTATTCGTTTCTAATATTCACGGAAAAATGAAAGAAATACATGATGATAATGAATATAGTGCTGTAGTATATGATAATATTGCTCCAGAAGCTAGTATTCCACGAGATGATAACTATACAATAAATAGACTTCCTACATTAACACAAGTGGGAAGAGATAATATGAATAATATTTATATATCTGATGAAAAAATAGCATATTTAACTTTTGATGATGGACCTTCTGCAAACATAACACCACAAATTTTAAGTGTTTTAGATCAATATCAAATAAAAGCCACATTCTTCGTTTTGGGATGTAATGTAGTTAGATATCCAGACATGGTAAAAAAAGAATATGATGGTGGACATTTTATTGCTAATCACGGTTATAGCCATGAATACGATAGTGTTTATTCAAGTTCACAAGCTGTACTTCAAGAATATATAAAGACGCAAGAGGCTATAAGAAGCGCAATAGGAATTCAAGAATATTGTTCACATCTGTTTAGATTTCCCGGGGGTACTGGTGGAAAAAAATATAGAACTGTAAAGAATGAAGCAAAGCAATTATTATCTGATAATAATATCCTATACATTGATTGGAATGCACTTACAAATGATTCAGTAGGACATCCAACTGAACAAAGTATAATGAATGATTTAATAAGTACAGTTGGAACAAAAAAGAGTGTAGTTGTATTAATGCATGATAATGCTTCAAAACAATTAACAGCAACAATGTTACCACAAGTAATTAACTATTTAATAGATCAAGGATATACTTTTAAAAGTTTTTATGATGTAATAATGTAAATAACAGGGCACATATATGTGCCCTGTTATTTACATTATTTTTAAGAGTTTGTTCAGTTCTCTTGTATTTTAATAAAGAATTGACTTGCAATTTTCTTTGTTGTATAATTATTATGTAAAATAATTCGCATAGCGAAATTTTTGGAGGGATTTTAATGAAAGACTTAGGAAAAATAACTAAATATCGGGACAGACAAGAAGAAAAACGTTACAACATAGTTAATAACAACGACATAGGTTTTTTTGAAATTCCATTAAAAACTGGTCGTAAAGCTTTAGTAACAGCGGAACGTCGTGATGGCTGGGAACATGTTGCAGTAGCTACAGTAGACAGTTGTCCTACATGGGGAGAAATGTGTGAGATAAAAGACTTTTTTTGGGAAGATGAAGAAACTGTAATGCAATATCACCCTAAAAAAAGCAAATACGTAAATGTTTGTCCTACATGCCTTCATTTGTGGAAACCTTTGTTAGCGAATATACCACTTCCACCAACACGTATGTTGTTATGATCAGGTAAACAGAACACATATTCTTGTTATTGGTTTTTAGAGTTATTCTAATATTTAGAATAACTCTAAAAACATTTTTGTATTGAATATTTGGATTTCATAGATATTTACATGAAATAATTTTTTAGTCGAAGAATATGTATTCAATAAATATAATGTATATCCTTAAATAGTACAGATTAGGACGTAACGAAGTGGTAACGACAGCCACGTTACCCCGTAATGTAATACGGGAGTAACTTTATATGAATAAAACTATCTAACACAGATATATCAACGAATAAAAAAATATAAGTATAAAATATTTGTATAAATTATCAGTAAAAATAAAAAAAGTTCTTACAGAATTATAAAATCCTATAAGAACATTCAGAATGGCAGGGGTGGAAGGAATCGAACCCTCATCAAAAGTTTTGGAGACTTCTATCTTAACCGTTGGACGACACCCCTAAATAAGACTTATTAAGAATAACATATTTTATATAAAAATGCAACCCCAATATTAAAAATAATTATTATTAAATTTATATTATCCAATATTCACACAACCTACAATTTGAAAAAATTGCATATTGCATAAAGACAAGGAATATTGTATAATATAAATGTGTAATATATGGGGATGTATTTGGTTTCGACAATTGCATAGAAGCACAAATAGCGAGTGGTGGATTTCTACTTGGCCACCTAAATAATGTAGAAATTAAAAATAAACGCTGATAATAATAATGAATTAGCATTTGCTGCCTAAATGCAGCAACATCTTATTATAAATGCCCACGTTTATAAATAAGGTGTCAAATTAGTGGGAAACGAAGCTATTTTTTTTCTCAAAAATAGTAGGTATTTAGAGAATACCAATGAATAAAGTTTGTTTATTAACTTTATCAGAGGGAATTTAGATAATAAACTGAACTCGGAGAGGTTTGTGTGAAAATGCATTTGGACGTGGGTTCGACTCCCACCATCTCCACCATAAAAAAGCATAGCGAAGCTATGCTTAGAATTATTTTTATGGGTGGGTGTCGAAAAGGAGCGTACCGAAGTTTCAGCCCAGTTAAAGCTGGGGTGAAACAAGGGAAAATAGTCCGGTGGACTATTTTGCGACGCGGCCGAAGGGACTCCCACCATCTCCACCAACATTATCACCCAGAGTTTTGTACCATTGTTCAAAACTCATAGGGGGTTAGGACTTGTGTCAAAGCCAAAATTCTATTAGTACTTATGTATCAAGTTTTTTATAGAAAAATTGCCAACAATATGAATAAAAAGTTTTTATGCTTATTTAATTATACAAGAGATAGTAGAAGTGCAAAAGCTTAAGACAAAAACTCCGTCCCCATGTCTACTATTGCAATTTATATAAATTATGATATACTTTAATAAATTGATTGATATTTGTATCAATCGTCAAGAAAGCCAATGACGAGTTGTAAATATCTACGTCGTTGGCACCAGTCTGAGTGTTCTTATAGGATTTAGCGTTCTATAAGGACATTTTTTATTTATGCTAATAGTTTAATGGTACATTTTATACTTATGTTTTTTTCTATATTTATTGATATTTCTGTGTTATATAGATTTGTTTATATAAAGTTACTCCCGTATTACATATCGGGAGCGTGGCTATCGCTTTGCTTCGCCACGCTCTCGTCTGTTATCATATATTCCTAATTTTTTGCACCTAAAAATACTATTTATAGTGTAACTGATACATATAATAACTATAAATTGGTATAATAATAGTCGTTAATAATAATATTATTTTAAAATAAATAATATTATTACTTAATCCAATTATAAATAGTAGTCCATAACCTATAATTCTTCCAATTTGCATTATCATATTTATAAATATCTGATTTTCAATATAATATTCATCATTAATACCATTTTCTTTGTTATTAAATCTTTCGATGTTGAAAAGTATTTCTAATATAACGATGAAACTATAACTAATTATATTGTAAATAACAACTTCTATTTTTCCTAATTTTATTACTAAACTTACAACACTAATCAAAGAAACTAAACTGCCACCAATTAATATATTTTTTTGAAGTTTTTTGTTATTTATTTTCTTAAATATGAATAATGTTATCATTGAGCATATAGCGAATATTGTATTTAAAAAACCTAATTTAAAATTTGTTTTATATGTCATAACAATTATTATAGTAACAAGAGTAGGAATTAGATTTAATAATACTCCATATAAAATAGATGATTTATAAATAATTTTTAATCTATTATTATTTTTAACATTTATATTTTTAAGAAATGTTATCAAATCAAATTTTTTATGATTTTGATTTTGTATTCTAATAAAAAGTGATAGAATAACTTGAGTAAACGCAAGTATCATTACATAAGTTGAAACCTTATAAAATGTTAATAATTCAATTGAGGTACCTAAAATTATTGGCATTATTATTTTGGTAAAACTACGTATAATTTTTTTGTTTGTAGTATATTTTTTTCTATTACTTTCATTTGTTACCAAACCAACCATATTGTCACAAGCGCTCCAATAAACAGTTTCAGCGATTCCTAAAACAATTGCAATTGGAATTAAGAAATCTTGAATTTGCTCTCTTAAAAAAACAATTAATATTACAAATATAAATTTTATTAATATTCCAAGTCTATATATATTTGCAATATTGTATTTTTTTAGAAAGTATCCAATTATATACATACAAACACCAGTTATAGCATAATCAATAACGTAATAAATTGCAACTGAACCTATATTTTCATTAGTTACATTTAATAAATAAGCTACTAAAAAAGTACTCAAAAACAAATCAATTATTGAATTTATAATTTCACAAATCATCAACGATTTGGCCGAAGTGCTTAATTTTTCATCTTCTATAATCATTTTTTCTTTATTCATAATGATACCCTTTATTTTTAATCTAACAAGATTATACTATATTCATCAAAAATCTGCTATATTTTTATTGAAATTTAATAAATAGTATAATACAAAAGTGTGACCAGTGTAATTATTCATTCTTCAGCGTTTTGTAAAAATTCCTATAAGAACACTCCGACCAATCTGGATGTTTTTATGGGATTTAATATTATATAAAGACTTCTTTTTTATATAATGTTATAGCTTATTTGTATTTATTGACAAAATTAAATAATCTATGTATAATAAATATAGGAAAGGACAAAACAGATTAGATTCTAATAAAATATGATAAATTATAAAATGCAACTAAAGTTAAAAAACAAAATGGGTACGAATTTGTATAAAATTTATAATAAGTAGAGGAGCATATATATGTTAAAATATCAAAGAAATATGCACGGAGGAGAGCTATGGGCAAAAATAGAAGTGCTTGAAAATGTTTTAACTCCTTTATTAAGAATGAAATATAATTAGTAAAGGAGTCAAAAAATTATGAATTATGAAGATAAAAAAATCGTAGGAATTATTGCATCAAATGTTGAACCATCAGTTGCACTAAATGTAATAGGACATCTTGCTATATCTATTGGTAAATACTCAGATACAGAAATTATGGGAAAATCAATCATCACTGACAAATCAGGAATAAATCATTTAGGAATTAGCCAATTTCCATTTATAATAACAAAAGTAAAACAAGGAAAATTAAAAAATGCTATAGATTTAGCAAAACGAAATCCTAATTTATTAGTAGCTGACTATCCAAAAGATATGTTAGATACAAGAACAGATGATGAATTGGTTGCATCTATAAATTCAAAAGAGAATGATAAATTAGAATATTTAGGTGCTATTATTTATGGTAATACAGAAGATGTTAATGAAATAACAGGGAAATATCAATTATGGAGATTAGATTAAAATAATTGTAAAGACATATTGAGAAAATAAGGTTATTGATCAATATGTCTTTATTTTATATTTTAGAAGTATATAAGTTAATTGATGTTCGTTTTCTCATTTTCATATCATATATAAAAGTTTTTTCTATTCTAGGAGTATACATTTTATAAAATATATGTTAAAATATATATATAGTTGATTGAAGCTAAAAAAGTTGTGTCTAAAATGTGGGAGTATATGAAAGAAAACTATATTTTTCTAAAATAACCACCGTCTAGGCACCATATAAGAAGCATAGCGAAGCAATGCTTAAAAATTAGTATACATTTATATATATGAAATAGAAAGGAGTTAGTAATATGGAATATAGATACAGACCAACAGGAGTTTGTTCTCAAGAAATGGTTATAGAACTTGATGGTGATATTATAAAATCCGTTAAAATAATAGGAGGATGTCCAGGAAATACAGTCGGACTAACATACATGATTCAAGGAAGAAAGATAGACGAAGTAATACAAAAATTAAAAGGAATTCCTTGCGGAATGAAAACAACATCTTGTCCAGATCAACTAGCAAGAGCACTAGAAGAAATAAAAAAAGGTTTATAATTAAGACATTAGTAAATGAAATAAAATTATTTCATTTACTAATTTTTTAATTTAAATTTAATAATAATCTTGTAATATCTCGAATAAAATGATAATATTTAATAGTATAATCATATATATTATTCATGAAGGAGTATTATGTCAAATATAATTGCTTTATTAAAAGAAAAAATAGACTCAAAAGATATATTAGAAAATGAGCCGATGAGTAAGCATACAACATTTAAAGTTGGTGGAAATGCAGATTTATTGATTAAAGTTCATAATATAGATGAAATAGAATTTGTACTAAACATTGCGAAAGAGAATAATATACCTATATTCATTTTAGGAAATGGTAGTAATTTGCTAGTTAAAGATAAAGGAATAAGAGGTATAACTTTAAAAATAGAATTAAAAAAAATAGAGATCTATAACGAAAATGAACAAGTATATGTTACTGTTGGAGCTGGAAATAAAATGGCAGAAGTAGCTACTACTTTGCTTAATAAAGGAATAACAGGTTTTGAATTTGCATCTGGAATTCCAGGAACAGTTGGGGGCTTTATTCGAATGAATGCAGGAGCATATGGAAAAGAAGCTAAAGACATTGTAGTTGAAACTATAATAATGGATTATGACGGTAATATAAAAACAATCGTTGGTTCAGAGCATAAATTTGAATATAGAAAAAGTATTTTTTCAAATATGAAAGCTATTATATTACAAACGAAGTTAAAACTAAATTATGGAAAAAAATCAGAAATATTAAGTTTAATGCAAGAATATAAAAATTCTAGATTTGAAAAGCAACCTGTGGAATTTCCAAGTGCAGGTAGTACTTTTAAAAGAGGAAAAGATTTTGTAACAGCAAAACTAATAGATGAATGTGGATTAAAAGGCTATAGTATAGGTGGTGCACAAGTATCAACTAAACATGCAGGATTTATAGTAAATTCAGGAAATGCAACTGGAGATGATATTATACAATTAATAGATTATGTTACTAAAACAGTCTATACGAAAACAGGTAAGAAAATTGAATTAGAAGTTGAAATTGTTGGAGAAGATTAATGGTCGCAATAGAAAGGATGATATGAGTGAAAGGTTTTTTAAAATGGTTTAAATCCGGTACAAAAATGAAGAGATGGATATTTCTAATACTATTAGGAATAGCTTTAAGTTGTTATGGTGTTTCAGAAATAATTGCAATGAAGAGTTTATCTATAATTGAATTGATAAAAGTAGTAGTATTATTTATAACAGGTTTTATATTTATAGTAGTAGGGCTAGTATATAGCCAAAAAAGAGTACTAGAATTATTGATTGAAGAAACAGATGACAGAATAGGAAATAACGATAAAGATGTTAATGTTAAATCGTTGATTTTTAACAAGAAAGTATTTAACCAAGGACCGAAGGTTGTTGCGATAGGAGGTGGATCAGGGTTAAATACGGTTTTAAGAGGCTTAAAAAATTACACGGATAATATAACAGCAATAGTTGAGACTTCAGAATATAGTAAACAGTACATATTAGAGGGAATTGTTGCTTTAGCTAAAAATGAGGAAGAAATGGAGACTGTATTAAAGTCAAAAATAGCAAAGAATAGGCTTCCATTTGGAGAATCATTTTTACAATCTATGCAAGCAGCTTTTAGTGATCTGTCAGTCGCAATGGAGAATCTTGGTAGAGTATTAAATATGACAGGAAGAATAATACCAGTAACTTTGGATCAAATGAATGTATGTGCAGAATTAGAAGATGGTACTATAGTTGAAAGTAAAGAGAAAATACCAGATATTGTTACGGAGAAGATTACAAAAATAAATAGAGTGTTTGTTTCACCTACAAATTGTAGAACTGCACCAAAAGTAATAGAAGCAATAATGGATGCAGATGCTATTATAATAGGACCTGGAAGTTTATATACAAATGTAATACCTAATTTACTAATAAAGAATGTATCAAAAGCTATTAAAGAAAGTAAGGCCAAAAAGATATATATAAGTAACATTATGACTGAACCGGGTCAAACAGATGATTTTTCATTATATGATCATATAATGGCAATTCTCGAACATGCAAGAAATCCTATTATTGATTATTGTATATATGATACTGGAGAAATTATTCCAGAATATGTTAGAAAATATAATCAAAAAGGTGCTGATCTTGTAGAACAAGACATAAAAAAAGTCAAAGATTTAGGAATAAAAGTTGTTCAAAGAAATTTCTCTGTTGTTGAAAATCACAGCATTAGACATGATCCTAATTTAGTTGCGGATTCAATTATAGAAATAATCTGTGATGATATGGTATTTAGAGATATGCATAATGGTCCACAATATGTTAGTATGTATAATAAACTAAAAGAAAGCAATAAAAAGAGAAAAAATATTGAAAAAGAAAAGAAAGAAAGTAAACCTAAAGCAAAGAATAAAGGTAAAAGAACATTAATACCTAAAAAGAAGAGCAAATTTGCAAGTAAATACAACGAAAGAATTAAGTCTATACAAGAAAGTGACGAATTAAGGCAAAAGAGATTAGAACATTTAAACAAATAATGTGATAAGTTTAACAGATGAAAGGATGAGAGTAACGAGATGAAGAAAAAAGATGAAGAAAGAATGTTCCTTGAAACAGGAATTTCAAAGGAGTGGTTAATAACTAACGGAATTGGTGGTTATGCATCTTCTAGTATAGTTGGTTGTAATACAAGGAAGTATCATGGACTTTTAGTAGCGCCTTTGAATCCACCAGCTATGAGATTTGTAATATTATCTAAAGTAGATGAAAGTATAGAATTTAACAATACTAAATATGATTTATATACAAATATGTGTAAGAATAGTGTATCTAAAGGATATCAATATCTTGTCAATTTTGATAATGAATATATACCAAATTTTACTTATAAAGTAAAAGATGTAATGGTTAAAAAAGTGATTTGTATGGAATATGGTAAGAACATAACTTGTATTTCGTATAAAATAAAAAATGGAAATCATAAAACTAAATTAACTTTAGCGCCTATTATTAACTTTAGAAATGCCCATGTAGCTAATACATATCACCAGTTTGATATAGAGCAAGAACTAAATAATAATACAGTTAAAATAGTATTAGATAAGCATTTGGATAAGCCAATATATATAAAATCAAGTAGTGGAAAATATATTGAACATGATAATGATATTTTCAAAGGAATGTTTTATATAGAGGAAGAGAAAAGAGGGTTTGATTCAGAAGATAATTTAGTAGTTCCTGGGAGATATGAGATTAGCATAGATGAGAATGAAGAAAAAGAAATATCTTTTATATGTTCTTTAAATGAGGAAATAGAAGATATTAGTGTAAATGAAGTAATAACAAATGAAATCATTAGATTGAGAAAGTTAATAAGAAAATCGGGATTATGTGAAGATAACTGCGATGAGCAAACAAAAAAAATGTTACAACAATATATAATTTCTGCTGATAATTTTATAGCATACCGACAGAATACTAAATTACATACGCTGTTAGCTGGTTTTCCATGGTTCTTAGATTGGGGAAGAGATTCTTTAATTGCTTTTGAAGGATTATTACTAATGACACACAGATTTGATATTGCTAAAGAAATACTTTTGACGTTTACTAATAACATAAGATTTGGATTAGTACCAAATGGTTTTGCAGATGATAACAACAGACCATTATACAATAGTGCAGATGCATCATTATTATTGTTTGAACAAATTAACAAGTATATAAAATATACGGGCGATGTAGAATTTGTTAAAAGTATTTATAATAAATTAAAAAATATTATTGATAATTATGCCAATGGAATTGACTTTGATGAAAATAATATTCATCTAGAAGATGATGGTTTGATATCTTCAGGTACTATAAACACTCAAAATACATGGATGGATGTAAAATATGATGGATATGCAATAACACCAAGAAATGGAAAAGCAGTAGAGATTAATGCTTTATGGTACAACGCATTAATGACGATGAATGAATTAGCAAGTATGTTTGAAAATAAAAAAGTTGCAAAAGAATATATGAATTTGGCAAATAAATGTAAAGAAAGTTTTAATATAAAATTCTATAACGAAAAGAAAAAATCTCTATATGATGTATTAGGAGATGAAAAAATAAGACCTAATCAATTATTCGCTTTAAGTTTAACTTATCCAATACTTGATATTAATGGAGATATTGCTAAAAATATTATTTCAACAGTCGAGAAGAAACTATTAACAAAATATGGTTTGAGAACACTAGCAAAAGGAGAACCAAATTATGTTGAAATCTACGAAGGAGATTCTTTTAAAAGAGACTTAAGCTATCACCAAGGTCCAGTATGGACATGGTTATTAGGACTATACTTTGATTCTCTTAAGAATATGATGAATACAGAAGATGAAGCACAAAAAGAAAAGATATCAAAGAAATTAAAGAAATTGAAAAAGGACACAAAAGAAACGTTTATGAAGGCGTTATATTCAGATGGAATATTAGGCAATATTGCAGAAATATATGATACAGAAGAACCATATCTAGGAAAAGGAGCCCCTGCCCAAGCATGGAGTGTAGCGGAGGTATATAGAATTATATTAAGCTAGAGAGAAAAGATGCGAAGCATAATTTTCTCGCATAGATTAATATAATTCTATATGTGGATTTGGATTTACGAGGTATATATTATTGTAGGGGCACATTGCATGTGCCCATTGAACAATTAAAATGTTAAAAATGATGAAAGGAAAAATATAATGACTACAATTGAAGAACTTGAAAAGGAATTGAAAAACGGAGAATTAGCTAATATATATGTCTTATATGGAGAAGAATTGTTCCTTTTGGAAAGTTGTCTAAAAAGAATAAAGAAAAACTTTGGAGAACTTGCACCAGGTATAAATTTTATTCAAATTGATGACACAAGTTTAGACACATTAATATCAGAATTACAAACGCCAGCATTTGGATATTCTAGAAAATTAATAATAGTGAAAAATACAAATATTCTTAAGAAAGAATCTAAAAAAAGAGGTTCTAGTGGAGATTTAGCATCAGTGAAAGACAAGCTGAATAAATATTTGAAATTAAACTTACAAGAAAATATTTTAGTATTCATTGAAGATACAATAGATAAATGCGAATTAGTAGATACTATTCAAAATAATAGTGGTATAGTATGTAATTTTGAATTTCAAAAGCCCTTTCAAATAGAACAAAGAATAAAGGGAATTTGTAATGCTTATAAAGTAAATATAGCTACCACGACAGTAAAACATCTAATAGATGTATGTGGTACTAATATGCAAAATTTAATAAACGAAATTAGGAAACTAATTGAATATGCGGGAGAAAATGGAACGATACAAAATGAAGATATTGATGCTTTATGTACCAAGACAATAGATAGTAACATTTTTGATTTAACAGATAATATGGGAAAGAAAAATATTACAGAAGTTATTAGGATATTAAATGAACTATTATATTCAAAAGAACCAATACAAAAAATATTAATTACATTGTATAATCATTTTAAAAAATTATATATAGTAAAACTTTCTGAAGAAGAAAATAAAAATATAGTAATAGAACTAAATTTAAAACCTAATCAAACTTTTTTGGTAAATAAATATAAGACACAAAGCAAGTATTTTAAAAGTGAAGAATTAAATATAATATTAAAAGAGTTAATAGATTTAGATTATAATTATAAAATTGGAAATATTGACTTAAATATTGGGCTAGAAAGCATACTTTGTAGATATTGTTCATAATATAACTAAAATATATTATAGAGGCACAACTATGTATAAGTGTGCTTCTTTTTTATATGTGTAAATAATTGTTTATTATAATGTGTGAATGATTATCTGTATAAAAAAATAATAAAAGAAAATAATAACAACAGGAGATGAAGAGATATGTATAATTTTAGAACAGATTTAGCTGTCGAAAGACGAGAGATATTTAAGAAAGCTAATAAAATTGAAAATGAGGTTGAAGGTGTTGAAACAGAAGAAATAATAGATAGTGATAATATTACTACAACAAGAGTTAAAATTACAACAGAGGCAGGAGAAAAAGCATTAGGAAAACCAATAGGGAACTATATAACTATAGATATAAAGAAAATTAAAACTATTGATGAAGACGGAATTCAAAATGCTGCAGATATTTTATCAAGAGAACTAAAAGGACTAATTGATGCTCAAATTACTAAATCGGAAGACATTTTGGTAGTAGGTTTAGGAAATGAATATGTAACACCAGATTCTTTAGGACCAAAAGCAATTACTGAAATAGATGTAACAAGACATATTTTAAACTATATGCCAGAATACCTAGAAGAAGGAACTAGACCGGTAAGTGCAATATCACCTGGAGTTCTAGGAACTACAGGAATAGAAACTTTAGAAATTTTAAAGGGAATAGTAGATAATATAAAGCCAAAATTAATAATAGTAATAGATGCATTGGCATCAAGAAGTATAGAGAGAATAAGTAGTACAATTCAAATAGCCGACACAGGAATAGTACCAGGAGCAGGAGTCGGAAATACAAGAAAAGAGTTAAGTAAAAAAACACTTGGAGTACCAGTAATAGCATTAGGAATTCCAACAGTTGTTGAAAGTGCAGTTTTGGTAAATGATTGTCTAGATTTATTCATAGAAAAGTTACAACAAGAAGCACAGTCAAATGAATATCTTAATAAGTTAAAGGATGAAGATAATTATGAAAGTATAAAAGAGGCACTAGTTCCAAATGATTATAATATGATAGTGACTCCAAAGGAAATAGACGATTTAATAGAAAATATGAAAAATGTAGTTGCAAGAGGAATCAATTTCGCATTATAAAATTTGCAGGTATAATACCTGCAAATTTTTTATATTGTTTTCAACAAAAATATAAATTACAATTTTATTAGTAAGTGATTAATTGTTAACCACTTATTTTTTTGTTATAATAACTTGGAAAATAATTAAGTTAATTTTATAAAGGGAAAAATAAACCTCTAAATATATTGAAAATGCTATAATGTTAATTTCAGTTGACAAAGTTCCAACTCAAATTGATAGAATGCAACTAAAAAAAGAAGTATAATTTAGTAAAATAAGGGAGGAAAAGAAAATGAATTTAGGAGAAAGATTATTTGAATTAAGAAAAGCAAAAAATTTGACACAGGACGAAGTCGCAGAAAAGTTAAATGTAACAAGACAAACAGTATCAAAATGGGAAACGAATCAAAGCACACCAGATTTTGACAAGATACTTCCACTATGTGAATTATATGGTATTTCTACAGAGGAACTGTTAAAAGGAGAAAAGCAAGAGCAAAAAATAGAAGAAAATGAAAAAGAAAAAAATGACAAAAACAATTATGAAAATATGACTAAAAATCAAATAAAACAAAAATCTGCTGAGGTAATTTGTAGTTCAATATTGATATTTCTTGTAGCAATAGCGTATGCAGGAATTGGTGTCTCTGTAATGAGGTGGAATCCAGTTGTAGTTGGTTGTACTTTCTTAATAATTATTGGCTGGGGAGTAACTAGAATAGTAAAACATTATATGTCTATTCCAAAATTTGAAAAAACAAAAGAAGAAGAAAAAAAGGACAAAATAGTAAAACAAATAAGTGATATTATTGGTGGAATAGGGGTTGCAATATATTTTATAGTAAGTTTTATAACAATGGCTTGGCATATTACTTGGGTAATATTTATAATTATTGGAATGGTTGAAGAAATTGTTAAACTTATATTCATGTTGGAAGGAGATGAAGAAAATGAAGAATAAAGGAATAATTATTACTCTAATAATATTACTTTCCATCATAATATTTTTTTTAATAATGTTTTTGGTAATGTGCTTAACAGGAAGGATAAATTATACAAATGGAATATTATTTTTTGGTACAAAGAAAAGTAATAACATAATTTTTGATAAAACATATAGCATAGAAGACATAAACAATATTGATATAAGGCAAGATTCAGGAACTGTTATTTTTAGAGAAACATTAGAAAATAATATTCAAGTTGTTGTATATGGGGAAAATGAAAGTGACGTAAATGTAAATGTTAATCAAGATAATTTATATATTGATAATACTCATAATAAAAAATTTACTTTTTTTAGTTTTGGAATTATAGCAAAAGATATTGTAGTATATATTCCTTCTACATATAATAAAACAATAAAAATAAAAAACGATTATGGAAATTGTGAAATGTTAGATTTAGAAAATGCTACAGTTGATATAGATTGCGACTGTGGAAATGTCAAATTAGGAAAAATAAAAAATGCAACTGTGAAATGTGATTTAGGAAATACAGAAATAAAAGGAATATTGAATAAATGCGATATTAAAACAGATTGTGGTAATGTAGAAATTGATACAATATCTATACAGGAAGATTCTACAATTGAGTCGGATCTTGGCAATGTAGATATAAATAAAACGAATGATATTTATATAGAATCAGCTGTGGATTTAGGAAAAACTAATATAGGTCAAAATAATAGAAATTCTGAAATAACATTAAAAATAAATTGTGATTGTGGAAATGTAACAGTAGGTAAATGATATAATAACCTTGCAAAGTTTAAAAATTAGAATTCTAAAAGCTACAAGAATTTAACAATATAAAGCAGATAATTAGTTCTTAATTATCTGCTTTTATAATAATTTATTGAACTAGGCGTTCAAGAGTATTGATTTTTTTAAAAATAAATTATAATATATAATAGTTATAGTTTAATAAAAAGGAGAAATCCAAATGAAAGTTAAAAATGATGTATACAAAACAGATCATTATGATAATTTGAGAGATATGATGAACAAAACTACTGAAAAATTTTCAGATAAAACAGCATTTATTGTTAAAATAAAAAATGAAGATAAAGTTAGCTATAGAAATGTCACTTTTACAGAATTCAGAGAGGATGTAAATGCATTAGGTACAGCTTTAATATCTATGGGATTAAAAAAGTCTAGAGTAATTGTAATATCTCCTAATAGATATGAATGGTGTGTAACATATATGGCAGTTGTCAATGGAGTTGGTATTATTGTACCATTAGATAGATCTTTGCCAGGAAATGAAATGCAAGGAATGCTTGAGAGAAGTCAAGCAGATGCAATTATATTTGATAAAAAATATAAAGATACAATTAGAGAATTAAAGAATAACTGTGAGACAATTAATATAAAACACTATATATGTATGGACGATGAAGAAGACGGAGAGTTTTTATCTTATTCTAAATTGTTAGAAAAAGGTAAGAAGTTGGTAAAAGAAAATTCAAAAGAAGCAGAGGAATATTTAAATGCAGAAATAGACCCTGACAAAATGAGTATTTTATTATTCACTTCGGGTACTACATCTCTTTCAAAAGCAGTAATGCTCACACATAGAAATCTTTCAGAACAAATACCAGCTTTAAGAGCAGTATTAGATTCATGGCCAGGTGATGTCTCTTTATCATTTTTACCTCTACATCATACTTTTGGTGCACTTGGAATATGGTATATATATGTATCAGGAGCAACTACCGCTTTTTGTGATGGACTAAAACATATACAAGAAAATATGAAAGAATATGGAGTTTCTGTTGTTGTTACAGTTCCTTTATTAGTTGAGAATATGTACAATAGAGTAATGAAGACGGTTGAAAAAGAAGGAAAGTTAGAATCTGTAAAAAAAGGTAAGAAAATTGCTAATTTATTAGGCAAATTACACATTGATGTTAGAAGAAAATTATTTAAAGATATTATTAACGCATTAGGTGGAAAGTTAAGAATTTTTGTAGTAGGTGCTGCACCATTAGATAAAGATGTAGCTAAAGGATTTAATGAACTTGGAATTTTAGTTTGTCAAGGATATGGTTTAACAGAGACTTCTCCGGTTGTTGCTACTGAACCAGATAAATATGGAAGAAATGGATCAGTAGGATTTCCTTTAAGAAATTTAGAGGTAGAAATTAATGAACCAAATGAGGAAGGAATTGGAGAAATTAAGGTAAAAGGACCTAGTGTAATGTTAGGATATTATGGTATGCCAGAAGAAACTGCAAATGTGTTGAAAGATGGATGGTTCTATACTGGAGATTTAGGATATTTTGATAAACAAGGATATTTATATATTACTGGTAGAAAAAAGGATGTAATAGTATTGAAAAATGGAAAAAATATTTATCCTGAAGAGCTAGAATTACTAATTAATAAATTGGAATATGTATCTGAATGTTTAGTATTTGGATATCCCAAAGAAGATGATTTAATAGTAACTGCAAAGATTGTATATAATAAAGAATATATTGAAGAAAATTATAAAGATCTATCTGAAGACGAATTGAAAAATATGATTTGGAATGATATTAAAAAAATAAATTCTACAGTTGCAGGATATCAGCATGTTAAGAAAATTATTATTACAGATCAACCGTTAGTAAAAACTACCACAGCTAAAGTTAAAAGATTTGTAGAGATTGAAAAGACATTAAAAGAAAGTAAAAACATATAATGAATCATACTATTTTCATTATATTTAGTCTTTAAGTGAATATTTTGTGAAAATTAGCACTCTCGTATTGACAGTGCTAATTTTTGGATATATAATAATTCTATAACAATGAATAATTAATGATAAATGGTAAATAATTATTAATTATTTGGCAGAATTTTTGTAATACAATAAAAATAATATAAATATCTTTTTAGGAGGTGTAATATAGATGGATATACAGAAATTTACGCAAAAATCATTGGAAGCTATTCAACAAGCACAAGAATTAGCTATAGAAAATCAAAATGCACAAATTGAACAAGAACATATATTATTAGCTTTATTAGAACAAGATAATAGTTTAATTAAAGAATTACTTAAGAAAATGAAAATTGATGAGGTTAGCTTTGAGAATGAAGTTAAGGAAAAAATAGAAAAGAAGCCTAAAATCACAGGAGGAGCAAGACCAAATGATGGCTTTTACGTATCGCAAGATGTTGACTTAGTCTTAACAAAAGCAGAGAAAATTGCAAAAGATATGAAAGATGAATATGTATCTGTAGAACATATTATGATCTCTTTATTTGATAATGCAAATAGAGAAGTAAAAGACTTATTAAAACAATACAATGTAAATAAAAATGAATTTTTAAAAGTATTAGCTACTGTTAGAGGTAATACAAGAGTTACATCAGATAATCCTGAATCAACTTATGATGTACTTAAAAAATATGGGCAAGATTTGGTAGAACTTGCACGTAGTCAAAAATTAGACCCTGTAATTGGCAGAGATAATGAAATTAGAAATGTAATAAGGATATTGTCTAGAAAAACAAAGAACAATCCTTGCTTGATTGGAGAACCAGGAGTTGGAAAAACTGCTATAGCAGAGGGATTAGCTTTAAGAATTGTAAGAGGAGATGTACCAGAAGGATTAAAAGAATGTACAATTTTTTCATTAGATATGGGAGCACTAGTTGCAGGTGCAAAATATAGAGGAGAATTTGAGGAAAGATTAAAAGCCGTTTTGCAAGAAATAAAAAAGAGTGAAGGAAAAATAATATTATTTATAGATGAAATTCATACAATTGTTGGAGCAGGAAAAACTGAAGGCGCTATGGATGCAGGTAACTTATTAAAACCAATGTTAGCTAGAGGAGAGTTGCATTGTATTGGGGCAACGACACTAAACGAATATAGACAATATATAGAAAAAGATCAAGCATTAGAAAGACGTTTTCAACCAGTTATGGTAGATGAACCAACAGTAGAAGATACAATTTCAATTTTAAGAGGACTAAAAGAAAGATATGAGGTTTATCATGGTGTAAAAATCACAGATAGCTCATTGATTGCTGCAGCAACATTATCACATAGATATATTTCAGATAGATTTCTACCAGATAAAGCAATAGATCTTGTAGATGAAGCATGTGCATTAATCAAGACAGAAATGGAATCAATGCCATCAGAATTAGATGAAGTGTCAAGAAAAATAATGCAGTTAGAAATTGAAGAAACAGCATTAAAAAAAGAAAAGGATGATATTTCTAAACAAAGATTAGATAATATCCAAAAAGAAATGGCAGAATTAAGAACTAAATTTAATGAAATGAAAGCCAAATGGGAGAATGAGAAAGAAGCAATAGTAAAAGTACAAAAATTAAGAGAAGAAATCGAAAAAGTAAATGCTGAAATTGAAAGGGCAGAAAGATCTTACGAATTAAATAAAGTAGCAGAATTAAGATACGGAAAATTACCTGAATTACAAAGACAACTAAAAATCGAAGAGGAAATATCAGAAAAAAGTAAAGAAGATGATACATTATTAAGAAATAAGGTAACAGAAGATGAGATAGCAAAGATTATCTCTAGGTGGACAGGAATACCAGTTACAAAACTTATGGAGGGTGAAAGAGAAAAAATAATACATTTACCAGAGATACTTCACAAAAGAGTAATAGGGCAAGATGAAGCAGTAGAAAAGGTTTCAGAGGCAATAATACGTTCTCGAGCAGGAATTAGTGATCCAAAACGTCCAATAGGTTCTTTTATGTTTTTAGGACCAACTGGAGTGGGTAAAACAGAACTTGCAAAATCTTTAGCTGAAGCGTTATTTGATGACGAACACAACATAATTAGAATAGACATGTCTGAATACATGGAAAAATATTCAGTATCTAGATTAATTGGTGCACCTCCAGGATATGTTGGATATGAAGAAGGAGGACAATTAACAGAAGCTGTTAGAAGAAAACCATATTCAGTTGTATTATTTGATGAAATAGAAAAAGCACACCCAGATGTATTTAATGTTTTATTGCAAGTATTAGATGATGGACGTGTCACAGATTCTCAAGGAAGAACAGTTGACTTTAAAAATACTATAATTATAATGACTTCTAATTTAGGATCAGACTATATATTAGAAGGAATACAAGAAAATGGAGAAATTTCAAAAGAAGCCAAGGAGCAAGTAGATAAACTACTTAAGACAAGTTTTAGACCGGAGTTTTTAAATCGTCTTGATGAGATAGTATTTTATAAGCCTTTAATGAAAAATGAAATATCAAAAATCTTGGACTTATTAATTGAAGATTTGGAAAGAAGATTGGAAGATAAAAATATAAAATTAGAGTTAACACAAAGTGCAAAAGATTATCTTATAGATAATGGTTATGATGAGGTATATGGAGCAAGGCCATTAAAGAGATTTGTCCAGAAAAAATTAGAAACATTAATTGCAAAGAAGATAATAATGCAAGAAATATTACCAAAAACTACTGTAAAAATAGATTACAAAAATGAAAATTTATCTATTATATAAAACACAAACAGGAAGCTTTATCAAGCTTCCTGTTTGTGTTTATTCTAGAATACCACTTAACACATCAAATTATGTAAATTGCAATGGATAAAGATATTATTTGTAGTGTATGAATAAAAAAAAGCAAAGTGCAAAAGATAATAAAAAGTATTTTAGAGGAGAAAATATGAAAATATCTTGGGTTAGATATAAAGAGGATGATAGTTTTAAATTATTTAAAAATTTAGGAATGGATGTATATGATATTGAAAATTTAGATACAGTAGATGATAAATTAAAAGAGTTGGTGGATAAAAATTATCAGACGATTATTTTATCAAACGAAGTCGCATCATTTTCTGAAGACATAATAACAAAATATAAGAAATCAGATGATATTAGAATAATAATAGCACCAAATAAAAAATAGACATTGTATAAAAATTATATTTTGGTCTTTACAAAGAATGTGAACTTTCATTTAAGTATATCTTTAACGAAAGTGGTAATAATTATTATGAGAATATTGTTTTGAGAGGTTGATGTGTATGAATAATTTGGATATGAAAAATATTATAGTTCTAAAAGATTTACCATCAAACATTATAGACGAAGCTATAGTTATTTTAAAGGACAATAAGATTAAGAAAAAAGAAAAATCAGAAAATACAAACGAATATATAAACACAAGTATTATTAATGAAGCACAAAACATAATTACTGAATATATAGAAAAATTAGAACAACCAAAAAGAGAAAAACAGAATCAAAGAAAACTGCTATTAAAGTACAGAAAATTACAAGTTGTTAGTGTGGCATTGACAGGTGTAATGATAGTTAGTATATTAATTAATCTCATAAAAAATGTAATATAAAAAATATTAAATTCAATAAATATTTGAGCTACAAACATAATATAATAAAAAACATTCTATAAGTTTTTAGAATATAATTCCTTTCGATAACATATTATGAAGTAAAGAAAAACAAAAGTAGAAAGGAAATACATATGGAGAGAGTTTTAACACCAGAAGAAAGAATTCGAAGAGCAGAAGAAATTTATTTAAGAAGGAGAAATGTAAGACCTCAATATAGAGAGACAAAAGAAGTTGTGAGTCACAAAGCAATTTCAAAACCCAAAAGTATAAAACTTTTTAAAAGAATGGCATTACAAATAACAATATGTTTGTTATTATATTGTATTTTTTATCTGATATATGACACTAATTATTCTTTCTCTGATACAACAATAAGTACAACTCAAGAGATTTTAGAGTATGATATTAACTTTAGTGAAATATATAAAAATTTTAGTGAAAATATAATGAGTTTTATTAATAAGGAAAAAAGTCCTAAAGAAGAAAACATACAACAAAATAGCATGAATGAAGAGGGTAGAAGTGAAGAACAACAAAAAAACGAAGATAATAGTGAAAATAATGAAATAATTGAAGAACAAAGTGTGCAAGAAGAAATAATTCAACAAGTGGAACAAACGTCAGCAGTAGAACCAGACTTGAGACAATTATATCCTTTAGTTCGTCCAGTAGTTGGAGGATACGTTTCCTCGGAATTTGGAGAGAGAGAAGCTACTGCTGAAATAATGTCAACTGATCATAAAGGCATCGATATTGCAATAGCAGAACGGTACTGATATTGTGTCTGCAATGGATGGCAAAGTAATTACAGCTACTAAATCTGACACTTATGGAAATTATATAATAATAGAAAAGGGAGAATTAAGAACAGTATATGCCCATTGCAGTAAATTATTGGTAAAAGAGGGAAAAGACGTTAAGCAAGGAGAAGTCATTGCTAAAGTGGGTCACACAGGAAATGCTACAGGTTCACATTTACATTTTGAAGTAAGAATAAATAATAATCAAATAAATCCAAGGTCAATACTTGATTTTTAGAGAAAACGAGGTATATTATGCATATTAAATTTGACTCAAAAGTAATAATATTCGTTTTATTTTTTTTGGTATTAGGTTTTGAAAAGATATATCTGTTATTTTTAATTTTTGCTATAGTACATGAGTTATCACATATGATAATAGGTATAATTTTAGGATTTCATCCGTCAAGAATATGCATTATGCCATTTGGTGCATATATGAGTTTTAAAATCGATATAAAAAGTTACAATACTAAAATTAGGAATGGTAGTATTTGTTCTTTAAAGAAAATGTTTGTAGCATTAGCAGGACCAATTTCTAACATTATATTAGCTATTATTTTTTTTATCAAAAAGGATTATATAATTATTTCATATATAAATATTCTATTGGGAATTTTTAATTTGTTACCCATATACCCATTAGATGGAGGTAGAATAATTAAACAAATTTTAATAATATTACTGGGAAGACGTAAAGCATTAAAATACACTAATGATATTTCTAATATAATATTATGTATAATGATAGCTATTAGTCTAGTTTTTTGCTTTACAACTAAAAGTTTGATTATTTTTATTACAGTAATGTATTTAATATATATAAGAAAAAGGGAACATGAATTATATAAATTAAAGGAAAGAGTATATGTAATATTAGAAAAAAATATCTAGGTATAGTTAGTTATACCTAGATTAGTTATTACAAGTTTATTTTTGGTATAGAATTTGAATTTAAATATCTATTGATATTTTTTAACGTTATTCCAGTATTTTGTGATAAATTAGCTATTGTAAAATCTGTAATATTGTTATTATTAATGTAATTTGTTAATTTAGAAATATCACATTTATCTTTTGGAAGACATTTTGGACATACTTCATTATCTGATAAAAAGAAAGAACCACAACGTGCACATTTTTTAAATTCCATAAAAACCACCCCATATATTATAATTTTATTGTAGATTCTATATATTAACTCTAATAAAAAGAATTAAAAATATGTATTTTCCTATTTTAGACATTTTATCACATAATAATAAAAAAAGGAATAAGTTTTTTAAAATATATTGACAAATTTTTAAAAGATAATATAATACAAATTGAGGTAATGTATGAAACGCACGCAGTTAAAGATTATTCTATATATAAATTAAAGAAAGGAAAATACTTTATGAGTAAACCAACTAGTACTATCTTAAATATGTTGAGAACTAGAAAAGATTGCCCTACAGCTGAAAAAGTATATATGGACATCAAAAATGATATGCCAGATGTATCTTTAAGGAGAGTCCAAGTTATTTTAGAACATTTATGTGAGCAAGGACTTATAATTAAAATCAAATCAAGAACTGGTGGTCCAGAGAGATATGATGCTAGTGGACTACCTAAAATTACTTTTGAGTGTTCAAAATGTGGTATGATTGAAGATATATATTTATATGATATACAATTAAGAAGGTTATATGGTGAAATGAAAAAATTAGGGGAGGAAATTGAAGCAAATGCAGATCATTCTGATATAAATTTAACTGGGCTATGTAAAAAATGCAGAAAAATTTATAATATATAAAAAAAATTAGCACAAGGTATTGACAAGTGCTAATTTTTATTATATTATATTAGCAGTCGAATTAAAGGAGTGCTAAAACACATAATGAAGGGAGAAATATAATGGACGAACGCAAAAAAAAGATCTTGCGTGCAATAGTAGATGAATATATAGAAACTGCAGAGCCAGTTAGTTCTAATACTATAGTGCAGAAATATGAACCTAATATTAGTAGCGCAACTGTTAGAAATGATATGGCTGAACTTGAAAAAATAGGCTATATAGAAAAAACACATACTTCATCAGGTAGAGTTCCATCGGCTAAAGGATATAGATTGTATGTGGATGAATTGTTAAAATATGATGATATAAGTTTAGAGGAAATTAAATATATAGGTGATAAACTTGAAACAAAAGTTAATCAACTAGAAGAACTAACAAGGATTACAACAAGCACAATTTCGGAAATTACACACTATACAACAGTTAGCGTTGGACCAGAATCTTCTAAACAAAATATTGAAGAAATAAAATTTGTAATGCTAGGCGCTAGAATGTTAATGGCTATAATTGTTACAGAACTAGGAATAATAAAAGAAACTATCATTAAATTCGATGAAGATATTACACAAGAGCAGGTAGACGCATTAACAAATTTATTTAATAGCAAATTGAAGGGAAAATCCCTTGATATGATTGATAAACCTTTAGAAGAGTATATATTTAATGAATTACATTATAGCATAAATATAATTAAGACTATTATAGAAGAAATTAAAAAGATGATTAAAGATGATGAAAGATTATATTTAGAAGGAAGAAATAAAAATTTTGATTTACCTGAATTTAAGAGTTTAGATGTTGCTAGAAATTTTATTAATATATTAGATGAGAATGATACAATGTTAGATATATTGAAAAGTGGAGTAGCAGATGATATTCAAATTTTTATAGGTGATGAGAATAAAAATGAAGAGTTAAAAGATTTTAGTGTAATAACTTTTAAACATTCAGTAGGAAATAAAGATTTAGGCACAATAGGCATTATAGGACCAAAAAGAATGAATTATTCAAAAGTAATTTCTGTGATGAAGTATATAAATAGGATACTAAATAATAATAATGATACAAATGGAAAGGAAGGATAAGATGAAGGAAGAAAGCATAGAAGAACAAGATAAACAAAATTTAGAAGAAGATATTGCTCAAGAAGTAGAAGTTATAGAGTCTAATGTTGATGTTGAAAAATTAAAAGAAGAATTAGATAATACAACAGATAGACTAAAACGTTTAATGGCAGAATTTGATAATTATAAAAAAAGGGCTTCAAAAGAAAGAGGACAATTATATAACTCATTAGTTGCAGATATTATGATAGCGTTTTTGCCTGTAATGGATAATTTAGAAAAAGCGATAAATACTAATACTGAAGATGAAGGGTATAAGCAAGGAATGGAATTAGTAGCAAAACAATTTAAAGATGTATTAAAATCATTTGGATTGGAAGAAATAAAAACAGAAGGAGAGTTATTTAATCCTAGTTTACATGAAGCTGTGAGTAGTATCCAAGACGACACGAAAAAAAGCCAAGAGATTGTTGAAGAATATAGAAAAGGCTACAAAATAGGAGATAAAGTCATTCGTCATGCAATGGTGGTAGTCAATCAATAAGTTATTAATTTTATAATATAAATTTTACAAAAGAATAATTTTTAAGGATAAAATAATTTTTAGGAGGAATTTAAAATGGGAAAAATTATAGGTATTGATTTAGGAACAACAAATTCATGTGTAGCAGTTATGGAAGGAGGAGAACCAGTAGTAATACCAAATGCTGAAGGTGATAGAACAACCCCTTCAATAGTTGCTTTTTCAAAAAATGGTGAAAGATTAGTTGGACAAATTGCAAAACGTCAAGCAGTTACAAATCCAGATAATACAGTTATATCTATTAAAAGAAAAATGGGAACAGATGAAAAAGTTACAATTGAAGGTGATAAGTTTTCACCACAAGAAATATCAGCTATGATTTTACAAAAATTAAAAGTAGATGCTGAAAATTATTTAGGAGATAAAGTTACACAAGCAGTTATAACAGTTCCAGCATATTTTAGTGATAGCCAAAGACAAGCAACAAAAGATGCAGGAAAAATAGCAGGACTAGAAGTTTTAAGAATTATAAATGAACCAACAGCTGCTGCACTTGCTTACGGAATGGATAAAGAAAAAGACCAAAAAATAATGATCTATGACTTAGGTGGAGGAACATTCGATGTTTCAATACTAGATATTGGAGATGGAGTATTTGAAGTTTTAGCTACAAATGGTAATACTCATTTAGGAGGAGACGATTTCGATCAAAGAATAATAGATTATTTAATAGCAGAATTTAAAAAAGATCAAGGAATAGATTTAAGTCAAGATAAAATGGCTATGCAAAGATTAAAAGAGGCTGCTGAAAAGGCTAAAAAGGATTTATCAGGAGTTGGTCAAACAAATATTAACTTACCATTCATTACTGCAGATGCATCTGGACCAAAACATTTAAATATAGATTTAACTAAAGCAAAATTTGAAGAATTGATTAAAGATTTAATTCAAGCTACTGAAGGACCTGTAAATCAAGCTTTAAAGGATGCAGGAATAACAGCTAATGATTTAAATAAAGTATTATTAGTTGGTGGTTCTACAAGAGTTCCTGCTGTTCAAGAAGCAGTTAAAAGAATAACAGGAAAAGATGCTGATAAAGGAATTAACCCAGATGAATGTGTCGCTGTAGGAGCAGCAATTCAAGGTGGAGTTCTTTCAGGTGATGTTCAAGATCTAGTATTATTAGATGTAACACCATTATCATTAGGAATTGAAACATATGGTGGAGTATTTACAAAATTAATCGAAAGAAATACAACTATACCAACAAAGAAATCACAAATATTCTCAACTGCTGCAGATGGTCAAACAAGTGTAGAAGTTCATGTTTTACAAGGTGAAAGAGAAATGGCTGCATACAATAAAACATTAGGAAGATTTCAATTAACAGGAATCCCAGCCGCACCACGTGGAGTACCACAGATTGAAGTAACATTTGATATTGATGCAAATGGAATTGTTCATGTATCTGCAAAGGATATGGCAACTGGTAATGAACAAAATGTATCAATTACAGCAAGTACAAATCTTTCAGACGAAGACATTGAAAAAGCTGTTAAAGATGCAGAAGCTCATGCTAGTGAAGATAAAAAGAGAAAAGAAGAAATTGAAACTAGAAATAATGCTGAAAGTTTAATTTATAATAGTGAAAAGACGATGAATGAACTTGGTGACAAGATAAGCGGAGAAGAAAAAGAAAAAGTTCAAACTGAAATTGATAATTTAAAGAAAACTTTAGAGGGAAGTGACACAGAAAAAATAAAACAAGCTACAGAAAGTTTAACTCAAGTATTCTATAAGTTATCTGAACAATTATATTCACAAGCTAACAAAAACGCTGGAGCAAATGCAGGAACAACTGAAGGACCAACACAAGATGAGAATGGAAATGTATATGATGCAGATTACAAAGTAGAAGATGAAAATAATAACAATGATAAATAAGGATGTGCAGGGGTACGTGTAATAAAATCGTGCCCCGTACATTAATATATATGAATGTGAGTGAGAGGAGAAACAATGGCAGAGCAAAAAAGAGATTATTATGAAGTTTTGGGAGTATCTAAAACTGCAACTGCGGAAGAATTAAAAAAAGCATATAGGCAACTAGCAAAGAAATATCATCCAGATGCAAACCCTAATAATAAAAAAGAAGCAGAGGCAAAATTCAAAGAAGTAAATGAAGCGTATGAGACTTTATCAGATCCACAAAAAAGACAGATGTATGACCAATTTGGATTTAATGGACCACAAGGAGGATTTGGAGGAGCAAATGGGTATTACTCATATTCTAGTAGTGGTTTTGAAGGGTTTGATATTGATTTAGATGATATTGTTTCTTCAATTTTTGGAGGAGGATTTGGTGGTAGAAGTAGATCTTCTGCTAGATCTAGTGGTCCAACAAAAGGTGCAGATTTAAGATATAATTTGCAGATAACTTTTGAAGAAGCATTTAAAGGTGTAAAAAAGCAAATAACAATAAATAGAGAAGAAGAATGTCCTATATGTAAAGGAACAGGTGCAAAAGTAGGAAGTAAGATAGATACATGTTCGGCATGTAAGGGAACAGGAACGATAAAATCAGTTAGAAATACTATTTTTGGTCAGACACAAACAACTAGAACTTGTGATATTTGTGGAGGAACTGGAAAAATAATTAGAGAACCATGTACTGAATGTAAAGGAAAGGGAAGAATTAGAAAGCCTACCAAGATAACAGTAAATATACCTGCAGGTATAGATGATGGGCAAACAGTAGTATTAAGAGGTGAAGGTGCTCCAGGTAGTAAGGGTGGACCAAAGGGAGATTTATACATAGTTATTTCTCTAAAACGTAGTAATATTTTTACAAGACAGGATGAAAATGTATTTTGTAATATACCAATTACAATAACTCAAGCAACTTTAGGAGCAGAATTACAAATACCTATGGTAGATGGAAGTAAAGAAAAGTTTAAAATCCCTGAAGGAACACAAACAGGAACGCAGTTTACTATTAGAGGAAAAGGATTCAAGAATATCAATCGAGGATATTATGGAGATTTAATATTTACAGTGTTAGTTCAAACTCCAAAAAAATTAACAAAAGAGCAAAGAGCCTTACTTGAAGAATTGGCTAAAACAATGAACGAACAACCACCTGTAAAGAAGAAAGGAATATTTGAGAGATAAAAAACAAAACAGCACATTAACATGTGCTGTTTTGTTTTCGAGCTTACGTTCTTGCAAGATATTCCCTGCGAAAACGCCTGTCTTCACAAGTTTCGCAATCCGGAAAGTCTTTATTAAATGATTTGACTTCGCCAACAGAAGAAATCATATTGATAGAAATTCGCTGTTCATCTAATCTAATATGAGAGTTTCTACCGTCGGCAAAAAGAAATGAAGATACCTTAACAACAACGACATTTCCTTGCACAGAAGATATTGTGCCGATAAATTTGTCTCCTGAACGGAGAAGAATGAGTGTTTCGCAGTTTTTGTTTTTTAGTTCTTGCAATATTTTTTGCATGATTGTTGCTCCTCCTTAAAGCGTTTTTTAAACTGATTTAGGTGTCTTGACACTCTATAATAAAATTATACTATAAGATTAACATAATGTCAAACTTAATAAATATAACGATTAAAGTGGTTGAATAAAAGGAGACTTTATGATATACTGTGTTCAAATTATTTATGGAGGATATATATGTCTGAAGAAACTAATGAAAAAATAGAAAATATACAAGAAAAATTAAATTATATAGGATTAGATTTTAATAATATACCAGATTTTTTAAAACATACAGAGATATTGGATTTTAGACCAGAAAGAACATATACTGATGAAAGCTATAAAGTTTATCAGTATGTGCCTATTAATGATATACAAATAATTTTTACAAAAGCAAATAGAATGAATTCAATACAAGAAAAATATCAAAATGCAAGTTCAATATATAATTATTTAGTAGTACAAAACGAAGATGATATAATTAAACATAACACTTTTTTGAAAATGCTAGAGACAGTGGAAATACAGGAAATAGAAGATATAAGTGAAGAACAAGATAATTTAAATAATTCAATTCCATTTTTGGTTAAGTATGACAAAAATTATTTGTGGGAGATATATTATTCTCAACATTTGCATAAATATTTTATGTTGGTAACAACAGAAGATAAAGAGTATTCAAGTTTTTTCTACTTATTAAGAGAGCAATTGAAGAACAGAGATGAAAATAAAAAAATTTTTGTGCCAATTAGTCATATGGATTATTCAACAGAATTACTAGGAAAAGATGAATTTAAAGATCTAGAAAAGTATGTATGGAAATTTACTGGAGAATGGCCTAATGTATATGAAGTGTATGATAAGGAAGGAAAACCATCAATTCAAATATGTGGAAAAACTGTAGTTTATGGGAAATTAGAAAGTATTTATAAACTTAAATTAAAAGATAAAGAGAGTGCATCAAAATTTTTTAAATTAGTTAAAGCATTATTTATATTAGAAACAGAATTTCCTCACAATTATAATTTTGAAGTGCAAATAGCACAAGATGGAGGATTAGAATTTGTGTATAATTCTAAAATAATAACATATGACATTTTAGAAAATTTTATAAAGGATGAATATAAAAAGAAATTTGAATCACTTCGTATTTTAAAGAAAGAAGAAAAAATACTAAAAGAAGTACTCAACAATTTGAAAATAATTGAAGAAGAAAGAGAAAAAGAATATTTACTAAAACAAAAACAAGTTGCTACTTATCTAAAGTGTAGGAAAAGTTTTTTTGGAAAAGTTAGATACTTTTTTAAAGGAAAGTTAAAAGAAGAAATAAAAAGAACAGAGCTTCCAGAAACAAAAATAGAGGTAGATGAAGAAGAAATCAAGGAAGAATATGAAAGAGATTTTTATACATTAGAAGAACTAATTAATCTATGCAAGGAACTAAATGAAACTTTAACAATTGTTAAAGATATCAAGATGGATAAAGCAGCTTTGGAAATAAAGAATAATAATTTAAAAGTTAAAATAAATAATGCAACAAAATTCATTGAAGAGATAGATAGTCATAAAAAAAGTATTTTTGAATTTTGGAAATTTGCTAATAAAGATAACACTTTAGCACTTGAAAGTGGAACGATTGAAGAGAAGCAGCAAGTTAAATCTAAAACTTTTGATACATATTATGATTATATTGATGATAAAGAGGAGATTGCTTACAAAATTGATGAATCACAAAGAAAGATACTTTCAAAAGAAAATACAGACAATGTTTTTCTAGCGGTAACAAAGTTTTTAGAGGCTATTAATGCAATAAAAAGTGGAGTACAATATAACTTTTCATTAGAATTAGAAAATATTAAAAATGACTTAAAAAGCCTTCAGGAGTTGTTTGAAGCAGAAGAATTTGACATATTTGGGAATTCAGTCCATGATAAGACCAAAATAAGCATTTTGGGCGGAAAAAAGCATAGAGAAAAGAAAAAAGAAGAATATAAAATACTAGAAGTAAATAAAGATACTGATACAATTGCGTTTGTATCAAGACTTCATGGAATAGTAAATGATTTAGATAAAATTTTCGAAAAGAATAATTTAGGAATGCAGTTAAATGTATATCAAGCATCTGTGAAGTCCTTAAATACAGAAGGATATGGCATTTTTAACATTAATCCTCAAAATGCACTATATAAAATAAAGAATGAACCTATTGTTAATTTATATGCTATGCATTTAAAGCCAACAACACCAGCTATAGGTCTATCTAATATCATTTATTATGATAATATTAATAAAACTTTACCTGTTGGAATGGACATATCTGATGAAGTATTACTTGATGTTGGAAAACTAAATCTAGAATTAAAAAGACAAAGATTATTTAGAGTAAATATAGAATACGATATACACAATATAAAAACTGAAACAATTTGCGCTTATGAATATGAAATAAAAGACAAATAGGTATTGACTAAAGGAGGATATCCTATTATGAAATCAAAGCGAAAATTAAATACTTTAGGGCTATTTTTAATTGTTGGCGTTTTAGTGGCAACAGTTGTATTTAGTATATACTTATATTTTAATGCAAAGAAGAAAAAAATACTATCAAATATTCAAAATGAAATAGCAGAAGTGAATAAGTATTATGTGTATGGGACTCATTTTAACATTGAATGTATGATTGACAATTTAGAATCTAATAATATAAAAGATATAAAGTATGAATTAGTAGATATTTCAGAAAATGAAAAAGAATATAATGCAATATATGAAATACATGATAATAAAATAAAAGTTATGACTTCAAATAAAATTAATGAAGGAATATATCTTGAAGACATTGAAAGTGGAAGGTATATTTTACTTTTAAAAATAAAATATTTGGATGATAAAGTAGAATATTATTCAATGGATAATATTACAGGTTATCAAGAGATAGAGTATTATACAATTACGAAGAAAAATTCTAATAAAAAAGTTAAGATAGAATTTGCAACATATAATTTAGACAATAAAAATATTCCTTATATTAAATTGAATGTATCAAAAGTTAGAATGCCAGAGAAGGTTTATGATATTTCTATTGATCCAGGACATGGTGGGAGTGATCCCGGAGCAGTTTATGACAAGTATAAAGAAGCAGAAATTGCAATGAAATATTCTATTGAATTAAAAAAAAGATTAGAAAGTATAGGTTTGAAAGTAATTCTTACAAGAGATGGAACAGAGGATACATCAGAGACAAGTAAATTTAATGCTTACAGCGTATATGATTTTGATGGAAGAGTAAACGTAGTTGGCAGAGCAAAAGTTAAATATAATTTTTCAATTCATATAAATAGCTATGATACTAATACTTTAAATGGTACAGAGATTTATGCTCCTTCCAATGTATCCCTGGAAATTGCACAATCATTAGCAGATAATATTGTTAGAATTGCTAATACTAAATATTCAACAAGAAATACTGATAAAGTATCAGATGGAGTTTATGTTAGAACGTTTAAAGAAGATGAAATTGCGGAGTCAGCTAAAAATGCAAGAAAAAAAGGATTTGATCCATATGATATCACAAGCTCAACACCTTATTTATATATGATACGAGAGGTTGGAGGAATAGTAACAGGAGCCTATATAGATGGAAGAAATAAAGATTATGGAACTAATTTATATTATAACTCTAATATAGGTGTAGAAAGTTATTTAATTGAATTAGGGTATATAATAAATAAAAACGATTTAAAAAATATGTTAAATAATCAGTCAGCATATATTGATGCTATAACAAAGACTATAGAGGAATATATTTGTAAATAAAAAAATTTAAAAGTGCATAAAATAAGTATAATTAACACATAATAATAGACAAATAACTATATTGAAAGGATTTGATATTATTATGAAGGTTAAAGATTGTATGACAAATTCAGTTTATAATTGTACACCAGAAACAACAATTCAAGATGTTGCAAAACAAATGTGTGAAAACCACATAGGATGTCTACCTGTATGCGATAATGGAAATAATATTGTTGGATTAATAACAGATAGAGATATTGTATTAAGAGGTGTTGCATGCGGAAAAGATGCCAAAACAACTCCAATAAGTGAAATAATGACAACTAATGTTTGTTGTTGCAATACCAATGATGAAGTTAATGAGGCAGAGAAACTAATGGGAAATATGCAAATAAAAAGGATACCAGTATTAGAAAATGACAGAATAGTTGGAATTCTAACAGTAGGAAATTTAGTAAATGATACGAAAGTAACAAGTATTGAAGTATCTAATACACTAGAAAATATATGTCATTGTGGACCAAATGCAAAAAATAATGAATAATGTGTAAAGAGAAAAATTTATATTAATTTTGAATAAGAAAGAATAAAAAGAATGATACTTTTTATTCTTTTTTAATTAGTATATATAATTTAAGAAAGTGTTTAAAGAGTTGTTTTTTATACTTGCAAAAAGCTAATAAATGATATAATATATTGTATATAATTAAAGAGGAGAGATATATGAAATCATTTGATAGAAAAATAAGAGAAGTAAGAAATAAAAGATTACTTCTTGCAATAATTGTACTAATAATTGCATTTATTATATTTGTACTGGGAATAGTTGAAATAGTTCCTAAAAATATAGATTATGAAGAATTTAATAAAAATGAGAAAATAAGTAATTATGCAAAATCAAAAATATATTATCTAATAGGACCAGTATTAGAAGTTAAAGATCAAAAGGATAAATCTAATATTTTAGGTTATTACATAGCATCTGGAGAAGAAGGCTTATTTATAATTAGACTAAATGAAAATAACATAGAAATTCCTATACTAGGAAAGGATATAGAAAAAGATGCTACAGATACTTTAGAAGGAATAGAGGTATATGGAAGTGTAGAGTTAAGTTCTTATAGCTTAAGAGATACTTTGTATGAGAGATTAAATAATCTATTAAATGATAATATTGTTAATGATGAGAGCTTTGATAAGGTATTTGGAGGATATTATTTAGATACGGTGCCTGATGTTAAAAATAATGGGATAAAACTATTTATTTTATCTGGATTTTTTGCGATAATAGGTATACTTTATATATTGATAAATAAGCATATTAGGTCTAATGTAAATGAATGCCTTAAAGAATTAAAAGAAAAAGGAGAACTAGAGAAAGTAATTGAAGAATTTGATAATAGTAAATTAATAGAATATAGAAGTTTACAGGTCTATTTATCCCCTAGTTATATATTCAGCTACGGTTTAGGGGTTGATGTTATTTCATTTAATGACATTCAAGAAGTTACTGTGTCTAAAAATGATATAAACAATCGTGATAAGAATAAGTATATTGTTATTACCACGAAAGATAATAGGCAATATTATATAGCACCTATTAGAAGAAAAAAACAAAAAGTAATATTTAATGAGTTACTTACAAAAATAAAAACTATAATTGAATAATATAATAAAAGCAAGTAATATTAAAGTTACTTGCTTTTAATTATATTTATCTCATCATTTTAAACCATTTAGAATACAAATTGCTGGTAATATTGAAAAAACCAGACCTCATTACATCTGAATTAGCTATAATATTAACTGTTGCGATAGCTTCATCATTTATAGTGTAAGTCGCAGTTCCAATTTTTTCGCCTTTTTTTATAGGTGCCTCTAGATTGTCTTCAAATGTTATACTTTGTGTAACACTACTTTCTAGCCCTTTTTTTATAATCACAGAAGCAGATGATTCAAACACTCCTTCAACAGTTTCAGATATTCCTTTTGATAAAGGAACAGTAGCAACTATATCGCCAGGTTTTCCAAAGGTTACTGCAGAATAATTGGAAAATCCATAATCTAAAAGTTTTCTTGCTTCAGCAAAACGAGTAGCTGTTGTTGGTGCATGCATTATAACTGCGATTAAAGATAAATCATCTCTCGTAGCACTAGCAGATAAATTATATAAAGCTAAACCTGTCGAACCTGTTTTTAAACCAGTACATCCATTATAAGTTCGAAGTAATTTATTTGTATTGACAAGTTCTGATTTTCCATTTCGTAACGAATCCATGTAAATAGTTGTATAATTAGTGATTTCAGGATGTTTTGTTAAAAGTTCACGAGACATTAAAGAGATATCATATGCAGAAGTGACATGACCATCTTCATCAATTCCATGACAGTTTACAAAGTGTGTATCTTTCATACCAAGTTCTTTAGCTCTAGCATTCATACGCTGTACAAATGCTTCTTCAGAACCAGCTAAATACTCGGCCATAGCCATTGTACAGTCATTAGCGGAAACAACACAAATTGCTTTTAACATATCGTTAACGCTTAAATTCTCTCTTGGATCTAGCCAAATTTGCGAACCACCCATAGATCTTGCATTTTCGCTACAAGGAATAGGGGTGTCCAAGGAAACATCACCTCTTTCTAAAGCCTCCATTATTAGTAAAATAGACATTACTTTGGTTACACTTGCAGGGCGCAATTGTTCATGACAATTTTGCTCATATAATATTTGACCAGAAGATTGTTCAATTAAAATTGCAGATGTAGATTCAAGATTAAGAGAATTTGAACTAACATCTGAAGAAACTATAACTGAAGAAGTTTCAGAATTTGTGTTGGCTAAAGTTGACCAAATATATTCATATGTTGAAGCATAGGAATTACAAGTATAAAAAAATATAATAAAAAAAATCATAAAAAAATATACTACTTTTTTAAGATACATAAAACCTCCAATCTAGTTATTGTAAACTATATAATGATTTTGTTAATATATATGTTTTGAAAATATAAAATATTCAAAAAAATTTTTTATTATTAAATAGACAAAAAAATCAATGAATAGTTGATAAAATATATATGTAAAAATCACAGAGGAAAATATTGGAATTTGTCTAAAAATAAATTAGAAAAATTCTATTGCAAATATATTTTTTTTAATGTTATAATGAGTATAACGATTTACAAGAGAAGGAGATGTTATAGGATATGTTACAAAAAATAGGGGATTTCAAAGGAATTGATATTGAGGTAATACAAGGCTTTAATAATATCGTTTATTCTGGATTATTAGATGAAGCACCTGCAGAAATAAAACAAATGAATTATATTAGAACTGAACCAAATATAAAAAATAGTAAGTTAGTATTTGTTGTATAATTGATAAATAATATAATTTGGAGCACACTATATGTGCTCCTTTAATTATTGTATAAAACCTATTGCAAAAAATGTTTGTTCGATATATAATTGTCATATAAAATTTAGAGGGAAAGAAAATAATGGATGAAAATGATATTGTAAAACCTGAAATAGAAAGTTTTGAAGAAGATCAAATAGAGAAATCCTTAAGACCTAAAAATTTAAAAGAATATATAGGTCAAAATAAGGTAAAAGAGAGTATGAAAGTCTATATAGAAGCAGCTAAAAAGAGAGGAGAACAATTAGATCACGTACTACTATATGGACCTCCTGGACTTGGAAAAACTACACTTTCAAATATTATTGCAAATGAAATGAATTCAAATATAAAAGTGACTTCTGGTCCTGCAATAGAGAAACCTGGAGATTTAGCAGCAATACTTACAAACTTATCAGAATTTGACATATTATTTATTGATGAAATACATAGATTAAATAGGTCAGTTGAAGAAATCTTATATCCTGCATTAGAGGACTATTCTTTAGATATAGTAATAGGAAAAGGACCATCTGCTAGGTCTATAAGGTTAGATTTACCTAAATTTACTTTAATAGGTGCAACTACTAAAGCAGGTTCACTTACAACACCTTTGAGAGATAGATTTGGTATTGTATCAAGACTAGAATTGTATAGTGAAGAAGAGTTAAATGATATAGTTAAAAGATCTGCTAAAATTTTAGAAGTCGAGATTGATGAGAGAGCTAGTTTAGAAATTGCGAGACGTTCAAGAGGCACGCCAAGAATTGCAAATAGATTATTAAAAAGAGTTAGAGACTATGCTTCTGTATTAGGAGATGGAAGTATAACTTTAAAAATTGCTAAAACAGCATTAAATAATCTAGAAATTGATGAATTAGGTCTAGATGAAATTGATAGACAGATATTAGACACCATAATTTCAAAATTTAATGGTGGACCAGTTGGAATAGATGCTATTGCAACCACTATTGGAGAAGAAGTTGATACCATAGAAGATGTCTATGAACCATACTTGATTCAAATTGGTTTTATTTCTAGAACTACTAGAGGAAGAATCGTTTTACCTGATGGATATGCACATTTAGGATATAAATATGATAAATAAGTTTTTCGAAAGGATTATAAGATGAAAAATAAAATAATTAAAGTGTTTTTTTTAATAGTAAGTATTCTGCTTGTAATTCCTTCCATTATATATCTAATTGTAAATAAAAATGTGATAGAGTTTAATACATACTATAATTTTTTTATTAATAATGATGTTAGTAAGTTTTTTTCTACCATAATTTATTTACTACTATTTACCTTACTTACAATATTGTATCTTATGCTAATAAGAAAAAAGAATATTTTTAATAGTGTAAAAGACTTGATTAAATATACTGCAATAGTTGGTACTATATTTTTAATAATGCTACCATGGACTAGTTCAGATGTGTTTTATTATATGGGTGTTGGAGAATTAGATTGCAGATATAATCAAAATCCTTATTATGTTACAATGAAAGACTATTATGAACAAAATAAAACTGAAATAAATGATGAAATTTTAGAAAAAGGTGCTTTTGGATATTGGGGAGGTACTACTGTAGTATATGGTCCCATAGCACAGCTAATATTTAAAATATCTTCATTTATTTCGATAAAAAATGTTACAGTTGGACTATTTATATACAAAATAATAAACTTAATAATACATATTGCCAATACTTATCTAATATATAAAGTTAGTGGAAAAATGAAGTTTACAACTATATATGGTTTAAATCCATTTGTTATGCTTGAGTTTATAGGAAATGTACATAATGATATAATAGTGGTATTTTTCTTACTTCTTACACTATATTTTTTATTGAAAAAGAAAAAATTATTATTAAGTATATTTTGTCTAGCATTAGCAACAGGAATAAAATATTTTTCAATTTTGTTATTACCGATAATAATATTATATCATTTTAGAGATGAGAAAAAGTTAAGCAAAAGATTTTTAAGATGTTTGCAGTATGGAACTATATTTTTAATAATATTTGCACTAGAATATGTGATGTATTTTAAAGATTATCAAGTAATAGTAGCAATGTTTGCACAAACATCAAAATATGCAAAATCAATATATAGTGTTATTTTACAATATAATAGAGACTGGTTAGATGCTATTAGAGCAGTATTTTTATGTGTGTTTATCATATACTATTTTGTATTTTGTATAAATTTATTAACTACACATAATATTAAATTCTACAGGGCAATTAAGAAATACAATGTTGTGTTAATATTATTTTTATTAATATTAACGAGTTTTCAGCAATGGTATTTAGTATGGTTATTTGCTACGATAATGTGGCAAAGACCAAATATGATAAGAAATACTATAGGATTGACAGCATGTACTGAAATTGCTAATAGTGCATATATGTTTTTATTTGAATCATATAAGTTTGATGACTATTTTGTGGGACTAATTATTGCATTATTCATAATATGGCAAATAGTAACGAATAAAGATAGAAGAATAATTAATATAGAAAGGAAAGAAATAGAATGAAATTACTAATGCATACTTGCTGTGCACCTTGCAGTGTTTACTGCATAGATAGTTTAAGGTCAGAAGGAATAGAACCAACAGTTTATTGGTATAATCCCAATATCCACCCATACATAGAATACAAAACTAGAAGAGATACTCTAAAAGAATATACTAAAAGTATAGGAGTACAAGCAATATTCCATGATGAATATGGATTAGATGAGTTTTGTAAAAATGTAATATGCGATTTAGAAAACAGGTGTATTAATTATTGCTATAAAGTAAGATTAGAAGACATCGCAAAATACGCAAAAGAAAATGGATATGATACAATAAGTACTACATTACTTGTAAGCCCTTATCAGAAGCATGAATTTATACATGAACTAGGAGATAAAATTGCAAACGAATATGGATTAGAGTTCTTATATAGAGATTTTAGAGTTGGATTTAGAGAAGGACAAGCTAAAGCAAGAGAATTAGGATTATATATGCAGAAATATTGTGGGTGTATATTTTCAGAGGAGATGAGATATTATAACCGCAATCCTATACAAACCAGTAATACCAATGGTTACGAGATAACAAAAGAACCTAGAATGCAGGTTAAAAAAATAGAAAATAAAGAAGATTATATAGACTTACTTTTAGAGGCAGATCC
>CANRNC010000011.1 GCA_947631915.1 uncultured Clostridia bacterium
ATACTTATTATAGCAGTAGGAGTTGGAACAGGAGTAGGATTAAATGCACTTCTTTCAAAAAGTTTAGGAGAAAAAAATACAGAGAAAGTAAACAAAGTTGCAGGAAATGGAATATTTTTAAGTGTATGCTTATATATAATATTCTTATTATTTGGATCTTTTGGCTCAAAATGGTTTATTTCGCTTTTTGCAGGTGGAAATGAACAAGTTATATCTATGGGAACGATATATTTACAAATATGCTGTTGTCTATCAATAGGAGCTATTGGATTTACAGTATATGAAAGATTTCTACAAAGTACAGGAAAAACAATGCTTTCAACCATAGCACAAATATTGGGAGCTGTAACAAATATAATTTTAGATTATGTATTTATTTATCCATTAAAAATGGGTGTAGCAGGTGCAGCTTGGGCAACAGTTATAGGACAAATTATTTCATTAGTAGTTGCTATGATATTTCACTATAAATTAAATAAAGAAATAAATGGAAATCTAAAGTATATTAGTCCAGAATTAAAATTAATAAAAGAAATTTATAATATAGGTATTTCAGCAGCAATTATGCAGGGCTTGCTTTCAGTTATGATGGCAGGAATGAATGCTATTCTTGGAATGTCAAAAGCAGATCCTATAATATTAGTAGGTTCTTTTGGTATATATTATAAAATACAGCAAATTGTATTATTTTCAGCATTCGGTTTGTCTAATACCATAATTTCAATTTTATCATTTAACTATGGTATGAAAGATAAAAAAAGAATAAATGATTGTATCAAATATGGAATTATTGATACAGTTATTGTAACTTTAATATTAACTTGTATTTTTGAATTGTTTGCTAAACCTATTTCAGGTTTGTTTGGACTTACTGGAGGAACTACAACAGAAATAATAGAAATATGTACAACAGCTTTAAGAATAGCAAGTATAGGATATATATTTATGGGATTTTCAGTTGCAGTACAAGGTATATTACAATCAATTGGATATGCTTTAAGACCTCTAATAATATCATTATTAAGATTGGTTGTATTTGTGTTTCCAATAGCATATTTATTTACTTTGTCTAATAATGTAACAAATATTGTTTGGTGGACTTTACCAATTGCAGAAATTCTAACAGCAGTAATTTCAGTATTTATATTAAAAAAATCTTACAAGGAAAAGATAGAAGTAATAGATATAATTAAGAAGAGTACAAAAGTAAGTAAAAAACTTATTATATCCATTGCACGTGAACATGGAACAGGTGGAAAAGAAATAGCAAGACAAGTAGCCAAAAAATTAGAATTAGACTTTTATGATAAAGAGGAAATTAAAAATTTTGCTTTAAATAATAATCTAATTGGCAAAGATACAAAAGAGAACGAACTATATAATTTCTTTTTATCATTAGATGTAGAAAAAGATTCAATAATTAAACAATCAGAAGCAATTAGAGAAATTGCATTAAAGGAAAATTGTGTTATTGTAGGTAGAGGAGCAGACTATATATTAAAAAATAGTCCAAATATAATTAGAATATTTTTATATGCACCACTTGAATATAGGATAAATAAAATTAAAGAAATGTATGATGATACTTATGATGAAGCTAAAAAACATGTAGTAAATTCTGATAAATCAAGAGCTTCATATTACGAGGTTATTACTAATCAAAAGTGGGGAAATAGAGAAAATTATGACTTATGTTTAAATTGCAAAATTGGAACAAAAAAAGCAGTAAATATAATTTACGATTATATAGAAAAGACAAGAGGAATTAATGAAATTCTTTAAGGTTTGTGAGAATCAAAGGTTGAGGACAAAAATACAAAACTTTTATAATACGAACCAATTTATAGATTGAATTTAATATTTAAAACAAACGAGAAATATACATAACAAATTGACAGTTTCCATTATTTATGATAAAATATAAAGGCTAATTATTATAAATAAATAGGAGGATTTTTTATGATTTTCAACCTAAAAATGAAAATATTAACAGTATTCTTATTAATAACTATGCTAGTTAATATGCAAGTAATAATTGGGCAAATTTAGGAATTGATGGTACAATACAAGTAATATGTAATAGTACCTCAAAGCTGACAGCAGAAAATATTTATGTACTTACTTTTAAAGTAAAAGATAACGCATCAATAGGAACTAGTGCTAATGTGAGTATAAGTGAGATTAAAGTTAATAGTGATGATTCAAAATCTAATTTTACAGAAACACCTAAATCAGTAACTATAAATATTATTTCAGAAGATTCAAATACACAAAGCGGAAATAATGAAGGAAATCAAAATTCAGGTACAACTAATAACAATAATGTGGAAAATCAAAAACCAAATACATCAAACAACAATAATGCAGAAAATCAAAATTTAGGTTCAACTAATAAAGATAATAATATTTCTATTTCAGTTTTACCAAAGACTGGAGATACTAACTATAATTGGATTATAGCTGTATTGGGAATATCAGCTATAATAGTAGTATATTCTTTAATTAGAATAAGAATTATCAATAAAAAAGATCATGAAAATTAAAGAAAAGAGTACTGTTCTAATTGGTAATCAAAAACATGATATAAATTATTTGATAATAGGGAGATAAAAGCGGTGGAAGAAGTAAATAAGTTGTTAAAAAGTTTAGGATATACAGAATATGATATTAATGAAATAATAAATACATATCCTATATCAGATATGAAAGAAGATACTCTAATAAAGAATATTAAAAGTAATTATACATTTTTAGTAAAATTAGGTTATAGTCAAGAAGAAGTAATAAAGATGACAAAGAGCTTTCCTAAAATATATAGCTATAGTATAGAAAATATGAAACAAAAAATAAAAGACATAAAAAAATTAGGCTATAGTCAAGAAGAAGTAATAAAGATGACAAAGAGTCTTCCTTCAATATATGGTTTAAGTATAGAAAATATAAAACAAAAAATAAAAGACATAAAAAAATTAGGCTATAGTCAAGAAGAAGTAATAAAGATGACGAAGAATCTTCCTGCAATATATGGCTATAGTATAGAGAATATGAAACAAAAAATAAAAGACATGAAAAAATTAGGCTATAGCCAAGAAAAAGTAATAAAGATGACAAAGATTACTCCTTCAATATATGGTTTAAGTATAGAAAATATGAAACAAAAAATAAAAGACATAAAAAAATTAGGCTATAGTCAAGAAGAAGTAATAAAGATGACAGAGAATCTTCCTTCATTATATAGCTATAGTATAGAAAATATAAAACAAAAAATAGAATTCTATGATTATATTAATTTGCATTCATTAGCAATAGTATCACCTCAAAGGTTGATGCAAAGTACAGCATTAAGTTATGCAAGGTATATGTTTTTTTTAGAAAAAGGAATAAAAATAGATGAAACTAATTATAGAAAATTATTTCAAGATGAAAAAGGATTTCAAAAACAATATGGAATAACAAAACAAAAATTATTAGAAAAATATGATTATGAAAGAGATTTTAAAGGAAAAAGTCCTCTAGAATTAGTAGTAGAAGCACAAGAAACTATTGGCGAAGATATAAGTTATATAGATGATACCGAACAAGTAATGACAAAACAAGAAAATCAGATTGAAGGACAAGAAAATAGTCAAATAGGGGAGTGATAAAATTATGGAAAATATTAATGAATATGCAACAGCATATGCTGAAGTATTAGAAATATTAAAATACATTCCAAAATCTGATTACGATAAAATTCCAAAAGAAAAATTGAATCTTTTTGATATAAAAAAAGATAAAAAATATAAATTTAAGTATAATCCGAACAAAACATTAGAAGAAAATAATGTTTCTAAAAGATCAAAGGCAATAATTATTATATTATTCAGAGATTATTGGTCTAATGATACTCAAAAGGAAAAGATAGTTGCAAAACAAAATAATGATAGAAGGATATTAGAAGAAGAAAAAATAAAAAAATATAATTATGAAGATATATTAAAAAAAAACAATATAAAAAAATAAAAAGGTGAAGATAAATATGGAAGAAATATTAAAAAAATTTGGAATAAGCGAAAAAACAATTAATCAAATGATAGAAGTATGCCCAAATATAAAAGAATTAAGTGAAAGTGAAATATTAGAAAAAATAGAGATTTTAAAAAAAATAAATTGTAATGATATACAAATAAGAAATATAGTAAGTAGCAATCCTATGTATTTAGATAGAAGTAATACAGATGTAAATAAGTTAATAAAAAAAATGAATGAAGTAGGTTTTTCTACATTAAATATTTTATTTGATGGAAATCCATATATATTAAATTTAGATGCATTTGAAATAGAAAACTATATTAAAGATAGACAAAAAAATGGAGAATTATTAGAAGAGATAGTAGATGATATGGAATCTAATTTATATGTTTTTCAAGAAATATAAAATAATTTTATAAAGAATGTTGAAAGATCAAAAGAGGAAAATTTAAAAATGAAATTTAATCCAAATAATATAATATATAACTGGAAAAAAGTAGAGAATATAACGATTTTAAAATCGAAAGATGTAGAAAATGCCTCAGTTACAGAAATTTATTTTGATGAAAATAATAAAGCAATTTATATAATTGCAATGGGGGGAATTGAAAATATATAATATCAGGGAATATATTGAAAAATGTAAATAAAAGTAATACAATTTTATAGGAAATGGAGGCGAAAAAATTATGAAAAATAAAGTCGCACTTATGTGGACTATTACTGTAATTTGTTTGGTTTTAACGATTGTTTTTTGGTTTTTAATGAATAAAACAGAAGTGAAATATGAAGAAGTCACAGCAACTGTTACTAGCACTTCTACTAAAGAAGTTGTAAATAAAAATACAAAAAATAGAACAACATTTTATGAAGTTAAAGTAAAATATAATGGAAAAGAATATACGCTACAAAATGTTCATGGACTTTCAGGATATTATGAAGGAAAAAGTGTAACAGCATTATTGTCTAATGATAAATTATATGCAAATGTTGAGGGAATAAAATCTACATCTCCAGTTGCTATTATATACTTTGTATTCTTGTTTGGGACTTTTGGAATGTTAATATTATCTGCTACATATATGTCTAAAGTAAAGGCAAAAAAGCAAACGGAATAAATATATTATAAAAAAGTTTAGGATGTAAAAAAGTTATAATAATGAAAGTGGCAAATGCACAATCGCAAGTTATAGATAATGATAAATAACGATGAAGACAGATAAGTCATTATGAAGTGAATTATCTGTTTTTATATATTTTTTATAAAATTTATTGAATAAATAGTTAAACGCAAATTACAATTTAGGAGTGTGATTATATGGCTACAACAAAAGAGTATAAAGATTTTGTATTGGAACAATTAAACTTATTAGATACCATTACTTGCAAATCAATGATGGGAGAATATTTACTTTATTATAATGGAATATTATTTGGTGGAATATATGATGATAGATTACTTGTTAAAATAGTAGATAGTAATAAAAAATATAATATGCAGAAATCTATTCCTTATGAAAGTGCTAAACCTATGTATTTAGTTGATGATGTAGATAATAAAGAAGTATTAAAAGAAATTGTTATTGAAACTTGCAAAGATTTATCAATTAAAAAGTAATACAAATTACAATTTGTGTGAGCAAGAGATTATTTAAGAATTTCTTGCTTTTTTTGATACAACTTAGATACAATTTTATGTTATACTTTGAATAGGTGAAGTTATATGAATAGAATTTTAATAGTCGAAGATGAAATTGCAATTAGTGATTTAATAAAAATAGAATTGGAAGAAAGATGTTATATATGTGATATTGAAAATGACGGAGAATCTGCAGCCGAATTAATTGAGAAAAAAAATTATGATTTAATTTTACTTGATATAATGTTACCTAAAATAGACGGATATGAATTATTAGAATATATAAAGCAAAAAGCAAACATTCCTGTATTATTCGTAACAGCGAAAAATCAAACAAGAGATAAAATAAAAGGTTTAAATTTAGGAGCAGATGATTATATAACTAAGCCTTTTGAAATAGAAGAACTTATTGCAAGAATAGAGGCAGTTTTAAGAAGATACAATAATGGAAATGAAGTACAAAATATAGGAGATATAAGTATAAATGTTATTTCAAGAACAGTAATGAAAAATGGCAGAGAAATAAGCCTTACACCAAAAGAATTTGATTTATTAGTTTTGCTAATTCAAAATAAAAACTTTGCTTTATATAGAGAAACTATTTTTGAAAAAGTATGGGGTGAGGAATTAGAATTTGAGACAAGAACATTAGATTTGCATATACAAAGGCTAAGAAAAAAACTTGACTGGAAAGATAAGATAAAAACAGTTTATAAAATTGGATATATGTTGTGTATATAAAACAAGGAGAATATTAATGAAAATTTGGAAAAAGTTTGTATTATTTTCAATAAGTATTATTGCGATAGTTTTGTCTTGTAGTAGATATTATACTGTTAAGAATAATTTTTTACATTCAATAGAAAATGTAAGACAACAAAATGAAAGTAAGCACGTATTAGAAAAATATACACTTGAAAATAATATAGTCAAAACAATACAAGAAGGAGAAGAAGTAACAAACACAAAAATTGAGGAATATATAAAAAATTTATATACATATATGGAAAATGATTCAGAAATTACTGCAGTATATGATGAAGAATACAAACAAATTTATTCCAATGTAAGTAAAATAGAAGGTTTAGATGTAAAAGAAATACTAAATCAAGAGGATGTTAATTATATAATAAAAAAGATTAACAGTAAGAATTATATGTTATTTTGTTCATATTGGAATGTAGATAGTAATGCTATTTATATTGTAAATATGTATGATATAACCGAAATATATGAGGAAAGAGATAGGCAGATATATGAAACTTTAATCTCTGATATTGTAATTTTAATTATAAGTGCAGTTACAATTTTTATTTTTTCTATATATCTAACAAAACCAATAAGTAAATTAAATAAGATAAGCAAAAAAATTGCAAAAGGAAACTTTGAAGAAAGAGTCAATATAAAAAGCAAAGATGAAATAGGAGAACTTGCCAATAGTTTCAACGTAATGGCAGATGAGGTTGAAAGCAAAATATATGAATTAAAAAAACAAGTGAAACAAAAGAATGATTTTATTACTGGCTTTAGTCACGAACTAAAAACACCAATGACAGCGATAATGGGATATAGTGATATGTTAAGATTAAAAAAATGTGATGAGGATGTAACTAGAAAAGCATTAAATTATATATATTCAGAGACAAAAAGATTATCTAATTTATCACACAAACTAATGCTACTAATGTCTTTAACTGATGAAAAGATAGAATTAAAAAATATTGAAATAGATAAATTTATAAAAAAGGTTTCGGCAAAAGAAGAAATGTCACAAAATATTAAAATAGAAGTAAAAACAGAAAGAGGAAAGGTTTTAGGAGATACAGAATTATTAGAGTGTGTACTTAAAAATCTAATAGAAAATGCAAGAAAAGCTGAACCAAAAGATAATAAAGTTATGATTATAGGAGAAAATTTAGAAAACGGAAAATATAGAATATCAGTAATAGACAAAGGAAAAGGAATACCAAAGGAACATATTGATAGAGTTATTGAGGAGTTTTATATGATAGACAAATCGAGGAGCAGAAATTCAGGAGGAAGTGGAATAGGTCTATCGCTTTCACAAAAAATATTATCTTTACATTGTAGTAAGATAAATATAGAAAGTAGTGTAAATATTGGGACAACTGTTTATTTTGATTTAAAACAGGAGGAAAATTAATTATGAAATTTAGAAATATGTGCATATATTTTTTATTTGCAATAGTTATTTTATTATCTTTCACTCTACCAACTATATTTTTGAAATTAGAACAAAATGAATTTGTAAGTATTTCGTCTAATAAAACATTAAAACAAAATAAAATTGATGTAGAAACGGAGAAAATCTACTTAGTAAAAGCAATACATCAAATTGGAGACAATAAAACTATTGAAATTAGTACAAGTTCTGGGAAAAAATATCTAGTTAAAAATATATCAGAAAAATACGATGAAGAAGTGGAAAAACAAACAAATTTATCGAATGAAATGCTTGAACAGGTAAGAAAATTGAGTGAATATGATATATTGGAAAATGTAGAAGTTGATAGTCAAAATAAAGGAATTGGTATTTTAATAAAAATGTATAGAAATGATGAAAATACATATATTGTTAATAATATAAAAATAGAAACAGATAATAACGAATACACATTTGACATAGAAAATAAAACAGGAAAAATATTATATGTTGATTTTGACGAAAGTGTGCTTTGTAATAAAATAAGTAAAAAAGAAATTTTGGAAAATTATATAAAATATCTAGACTTATATATTATAGATGATTGGAAATATGAAGACGATATAACGAATAACTGTTATTATTTAAAATCAGATAAAGCAAATTTAGAAGCGAGTTTAAAACAAGTAAGCGAAAATAATTATGCAGATTGTAAATATATACTAACTATACATACAACAAATTTACGTTAGTTTTTTAATAAATTTTAATATAAATTATACAACTTTGATACAATTTTAATGCAACTTAGATACATTCCTTTGCTATATTAATGGATAGCAAAGGAGTGTATTTTTTGTGGGAGATTATATGAAGTTTAGAGCAAATAATGAAAAAAAGGTAGAAATAGAAGTAGAAAATGAAATTTATTTAAGACACGCTATTAAAACAGAATTTGTGAATAGAGGAGATTCTTATATTGAAATACTAGAAAAATATGTAAAACCGATATACCTAAAAGGAGATATTATTTCTATTAGTGAAAAGATTATTAGCCTTTGCCAAAATAGAATTATTGAAAGAAAAGATATCAAAATTGGAATTTGGGCAAAGATATTATCAAAATTTGCATCACACCCTGATACAGGTGTGGGAGTTGGAGAAACAATAAAGATGCAGTATGCAATAGATACAGTAGGGTTATTAAAAGTATTATGGGCAAGTTTTGCGAGTGCAGTAACAAAACTATTTGGTATAAAAGGTGTATTTTATGAAATTGTAGGGCAAGAGATAAGTGGACTAGATGGATTTTATGATCATATATGGAAAGAATATAAAGATATAGGAATACAAATACCAGAAAATCCAACAAAGGTTTGTAATGAAATAAAAGAAAAACTAGGGATAAGTTCAATGATAGTAGATGCAAATGACTTCGGACAAGAAATATTAGGTAAATCAGATGATATAGAATTAGAAGATAATAAATTAAAACTTATGATAAGAGATAATCCAGCAGGACAAGGGAGAGAAAGAACTCCAATTATTTTGATAAGAAAAGGAAAAAGTGAAAAATAGAAATGAAAAAAATAATTGTAATAAGCATATTTGTAATATTGATTTTTAATGGTATAATAGGGACACTATTATATATGAGTATAAATCGTGATAATGAAATTGAAAATAAAAATAATGAAATAGTGGAGAAAAATGGAAAAAAAGAAACAGAAAAGAAAATTGACGATTGGGAATTAGTTTTAGTAAATTATGAAAATGCACTTCCAAATGATTTTGAAATAGAACTTGCAAACATCGATAAAACAAGAAAATTTGATAGTAGAGCAATAGAAAAGTTAAAGAAAATGATGCAAGCTATGAAAGACAATAACATAACTAATGTTTGGGTACAATCATCATATAGAAGTATAGAACATCAACAAAATTTATTTGATAAACAAGTGAACACATATATATCACAAGGAAAAACGAAAGAAGAAGCAGAAAAATTAACTTTGAGAACAATAAATAAGCCAGGAACAAGTGAACACAATTTAGGACTAGCAGTAGATTTTAACTATGTGAATAATGAGTTTGAAAGTACAGATGCTTTCAAGTGGTTACAGGAAAATGCTGAAAATTATGGATTTATATTAAGGTATAAAAAGGAAAAAGAAGATATAACAAAAGTAGAATATGAACCTTGGCATTGGAGATATATCGGAGTAGAAAATGCAAAGAAGATGAATGAACTTAATATGTGTTTAGAGGAATATATAGATTATCTTAAAAATAATTAGAAAGTAGGAATATATGGAGAAAGTGAATAATAGCAAGAAAGAAAAAATATTAAAGATAATTTGCTATATGATTTTTATAATATATCTATTGTGCTTAACGAAAATAGTGTTATTTAAATACAATAATCTAAAACAAGTTATTGAAAATATATTGAATGGAGAATTAAATGGTTTTAGATCTATAAATATAATACCACTAAATTCTATTGTAGACTTTATAAAAATAATTTCGGAAGGTTATTTTGCTAGAGGATTTAATAATATAATTGGAAACGTATTAGTATTTTCTCCTTTAGGATATTTTTTGCCAATGTTATTTAAAAAGACAAAAAAAGTAAGATATACAATGCTATTTAGTTTAATAATTAGCTTAATTTATGAGTCGCTTCAATATATTTTATATCTTGGTAGTGCAGATATCGATGACGTTATTCTTAATTTATTAGGTGCATTTATTGGTTTTGGTTTTTATAAAATAATAGACAATTATGCAAAAGAAAAATTAAATATAAAATATTATTTAACAATAATTATATCAGCAATAGGTTTTGCTATTGCAGGTTATTTAGCAGTTGATTATTTTGGCATTATGTTTGGAATAAGAAGTAAGAATAATACTTACAATAATGATGTAAATAATATAATCGAAAGTCTAGAAAATGATAAAGTAATGATTAGTTCAGATAATGAATCTGATATATGGGGAGATATTATCTCATTTAATGAAGAAAGTGTTACTATAAATAAAACTACAGTAATAAATTTAGAAAATGGAGTAGGTATAGCAGTTACAAATACGAAAAATATGGATTTAAAAACAATATATCTGTTATCTAGTACAATATATACACAAAAGGATATATATGATGTAAATGGAGATAAAGTTGAAATTAAGCCTGGAACAAAAGAAAATTTAAAAGTAGATAAACATATAAACTTGAAAATATATGAATTAGAAGGAAATTTGTATGCAAGAGAGATAATAATTAATAATTACTTATTTAAGTAATATATATAAGTATAAGCAAAATAAAATAACCAAAAAGCAGTTAAAAAATGATACTAAAAAGAATTTAAAATACTCCGTTCCTGAAGTATAATAATGTTACAAAAAGGGCTAGTAATTTCTCGCCTTTATGTTAGTAGTTAGTTAAATAAATTTATATAAGCAAGTGAAAATATTTACAATCACTTGCTTTTTTTGATATACTTTAATCAGACAAATACGAGTGATTTGTAGGAGGTTTAAATATGAGTGAATTTAAAAATAAAAAAAGTTTAGTAATCTATTTTTCAAGAGCTGATGAAAATTATGCTGTGGCATATATTGATAAAGGAAATACAGAATATATTGCAGAATTTGTAAGAGATATAACAAATGCAGATTTATTTAAAGTAGAGCCACTTATACCATATAGCAAAGATTATAATATTTGCATTCAAGAGGCAAAGCAAAGAGTTGGAAATGCACCAATTAAAGAAAATATAAAGGATATATCTTCTTATGAGGTTATTTATATAATGACACCTATATATTGGGGAACTTATGCTCCAGAACTAGAAACTGCTTTAAAAGAATTAGATTTTACAGGAAAAACTATAAGAATAGTAACTACACATGAAGGTTCAGGGCTTGCAAATGTCCCAAATGATATTAAAAGAATTTGCAAGGGAGCAAATGTGCTAGAAGATAGCATTGCAATTAGAGGTGCTGATTGTAAAAATGCTAGAAGTAAAATAGAAAAATGGATATAATTTAATAAAAAAATGGAGGTATTGGTTATGAAAGTATTATTGGTAAATGGGAGCCCACATAGAGAGGGATGTACTTATACTGCACTTAAAGAAGTTGAAGAAGAATTAAATAAAGAAGGAATTGAAACTGAAATATTTTGGATAGGTATAAAACCTATATCAGGATGTATTGCATGTCATAAATGTTCAGAAATAAGGAAATGTGTATTTGATGATGTTGTCAATGAATTTGCTGAAAAAGCTAAAAAAGCCGATGGGTTTATTTTTGGAACGCCAGTTCATTATGCGGCAGCGTCAGGTGCAATGACATCTTTTATGGATAGACTTTTTTATTCAACGTTTTCAAATCAGGATATATTTAGGCTAAAACCTGCAGCAACAGTAGTTTCAGCAAGAAGAGCAGGAACAACTGCTACATTTGAACAATTAAATAAATACTATACAATGACTCAAATGCCAGTAATTTCTTCTAGATATTGGAATATGGTACATGGCTCTAATCCAAAAGAAGTAAAAAAAGATGAAGAGGGGATGCAAATAATGAGAATACTTGGTAAAAATATGGCTTATTATTTAAAATGTATTGAGGCAGGAAAAGAAAAAGGTGTAACCCCACCAATAATGGAGAAAATTACATTCACAAACTTTATTAGATAAATTTGTGTGTGGCAGATAAATAGTAATTTGCAGAACTCTATTAATCGTTGTTTTCCTCACTCAACGATTAGTATGTTTACTTTTATATATTGTGATTTTACAATAATATCAAAGGAGGATAGATTATGGATCAAGTAAAGGTTGGTAAATTTATTGCAGAGTGTAGAAAAAATAAAAACTTAACACAATTTTAATTAGCATAAAAATTGAATATTACACATAGAGCAATATCAAAGTGGGAAACTGGAAAATGTATGCCAGATTCTTCTATTATGCTTGAATTATGTAATGAACTTGATATTACTGTAAATGAATTATTAAGTGGGGAGGTTATTAAATAGGAGGTTTATCAAGTATCACATTTTTAGTTTTGATGTTTTACCTCATCTTTTGCAAAGGTAATTTTGTTACTACCTTGTGCTTTTTTACTAAAAAAGAGAAGTAATTCATACATGCATTTGTAAATAATTTTATTATAAATTAACAAAAAAGTATAGAGTAGGAGAGAGGGGGAGTTTTGAGAATAAAAATTTTAAAATAAATTAAAACTTCAAAACTAAATCTTAAAATTCTACAAAAAATTATTCTGAAAAATTTTATAGAATAAAATAATAAAATTTATAATTTAAAATTATGATTTTAAAAATTTTATATTGTTACGAACATTAAATTTTAAAACCAAACATTTGTTGCAATTAAAATTTTTATAAGTTTTAATGTAATTTTAAAATAAATTTTTAATTATAACATTATAAAATAATTTAATTTTAGAAAGCGTCAAAATCAATTTTAAGACATTTTTATATTTAACTAATAAAGTTAATCATTTGAAATTTAATTTCAATATTTAAAAATTATTATGTATATAATGTAAATTTGCTAACATATTGTAAAATCAACGGTTTTGAAAAAATACTGATAGATGTCCGAAAAAACGACGCACGAAATTCGATTTTAAGCCGTTTTTATAAAAAAGACATATAGTTTATTGTCTATAAATTTAAGCAAAATGCTAAAATATGGGCATTTGCAGATTTTAATAAAATTTTTTAATACAAATATAAAAAATTAAAATTTATGATATAGAAAATAAAGTTGTATATAACATTAAGAAAAACTTGTAATAAGCTTAAAATAACGAAGCTCTAAAATCGGTTTTAAGACATTTTTATAAAAAGATAATATAACTTGTTGTTTAAATATACAGATAGAATTAGCTGAAAATAGCTAATAGCAAGAGATAGCAGTAATTTATGTATTTAGTTTTATTCCTACTCCTATTTGCACAAAACTTTGATTTTGCGCAAAGAATATATTCAGATTTTTGAGGGACATTTATGTTTTAATATCCCTCTTCTTTCTTCAATTATAAAAAAATTTTTTTACATTTATATAATTCTAATTTATTATTTTATTTAAATCTTTCTAAAAATGCATCCATACGTTTTAAAAATTCTGCATTGTTTTTACTAGCTACCATTTGATTTAGTAATTGTTCTGTAACTTCAGATACTGGCATACTTGATAAAGCTTTTCTTAACGCAAATACAGTTTCTAATTCTTGTGGCGATAAAAGTTTCTCTTCTCTACGAGTTCCAGATTTATTTATATCGATTGCTGGAAATATCCTCTTCTCTGAAAGATTTCTATCCAAATGAACTTCCATGTTACCTGTTCCCTTAAATTCCTCGAATATAACATCATCCATTCTACTTCCAGTTTCAATTAGTGCTGTTGCAAGTATTGTTAAACTTCCACCATTTTCAATGTTTCTTGCTGCTCCAAAAAAGCTTTTTGGTTTATGTAAAGCATTAGGATCAAATCCTCCTGATAGAGTTTTTCCTGATGATGGAATTGTTAAATTATATGCTCTAGCAAGTCTAGTTATACTATCTAATAAAATAACTACATCCTTATTTTGTTCCGTTAATCTCTTGGCTCTCTCTAATACCATTTCAGCTACTTTTATATGATGTTCTGGTAGTTCATCAAAAGTTGAATATATTATATCTCCTTTTATAGAACGTTTCATATCCGTAACTTCTTCAGGTCTTTCATCTATTAACAATACTATTAAATATACTTCTGGGTTATTTTCTGTAATACTATTAGCAATTTTCTTTAATAAAGTAGTCTTTCCTACCTTTGGTTGTGCTACTATCATACCTCTTTGTCCTTTACCAATTGGAGAAATAATATCTATCATTCTCATTGCAACTTCATTTGATGTTGTTTCCAAACGTAATCTCTCTTCTGGATATATTGGTGTTAAGTCAGAAAAGGTTTTTCTTTTAATACATGTATCTGGAGATTCATCATTTACTTCACCTACAAAAATAAGTGCAGGAAATTTTTCGCCTTCTTTTGGAGTTCTCGCAATTCCTTTAATTTTATCTCCTGTAAGTAATTTGAATCTTTTTATTTGAACAGGAGAGACATATACATCTTTAGGAGTTGATAAATAATTTTCTCCTCTTAAAAATCCATAGCCATCTGGTAATACTTCCAATATTCCTTCAACTATTTTATCATCTTCATTAGTTACTTTATAAGTTTTATCATTTTGTACTGTATTATCTTTTTCAAGGTTTTCTAGAACTTGAATTAATTCATCTTTTTTTAATTTTGATACATTGGTAATACCTTTCTCTTTTGCAATTTCTCTTAATTCACTCAATGATACTTTTTCCATAGAATTTTACCCCCTAGACATATAAATTATACTAAATTTTTTAATTAAAATCAAATTTTGGATAGTATTTAGACTAAAATATTTTTGAACATGAAAATAAATTGAACGAAAAATCTACTTGTAAAAAATTAAAGTTTCATACAAAATAAAATAATGAAACTTTAACTTCCGATATCTATGTAAACTTTTTCATTTGGCATATACATATTTAGCTTTTCTCTTGCTACTGCCTCAATATATTCTGGCGAATTAATATTATCTTTAATAGAATTTAATTCTTCTTTATACTCTTTTTGTTCAGTAATTTTAGATGAAAGATAATCAATATTAGAATTATGTGAGTTTATCTTTTTTTGCTGATTTACAAATGTAACTACAAGATATATACCAACAATTATAAAGGTTAATTTTATTAATATACTTTTTAATTTAAATTTTGTTTTCATATGTATCCTTTTCTTTAATATTAAAATTTTATTATAAAACACTATATACTTTTATTTTCTACATATTTTCCTAAAATCCTTCTTTATATATTCATTTTCTTTATTTATTACTATATTTTTTAAGATTTAGATTTTTTTCAACATACTTTTTTAAATTTATAAAAATACTCCATATTGGTTTAAAGAGAACTTTTTTTAATATATTTATTACCATCTTTATAGGAATACCAAAAATTTTTATAATAATATTTATAACTTTTTTAACTGAATTTAAAATTAGTACATTTACTTTAATAAATATTTTACTCAAAGTTATCATATATAACGTAATACCGCAAAAAGCACCTAAAAACATATATCCTCTAATAACTCCATTATTATATACAAATATAGAATATAATAAAATAAGTCCTGTTGATATCCAGAAAATAACATCTTCTAAAGCAGTTAATATATTCCCTGTAGAAAAACTTCTTCTTAATATTCTAAAGAAATCAAATAGTATGCCTATTATTACACCATCCAAAGCAAAAAGTAAAAACAACATTGCTTGAGAATTTGCCATTATATTATTCCCTTTCCTTATTTAAAAATCTTTCCTAGTATTCCTCCACCGTTCTTTTTTATCTAAATCTTTATTGCTATATGTTAAACTATTAATTTCACCTTCTACTATTATTTCAGAAGTATCTAAACTTAATTTATTAATTCTTATATTTTCTCCTTTAACTGTTAATAAACCTAACTCTGTTTCAACTATGACTATTTGATCGTCAAAACTTAAAACATCTATTACACCAGATACATTTAACTTTTCTCTATTTTCTAATATCAAATTCTGAATAACTCCTGTTTGAATACTCTTCTTGTCTTCTAATGTCATATCTAATCACTCTCCTCCTCTTTTGGTACAAATTATATATATTCACTATTTTAATTTTTTAGAACAATAATAAACAATAAAAATCTCTCAACCTGTTGAGAGATTTTAAATATATAATATAAATTTGCATATTTTACAATTATTTTAACTTATCATATATTAATTAATCGATTATTGATTTTAAATATGCCTCCATGAATCCATCTAAATCTCCATCCATAACACTTTCTACATTACCTACTTCGTAATTTGTTCTGTGATCTTTTACTAAAGTATAGGGACAGAAAATGTATGAACGTATTTGACTTCCCCATGCAATATCCATTTGAATACCTTTAAGTTCATCTATTGTATCTTTATGTTCTTTTTCTTTTAAATCTAATAGTTTTGATTTTAGCATTTTCATTGCAGTTTCTCTATTTTGCACTTGTGATCGTTCAGTTTGACACGCTACAACTATTCCAGTTGGTATATGTGTCAGTCTTACAGCAGATGAAGTCTTATTAATATGTTGTCCTCCTGCTCCCGAAGCCCTATATACATCCATCTTAATGTCATCTGGGTTTATATCTAATTCGATATCATCGCTAATTTCAGGTAATACTTCTAAAGATGCAAATGAAGTGTGTCGTCTTCCTCCAGAATCAAACGGTGAGATTCTAACTAACCTATGAACCCCCATTTCTCCTTTCAAATATCCGTATGCGTTGTCTCCAGAAATTAATGCTGTAACACTTTTTATTCCCGCTTCTTCACCCTCTAAATAATCTAGTTCTTTAACAGTAAATCCTTTAGAACTAGCCCATCTACAATACATTCTATAAAGCATTTCTACCCAATCTTGTGCCTCTGTTCCACCTGCTCCGGGATGCAAAGTTATAATAGCATTATTTGAATCATATTTTCCTGATAAAAGTATAGTTATTTCAAATTCTCTTAAAGATTTTTCTAATTTTCTTGTATTCTTTAATAACTCAACTTCGAGTATATCATCACTTTCTGATGATAAAAATTCATTAATTTCTTCTAGATTTTCTATTTCAGAGCAAAGACTTTTATAATTATTAACTTTATATCTAATTTTTTTCAATTCATTTAGAACTGAATTCGCTTTTGCTCTGTCATTCCAAAAACCCTGTTCCACAGTTTCATTTTCAAGCTCTTGTAATTTTTTTTCTAAAATATCTATATTTCCTAAAGATTTTCCAATACTATTAATTCTTTCATGTATATTTTGTAATTCAATTTTATTTTCTGATATATCTATCATAAAAAATAACCTCTCTCCGCTCTACTATATTAATATTTATATCACATTTTTAGAACAAAGTCTACATTTCAATAAAAACGAATTTTTTGAGTTATGAAAAATTTTATCAGTCCATGCACTATTATTATTTTTTCACATATAATTTTGGTATAGTGCATTGGAGGTGTTTATGCTTACCCTAACAATATCAGGTATAATTGGAATACTTAAATCATGCTTTTTAATGTTTGGATATATACAAAGTAATCAATTATTTCCAGAACCACTAACACCTGAAGAAGAAAAGATTTTTCTTGAAAGATTAAATAATCGGCGATGAAGAAGCTAGAAATATTCTTATTGAGAGAAACTTAAGACTTGTAGCACATATTTCAAAAAAATATTCTAGTACAAATATAGAGCAAGATGATTTAATTTCTATTGGTACCATTGGTTTAATAAAAGGTATTAATAGTTATGATATGTCTAAAAATATTAGGCTTGCTACATATGTTGCTCGTTGTATAGAAAATGAAATTCTCATGTTTTTAAGAGGTTCAAAGAAAAATAAATCGGAAGTTTATTTAAATGAACCTATTGGTAAAGATAAAGATGATAATGAAATTACATTATTAGAGATATTAGAAAATGATGAAAAAAGTATAGAAGACGAAATTGATCTCAAATTGAAAACAAAAATCTTATATCAAAAGATGGATGAAGTATTAAAAGAAAGAGAAAAAGAAATTTTAATACTGCGTTTCGGATTAAATGGAGATAAAGCTAAAACACAAAATGAAATTGCAAAACTTATGGGAATTTCGCGTTCGTATGTATCTAGAATTGAGACAAAAGCAATAAACAAACTTAGTAAAGAATTTAAAGAATAGTACTTATAATTTGCAAACGTTTTTAATATTGAAAATGAGGTCAACCAAATGGTTGACCTCAGCAAACACAAATCACGAAATTCTTTGTATACTGACTCTACTTTTCCAAAAGATGTTCCGGCATATTCTGTACTTTCTATCATGCTTTTCAGTATGCACTTGGACCAGAAGAATATTATGTCCAGCAACTTTAACCCTCATAATTGGTCCTCCCAAATCCAAAATCATACCGTTTTCAATATGCGGAATTTCATAAATTTTTCCGTTGGATTTGCAGTTCTTGAGCCTTACACACCATGTCCGAAGATCCTCATCAGTTACTTCCCGTTTGTGATAGTTATTTTGCATTTACTTTTCCTCCTATATTCTCACTTATAGTGAGTTAGTGATTACAATTATAGCATACTATATTATCGAAGTAAATACTTATCTATTTAATAGATATATAAATAAATTGAGATATGAAGCAAATAATGTCCATAATAAATATGGTACTTGTAATAATCCAGAGAGTTTATTTCTTTTATAAAATTTTATCACCATATTAAATACAAGTATAACTAGTAACAATATCCATATAAAAGAAAATAGTCTCCAATCCAATACAAAAAATAAGATTGGCCATAGAAGATTTATCAATAATTGTAAGTAGTAAATTATGTTGATCTCTCCATCCACTTGAGCATTTGCCTGTAAAATTCCATAAGAAACTCCCATTAGTATATATAAAATCGTCCAAACAATTGGAAAAAGTATACTTGGTGGGGATAAAAAAGGTTTTTGCAATTCATTATAATCAATTGCACCAGATATAATTAGTCCGACAATTCCTCCAAGTATCAACGGAATAAGTATCGATTTAGCATAAATTTTAATTTTTGACATATGTAAAACCTCCTTAATACTATTTTACTAATCAAAATTTAAATTTATACATAAATGCAATTTTTATACTCTTTCTATTTTATTATATCTTTGACTACCTCTCCTGCTATTATCATTCCTGCTACAGATGGAACAAATGATATACTCCCTGGCACTTGATTTTTTACTGTGCATTTTCTTTGTGTTCCAGGAGGGCATATACAATCATTCTTGCAACTGTTTTCAAATGTTTCTTCTGGTTTTATAGGTTCTTCTTTAGAGTAAACTACTTTTAGAGTTGCTATTCCCCTAGCTTTCAATTCTTTTCTCATTACCTTTGCTAGAGGGCATATACTTGTACTATATATATCAGTTACTTCCAATTTAGTTGGATCTAATTTATTACCTGTACCCATACATGAGATGATTGGAATATTTAATTTATTTGCTCTAACTACTAATTCAATTTTTGCAGTTACAGTATCCACCGCATCAACTATATATGAAACGGTATTATCTAAAATCTCATCACTGTCAGGCATAAAAAACTCTTGATATATTTGTACTTTTGCATTTGGATTTATATCTAGAATACGCTCTTTAGCCACTTCTACTTTAGGCTTTCCTATTGTACTCTTTGTGGCAATTATTTGTCTATTTAAATTAGTTAAGCAAACTTTATCATCATCAATTAAAATAAAATTTTCAACGCCTGCTCTAACTAGTCCCTCTACTACAAAAGAACCTACTCCTCCAATGCCGAATATTGCGACTTTTGCATTATGAAGTTTCTCAATATTTTCTTTTCCAATTAGTAATTCTGTTCTTGAAAATTGATTTAACATTTTCACTATTCCTTTCAATATATTGTATTTTTTACATTCATAGCATTAAATTTATTTCAAATATCGCTATAAGATCTTTCCGCCACCTAATACAATATCTCCTATATAAAATACAGCAGATTGTCCTGGAGTTAATGCTCTTTGTGGTTCATCAAATGTAACTTTTATATTGTTCTTTTCTTGAATAATCTTTGCTTTAGCTACTTTTGATGAATATCTAGTTTTTACATCAACTTCTATTTCTTTTGAAATCTCATCTACTAATAGTAAATTAATATCGGTAACTATTAATTCGTCCTTATACAATTCACTTTCTTCTCCAACTATTACTTCATTTTTATCTTTATTAAACCCTAAAACAAATAATGGAACTCTATTAGAAATTCCTAAACCTTTTCTTTGTCCTATTGTATAATTATATAATCCTGTATGTTTTCCTAAAATTTTCCCTTTTGAATTTACTATATTTCCTTCAATAGGTTTTATATTAGAATTAGATTCAAGGAACCTTTTATAATTTCCATCTGGGACAAAGCAAATATCCTCACTATCTGGTTTATTTGCTACTTTTAAATTATTGTTTCTAGCTATATCTCTTATTTGTTCCTTATTTTCATATTCTCCCAATGGAAATAGTATATGTTCTATTAAATTTTTAGGTATATTCCATAAAACATAGCTTTGATCTTTCTTGCCTGCATTTGATTTTTTTAACACCCATCTTTGATATTCTTCACTATATTCAGTTTTAGCATAATGTCCTGTAGCTATATAATTGCATCCTAATTCTTTTGCCTTTTCATACATAAATCCAAATTTCATGTATTTGTTACATTCTATACAAGGGTTTGGTGTTTTACAATTTGAGTAGCAATCTATAAAATCATCTATAACATATTTTCTGAATTCCTGTTTATAGTCATAAGTGAAATGAGGAATTCCTATTGAATTACAAACATTCTTTGCATCTAGGTATGTATTTACATTACAACAACTACTACCTGCAAATAATTCTAAAGTTGTCCCAATTACTTCATAGCCTTGTTGCTTTAATAGTAGAGCAGAAACAGAGCTATCCACTCCTCCGCTCATTCCTAATAAAACCTTCTTATTTTCCATTTAATTGTTCCTTTCTATAACTAATGACAACAGTCTGTATTAGTACTACCTGTATTTTTATTTTTATTTAGCATATCTTCTAAAGTATGCCAAGCTAAAAGTGCACATTTAACTCTTGCAGGCATATTTGATACGTTCTTAAATGCAATAGCATCTTCCAATTTCTTTAATTCCGCTTCATCTTTTGTTTCTCGTTTTATCATTCCTATAAAAGTTTTAATTATATCTCTTGCCTCATCAACTGTTTTTCCTCTTAAAGTATCTATCATAATAGAAGTTGAAGCTTGTGATATTGCACAACCATGTCCAGAGAAAGCCATATCTTCAATTATATTACCATTTAATTTTAATTCTAATGTGATTTCATCACCACAGTTAGGATTATGCCCCATTTCGGATAAATTAGCATCTGGTAGTTTCTTCTTATTGTATGAATTCATGCTGTGTTCCATTATCAATTCATTATAAACATCACTTAAATCTTCCATTTTTAATCCTTTCCAATATTTAATGATTTTCTTCTATATAAACTTATTTCGCCAATAACACTAGATGTTAGTACAATAATTGATATTATAAGTGCTAGAGTAGTATTTATATTTAATAATATATATGATGAAATCATACCTGCGAAATAGCCAAACATATTAATAATCAATTCTTTCTGTGCTACAGTAATATTATCTTTATCCATTTCAATCATCGTAAAATTAGACATTGTGTTAAAAGGATTTAATAATCCATTTAATAATAGGATCAAATAAATTGCATATGGTTGAAATAATGAAATACCTATTAATATAGCAATTAATGATTTACATATAATATCTCCTTTGACGATAATTTTATTTCTTATTAGATAAGCTGATATCCAAAATCCAATAGCACTAAGCAACCATGCGAATGTTTTACAAGTTTTCAATAATCCTAAATTAAAATTAAGATCAATTGCTGTTGTAGAAATTAATACAACTAGAGAACTTAATGCAAACTTTCCTAAAAACCTTATTACGATCCATTTTTTATAATATTCAGTATATCTTTTTAGATTTAGTTTTTTCATAAGAGCTACTTTTTTATCTTCTTTATTTTTAGGAAAATTTTCAACTTTCAATGTAAATGCAATTAATAATAAAAATATACATGCACTTAATATAGTTATAACTATTATTGTGTTATCTATATATTTAGTAGTAAAAAAACTTGCTATAGCAATACCAACCATAAAAGTAATTTTAAAAACAGATATTCGTTTTGAATGTATTTCTGTTGCCATGTTACTTGGCAATGAATTATAAACATATGCATAGTGATAACCTGAATAAATTTCCTGAATTAATATTTCTAATACATAAATAATAGCAAACATTATTATGAAATTATTCTTGTACATAATACCTGCTAATAGTGCACCTATAGCTGCTAAAGATAAACAGATTACAAAGTTTTTATTTGGTCTTTTTGAATCGTTTATATATATACAGATTAATGTTGCTATTATTTTAGCTAATCCTGTATTGGCTGAAATAATCGATATTAATAATTTATCATTATGCTGAATATATACTAGATCTGATACTACGCTATTCCAATCTAGTAATCCAAAAGCTAGTCCTTCTATTCCAATTAATAGTATAAATATTATATTTCTTTTAATAGTTTTTTCATTCATTTAATGCTCCATAACTTATATTTTTTCTATTTTACATATTTTTTAAATATATTGTAAGCTTTATTTAATGCACTAATAAGTTTATCTACATCTTCTTTAGAATTATAGAAATAAAAACTTGCCCTACATGTAGAATCAATTCCTAAATATCTCATAAGAGGCTGTGCACAATGATTTCCTGAACGTACGCAAACTCCTTCGGCATCTAGAATACTCGCTACATCATGTGGATGAACTCCTTTTATATTAAAAGAAATTACACTAGAATGGTTAGTATTATTGGGAGTTAAATATAATTCTAGAAAACTTAATTTAGATAATTCTTGTTTTGCATAACTCAAGACTTCATTTTCTATTTTTTGGATTTCATCATATCCTAGTTCGTTTATATAATCTATTGCTGCACCCAGACCAACAACGCCTTCTACGTTTTGTGTACCTGCTTCGAATTTATTTGGAAGCGGAGCAAATGTTGTTTCTTGCTCATATACATATTCTATCATATCTCCCCCCATTAAGAAAGGAGTCATTTTATTTAATAATTCTTTTTTACCGTACAATACACCTATTCCTAGTGGTGCTAGCATTTTATGTCCGGAAAATATTAAGAAGTCAGCATCTAAATCTTGCACATCTATTTTCATATGCGGAATGCTTTGTGAGGCATCTACAATTACTATTGCTCCTTTTTTATGAGCATATTTAATTATCTTCTTTACATTGTTAATAGTTCCTAAAACATTTGATACATGAGTTATTCCGACTATTTTAGTTCTATCAGTAATCTTATTTTCTATTTCTGCATCTGATAATTCAAACTCATTATTTATATACATATAATTTAATTTACTTTCTTTTATCTTTGTAACCTTTTGCCAAGGAACTAAATTAGAATGATGTTCCATTATTGATATAACTACTTCATCATCTTTTTTTAAGTTTTCCATTCCATAAGAATATGCAATTAAGTTTAAACTTTCTGTTGCATTTTTAGAAAATATAATCTCTTCTCTATGTTTTGCATTTATAAATTCAGCTATTTTTGTTCTAGTATTTTCATATATTGCTGTTGCTTCCATACTTAAAGCATAAGCTCCCCTATGAGGGTTTGCATTATATTTTTCATAGAATTCCTTAACTGCATTTATAACTTTAACAGGTTTTTGAGTAGTTGCTCCATTGTCTAAATATGCTATTTCTCTGTTTTGCAATAAAGGAAAATCTTTTCTAATTTCTTCTATATTCATATTAGCCCTCCTTATTAATCTAATCGTTCATCAATTTCTTTGATAATTTCATTTTTTAACTTTTCATTGTCAATATTTTCAAGTATTTTATTAAATTTTGCTCTTACCATTAATTTCATAGCTTCTTTTAATTCAAACCCTCTACTCATAATATAGAATAGTTCCTTCTCTCCTATCTTTCCTGCTGAACTGCTATGATTTCCTTCTACATCTTCCTCTGAACATAATAGCATTGGTAATGCAAGTGATTTTGCCGTATCTGACAATAACATACAAGCCTCATTTTCATTTCCAGTTGCTTTTTTACAACCTTTTTTAAAATCAATAGTTCCTTTAAAATGTTTCTTTGAATCATCTTTTAATGCACCTTGAACTTCAATATCTATATTTGATTTTTTTCCTCTTAATTCTCCTATATAATTCAAATCAAATAGTTGGTCCTGTCTTCCTAAATAAATAGTATTTATCTTGTTATCTGCATTATCACCTTCTATATTAGAATAATAATTAGTAATACTATTTTTTCCTCCGAAATCTATAATTGTATAATTTACTTTTGCATTTTCTGATATGTCACTTTCAAAACTCATGAAATTATTAGAATTTATATTCATTAAATTAGAAATAATTATGTTTAATTCAGAGTCATTTTTAGCTTTAACTCTTAATAAACCATTATGCCAGTTCTCACAATCCCCATTTGATGAATATTTTAAAATAATAGTTGATCTTGAATTTTCTTCTGCAACAATTTCTATATTTTCAACTAAAGTTGTATTATTTTTATCAAATTGAAAAGTAATTTCTGTCTCATCAGTATATTGTGATGTGTCCATACAATCAATATGCAATTTTATATTTGAATTTTTCTGTATTTGATTAATTAGTTCATCTCCTATACCATAAGTCAAATTAATATCACTTGTGTTATTATTTATTTCTGCCCTATTTTCTATGATTTTCATATTAGTAAATGTAGTTACAACTTTCGGAATATCTATATTTTCTAATTTAATATTATTTATATTAAAATTACGAGATGTTCTTACTGGTGTTTCGTTTAATTTTAATTGTTTCATACTATCCAATTGCTCCTTCTAATTCTAAATTAATTAAATTATTCATCTCCACTGCATATTCAACTGGTAATTCTTTTGATATAGGATATGCAAATCCTCTAACAATCATAGCTTTAGCGTCCTCTTCTGATAAACCTCTACTCATTAAATAGAATATTGTTTTATCGCTAATCTTCCCTATTTTTGCCTCATGTGAAAATTCAACTTCATCTGTTCTTATATCGTTAACAGGAATTGTATCTGAAATAGAAATATCATCTAACATTAATGACTCGCAAGATACAGATGATTTTGAATTCTTCGCTTTTTCATCTATTCTTACTAAAGATCTATAAGTACATTTACCACCATTTTTTGAAATTGATTTTGCATTAACAACACTTGAGGTGTTTGGTGCATTATGAATTACTTTAAATCCATTATCTAGGTTTTGCCCTTTTCCTGCAAATGAAATTCCAGTATATTCAGTTTTAGATCCTTCTCCATTTAAAATACTCATTGGATATAACATTGATATTTTTGAGCCAAATGAACCTGTTACCCATTCCATTTTGGCATTTTTGCCTACTATCGCTTTTTTTGTGTTTAAGTTTAACATGTTCTTTGACCAATTTTCTATTGTAGAATATCTTAAATATGCATTATCTTTTACATATAGTTCAACACAACCAGCATGCAAATTTACTTTGTTATATTTTGGAGCAGAGCATCCTTCTATAAAATGTAAACTTGCACCTTCATCTACTATTATTAATGTGTGCTCAAATTGTCCTGACTCTGGAGAATTTAATCTAAAATAAGATTGAAGCGGAATATCAACTTTGACTCCTTTTGGTACATATACAAATGAACCGCCTGACCAAACTGCTCCGTGCAAAGCTACAAATTTGTGGTCATATACTGGAACACATCTCATAAAATGATTTTTTACTAAATCAGGGTATTCTCTAACTGCTGTTTCCATGTCTGTATATATTACTCCCTGTTTTATAAGATCTTCTTTCATACTATGATATACTACTTCTGAATCATATTGAGCACCCACTCCAGCCAACGATTTCTTTTCTGCTTCAGGTATTCCTAACTTATCAAAAGTGTTTTTAATGTCTTCTGGAACATCCTCCCAAGAATCACTTAATTTAGTTTTTGGTTTTACATATGTTGCAATTTCATCCATATTTAGTTCCGAAATATCTGGTCCCCAAGTTGGCAATTCTAATTTATTATAAACTTCTAATGCCTTCAATCTAAACTCTCTCATCCAGTCAGGGTCATTTTTTTGCTTTGATATTTCTTCTATTATCTCTTGAGTTAAACCTTTTTTTATCTTAAATTCATACTCATCTTTATTTTTAATATCATAGATATTTCTATTTATTTCTTCTATGTTAGATTTACTCATAATATTATATCCTTTCATAAAATTGACATATTAAAATAATTATTATATAATGCATTATGTAAAAAAACTTGCAAAGGAGGGTATATGCTTATGCCGGGAATTATATTATGCTACACGATAGTTGTCATAGGAATTTTCCTTCTCGTCGGCTTGGGATTCCGTATACTAGAAGCTATTGACAAGCTTTTGAATATGGTTGACGTTTCAAAGAAAAACAACGTTTGTCTTGAGCAGATATCTGAGCAGTTGAAAAGCCTAAACAACTCTCTGACCGAGCTAAACGACTTTTTAAACCGGAAAAAATAGTTTTACCTTCACACCCCTGGTCGAAATATGACCAGGTCTTTATTTATATTGTGCGTAGCCGTTATCTTCAATTTGTTTTGCTAATTCTTGATTTCCTGTAGTTACTATTTTCCCATTAACCAAAACATGTACATAATCAACTTTTAAACTATGAAGTATTTTTGTATTATGAGTTATAATAAGTACTGCATTATCATCATTTTTAAACATTTCGATTCCCTTTGATACTGTTTTTATGGCATCTACATCTAGTCCTGAATCTGTTTCATCAAGAATAGCAAGTTTTGGATTTAATACAAGCATCTGTAAAATTTCATTTTTCTTTTTCTCTCCACCAGAGAAACCAACATTTAGGCTTCTTTCCATATTATTAGGATCCATGTTTAATTCTTCCATGTAATGTTTTAGTTCATCCTTAAATTGAAAAACTTTTATAGGTGTTCCTGTAATCTTATTCTTAGCATATTTTAAGAAATTGGTAACAGATACTCCAGGTATTTCTTCTGGTAATTGGAAAGACATAAATACACCTTTTCTGGCGATTTCATCTGTCTTTAAGTTATTTATATCTTCACCATCAAATGTAATTGTCCCATTTGTTTTTGTGTATGCTGGGTTATTTAATATTGCATTTGCTGTTGTAGTCTTTCCTGAACCGTTTGGTCCCATTATTACATGTATTTCACCTTTATTTATTTTTAAATTAATTCCTTTCAAAATTTCTTTATCTTCAGCATTTACATATAAGTCTTTTATTTCTAATAAACTTCCACTCATTTTATTATCCCTCTTTCATCATTTACTTTGCAATTTTTCTTTTTGCACAAACTCTACATCTTTCTCTATTTACATCATAATTACAATCTAAATTATTTAAGTCTAGAACTTTATGTACATATTTTGCTAATTTATTTATAGTATTATCATTTATTGTTGATTTAATTCTTTCAGCTTCTTCAGATGCTTCTTTTTCATCTAAATTGAGTACATCTTTTAAAAATAAGTAAACAATATCATAAGCCTCTAATATCTTTTTGGCTAAATTTTCTCCTTCTAAAGTTAATTCTATAGTTCCATAAGATTCGTAGTTTAGCATTCCTTCATCTTTCAAGTTATATATTGCTTTGTTTACACTTGCTTTAGAACAATTCATTTTATTAGCAATGTCTGTAACTCTTATATTTCCATTTTGTTTCTTCAATACATACATTGTTTTTAAATATTCTTCAGATGCTTTTGAAATCATTTAATTCCCCTTTCAAGTTAACCTAGGTTAACATTATATTACATTATTAATTGTTTGTCAAGGTTAACATGTGTAAATGCCTTAATTTATTTAAGACAAAGGGCACGGTGCACCGTGCCCTTACAATTTTAAAATGGATGTATCTCTTTATTTTATATTTTCTTAATTTTTGCAATAAAGAATCCTTCATATAGTTCTGATGGAGCTACTACTATTGTACCTTTAAGTTTAGCTGGTAATAATGTTATTCCATCAAAAATTTTTTCATCTATTGGTACTAATTCAACATTTGAATTCTTTAATATCTTTTCTATATTTTTCTCGTTTTCTTCCTCTAATATAGAACAAGTAGAATAAACCATTTCATGCTCAAATTTTAATATACTAACTGCCTTTTTTAGTAGTTCATATTGCGTTTTTGTAGATCTATTTATTAGTTCTTCCGTAAATATTTTTTCTAATTTATCATTTTCTATACTAATTGTTCCACTTCCACTGCAAGGTGCATCTAGTAAGATTTTATCAAATGAAAAATAACTATCTAAATTTCTTGCATCTTGTGTTAAAATATTTATTCCAATTGCTCCCTGTTTATCAATATTATATTTTAATCTTTCTGCTCTTATCTTATTTTTCTCGCAGGCAGTTATTAATGCTTTGTTTTCAGTTAAAGCTGATATTTGAGTGGTTTTTCCTCCAGGAGCTGCTGCCATATCCAATATATTTTCGTCTGATTCAGGGTTAAGTATAATTGCTGGTAACATAGAAGATAAACTTTGCAAATAAACTTCTCCATTTTCATATATAGATAGTTTTCGTATTTCATTTTCATCGACATTTTCAATTATTAATGCTTCTCTACTCCAATTAACTTCCTCGAATTTTATATTTGAATTTGTTAATATTTCTTTTATTTTATCTATTTCTGTTTTTAGGGTATTAATCCTTAAAGTTACCTTTCTATTAACAGAATATCCTTCTATAATATTATTAGTTACTTCTTTTCCATATTGTTTTATTAATTTTTGCAACAAAAAATCTGGTATTTTATTTGACATTTTTTTCTCCTTTAACTCAATATTATTTATTTTAGCATAGTTTAGCTAATTATTCAATTTTAAAATGTAGATTGAAATATATTTAATTTTCATTTTCGTACTAAATATTAAACGCACAAAATTTGACAAGTAAAAATGCAAATGTTATATTAATACTATAATTTTATTAAAATTTATAATAAAAAGTCTTATAATAGGAAAAATTATATTATGAAGGAGAAAATAAAATGTTATTACAACTATTAGTTTTATTAATATTGATACTATTAAATGCATTCTTTGCTGCATCTGAAATGGCTTTTATTTCATTAAATGATGCTAAAATAGAAAAACTTGCAAAAGAAGGTAATAAAAAAGCTCAAAGCATCCAAGCTATGTTAAAAAATCCAAGTAGCTTCTTAGCAACAATACAAATAGGAATAACACTTGCAGGATTTTTATCAAGTGCTTTTGCATCTGAATCTTTTGCTACACGATTAGCACCTGCATTAAACAATCTCTTCCCTGCAATTAGTATTACTGCTTGGACTAATATTTCTATTATAATTGTAACTATAATTCTATCTTATATCACATTAATTTTTGGTGAATTAGTTCCAAAGCGACTTGCTATGAGAAATTATGAAAAAATTACCTTTGCAACCATTGGAATAATAAAAGCACTTGCATTAATTACTTCTCCATTTGTTAAGTTTCTTACTTTCTCTACTAACGTTGTTTCAAAACTTTTTGGCGTATCTGGCGATGATGAAGAAACCGTTACCGAAGAGGAAATTAGAATGATGGTTGATGTTGGTGAAGAAAAAGGTACTATTGATAAAGAAGAAAGAGAAATGATTAATAATGTTTTTGAATTTGATGATAAGATAGTTTCTGAAATAATGGTTCCTAGAAAAGAAATTTTTGCAGTAGATATTAACTCATCTATTTCTGATGTTATTGAAGAACTATCAGAAGATTATAGATATAGTAAAATACCTGTGTATGATGAAACAATAGACGAAATCAAAGGAATTGTATATGTTAAAGACATTCTTTTATCTCAAAAGAATAAAAACACCAAAATAAAAGGATTGGTAAAACCTGCATATTATGTTCCAGAGTCAAAACTTGTTAATGAACTATTTTCTGAATTGCGTAAAAATAAAAAACAAATAGCTATAGTCATAGATGAATATGGTGGTACATCTGGTATTGTAACTATGGAAGACATATTAGAAGAAATTGTTGGTGAAATATATGATGAATATGATGAGATAAAAGAAAAGTATGAACAAATAGATGAGAATACTTTTATATTAGATGGTAGTATAGCTTTATATGAAGCTGAAAAAATATTAGGTACAAAGTTTCCTGAAGGAGAATATGATACACTTTCAGGCTACTTAATAGAAGAATTAGGTAGAATTCCTAGTGAAAAAGAAAAACCTGTTATTGAAACAGAAAAAATTACCTTTAAAGTAGAGAAATTTCAAGATAAAAGAATACTAAAGGTTAAAGCTTGTAAAAACTTAGAACAACCAGATAGTAAATAATATAAAAAAGGCATTATAAATGCCTTTTTATTTTAATATTTCTGATACAAATTTCCACGTCTTTCCATTATCTTTTGAAACATATTTTGCTCTTGTTTTTCCACTATTATAACCGCCTTCATATCCTCCTGATACCAATACTACTAAGGTTCCATCATTCTCCCTAGTTGGTAAATAGAAATAGTCATAACAATTTTCCCATTTTTCTCCATTTGGATTTGATAAAGTAAATACTCCGTCTGGAAATTCAATTTTTTTGAATGTATTACCTGAATCATTTGTAATCAATAAATCTGATTTTCCGCAATAGATACTATCTGGTAACATTAAAAATCCTAAACCGTTCTCAAAAAATTCGATTTTACTTGGAGTCTTCACCTCAATTTGAGATATTAGATTGTAGTTTTCTCCTGAATCTGTTGTTTTTTCAATTTGCCATATAGCATCTCCCATTGCATGATCCACTTCGTATACTAGATATCCCTCTGTATAACTTACCATTTCATTATATATATAATTCTTTGTCATAGTTATATTTTTCGTATTTCTTAATCTATTTATCGAACTATCTAATTTACTAATAATTAAATTTAGTTTTGATATTTCACTAGAAATATCATCATACTTTTTAATTACATTATATTGTGATATATTAAATTCTTGCCAGTCCAGTTCGTTTACTTCATTTAAAATTGTGATTTTAGAATCTAATATATTAACAAGATCCTCATACATATCTATTTTAGTAATATCATTTAAAGTATTTAAGTTATCTAAATCTGTACCTATTTTAGCTAATATATTATTTTCTAAAGTTTCTAATTTATTATAACTATCCGCACTTGCAATATGACATATATAATCGTAATCTGTATCGACTTTTGAACTTTGTCTTTTTAAATTTCTATCTATTATGATGTTTTCTAAATTCATAAAATTAATACTGACATAAACACATATACCTATTAGTGTTCCCCATTTTAATAAATCAAATTTAGCATTAAAAACGTATATTATTGTTGGTATAAATACAATTAATTCTGTTGCTAATATAATATATACAAATAATCTCAAATAAGTAAAACCATATTCCGTTTCATACATATACATTCTATACATTGAAGATAATACAATAATAATTGTAAATAAAATTAAAAATAGATTTAATACTTTTATTAACTTATCTCTAGTTTCATTATTCCTATTTGATATTAATATTAATATAAAGTTTATAAAAGATACTATCATTAGTTGGAAAAATCCACTTCTTGCATATTCTGCATAGTTAAAAGTTCCAGCTGAATTCATTTTTATAAATAATGAATTAACTTGAATATAGCAAAATACTAAATATACTACATTTAAAACTATTAGTAACATTTTTATAGTAAATTTATCTTTGCCAATAGATTTATTTTCCCTTGAACTTATAGCTTCTTTCTTTTGAAATGCTAGTATTAGACTCAATGTTAAAAAATATATAATAATAACTATTAAAAGTCTAGAAATAAAGCAATTGATATTTTCTAATTTAATATTAGTAAACATATTACCAAAGTCAGTGAATATTCCTGAAAATATACTGTCTGCTGAGGCTAGTAATGCAATAATCACACCTACTACAATGACTACTATAAATAAAGAACTAATTATTTTCTTTACTGATTCTTTATTGATTTTTGTTTTTCCTTTTATATTTATTGTAGTTTTAGTTAAAGTTCTATTAGTTAACTTAACTGAAATCCTAATTTTTTTCATTGTTTTAGGTATTACTTTTAAAGAATTATATATGTATTCTTTAAAATATTTCCTTTTATTTGTTGCTATTATAAACATTAAAATTGTTAAAACAATTATTGCTAGCAAATTTATATTATAAAATACTCTATTTGCAAAAATAAAATATGTACTACTTAATAAAATTATTGGTATCATAAATAGCACTGCTGCTTTATTTACTACTTTATTTTTCTTGTATAGAATTAACCAAATTATTCCTGTTGATATAAGAGTAAATATAATCATTGATATGCCTATTTGTTTTCCATAGAATAAAATTGATTGGCATATTGCTATTATTAAACTACCTACTATCTCCATTTTTATTTTCCTCCTAATTTTATCTTATATAATCTAAAATGTCTGCTGGTTTACAATCTAATACCTCACAAATTTTATTCAAAGTTGAGAAGCGGATTGCCTTAGCCTTATTGGTTTTTAAAATTGAAAGATTAGCTTGAGTAATTCCTACTTTTTCGGCTAATTCTTGAGATGACATTTTTCTTTTTGCTAACATTACATCTAAATTAACTATTATTGACATATTCTCCTCTCCCTTTATATAGTTAAATCATTTTCATTTTTATAATCAGTTGCTTGCCTAAATAACTCTGATAGTATGTATAAAGCTATTGCAACACCGAAAAATAGTATAAACATAAATCCTAATATAAATCCAAATACCAATTCCGCTTTTGCTAAAAATATTTCATAGATAGTTTGAAATATAAATAGTATTGAGATAACTAGTGCTGCAACTCCTGCAACTTTTAATCTCGTAACAGTATTATTACAAAATGGTTTATTCTCCTTCAATGAATCAAACAAACCTATAAATTGTTTAACTATTACTAGCATTGCAATTCCATTTGGATACAATATGTATATAAAAGCACCTAGATGTCCTTTCTTTACTAATAATATAATTGGTAATAGTATAAGAAATACAATTCCTCCATAAAAACAAATTTGTAATAATACTTTTTAAATACTACCAATTCCCTTCTCACCCATTACATTCATGTTCTTAACCTCCTCGTATACATCTAATTACTTTTCACATTTGTTTTAATTTGTCTTCCATTTCTAATTTATCCTGTAGTTCTATTTCATTTCCTAAAGCCTTTGAGATACAATAGCATACAATTGCCGTAATTCCAAAAATGACTGCCAATATTATATTATAATGAGATAGCATATATCCATTATTTTCTATATATTCTGTTAGCGAATTACAATTATCTTTTTTTAAAATTTCATAATTTTTTTTAGAATTGTCCGTAAAATAAACAACAAATTCATCATAATCATATTTATTCTCATATTTTATTTTTTTTGGAGTTTTGTCTCCAAAATCTATATATGATTCAATAATGCTAATATTAGTTTTATTTATATATAATATCCACATTTCTCCACAGAATGAATCATAAAAAGCTAAAAAGATATGAACTATTGCAGTACAAATACAGATAAAATATACTAATGTTAGTAAGATTTCATAGAATACATACATTTTTCTCTTTTTCATATTTATCTCCCTGTACAAAAAAATATAACACAACTTTTTTTGAAAGTCAATATATTTTTATCGTTTTTCGATAAATTATTAACTTGCTATATAGAAAACTTTAAATAAAAATGTATGAAAAAAGCACTTTTAATAGTAACAGTGCTTTTTGGTAATCAATTATATTTAATTAACTAAATTTTTAAATTAGTTTTCATCATTAGTTATATTGCCATCACCATTAATTGATATTTTTTCTCCAAGGTATTTAGGCTTTGGCTTTATAATACATTTTATAAATTCTTTATTTCTTGCAACAACCTCTCTTACTTCTCTACTAAATTGACCATAATACTTGATATCTTCAGCAGAAACTCCATAAGCCTCAATTTTAAAATTTTTTGCAATGTAAAGAGCTCTATATAAATGATACTTTTGCGTTACTATTACCATTTTACTTAAGCTAAAAATTTCTTTAGCACGATAAACACTATCATAAGTTGAGAATCCTGCATGATCCATAAAAATATCTTCACTTGGAATTCCTTTATCAATTAAATAATTTTTCATTGCATTCACTTCATCATAATCATTTCGTCCATGGTCTCCAGATACAATTATTTTAGGCGCTACATTATTTTCATATAATTCTATTCCCTTATCTAATCTATCTTTAAGCATATAACTTAATTCCCCATTTGGCATTACTCTGCATCCTAAAATTAATATTGCTTCCATTTCTTTTAGATCTTCAGGCAGTACTATGTATGATTTAGTAGTATTTTTAACATATTGATTAATAGATATCGTAGCAATTATTAGTACAGCTATTATAATTATTAGTACTATTATTGTTGTTTTTAAAATCTTCATTTAACACCTCTTCTATAAAAGGAGGCAAATTGCCTCCTTAATAATTACATTGCTTCTCTATATAATCTTATAAAATCTTCTTTTGTTGTTTCTCTAGGGTTTCCTGGTCTGCATGCATCTTCCATTGCTTTATCTGCAAGCATTTCTAAATCTTCTTCTTTACAACCAGTATCTTTTACAGTCATTGTAACCCCTACAGATTTTGAAAGCTCTGATATTTTCCATACAAATGTATTAATTATATCTTGTTTTGAAAGATTTGCAGCATCTGGTCTTCCTATATGAATTAGTATTTCTCTAAATCTCTCCCATGATACTTCTCCATTAAATCTCATAACCGTTGGAAGTAAAATCGCATTAGCTATTCCGTGAGGTGTATCATATACAGCACCTAGTTGATGTGCCATTGAATGAACAATTCCAAGTCCAACATTTGAAAATCCCATTCCAGCCATATATTGAGCAAGTGCCATATTTTCAATAGCTTTAGGATCTTTATCATTAACAGCTGCAGGTAAGTTTTCAAATATTAATTCAATTGCTCTCATATGAAACATATCTGACATTGTATTATGCGCTTTTGTAATATATCCTTCTACTGCATGTGTTAGTGCATCTAACCCAGTTGAAGCTGCCGTCATTTTTGGTAATGACTCCATTAATTCTGAATCTACAATAGCAAGAACCGGAATATCATGTGGATCTACACAAACCATTTTTACTTGCTCATTTTCGTTTGTTATAACATAATTAATTGTTACTTCAGCAGCTGTTCCATGTGTTGTTGGAAGTGCTATAATTGGCAATCCTTTATTTTTAGTGTTTGAAACTCCGCAAAGTGATACAACATCATCCCTATCAGGGTTAGTCATTATTATAGATATTCCTTTAGCTGTATCTATAGCTGAACCTCCACCAACAGCAACAATGCAATCTGCTCCAAATTCTCTACACTTATCAACACCGTCTAACACATTTTTTATAGTTGGATTTGGTTTTACATTTGAATATACTGTATATTCTATTCCTGCATTGCTCAATATTGATGTTACTTTATCAGTTACTCCACATTCTAATAAAGATTTATCTGTAACAACGAAAATCTTTTTATATCCTCTATTATTAATTTCTTCTGGTAGTATCTCTCTACATCCTCTTCCAAAATAAGATGTCTCATTTAAAACAAATCTTTCTGCCATTTTAAATTCCTCCTTTGATTTTATATATCTAATATTATATCACTATAATAAATTTTTAATCAATAATTTTGACCAATAAATTTTATTCCTTTCTCTTTGCTTTTACTATATTTTCTACATTCATTACAGTTCCTCTTGTTATCTTGCTATATCCATATTTCTCTTTTAATACATCTATTGATTTATCAATCTTCTCTTGCTTTTTAGAGTTTTCATTATCAAATAGTGTTAATTGAATTTGACCTTTATGACATAATTCATCTGTCCTAACCCCAATTAATCTAATAAAATCACCTTTATACATCTCTTCAACAATTTCTTTTGCCACTTTATATATTTCTCTTGTGCTATTAGTTGATATCAGTAATTTTCTTTGATGAGAATAATCTTTAAAATCCTTTGTTCTTAATTGAACACTTACTACATTAGCAAGTAAATCGTATTTTCTTAATCTATATGTTACTTGTTCAGTTAAAGCTAATACAATTTCATTAATCTTATCTTTTCCATATATATCTGATGGTAATGTTATAGAATTTCCAATTGACTTTGGTTCTTCTGGCTCATATTGCACCTCTGAATTATCAATTCCATTTGCGTATTCCCACATAAGTTTTCCATGTTTGCCGAACTTCTTAATTAATATTTTTTCATCAAACTTTGCTAAATCTCCTATTTTTCTTATGCCCATGTTATATAATTTTGGAACTGTTTTTCTACCTAACATAAATAACTCACTTATAGGTAAGCACCACATTTTTTTAGGTATTTCTTCCTCATACAAAGTATGTACTTTATTAGGTTTTTCAAAATCAGATGCCATTTTTGCAAGTAGCTTATTATGAGCCACTCCTACGTTAACTGTAAAGCCAAGCTCTTTCTCTACTCTATTATTTATTTCTATTGCTTTATTAAGTAAAGTAGCTCCTGCTAAATATTCTGTCATGTCCAAAAAACACTCATCTATGCTAAATCTTTCTATTTTATCAGTATATTGTAGTAATAAATTATATAGTGCATTTGAATAGTTTTTATAAACTTTATAATTAGAAGGATATACTTGTAAATTATTACATTTCTTTCTTGCTTGATATAAAGTTTCTCCTGTAACTATTCCACATGCTTTAGCTTTCATGCTTTTTGCTAAAACTATTCCTGAACGTGTTTCTTCATCTCCTCCAATTACAGAAGGAATTTCTCTAATATCTAAAGTTTCCCCTTCTTTTAATCTTTGAATTGCAGTCCATGATAAAAAAGCATTGTTTACATCTACATGAAGTATTTGTCTTTCTTTCATAATCTACATCACCCACTTCATATATTATAGAACACAAGTTTGTGAATGTCAATTATTATTTTATTTCATATAAAAAAGGTATAGTTTTTATACTATACCTTATATTTTTTTATTTATAATTATATTTTATGAACTTAATAACAAATATGCTTATAGCAATAAAAGAAATTATTATAATTAACGTAGTTACTACTTCCTGACCTGTTTGAGGTATAGTTCCTGTTAATTTTGTTGGATCTCCATTTCCTTTGTCCGTACCATCTGTGTAGATATCATCTGGTGAATTTGTTTTCTTAATTACAGTTATATTTGCAGTTGCAGTATGTGAACCATCATTCGTAGTAACTGTAATTTGAGCTGTTCCTTCTCTTTTCGCAGTTAATACTCCTGTAGAACTTACTTCTACTATACTACTATCTGAACTTGACCATGATACTTCTCTATTTGTTGCATTTGTTGGATTCAAGGTTGCAACTAATGTTGAATTTTGCCCAACTTGCATCGTTAAGTTTTGAGTATTCAATGATACTGATTGTACAGCAATGTTTTTTTGTTGTTCATTTTTTATTACAGTAACACTTGCAGTTGCAGTATGTGAACCATCATTTGTAGTAACTGTAATTTGAGCTGTCCCCTCTTTTTTAGCAGTCAACATGCCGGTAGAACTTACTTCTACTACACTACTATCTGAACTTGACCATGATACCTTTTTATTTGTCGCATTTATTGGACTCAAAGTTGCAACTAACGTTGAAGTATTCCCAACTTTCATAGTTAAGTTTTGTGTATTTAATGATACTGAACTTACTGGAATATTTCCTGTTGAAGGTTCTGCACTTTCTACAGTTATTACACAAGTATCTGTAACATTTCCATAAACTGTTTTTACTGTAATTATAGCTGTTCCTTCAGATATTCCTTTTACGGTTCCATTTGATACTGTTGCTACAGAATCTTTTGAACTTGACCATATTAAATCTTTATGTGTTGCACTTTCTGGTTGAACTGTAGCTATTAAATTTTTTGTTTCATTAATTTTAATTGTTTCGGCATGTGAATTCAATGTAACTCCTGTTGGTTCTACTATTGCACTTTCAGCAATAATATCTGTATAGGCATCTATACATGCACTTGTATCTCTTAACGTGTATGTTGAAAGTTTAAATCCATCTAAATCATCCCATTGAGTTCCATCAATTGATATATAGCTTTCTCCTGGATTTGATTCAGCATTATTATAATAATTTCCTCCTGAAACTGATATACCACTATTTGTCATATTACATTCTAAAGGAAAATCTGCTCCTCCTGTTTCTGAATCATTTTTTATATACTTTACTGCAATTACAAACTTATTACCTGTTAATTCTTGTGGTGTTATATCAATAGTATGATATCCTGGTTCTAAAGCTTCTGAACCGGTTTTAGTTGCTACAAGTGTTAAGTTATTTAAATCACTACCAGAAGTATTTGTATAAATTTCTATTCCTTCTGTTTTTCTTAAATAAACACCAATTTCATTCAAATATTCTTTTTCTCCAGCTTGACTCCTTTTATCATATACATTAGCTGTATATACACTTGTTATAGATGGTGCACTGAACCCTAAATTTTCACCTAATTCTGAATGAGTATAAAATTCAGATAAATCTGCATCATCTGTTTTATATATGTCATTAATTCCTATAATTTGTTGTTCAATTATAGCATCATCATATGAGACATATATATATCCGTTTTTTCCAAAATCCTCTCCATAAGAATTCAAAACAATATATGCACCTGGTTTCGCAGGTTTATGTCCATCTGCGAAATTTGATACTTCATATGTATCATCCCATCCTACTATAGTTACAGCATGATTCATTGTAGCAGAACTTGAAAGATACCATGCACCTGTATCTGGGTTTAAATATCCACCTTGTGAAGAATAACTTCCTTCACGATCTATCTGTATATCTGTGTAAAAAGACGCCACTACTGCTCCTTCATTCTTTATGTGCTCTTTTACATTATTTCTTATAGCTAGAACTTCATTTTCTGAATATGTAGTTCCTCCGATCTGACTACTTTTATATGTAACATTGCCACTTGCATCATATTGTTTATATATACCAGCAAACATAGTTAAATCAGTTGCTCTAGCCCTGACATCTTGTGGAATCACCACACTCTGAAGATCTTTTAACCCATATTCACTACTGGTATTCTCCAATGGGTTATATACACTACTAAATGGTAAATCACTTTCATAGGTTGGTCCATATCCATTTGCCAAATATGCTAATAGCATATTAAATGTTCCTCCCTCTCCTACTGTTCTACCAAATAGTCTAGCTGTAAAATAATCTATGTGCATTGGAGAATATTCTGTATTAGAATTATATTTCCTAGTCATATTTGTTTCTATCATAGATGAAGCTGCAAAAGCCCAACAAGAACCCGTAGTTAATTGATTTTTTACTTTAATAGTACTTAATATCTCTCTTAAATCATACTCATCACCTAAATTTGAAGCTGTACCTGACATTAAAGTATTATAAGTTGATCTCTTCATGCTTTCTTTTAAAGTTATTGTGCTATAATACGGTTCTATCGTTTTTCTTCTTTCTTCTTCAGGTAAATTTTCCCATTGTTCATGTTCATATGATTCACTTAATTGAAAATCATCTTTCTGCAATGAATTTGCAAGACTAATAGTAGAATATACTAAAGTTATTAAAACTATAAAAACTACTATTATTTTTATATTTTTAGCTAGCTTCCTCATTGTTTTCCTCCAATATTTCTTCTTTCGACATAATTACACATTAATATTAACATATATTTATATCCTATTCAATATAATATCGTCAAATGTCTAGTTTTTGTAATGCTTTTGTAATATCTTTGTAATATAAAAAATACAAGGTCATACATTACCTTGTATTTTGTGTAATATTTAAATATTTTCTTTGTTAAATGCTTGTAGCAATAATGCCATACGTATGTATAGTCCATTGCCAGCTTGTTCGAAATATAAAGCTCTTGGATCATCATCTACATCTTCTGCAATTTCACCTGTTCTTGGTAATGGATGAAGAACTATTGTATGATCTGAGAATCTATTTAATACTTCTTTATTTATTATATATTCTTCTTTTCCAAAATCCCCCTCAAATCTCTCTTGTTGTATTCTTGTATGATACATTACATCAACATCTTTTGGAATATCATCAAAACTATTACATATTTTATATTCTATATTTCTTTCTTTTAAGAAATCTATATATTCTTGAGGTAGCATAAATTCTTTCTTGCTCAATCCATAAATTTCGACATTATCATATAATGCTAATAATTTTATTAATGAATGTATCGTTCTACCGTATGTTAAGTCACCTAAAATAGCCACTTTAACTCCATCTATTTTTCCTCTCTTTTCTCTTATTGTATATAAATCTAGTAATGCTTGCGTTGGATGTTCTCCTTTTCCACTTCCTGCATTTAATATTGGTACTTTAGCAACACTTGCAGCATCTGTTGCAGAATTTACATCACTATGTCTAATAACAATAGCATCGGCATAATTTTGAAGTACTTTAACTGTATCTTTTAAAGTCTCTCCCTTCTTTACTGAAGAATTTGATGAAGCATTTTCTGTTGAAATAACTTGTCCTCCTAATCTTAATACTGCCGTTTCAAAAGATAATCTTGTTCTTGTACTTGGTTCATAAAACATAGTTGCAACAATTTTTCCCTCAATAGCTTTTGAATATTTTGCTGGATTGGACTTTATCTTGCTTGCTATGTCAAATAATTCCTCCAAAGTTTCTTTAGTATATTGGCCTGCACTTAATACATGTCTTAACATATTTAATCCTCCTTAAATTTCTATATATTTTATTAAAAATTAAATTCAATTATTTTTGATCTTCTAACATTTTTTGCTTTAAATCCCATAATTCCTTTGACAAATCAACGTAATACTTTTGAGGATTATCTAAACGCTTGACCTCATCCCAAATAGTATTAAGTTGTTCTTTTTCATATTTGGCTATTTCTTCTAGTTTTGGTAATTTATAAACTAACTTGCCATTATCATAAATCTTTTCAGCAAGTGGTTTAACATAATAGCCTTTTAAAGTCTTTTTCTTCCAAGGAGATTGTGGATCAAAAATTTCATATTCATCCTCATTTATTTCCTCATTTGCTAATGTAATAAGATCTGCAATAGCATAATTAGTGCTTTTAGAATAAAATCTATATGCCTTTTTAAAGCTTGGATTAGTGATTTTTGCTACATTCTCACTTATCTTAATTTTAGGAATTATTTTTCCATTTTTTTCAATTGCCACTAATTTGTAGACCGCTCCAAATACTGCATCACTTTTTGCAGTTATTAAATTTTCTCCTACCCCGAAAGAATCGACCTTTGCTCCTTGCTTTATTAGAGAAGCTATTAAGTATTCATCTAACGAGTTTGTAACACATATTTTACAATCCTTATAACCTGCTTCATCTAGCATTATTCTTACTTTTTTTGATAGGTAAGCTAAATCTCCACTATCTAGTCTAACAGCTGCTGGTCTTATTCCTTTTGGTTTAAGAACTTCGTCAAATACTTTTATTGCATTTGGTACACCACTCTCTAGAGTATTATAGGTATCTACCAATAAAGTACATCCATTAGGATAAATTTCAGCATATGCTTTAAAAGCTTCATATTCTGAATCGAAGCTTTGTATCCAACTGTGAGCCATCGTTCCACTTGCAGGTACACCAAATTTTTGCGCTGTTAATGTACAAGAAGTTCCAACTGCCCCACCAATTATTGCTGCCCTTGCTCCATATATAGCCGCTGAAGTTCCATGTGCTCGTCTTGCACCAAATTCCATAACAGGCCTATTTCCTGCTTCTTTAACTATTCTGTTCGTTTTTGTGGCTATTAAACTCTGATGATTTATTATTAAAAGTAGCATTGTTTCAAGTAATTGTGCCTCTATTATAGGTGCTCTTACAGTTAATAAAGGTTCATTTGGAAATACTACTGTTCCTTCTGGAATCGCCCATATATCTCCACTAAATTTAAAATCTTTTAAATAAGTTAAAAACTCTTCAGAAAAAATCTGTTTACTTCTTAAATAGTTTATATCTTCATCATCAAACTTTAAATTTTCTATAAATTCAATAATCTGCTCTAGTCCTGCAACTATTGCATATCCTCCTTTGTCAGGTACATTTCTAAAGAAAACATCAAAATATGCAATATCGTTCATATTATTCAAAAGATAACCGTTTGACATTGTAAATTCGTAAAAGTCTGTTACTAATTCTAATTTATCTTTATTCATTTTTATCTTCCTTTCACTAGATAATTATTACGTTCAAATGTAAAAGTTGGAATTGGTTGCCTTTTATGTTTAGATTGATTATATTTCTCCAATATAATCTTTTTTGCATTTTCTTCCGTATCTCCTTTCTCAATCATATCAGCTATTTGCGTATATTTTACACCTAATTTTTCTTCATCAGTCTTTCCACCCAATCCATCATTAGGTGCTTTATTTATTATTTTATCTGGTACACCTAACTTTTTTCCAATCTCCAACACTTCAGGTACTGTAAAATTTCCTATCGGATTAAAGTCAGAAGCACTATCTCCCCATTTTGTGGTATATCCAACCATTGCTTCACACAAATTTCCTGTACCTATAACAAGATATCCTAAAGTTTGAGCTACTGCATATAACGTAGTCATTCTTAAGCGAGGTTTTATATTTATTTTAGCTTCTATACTTAATTTATTATAACCTAGGTTTTTAATTGAGTTATCTAACTCTTCTTCTAATTTAATATAACTATCTGTTAAGTTATTTTTTATAAATCTTATTCCAAATGTATCTGCAACTAATTTTGCATCGTCATAGTCACTAGAAATAGATTCACATGGCATAGAAACTGCAACTACATTTTCCTTTCCTAATGCTTTAACACTCATTGCTATTACTGTAGCCGAATCTTTTCCTCCACTATTTCCTACTACTACTCCTTTAGCTCCTGAATTATGAACATAATCTTTTATCCATTGAATTGCTTCATTCATTCTTAACAGTAATTCTTGCTCATTTAACACTTTTATCACCTTTCTTCATATCACTTTTTTCTTCTGATAATCCAATCTTTTTCACATTTTATAGGTAATTTAATTTTAACCTTTTGTCCTGATTTTCCTGGACTCACACTTTCAATTTCTTCATCTGTCTCATAATCCCATAATCTATCAATTTTAAAAGTATGTACATCAATTGTTCCAGGTATTATTATTTCTAACGTATCTCCTACCATTAATTTATTTTTAATTTCTATAATTGACTTATCTAAATTATATTCTACTATTATTCCACCAAATTCGTAATCAGGGTTATATTGTTTTCCCTCGAACTCTTGAAAATCCTTATTATTTCTATCATTAAAATAAAATGTTGTCAAACTTCTTGTTTTAACCTTATCAATTTCTTTTAAATATCTTGTATAATCATAACCATTTGGATCTTCAACATAATCATCAATGGCATTTCTATAAGCATTTATGACACTTGCCAAATAGTACTCGGTCTTTAATCTTCCTTCTATTTTCATGCTATCAACTCCCATATTGATTATGTCGGGTATTTCTTTTAATAAACATAAATCTTTTGATGAGAATATGTAAGTTCCTTTTTCATCATATTCAACAGGCATTAAATTGCCTGGATTATTCTTCTCTTCTACATATAAATTATATGCCCACCTACAGCTCTGCGCACAGTCTCCTAAATTTGCACTTCTTGAAGCCAAAAAATCACTTAAAAAACATCTTCCAGAGTATCCAAAACATAAGGCACCATGAACAAAAATTTCAGTTTCTAGTCCTATGGGAGTATTATCTATAATATATTTTATTTGATCTTTAGATAATTCTCTTGCCAAAATAATTCTTTTAGCTCCATTTCTGTACCAAAACATTGCATCATGTGCACTTACCGCATTTGCTTGAGTACTAATATGTATATCGATATCTGGAGCTTCATGTTGCAAAACATCAATTACTCCACCATCAGATGCAATTATTCCATCTACTTTAAGATCATTTAACATTTTAGCTTGTTTTTTTATTTCATTATAGGTTTCATCCCACGCATAAATATTAATAGCTGCATATACTTTTTTTCCTATACTATGAGCATATTTTATTGTATTCGCTAAATCTTCATCATTTACTTCTGCTCTACTTCTTAAAGATAATGATCCGGTTCCACAATATACTGCATCTGCACCATACATGAATGCAATTTTGGCCTTTTCAAATGAACCAGCTGGTGCTAGTAATTCAGGTTTCTTCATAATATTTTTATTTCCTTTCTAGTTATATTTTATCAATATTTATTGAATTTTTACTATTGTATCATAATTAAGTAAAAAAAAATATATTTTATGCAAAATTTTATATAAAACTATAAATTTATTTTTTTATTTACCTTATACACATCATTTATTATATTTACTCTTAATAATGATAAAACTGACACTTACTTTATAGTATTGTGTCAGTTTCTATTTTTAATTTATAATATAAGTAAACCTATAAGCCGGGTTCTGTCTAGAATAGTCATTTATCTACTACCTATATTGCTATAGGTCTCAAGCGACCAAATTAAGGAGACGAAAAGAGCTATCTTAACCTCCTAGTCTCGGTCTTGCATCAGGTGGGGTTTACATTGACCAACTATGTCACCACAGTTGCGGTAGGCTCTTACCCTACCTTTTCACCCTTACCGTTAATAATAACGGCGGTTATTTTCTGTTGCACTTTCCTTAAGGTTTCCCTCACTGGACGTTATCCAGCACCACGCTCTTTGGATGCCCGGACTTTCCTCGTACGCTGTCTTTCGACTTTGCTATACGCGACTATTCAGCTTACTTACATATATTATTTTAAATTAAATTAGCGAAATTGTCAATATTTAGCTAATTATTGTTCCTATTTCATTTGTAAGGATAGACTTTAATAATATAGTTTTATTATACTTTTTTGCAATTTCTATGGATTTATTGTGTAGTACTTTTGCTCCATCATTTGAAATCTTTAACATTTCATCATATCCTAATTCATTATATTTCTTTGCATTTATGTCTGTTTTTGGATCTGCATTATATACTCCATCCACATCTTTGTAGATTTCACATCTATCGGCATTAAATTTAGTCGCCAAAGCTACCGCCGTTGTATCTGATCCTCCTCGTCCTAAAGTAGTTAAATTATTGTCTTTATCTATTCCTTGAAAACCTGTAACAATTACAATATTTTTTTTACTTAACTCTTTATTTATTCTTTCAGTACCTATATGTATTATTTTAGAATTATTAAAATTAGAATCTGTAACTATTGGTACTTGAAAAGCATTTAAGGAAACTGATGGTATGTTTCTGCTACTAAATGCCATTGATACTAAAGCTACTGATGTTTGCTCTCCAGTAGCAAGTAGCATATCTAATTCTCTTTTATTTATATTACTATCCAACATTTTAGCTGAATCTATAAGTTCATCTGTTTTTTTGCCTATTGCCGATAAAACTAAAATAATGTCATTTCCTTTTTCATAATCTTCTTTACAAATATCAACTATCTTAAATATTTTTTCATTTGTATCTAATAATTTTCCTCCAAATTTTTTTACTATTAACATATCTCTATGCCTCTTCTTCATGTATATTAAAGAAAAAGACAATTGTCATTCTTCCTACAATAAAATATTGTATAATTCTCTTTATATTATATTATTTATTATATTTATTTGCCATTATTCTGGTCTAAATACTGCATTGTACCTGGTAACATTACATCAGTTAAGACTATACCATTTAAATGATCAATTTCATGTAGTAGTGCTTGTGCTAAAAGTCCTGTACCTGTTATTTTCACCTTATCACCATTTTCATTTATTCCCTCAACTGTAACTTCGTTTGGTCTCTCCACTTCTACAAATTTATTTGGAAAACTTAAACAGCCTTCTTCTACCTTTTGAGTTCCTTTTGTTTTTAATACTACAGGATTTGCAAGTTTTAAAATAGGTTTTCCATCATATAAATCGATTACTATAACTCTTTTTAAAATCCCTACTTGTACAGCAGCAAGTCCCACTCCGTCATATTTATGCATTGTTTCTACCATATCATTCATTAATTCTCTTATTTTGTCATCCACAACTTCTATTTCTTTTGATTTTTTCTTTAAAATTTCGTCTCCTTCTTGTCTAATATTACGTATAGCCATTTACATCCTCCTTTCTATTTTAATTACATCATACTATTGGGATTAACATCTATCATCACTCTAGCATTAGTACTTTTTATATCTTTAATACTATTGTTTACTCTATCAATAACAGTATTAGAAAACTTACATCTAGCAATAATTCTCCACCTATACCTATCTTTTATCTTATCAATCGGGCATGGCATTGGTTTATATATTGCCATTTTTCCATCTACATTTTGTTTATTCAAACTATCATATATTTGCATAGCAGTTTTTGCTGTTTGATTTCTACTTACATCATTTATCTCGATTTTTATTATATCGCAAAATGGCGGATATTTCAATAATTCTCTAAATTTTATTTCTTCTTCATAAAACATTTTGTAATTTTGTAATTTTGAACATTCAATAGCAAAATTGTCTGGATTATACGTTTGTATTATTACATTTCCTCTTTTTTCTCCACGTCCTGCTCTACCTGATACTTGTGTTAATATCTGAAAAGTTCTTTCATTACTTCTGTAATCATCTATAAATAAACTTGAATCTGCAGCAATAACACCGTACTAGTGTAACATTAGGAAAATGATGTCCCTTCACCACCATTTGTGTTCCAATTAATATGTCTATATTCTCATCTCTAAATTTATTTAATATTATTTCATGTGAATTCTTCTTTGTAACAGTATCTATATCCATCCTTATTGTAGTAGCTTTTGGAAATAATTTATTAATTTCTACTTCTAGTTTTTCTGTCCCTGTTCCAAAATATCTAATATTTTTACTATTACATTCTGGACAGACTGTTAAATTTCTTCTTTCATATCCACAATAATGGCACTTAAGCTTGTTTTGTTCAATATGATATGTCATAGTAACATTGCATTTATTACATTTCACAGTATATCCGCAGTCTCTGCACATTACAAATGTAGAATAACCTCTTCGATTAAGAAATAATATTGTTTGTTTTTTCTCTCTTAAATTTTCTTCTATAGCGGAAAATAACTTTCTACTCAACATTCCTCTATTGCCATTTGCTAACTCGGCTTTTAAATCTATTATCTCAACATTTGGCAAACTAGATTTATTAGCTCTTTTAGTTAATGAAACTAATTTTATATCTCCATTAATAGCTTTATAATATGTATTTATATCTGGCGTTGCGCTCCCTAATACTAAAGGAATATTTGTCTCCTTTGCTAAATATCTTGCTATTTCTTTTGCATTGTATCTAGGACTCTTATCTGATTTATATGAAGAATCATGCTCTTCATCTATTATAATAAGTCCTAAATTTTTTATGGGAGCAAATATCGCTGATCTTGCCCCAATAACTATTTTTATATTTCCAGACTCTATCTTTTTCCATTGGTCATATCTTTCTCCTACAGATAATTTACTATGTAAAACAGCTATATTTTCTTCTCCAAATCTTGCTATAAATCTATCAATCATTTGGGGAGTTAAAGAAATTTCTGGTACTAATACTATAGCTGTTTTATTCTTTTTCAATACTTCTCCTATCAATTGTAAATAAATCTCTGTTTTTCCTGAACCAGTCACTCCAAAAATTAAAAACTCTCCAAACATATTATTTTTAATATTAGTAAAGATTTCATTAAATGCATTTTTTTGTTCACTATTTAAAGTCAAATTATTAGTTGGCTTGATATTCTTATTTGAAAACGGATTTCTATCTACTGGTTTTTCTACTACTTCTATATAGCCTTTTTTCTCCAAAGTTTTAATATTAGCACTTGTAGTATCTGTAAATGCTTCTAAATCTATAGAAGATACTTCTTCATTGTCTATTAAAAACTTTAATATTCTTTTCTGCTTATCAGACTTAATAACCTTGTTATCAATATCTTCGTTAATTTCATCTTCTGTTTTTAACAAATATATAAACCTTGCAGATTTCTCTTTAATTCTATTTTCGATATTTTTAGTAGTAGTACCTGGTGGTAACATTAGCTTTATGCAATCAGAAATATTACAAAAATATTTCCTTGCCATAAGTTTTGCTAGATTAATTTTTTCTTCAGCTATACAATTTTCTATTTCAACTCTAATTATATCTTTAATCTTGTATTCGGATTTTTCTTTAGTACCTATTATAAATCCTTCTTGATACTCTTTCATATTACCAAAAGGTACAAAAACTCTCCTTCCAATTTTTATATCTTTTTCCAGATTTATTGGTACATTATAATCAAATATTCTATTAAGGTTTTTTACATTACTATTTATTATTACTTCTACTATCATAATGACTATAGTATATCAAAATTATATAAATTAAACAAGATATTATCTCTTGTCAAAAATTGTTTTTAATATTCCTTTATCTATTAATTTTCCAAAAATACTCTTTAATATAATTAGTATAATTGGACCTACTAACATTCCTAATATTCCTATAAATTTATATCCTGTATACATAGATATCAAAGTAAATATTGGGTGTATCCCTATTTGTGAGCTTACAATTTTAGGCTCTAAAAATTGCCTTACTATAATTATTATTGCAAATAAAGCTAATATAGTTATAGCTAGTCTTATATCTCCATTTAATGCAGATACTATAGCCCATGGTACCATTACTGTTCCTGAACCCACTAATGGTAGTGCATCTACAAATCCTATTCCTAAAGCAACAAGTAATGGGTATTTTATATTGTAACCAAAGAAATTCATTGTAAACAATCCTATTAATATTATAATAAAATCTATACCTATTAATATAAATTCTGCCTTTAAATAATTTCCTAAATATGTTGCAATTTCTCTAACGTGATTTCCTATTTTTTTTACCCATTCTCTTGGTAAATGATGTTCCATTTGATCTAACATATATAATCTGTCCGTACATATAAAATATGTTGCAATAACTGTTATTGCCGTATAAATTCCTATTTCAGGTAAAGATGTAACAGCACTCAAAATAGCCTGTAAAAAACGTGTAATGATATTTGATAATGTATCTAATATATTTCTAGTCGAATTTTGAATAATTGTATTTAATTCTTGTCTATTCTCAAATCCATCGAATCTAATATAACTAGTGATTTCCTGTATCTTCCCATATGCAATGTCTACATAACCATTCAATCCTGATAATAAATTAGAAGCTTCTGAAATAAGACTTGTAATTCCAAAAGTTAAAACTCCTATAATTATTGCAAAAACTAAAACAAGAACTATAATTGCACTTTTTTTTCTTTCTAGTTTTGTTTTCTTTGAAGTCCATTTTATTAAAGGCTCTATAAGCATAGAAATAACTATTGCAATTAAAAAAGGTGTATAAAATACAGCTAGTTTTATAGCTAAATATATACACACAATAGTCAAGACTAATCCCAAGAGTCTTCTTATAACCTTATTCCAATACCCCATATCAATAATCATAAATTACCTCTTATCTTATATACATGTCACTTATTATTTTATTCGTAATTCCTAGTTTTATTCTAATAAAAGGTAAATTTTATTAATTAAGTTACGCTTTTTTATTTTTTAACAGATAATTTCTTGTATTAATTGAATTTATATGTATCATTTTTCCTCTATCAATACTATCTTTTAATGTATAATTGATTGTTTCTATAATAGCCAAATCAATATTTTCTAAAGTCATTTTTCTTCTTTCTTCTACATCATCATAATCCCTATTTTCTTCTACTTTGTCTGCCATAAATATTATTTTAGCCATCATATCCATTTTAGGATTTCCCGTCGTATGATATTTAATTGCATTTACCATTTGTTCATCAAAATTATATTTTCTTTTACACATATCAGCACCAATTTTGGCATGCATAAGTTCTATATTTGTTTTTTCCAATTCATCTAATTCTACATCATATTTTGATAAATATTCTTCAATCTCTGCTGGAGTCATTTGTTTTGCTATGTCATGTGATAATCCTATTAATCGTGCCTTCTTAACATCTAACCCATAAAATTTAGCTAATTCTTCTGCTTTTTTCATTACCCCTAATGAATGTATATATCTAAATTTAGATAGTCTTTCTTTTATATCTTTATTTATTTTTTCTTCTAAATTATCCATTTTATTTCTCCTATAAATTAGTGTATTATCCATATAGCTTCGTATAAATACCATAATCCCTTGTAACTTTTCTTACATAATTTTTTGTTTCTTTAAAAGGTATATTTTCTATATCTGAACCGTCTTCTTTAATCGTTCCATTTTCTATCCATTTATTAACGTTTCCTATGCCTGCATTATAAGCAGATAATGCTAAATACATATTGTTATTATAATAGTTTAATAATGTAGACATATAAGTCGTACCCAATTCTATATTAGTCTCCGCATCAAAAATATCATAATTTTCTTCTTTATTTAATTTTAATGCCAACTCATTCGCAGTGGAATCCATTAATTGCATCAAACCTTTAGCTCCACTTAAGGATACACTCTCATCATTAAAATTACTTTCAACCCTTATTATTGCTAAAGTTAAATAAGGATCTATATTATATTCTTCTGAATATTTATACACATAATCTTCATACTGTATGGTATACATATTTTTTAATATTATCTCTTCAATATTTATAACTTTTAATATTGCAATTATAAACAATATTAAAATTGCTATTATTAAAGCCTTAATCTTTTTGTTCAATATTATCTTTCTCCTTACTTACATTCTTCCCAATTAGTAGCTTCTGATACTTCTGCAATTAAAGGTACTCTTAATTTTACCGCGTTTTCCATCTCTGTTTTTAAAAGTATTTTTACTTTTTCTTTTTCTTCAAAAGGTGCCTCTAAAAGTAATTCATCATGTATCTGTAAGACAATTTTAGTTTTCAAATTTTCTTCCTTAATTTTATTATATACATTTATCATTGCTATTTTCATTATATCTGCTGCAGTTCCTTGAATAGGAGTATTTGTAGCAACTCTTATACCAAATTGTCTTACCATATAACTACTAGAACTTATTTCTGGAATATATCTTCTTCTTCCATACAAAGTTTGTACATAGCCATCTTTTTTAGCCTTTTCAATTACTTCATCTTCGAATTTCTTTATTTGTGGATATTTTTCAAAATAATTCTGTATATATTGTTTAGCTACTTTTACGGGAACTCCTATTTCTTCTGAAAGTCCATAATCACTCATACCATAGACTATACCAAAATTAACAGCTTTTGCATGACTTCTTTGTTCTTTTGTTACTTCTTCTATCGGTGTATTGAATACTTGTGAAGCAACTTGTCTATGTATATCTTCACCATTTTCAAAGGCTTTTATTAGATTTTCATCCTTTGCTACATCTGATAATACTCTTAATTCTATTTGTGAGTAATCTGCATCAACATATACATATCCTTTTTTAGGTTTAAAAACCTCTCTAAGTTTCCTTCCTGCCTCAAATCTTGTAGGAATATTTTGTAAATTTGGATCTGTACTGCTTAACCTTCCTGTTGCTGTGACAGTTTGATGGAAATAAGAATGTATCCTACCTGTATTCTTATTAATATATGGCAACATACCTTCTACATAAGTTGAATATAGTTTTGCTGTTTGCCTATATTCTAATATTTTATCTATTACTGGATGCTCCCATTTAATTTTCTCTAATGTATCTACATCAGTAGAATATCCACTTTTAGTTTTTTTATAAGCAGTTAGTTGCAAATCTTCAAACAAAACTTTAGCTAATTGTTTTGGAGAATTAATATTAAATTCTTGTCCTGATAATTTATATATATCGTCAGTCAAAGATGTCAATTCTTGTTTTAAAAATTCTCCATATCGAATTAACTCTTCTTTATCAATTAACATTCCATTATATTGCATATCGGCTAATACTTTTTCTAACGGCATCTCAATTCTATTAAATAGATCTATAAGATTATTAGCTACCAACAATTCTTTTGTTACTTCATATAACTTTGATATAACATATATTTTCAAAAAATATTCTAAATTATTATCATTATTACTCTCTTCTTGAACTTGTTCAAATAAGTTTAATTGTACTCCTGTATTAGTATTATCTTTAATTATATTATTAATATTAATATTCAAATATTTCTCTGCTAGTATATCCAATGTATATTTTGAAGCATTTGAGTCAAGTAAATATCCTGATATTTCTACATCAAAATAAATATTATTCATTTCTATATTTTGCTCTTTTAATAGAATATAATCTATTTTCTGTTTGTATCCTATTTTCTTTATCTCACTATTCTCGTATATATCTTTTAATTCAGATAGAAATTTCTTATCCAAGTAATATGCAGTTTCATTATTAAAAATATATATTCCACTAATTTCTTTGTTAATTATACTAGTTGAGTCTTGCACATCTTTTGTCTGTAAAAAATATATTATTTCTTTTTGTTCTATAATTTTTCTCTTCAATTCCTGAACTTCTGATAGGTTAGCTAAATATTTTTTAGATAACAATTCTTCTATATTTGCATCATTTTTTTCAACTACATCAATCTCATCAAGTTTAAATCTCTCTATATATTTCTTCAATCTAAGGGCTTTAAATTGCTCTAATACCTTTGGTTTGTCCCACTCCTTTATCTCTAAATCTTCAATTTGGATATCAATAGGTACTTTTATATCTATAGTTCCTAATGTTTTTGATAATACAGCTAATTCTTTATTATTTTCAAGATTTTCTCTTAACTTTCCTTTTTCAGTTGCAGTTCCTTTTTCAATCTCTTTATATAAGTTTTCAATAGTACCATATTTCTTTACTAATTGTAATGCCGTTTTTTCTCCTACTCCTGGGACTCCTGGTATGTTATCAGATTTATCTCCCATTAATCCTTTTACTTCAATCATTCCAGCTGGGCTCACACCATAAGTCTCAAACACCTTGCTCTCGTCAAAGTCCTCCTCCTCTGTTTTTCCAGCTTTTGTTCTTGGAATTCGTATAGTTATCATTTTACTAGCAAGTTGAAAAGTATCTCTATCTCCTGAAAGTATTGTAGTTGCAATACCTTGCTTCTCTGCTGTTTTTGCAAGAGTACCTAATATATCATCAGCTTCATATCCTTCTTTTTCGATTATTATAATGTTCATTGCTCTTAATATTTCTTTAATCATTGGCATTTGTGCTACAAGTTCTTCAGGCATAGCATGTCTAGTACCCTTATATTCTGCATACATTTTGTGTCTCTTTGTAGGTGCTTTCAAATCAAATGCGACAGCTAAATACTCTGGCTTTAAGTCTTCTAAAATCTTAAACATAATTGCTAAAAAACCATATATAGCATTTGTATATGTGCCATCTTCTGTTTGTAGCACTTTACTACCCATAATTCCATAAAAAGCTCTATTCATAATACTATTTCCGTCAATAACTACTAATCTTTTCATTCTTCCTCCTAAATACATCTAGAACATTAATTTTATTAATAACTATCTACCTTTATCATCTCTTTGTCTATCGTTGCAAACAAATATATGATTACATTTTCCTAACCTTTCATTTGTTCCAGTTTGCACTCTTACATTCGGACATTTTTTCATTTCATCAATAAGTTCATTTGAAGATTTTATTATTTTTCCTTTAAATCTCATATTATATATTTCTACATTATCACTAATATTAAAAACTGCTGGCTTTCCTTGATCAATTATTGATTCTGCACATAATGGAATTTTGCTACCTACAATAACATTTGCCCAATCTATCATATCAGAAGAGTTTTTTTCAAATGTTCCTTTTACAACATGTAAACTTCCTTCTCCAGGTTTTAAGTTATTGTCTTTTTTCGTTGAGAACTCTTTCCTTGCAAAAGGATCTACACTAACTACATTATATCCTGCCATGCAAAGTTTTCTACCCAAGTGGCAATTCTCTCCATCGCCTACACATAATATTTTAGGATATTTTTTATTAGAATAGTTTTTTATAACATAATTATATATAAGAGAACTTGGCATTTCTATAATTTCATACCAATCAAGGAAATCAATAAATAGTTCTTCTTGTCGCTTTTTTGTTATATCTTCTGGTAAAATTATAGGAATTTGATGTTCAGGATATCCAATTGACATATCCAGTTTATTAAGTTCATTAAAAACTCTAGATGTCAAAGCTATTAGTTCATCTTGACTTAACTTGTCTGGATTTTCAAAAGCTACCTTTTTTCCAAATTCTATTAATCCTTGTCTATATTTCATAAAAATACTTCTTATAGTTTCATTCTCCAATATTATTCACTCCTCAAATACTCTAATTGCTATAATGTTTTTAAGTCTAAAAATCCACATATTGACTCTTTCATTTTATCTATTTTATGTCCATCTGCTAAACAAACATTCCATCCTCTTTTTTTAGCAGTAATAATGTTTTCTTCAGAATCGTCTATAAATAGTATATTATTAGGAGAAATCTTGCAATCTCTTTCTACAAATTCGTATATTTTTTCATCAGGTTTACTATAGCCTATATCAAAAGATAACCATACATAATCAAACTTCTTTAAATTTACCTGATTATTAATTCTTTCCTTATCTAAATATCCCAAATTAGATAAAACGCCTATTTTACTGTATGCTTTTAAACTATGTGCTAATGATACAACATCTTTATAATAATATACTTTTGCAAATTCTTCTAAATACACTTTGCAAAATTCTTCAAAACTACAATTATCGCTGAAATTAAACCCTATTTTTAATCTGTTAAACCATTTTCGTATATCTTCAATAGTATTATATTGATTTATCTCTTTACCAAATTCATCACGTTTATAAAACTTGTATATTGAAGTAATATCAATTTCTTCTACACTACTGAAATGTTTTATAATATTCATAATTGCAGAATTCACATTGTATTCTCCATCAGAGTGACTTTCTATCACACCACCCCAGTCAAAAATAACTATTTTATTATTATTGTACATTATAATTCCCCTTATTATTGGATATCTTTATATTTATCTTGTTCTTTATAAGTTGTATGTAATAAAATATGTGCCTTATGTCCTCCTGGTTTTTCTAGGTATTCTTTATATATTTTCTGTAATACTGGATTTTCATGTGATTTTCTAATAACACTTTTTTCATCTGCTGAATACAAAGCATCTGCTCTCTTTTTTCTAATATCAATTCTAGCTCTTTCTTTTGCAGAATGTATTGGTTGTCCTCCGCCCATTACGCAACCTCCTGGGCAAGCCATAATTTCTATAAATTGATAGTCTGCTGTTCCATTTCTTACTTGATCCATTATCTTTCTTGCATTTGATAGTCCTGATGCAACTGCTATTTTTATTTCTTTTCCATCGATTTGTAAACTTGCTTCTTTAATACCTTTTTCTCCTCTTACAGCTTCAAATTCTATTTTTTCTAATTCTTTACCTGTTGCTATTTCTGTTACTGTTCTTAAAGCTGCTTCCATTACTCCACCTGTTGTTCCAAAAATAGCACCGGCACCCGTTGCTTCTCCCATAGGATCATCAAACCTTTCATCTTCCAATGATATAAAGTCTATACGAGCCTGTTTTATCATTCTTGCAAGTTCTCTTGTAGTAATAACTGCATCTACATCTGGATATCCTGTTCCTGACATATCTTCTCTTGTAATTTCATATTTTTTAGCAACACATGGCATAACTGATACCACAAAGATCTTTGATGGATCTATTTTGTTTATATCCGCAAAATATGATTTTATAAGTGCTCCAAACATTGTGTGTGGTGACTTACAACTAGATAAGTGATCTAATTGATCGGGATAATTTTTTTCGCAATAATTAATCCACCCTGGGCTACAAGATGTTATCATAGGGAGAACTCCATTATTATTTAATCTATCTAAAAACTCCGTACCTTCTTCCATAATTGTAAAATCAGCACCTGTGTTTGTATCAAATACTTTATCAAACCCTAATCTTTTTAATGCACAAATCATTTTACCAGTTACATTTGTACCGATTTCCATTCCAAACTCTTCTCCTAATGCCACTCTAACTGCTGGTGCAGTTTGAACCACTACATATGTATCTTTATCTTTTAATTTTTCCCATACTATTTCAGTAGAATCTTTTTCAGTTAATGCACCAACTGGGCATGCTTCTATACATTGACCACATAAAACGCAATTAACATCTGCTAGACTTTTTCCTCCTACTGTTGATACACAAGATTCAAAACCTCTATTTATAAAATCTATCGCTCCTACTCCTTGTACTTTTTTACAAGTTGCTACACATCTTCCGCATAAAATACATTTATTAAAATTTCTAACAATTGATACAGATTTCTCATCTTTTTCATGTGTTTGGACTTTTCCATTATATTTTATACCAGTAACACCAAATTCTTCTGCTAATTTTTGTAATTCACAATTTTTATTTCTAACACACGTTAAACAATCTCTTTGATGATTTGATAGAATTAAATCTAATACTATTTTTCTAGCTTCTGCTATTTCTGGTGTATTAGTTTTTACAATCATACCTTCTTCAGCTTTTTCTATACAAGACGTTACAAAGCCTCTCCTACCTTCCACTTGCACTAGACACATTCTACATGCACCAATTTCATTAATTTCTTTTAAGAAACACAGTGTAGGGATATCGATATTTGCTTTTCTTGCTGCTTCTAATATAGTTGTTCCTTTTTTCACTTCGACTTGTTTACCATCTATTGTTAAGTTTATCATATCTGACATATTTTAATTTCTCCTTTCGGTTTTATTAACTAATAGCCTTAAATGGACAATTATTAAGACATACTCTACATTTGATACATATAGCTGGATTAATCTTATGAGGCATTTTAGGTTCTCCCTCAATTGCATTAACTGGGCATTGTCTTTTACATAACCCACAACCCTTACACTTTTCTGGATCGATTGTAATTCTAGTTAGTGCTTTACATTCTCCTGCTGGACATTTTTTATCCTTAATATGTGCTTCATATTCATTTCTAAAATATTTTAGTGTTGAAAGTACTGGGTTTGGTGCCGTTTGACCTAGTCCGCATACAGATGCATTCTTTATATTAATTGCTAATTTCTCTAAATTCTCTAAATCTGCTTCAGTTCCAGATCCTTTTGTTATTTTATCTATAATCTCAAGCATTCTCTTTGTTCCTATTCTACAAGGCGTGCATTTTCCACAAGATTCATCTACAGTAAAACCTAGGTAAAATTTTGCTAGATTTACCATACATTTTGTATCATCCATTACAATTAATCCACCAGATCCCATCATAGAACCTATAGAGGTTAGAGATTCATAATCTATTGGAGTATCTAAATATTGTTCTGGTATACACCCACCTGAAGGTCCACCTGTTTGTGCCACTTTAAATTTATGACCATTTGGTATTCCTCCTCCAATATCAAATACAATCTCTCTCAAAGTTGTTCCCATTGGTACTTCTACCAAACCTGTGTTAACAACATTTCCTCCTAATGCAAAAACTTTAGTTCCTTTAGAGTTTTCTGTTCCTATACTTGCATACCATTCTGCACCATTCAATATGATTTTTGTCACATTGGCATAAGTTTCCACATTGTTAATTAAAGTTGGCTTTTGCCACAAACCTGCATTAGCTGGGAATGGTGGTTTTAGTCTTGGTTGACCTCTTCTTCCTTCTATTGATTCTAAAAGAGCTGTCTCTTCTCCACAAACAAAAGCTCCTGCACCTAGTCTTATTTCTACATCAAAACTAAAATCTGTACCCCATATATTTTTTCCAAGTATTTCATATTCTCTTGCTTGGTCTATCGCTTTTTGAAATCTTTGTACTGCAATTGGATATTCAGCTCTAACATATATGTATCCCTTATTGGCTCCAATAGCATATCCTGCTATCATCATAGCTTCAAGAACGCAATGTGGATCTCCTTCTAATATGCTTCTGTCCATAAATGCTCCAGGGTCTCCTTCATCTGCATTACATACAACATATTTTTGATCCCCTTCCGCCATTTTAGTAAACATCCATTTTTTACCTGTTGGAAATCCTGCTCCTCCTCTTCCTCTTAATCCAGAATCAGTAATTTCTTTAATAACATCATCTTGACTCATGGAAGTTAAAACTTTTTCTAAAGCCTTATATCCATCAAAAGCTATGTACTCTTCTATATCTTCAGGGTTAATGATACCGCAATTTTTAAGTGCTATTCTTTTCTGCTTTTTGTAGAAATTTAATTCGTCTAGTCTATTTACTAGTTTGTCATCAATATCTTTACAAAGTAGTCTTTCTACTTTTTTCCCTTCAATAATATGAGTATTAATAATTTCTTCACAATCTTCTGGTTTAACCATCGCATAAAAAGTATCTTCTGGTCTTATTATAACAATTGGTCCTTTTGCGCAAAGTCCAAAACATCCTGTCTGTATTACTCTTACATTTTCAATATTTTTTTCTTTCAAAATTTCTCTAAATCTTTCTATAATTTTAGGTGATTTTGAAGAAGTACATCCTGTTCCTCGACATACTAAAATATGCTTTTCTCTTGTATCTGCATTTAAATTAATTCTTAAATCTAATTCATTTCTTTTTTCTTTTCTTATTTCTTTTATTTTTTCAAGTGTCATAAAGATATATCTCCTATTCTTTATTTTTATATTCTTCTATAACTTTTTTCATTAGATCTGGAGTTGCTTTTCCATATACTTCATTATTAACAGTAAATACTGGTGCTAATCCACATGCTCCTATACATCTAGTTGCTTCTAATGAGAATTTTCCATCTGGTGTTGTTTCTCCTTCTTTTATTTTTAGTGCTTCCTTTGCTGTATCCAATAGTTTCTCTGAACCTTTTACAAAGCATGCAGTTCCTAAACAAACTGCGATGTTATATTTTCCTTTTGGTTTTAATGAAAACCTAGAATAAAATGTTATTACGCCGTATATTTCAGCCATTTCCATATTTAAATATTTAGATATTTCCTCTTGAGCTTTCATTGGAACATATCCATAATGTTCTTGTACTTCATTAAGTATTTGTATTAGATTGTTTTTATCTTTTGCATATTTTGTTAAAATTTCTTCTAGTCCTGGTAATTTATTGCTGCACTCACAATTACAACTTTCGTTCATTTTTACCCTCCTTCTCATTTAGTATCTTATTTTAAAATCAATAATATAATGATTTATGAATAGCATTTTAATTTATGTATATATTCTGTTATCTTTGAAATCATATCCTCTGAATTTTTATAACCTATAACATCTGCATTAATATACTCTATACATGATGATACATTATTTTTTTCATTATAAATACATAAAATCCTTTTATTACTCATTTCTGCTCTACCAATTTCAATTCCCAATCCTAACGATGCTCGAGAGACTTCTGCTATAAATAAATCTGATTGGTCAATAGCTTCTTTTGAGTTAAAGGTATTATCAGTTAAGTGTGGAAATATAAATTCACATTCTTTATATAATTTAGAATTTATAATTGGCATATAAAGTTCATTCATAAAGTCATAGCCTGTTGAATGTCCTACATATATCTTAATAATATTATCTCCTCCTTTTTGACTTTATTTGCTAAAATTAATAATGAATTTAATATAATCGTTCTCTTTTACTATATCATATATATTATTTTTTTTCCATATTTAATTAATTTTTATATATAAAAATTAAAAAGGTATTACTTTCAAAGTAATATCTTTTTACATTATAAATTTCTCTATATTAACTTTATAACGCTTATTAACTATCATATGCTAAATATTACACTCCATCATTTATGAAAAAATATATTAATTTTTTCTCCAGATCATTTTGATTTTAGATATAATTTTTTGATACCATTTTTCATTGTCTATTACTGATAATGCTTGATTATTCTCTATTACCTTGTTATTATCTCTAAATGAAATTTCTACATTTCTTGTATTATCTTCAGCTAGAATTACATTTTGAAATTGTTTTTTCAAAAAATCTTTGTAAATCATTCCTAAAATTGTTATTGTTTCATCCTTTAATTCTTGTTCATTTATAGGTTCTTTTATAACTTTAAAATATGATTTAGATTTGTTTTCTTCTATAACAGTTTTAAAAGCATTTGGTATTTTATCTGTAAGTTCTTTTGGCATAAGATTTAATATACAATCAACTTCATAAAATGCTTCTTTATAAGTTTCATCCATATATATCTTCCCATTCCTTCCTTTTGTATAAAATATTATCTTCCTTCGTTATAAGTCCTTTTTATAATATTTCTAGGAATTTCTTGTGTAATTTCGTCATTTGTTTTTATTTTATCTTTAAGTGATAAATTTCTAAAAATAGACATTAAACTATTTCTAATTCCTAGATTTCTTGTTTGGGCCTCCCATTTATCTAATCTTTGTAACCATATTTTTATTTCGTCACTTACTTTTTGACTATTGTCTTCTTTATTTAAACATTTATGTTTAGGATTTTCAACATAGCTTTCTAATGTTGACATTTTTGTATCCACTGTTACATATCCAGCTATAAATTCAGTATTTAACATTAGTTTATTAGAAACTGGATTATCTATAATAATATTTTGCTTTTCTTTTGCAAACTCTTGGCTTGGTATAGCAACTATTGAAATATCAACATATTGCTTACCTGTAACATTTTTATAATTTCCTCCTGTTGCAATTTGTCTTATTAAAAGTCCAGGTTTATAATTAAATGATATATTTTGGCTTAATTTATTTTTTACGTCAGTATAATTTTTAGAATCTATTCCGGAATCTTGATGTCCTGTTAAATTTATACCCTCTTCATTTATTATTCTTCCTCCATTTTCTAGTCCACCAGTCCTATGAATTCCTATTACAAAATCTTCTTTGCATAAATCTAATATTTTTCCTATGATACTTGCTTGTTTTATAACATTTTCTTTTTTATTGATATTAGCAATATGATAAATATCCATAAAATTAATTTTATTGTCTTTATACAAATCTTGTAATTTTTGTCCAATTTCATCACCATATATTTTTTGTAAATATTCTATTCCTTTTGTTTCTACAAGCTTTGCAAAAACCTCTTTTTCTTTTTTAGTGTCTCCTTCCATATTACTAAAATTAGCCAAGTTATCAAGAGATTCTTTGATAAAAATTTCTGTTAAACCATTTTCTTCTATATACTCTATAAAACTTTCTATAAAATTTTTATTATATGCCATATGAAAAGCTGAAAATAGATTTCCACTTTTTTCAAAAGCTTTGCCTATTCTCTTTTTTTGTATTTCCATATATCTAGCTTTTAAAAAACTCTTTTTTTCTTTTTCCAATTTATTTTTTTCCTTTCTCGTACAAATTTAGTACTACATCTTCATCATATAAAACTTCTAATGATATGTTTTCACTTTGATGTATAATTAAGTCCTTTAAATTTTCTATATTATTCAATAAACATTCTTTCTTTTATCCTATCAAAAATTCATCTATAATCTCCACACTAGATTTTTCTGAGTTTATTTGTACATTTACCCCTATTGGTATAATAGAATTTATAATTTTATGTCCAAAATCATTGCATTTAATAATAGGGAAATTATACTCTTTAGTATAGTCTAATAAAATATCTTCCATTTGAGGATAAAAGTCTCCATCTTTTTGTAAATCATAGTTATATCCTACAACGATTGCATTAATTTTATCAAACATTCCATATTGCTTTAAATGTGCAAATCTTCTTTGACATTCATTTAGTGTAGTTCTATAACTTTCAATTAGTAATATTTTATCTTGCATATTTGGAAGATATTGTGTACCTAGTAAGTACATCATACAACCCAAATTAGTTCCTATTATTTTTCCTAATGCATTTCCTTCTTTTATAATTTTCTTTTCTCCATTTGCGAACCTTCTTATTTTCCTATTTATAAATACACTTTCAAACTCTTTAAAACATTCCTCCGCATTCTTGCTACCATAATCAATAAATGATGGTCCATGAAATGTTACTAAACCTGTTTTTTCATAAATTGCTTGTAACAATACAGTTATATCGCTATAACCTGTTATTATTTTAGGATTTTGTTTTATTACTTCATAATCCAGTAAATCAATAAATGTATTACAAGTTTCTCCTCCATGAAGGCAAATTATGGCTTTAACATCTTTGTCCATAAACATATTCATCATATCTTCTGCTTTTTGTTCTCTAGTACCTGCTGAACCATAATAATCTTCTAGTACATACTTTCCCCTTTTAATTTTAAAACCTTTTTTGTTAAAAAATTCTTCTGCTTTGCAAAAAACTTCATATCCATTTTCAACTAAGTCTATACTATTAGATACACCTATTACTCCAATTGTATCTCCATAATTTAATTTGTTGGCTAACATATATTCATTCTCCTTTATCTTTGCTTTTCTTACAATTAAAAACCACCAAATATTTCATTTATCTAATTTCTCTGTTAATATAATTTGTATGTCGATAAATTGTTTACTCTTATATATTTAAATTTCTTAAACTTCTTGAAATAACAATATTATTTCTTATTGTGTTGTAAATACCTATCTTCCTCTGAGTAAGCAATTTATCGACACACACTTAAACTTATATTTTTATTGATATATTCAAAAACTATTCATTTTTTATGTGTTTTAAAACGCTATTTTTTTAAATTTCTTTAAAAAACTCAAGAATAATATATCATATTTAATAAAATTTTTACACAAATTATAAAAAATAATGTAAAAAATAAATAAAAGGATTT
>CANRNC010000012.1 GCA_947631915.1 uncultured Clostridia bacterium
AAATGGATAAAATATATATCTTATTAAATGGACAAATACAAGATTGTGGTACACATGAAGAATTAATGCAAAGAAATGATTTTTATAAAGAACTAGAATACCTTGAAAGAAAGGAAGAAACAGATGAAATATATTCTAAAGAAAAATACTAAAATATTAATTCTAGTTGGAATTTCTATAATTATAGTTAATATTTTAAGTGCATCACATCCATTAGTTATGAAAGGAATATTAGATATTAATGTAACAGAAAAAGAAGCTTTAATGAGATTGTTTATAACATATTTTATAATACATATCATTTTAGTACTAGCAAAAAACACAAGAAATAGCGTTATAAATAAAGCAATGTCAAAAATATTAAAAGATTTAAGAGAAAAATTATTTTGTCATGTATTAAAATGGGATATGTCAACATATCAAAAATATAATTCATCAGAAATTTATACAAGATTAACGGCAGATATAGATAATGTGTCATCATTATTTTTAGGAACAATGCAAGTAGTATTAAATGATGTTGTATATATTATAACTATGGTAATTTTTATGTTTTTTGCAGATATAAAGTTAGCAATTATTGGAAGTGTTGCAATTTTATTAAATGCAATAGTTTCCTATATATTTACACATCAAGTAGCCAATTATAATAAAATAATTTTAGACAAAAGAGATAAAGAAAATAAACAATTTTCTGAAATGTATAACAAAAATAAATTAACCTTTTTATATGGATTACAAAAAAAGAATGAAGATAAAATATCCAAAACATTAGATGAAGAACTAGTTTATAGAAAAAAATTTATTTTTGTTGAAAGTTTTATTTACCCTCTTGCTGTAACAATACAGGCAATTGCAATTTATTTAATTTTAATTTATGTATTTCATATTAATATTACAATCCCTTTGGGAAGTATTTATCTTGTAATAAATTATATACAAAATTGTAGAACTCCTTTAAATGAAATATTTACAGAACTAGAAGAAATACAATCTTCTAGTATGTCATTAAAAAGAATTAATAAATTATTAAAAGAGCAAGGAGAAGAAGATATAGACATAGGAGAAATTGTAGAAGATTTAAAAGGCGATATTGAATTTGAAAATGTTTGTATGCAATATGGAGAAAATAAAGTATTACACAATATATCATTTATTATAAAAGAAGGTAATAAAGTAACAATAGCAGGAAAAACAGGTGTGGGTAAGACAACGTTGGCAAACATTCTTATGAGATTATATCCTATACAAAGTGGAAAAATATTAATTGGAGGAAGAAATATTCAAGAAATAAGAATACAAGACATAAGGAAGAATATTTCTTATATTTCACAAACACCATATATATTAAATGATACATTAAAAAACAATATAATATTAGGAGATGAAACAATTACTGATGAACAAATAAAAATTGTTGCAAATGAGATAGGGTTTGAAAAAGTTTTAGATAAATTTTCAAATGGATTGCAAGAAAAAATAGAAAAAAATAAATTATCATATGGTCAACTTCAAATGATAGCCTTTTTAAGAGCAATTCTGCATAAAGCAAATATTTATATATTTGATGAGCCTACTTCAAATATAGATTTAAAAACTGAAGATAGGATCCAAAAGTTAATAGATAAGATAACTAAGGAAAGTACAGTAATTATAATAGCACATAGAAAATCTACTATAGAAAACTCTGACAAAATCATTTACTTAAAAGATGGAAAAGTAGATATGATAGTAAATAAAGAGATAGTTGCTAAAACGTGCGAAAGTGAAAAAAGCATTTAAAACTAAATAAATTCTTTAAAATTGTATAAAATATAATATATTTATTATACAAAATTGCTTGACTTTTTATAACAAAAAATTGTGTAATAAATATAGAAAGAAAATGTTTCTCGATTTATGGTGGTGCGAGTAATTATTTCCAAATTGCAATTGCAAGTAGTATGCAGAAGACTGGCTCGAAAGAGCCAGTCTTTTGCAGTCAAACTGATTTGACTGCGATAGTTCATAAAAATAGTAGTTTTAACAGTATTAAATTAATTATTATTTGTATCAATCGTTAAGAGAATCAATGACGAGTCGTAAATATCTACGTCAATGGCACCATAAAAAATCTCATAGCTCGTACTATGGGATTTTTTTAGTTGGAATTTTTTTATAATTTGCAATATTTATGTAAATGTGATATAATTTTGAAGTAACAAAAATCAGAAAAAAAGTCCAATTGCAAGTTCTATATGCGTATTGGCAAAAGGAGGAAAAAGCATGACATTGTTAAAAGTATTCAACGAGGCACTCAAACAGATTCCTGAAAAGGCAGATGAGTTGCTGAAAAAACTGGATGCGACAGAAAAATTGAATAAGGAGGAAAAAGCCCAAGCTACTGCAATTGTTCGGCAGCTTAAAAAGAAGGATATAATTGGAGAATTTCATTTATATCGTAATTATGTACTGATGAAATCATTGACCATTAGACTCTCTCCAGCTGAATGTGGCGTTAAGGATAGCGACACGTTTTCTGAAGAAACTACCGAAAAAGCAATTAAACACATGGAGAAACTAATACGCTATCTGAACAGCATTTCTAATGATATTCAATTCTCCTATGGTGGAGGACGGGAGGAGCCTGGTAACGAAATAGCTGAATTTATGATCGATTGGGTATTTTAAGACATTAACAAATCTATGCTTTTTGAACAATTCCTATACCGTTTGGTATAGGAATTGTTCTATTAATATAATAAATTTTAAGAAATGTATTGCATTATATATAGTTTTTATGCTATAATATCCAAGGTAAAAAATATGCACATATGATTAGCTTATATAGGTGCTTAAAAAAGTTTGTATAAGTGTTTGAAATCTTATGGAAGCTAAAACTAAAAGGAGGAATTTAAAATGGCAGTAGTTGCAATGAAACAATTACTAGAAGCTGGTGTTCATTTCGGACATCAAACAAGAAGATGGAATCCTAAAATGGCTGAATATATATATCAAGCTAGAAATGGTATCCATATTATCGATTTACAAAAGACATCTAAAAAAATTGATGAGGCTTATGAATTTATTAGAGAACAAGTAGAAGAAGGAAAGACAGTTCTATTTGTTGGAACTAAAAAGCAAGCACAAGAATGTATGAAAGAAGCTGCATTAATGTGTGATATGTACTATGTTGATCAAAGATGGCTAGGTGGAATGCTTACAAATTTTGAAACAATTAAAGCAAGAGTACAAAGATTAAAAGATTTAGAAAAGATGCAAGAAGATGGAACTTTTGATGTTTTGCCTAAAAAAGAAGTTATAGGTTTAAAGAAAGAGATGGAAAAACTAGAAAAGAATCTTGGTGGTATAAAAGAAATGAATGAATTACCAGGAGTTATATTCATAGTAGATCCAAATAAAGAAAGAACAGCTATATTGGAAGCTAAAAAATTGAATATACCTGTAGTTGGTATTGTTGATACAAACTGTTCACCAGAAGATGTAAATTATCCAATACCAGGAAATGATGATGCTATACGTTCAGTAAAACTAATAGCAACAGTTATGGCAAATGCAGTTATTGAAGCTAAACAAGGTGAAGTTATTGGTACAGAAGGATTATTTGCAGATGAAAATGAAAATGCAGAGCAAAGTATGGAAGAAGTAGTTGCAAATAGTGAAGAGAATAATGAGGAAGCATAAAATTACTATAAATAATAAATAATAATAAGGAAAATTTTAATAGGGGGGTCGACACCCAATGTCGACCCTTCATTTTAGAAAAAATAGAAGGAAGGATTGATGATAATGGCTATTACAGCAGCACAAGTAATGGAATTAAGAAAAAAGACAGATGCAGGAATGATGGAATGTAAAAAAGTTTTGACAGAAACTGATGGAGATATGGAAAAAGCAATGGAACTTCTTCGCGAAAGAGGAATTACAAAAGCAGCTAAAAAGGCAGATAGGATTGCTGCAGAAGGTGTAGTTACAGCATACATTTCAGAAGATAGAAAAACAGGAGCAGTTGTTGAAGTTAATGCAGAAACAGACTTTGTTGCTCAAAATGCTGAATTTAAGGGATTTGCAGAGGATGTAGCAAAACAAATTGTTACAAATAATCCAAAAGATGTTGAGGAATTATTAACTCAATCATCTATTTCAGATCCATCTAAAACTGTAAAAGATGTTCTTACAGAGAAAATTGCTAAAATTGGTGAGAATCTTTCTGTAAGAAGATTTGCAAGATTTACTTCTAATGGTATTGTAGCAAAATATATTCATGGTGATGGTAAAATTGGAGTTCTAGTTTCTATGGAAAATGCAGACGAAGAACTTGCAAAGGATGTATGTATGCAAATAGCTGCTGCTAAAGCAGAATTTATTAATAGAGAAGATGTTCCAGATGAAAGATTAAATAAAGAAATGGAAATACTAAAGGTTCAAGCTATGAATGAAGGAAAACCAGAGGCAATAGCTGAAAAAGTAGTTCAAGGGAGACTAGGAAAATTCTATGAAGAGATTTGTCTAGTAGAACAAGCATTTGTAAAAAATCCAGATATAAAGATAAAAGATTTACTTGCTTCTAAAAAAGCAAGTGTATTAGAATTTGCAAGATTTGAAAAAGGTGAAGGCATCGAGAAAAAAGAAGAAAATTTTGCAGACGAAGTAAAAAAACAATTGAATCAATAATATAGGAGAGCTTAATGGCTCTTCTTTTTTGCAACAATTTATGTAAATGGGAGAGGTAATATATGGAAACAGGATATTTGGTTTTAGAAAATGGAGATATTTTTGAAGGAAAAAGAATAGGTGCGAACAAGGATGCTCTATGTGAAGTGGTATTTAATACTTCAATGACAGGATATTTAGAAATTTTTACAGATCCATCTTATGCTGGACAAGGAGTTACATTAACATATCCATTAATAGGTAATTATGGAATAATAACTAATGATGCGGAATCACGTAAAATTTGGATAAAAGCTGTTTTTATACATGAATTAGCAGAGATTGAGAGTAATTTTAGAGCAGAGACTAATTTAGATGATTATTTAAGAGAAAACGATATACCACGGACTAATGAATGTCAATACTAGAAAATTAACAAAATTATTACGAGATTATGGTACAATGAGAGGAAAACTAGTATCTAATAAATCAAATTTAGATGACATATTAAAAGAAATAAAGGAGTATACTTTTCCAAATGTAGTAGGTGAAGTTTCAAATAAGCGAATAAGGAAATTTGGAGAAGGTAGTAAACAGATAGCATTAATAGATTTTGGATGCAAAGAGAATATAATAAAATCGCTAGTTGATAGAGATTGTACTGTGACAGCTTTTCCACAAGATATATCAGCAGAGAGCATAATTGAAGGAAATTTTGATGGGATTCTTTTATCAAATGGACCAGGAAATCCAGAAGACTGCAAAATTGCAATAGAAAATATTAAAAAATTATATAAAACAGATATACCGATAATGGGAATTTGTTTAGGACATCAATTGATGGCATTAGCAACCGGAGCTACTACTGCAAAACTAAAATATGGTCATAGAGGACCTAATCACCCTGTAAAAGAATTGAAAACAGGAAGAATTTTTATTACTTCTCAAAATCATGGATACTATGTAAAAGAAGATTCAATAAATAAAGATATTGCTGAAGTATCATATGTAAATGTAAATGATGGAACAATAGAAGGATTAGATTATAAAAACAAAAATATCTTCACAATACAATTTCATCCAGAGGCTTGTCCAGGACCACAAGACTGTGCACATCTATTTGATAGGTTTTTAGAAATGTGTAGTGATTAAAGTAAAAAATATGTGTAGTAAATCTTTGCGTAAGCATTGATTTTACAATAGAATAGATGATATATTCCAAAATATTAAACAATAATAAAGAAAGGAATGAAATAATACTATGCCAAAAAATGAAAAAATAAAAAAAGTATTAGTTATTGGTTCAGGACCTATTATAATAGGACAAGCAGCAGAATTTGACTATGCAGGTACACAAGCATGTGTAGAATTAAAAAAAGAAGGATTAGAAGTAGTATTAGTCAATTCAAATCCTGCAACAATAATGACAGATAAAAACATGGCAGATAAGATATATATAGAACCACTTACTGTTAAAACAGTTAAGAAAATAATTGAAAAGGAAAATCCAGATAGTATTTTACCAAACTTGGGAGGACAAACGGGTCTTAATATTGCAATGGAACTTGCCGAATCAGGATATTTACAAGAGAAAGGAGTAAAACTTTTAGGAACATCACCCGAAGGGATAAAAAATGCTGAAGACAGGCAGGCTTTTAAAGATATGATGGAATCAATTAATGAGCCATGTATTGCAAGTAAAGTAGTAACAGACTTACAGTCAGGACTAGAATTTGCAAGAGAAATTGGACTACCTGTAATTATTAGACCTGCATATACATTAGGAGGAACAGGAGGAGGAATTGCTTACACAGAAGCTCAATTTAATGAAATATGTGAAAGTGGTTTGAGACTTTCAAGAGTACATCAAGTTTTAGTAGAAAAATGTATTTCAGGATGGAAAGAAATAGAATATGAGGTAATTAGAGATAGTAAAGGTAATTGTATTACAGTATGCAATATGGAAAATATTGATCCTGTTGGAGTTCACACGGGAGATAGTATTGTTGTTGCACCTTCACAAACATTGTCAGATAAAGAATATCAAATGTTAAGAAGTTCAGCTATAAAAATTATATCAGCATTAAAAATTGAGGGAGGATGCAATGTACAATTTGCACTAAATCCTAATAGCTTTGAGTATGCAGTAATTGAAGTAAATCCTAGAGTTAGTCGTTCTTCTGCATTAGCATCAAAAGCTACAGGGTATCCTATAGCAAAGGTAGCTGCAAAGATAGCAATAGGATATACTTTAGATGAAATAAAAAATGCTGTAACAGGAAAGACTTATGCTTGTTTTGAACCAGTATTAGATTATGTTGTAGTGAAGATACCTAAATGGCCATTTAGTAAGTTCCTAACTGCTGACCGTAATCTAGGAACTCAAATGAAAGCTACAGGAGAAGTTATGGCGATAGCACCTACTTTAGAAGCAGGGCTTATGAAAGCAATACGTTCATTAGAAGAAAATATTGATAGTTTAATTTTACCTAAATTAAGTATATATTCTAATGAAGAAATTAGAGAAGAATTAAAGAAAGTAAATAATGAAAGAATATGGGTTATTGCAGAAAATTTAAGACGTGGAATGACAATAGAACAAATACATGAAATAACTAAAATAGATAAATTTTTCATAAGTAAAATCAATAATTTAGTAAATATTGAAAAGGAATTGCAAAGTTCTAAATTAGATGCTGATTCTATAAGAAAAGCAAAAAAATATGGATATACTGATAAAGTAATATCCAATTTAACAAAAGCAAGAATTGAAGATATAAGGAAGATAAGAGAAGATAACAACATAGTAGCTAATTTTAAAATGGTTGACACTTGTGCTGCAGAATTTGAAGCTACAACACCATATTATTATTCAAGTTATGATGAAGATAATGAGGCTGACAAAAAAACAGATAAACAAAAAGTAGTAGTATTAGGTTCTGGGCCAATTAGAATTGGACAAGGAATAGAATTTGATTATTGTAGTGTTCATGCAGTATGGGCATTAAAGAAGAAAGGATTTGAAACAATTATTGTTAATAATAACCCAGAGACAGTAAGTACAGATTTTGACATAGCGGATAAACTTTATTTTGAACCATTAACTCCTGAAGATGTAGAAAATATCATAAATGTAGAGAAACCTTATGGTGCCATAGTTCAATTTGGCGGACAAACAGCTATCAAATTAACTAAAGCATTAAAAGAGATGGGAGTTAAGATTTTAGGTACTTCAGAAGAGAATATGGACAGAGCAGAAGATAGAGAACTTTTTGATCAAGTTTTAAACAATTGTAACATAACTAGACCACAGGGAGGAACAGTATATACAGTTGCAGAAGCAAAAGAGGTAGCTAATAGGCTAGGATATCCTGTACTTGTTAGACCTTCATACGTTCTTGGTGGACAAGGTATGGCAATTGCATACGATGATTCTGATATTGAAAAACTTATAGAAGAAATAAATAAAATAGCACAAGAACATCCAATATTAGTTGATAAATATATTATGGGAAAAGAAATTGAAGTAGATGCAATTTGCGATGGAGAAGATGTATTAATTCCGGGTATTATGGAATTACTAGAAAGAACAGGAGTACATTCTGGAGATAGTATTTCAGTTTATCCAACACAAAATGTAAATAAAGAATCAGCTGATAAAATAGTTGAATATACAAAATTGCTAGCGAAAGAATTAAATATAATTGGAATGATGAATATTCAATTCATATTACAAAATAACGAAGTATATATAATTGAAGTAAATCCTCGTTCAAGTAGAACAGTGCCTTACATAAGTAAAGTTACAAATTTACCAGTAATTGATATTGCAACAAGAGTAATATTTGGAGAAAAATTAAAAGATATGAAATATGGAACAGGAGTATATAAACGTAGCGAATATGTAGCAATTAAAATGCCTGTATTCTCATTTGAAAAGATTAAAAATGCTGATACAAGTCTAGGACCTGAAATGAAATCAACAGGAGAAGTTTTAGGAGTAGCAAAGAACTTTACAGATGCAATCGTTAAAGCTTTTATTGCAAGTGGAGTTAATATACCACAAGAAGGAAATATATTAATAACAGTAAGAGATAAAGATAAACAAGAAGTATTGCCATTAGCAAAAAAACTTTATAATAGAGGATTTAAAATTTATGCTACTAAAGGAACTTCAGCATTTTTGAAACAAAATGGAATAGAAACTAATGTATTAGAAAAAATCTGGGAAGGAGCTGAGAGTATACCAAATCTAGTTGAAGCAGGTAAAATCAACTTTATAATCAATACACCTACAAAAGGAAAAGAATCTAGTAGAGATGGATTTAAGATAAGACGTTTAGCAGTTGAATGTAAAATACCTTGTTTTACATCACTTGATACAGCTAATGCTTTATATGATGCTATAGAAGATACGAAAACAGAAGAAGAAATAGAGGTAGTTGATATAACTGAAGTATAGAATTATTAAAATAATAAATAAAAATTTTTTATAAAAATTAACAAATTTTAATTAATATATGATAGAATAATAAACATATTAATAAAAAGGGGAGAGAAATATGAGTGAAGCAGTTTATAAACGTGTGCTTTTAAAATTGAGTGGAGAAGCATTAGCGGGAGACAACAAAACAGGCGTATATGCAGACGTTATTGGAAATATTTGCGATCAAATAAAAAAAGTGGTTGATTTAGGAGTTGAAGTTGCAATTGTTGTTGGTGGAGGAAATTTTTGGCGTGGTAGATACGGACACGATATGGAAAGAACAACATCAGATTATATGGGAATGCTAGCTACAACTATGAATGCTTTGGCACTTCAGGATTGCTTGGAGACTCGAGGAGTTGATACTAGAGTACAAACAGCAATTGAGATGAGAGAAATTGCAGAACCATACATAAAAAGAAAGGCAGAAAAGCATCTACAAAGAGGAAGAGTAGTCATATTTGCTTGTGGAACAGGACATCCATATTTTTCAACAGATACAGGAGCAGCACTTAGAGCAGCAGAGATTAATGCAGATATAATATTACTTGCGAAAACTATAGATGGAGTTTATTCAGCAGATCCAAAGGTAGATAAAACAGCAGTAAAATATGACAAGATATCATACATTGATATATTAGATAAGGATTTAAAAGTTATGGATTCAACTGCAACGTCATTATGTAGAGATAACAAAATCCCACTAATGGTCTTTGAAATTGCAAAACCAGAAAATATCGTTAAAATCGTTAAAGGTGAGAAAATAGGAACTTATGTAAATTAAAAAGAAAGGGTGTATAATAGTTATGGATTATAATCAAATTGAAGAGAAAATGGAAAAAACAATTAGTGTTTTAGAAGAGAATTTTGCAGAAATAAGGGCAGGAAGAGCAAATCCTGCAATATTAAATAAAGTTAAAGTTGATTACTATGGAGTTCCAACTCCAATAAATCAAGTAGCTGGAATTTCAGTTCCAGAAGCGAGAATGATAGTTATTCAACCATGGGATACTAATATTTTAAAAGAGATAGAAAAAGCAATACTAGTTGCAGATATAGGAATTAACCCTAATAATGATGGAAAATTAATAAGATTAAATTTCCCAGAATTAACAGAGGAAAGAAGAAAAGAAATAGTAAAAGATATAAAAAAATTATCAGAAGAAGCTAAAATAGCAGTTAGAGCTATAAGAAGAGATGCAATGGATTTAGCTAAAAAAGAACAAAAAGATGGCAATTTAACAGAAGATGAAGAAAAACAAGCAGAGGATAAAATACAAAAGTTAACAGATAAAAAAGTAGAAGCAATTGATGAAATGTCAGCTAAAAAAGAAAAAGAGATCATGTCAGTATAATTATAACCCATGTATTGGAGTTGAATTTATGAATTTTAAAGAACAATTAATAAGAAATCAAGAATTAGTTAATAAAGAGTTAAATAAATATTTAATAAAAGAAGATCTTCCAGAAGCAGTTTTAAATCAATCAATAGAATACAGTTTAATGTCATCAGCCAAGAGGTTAAGACCAACATTAATAATTGAAACATATAAAATGTTTAAAGACGATTATGAAAAGAGTCTTCCTTTTGCTATTGCAATGGAGATGACACATACTTTTTCATTAATACATGATGATTTACCGGGCATAGACAATGATGATTATAGAAGAGGAAGGTTGACAATACATAAAAAATTCAATGAGGCAACTGCAATTTTAGCAGGAGATTCTTTAATGAATCGAGCTTATATGATTATAGCACGAGAAATAAGCAAATCTCCAAATGATGAGGAGAGTAAAAGAAAAATTAGAATATTAAATGAATTTTCGAGAGCGATAGATCAAATGATTGTCGGAGAATATTTAGATACAGAATGTGAAGGAAAACAAATCTCAAAAGAAGAATTAGACTATATTCATAATAATAAAACAGGTGCTTTCTTTAAATATTGTGTTAGAACAGGGGCTATACTTGCGGGAGCAAATGAACAAGATATTAACAAGTTAACAGTATATGCTGAAAAAATAGGATTAGAATTTCAAATCAAAGATGATATTTTATCTGAAATTGGTGATGCAAAATTGATGGGAAAACCTGTTGGTAATGATAGAGAAATGAACAAAGTAACTTATGTTACTAAATTTGGACTACAAAAGGCTGAAAAATATTTAGAAGATATAACTGACGAAGCTATACAAACTTTAGAAACTTATGGTGAGAAAGCACAATTTCTCAAAGAATTAGCCATATATATAAAGGATAGAAATCACTAGTATTCGGAGGAGATTATGGAATTCAATAAAGAAAAAATGCCTAAACACATAGGAATTATAATGGATGGAAATAGAAGATGGGCAGCTTCTCAAGGCAAAAATGCCGGATTTGGACACAGACAAGGGGCGAAAACTCTAGAGAAAATTGTAAGATATGCAAATAAAATTGGATTAAAATATATTACTGTATATGCATTTTCAACAGAAAATTGGAAAAGGGCACAAGAAGAAGTTAATGGATTGATGCTTTTATTTAAGACGTATTTAGACGATTATGCTAAAAGAGCTGACACAGAAAATATAAAAGTAAATATATTAGGAGATATTTCTGCTTTCAATGAAGATTTACAGAAGAGCATGAGAAAGTGTATAGAAAGAACAAAAGATAATACCGGAGTTTTATTTAGTATAGCTCTTAACTATGGTGGCAGAGCAGAGATAGTAAATGCAACAAAGAATATTGCAACTCAAATTAAAAATGGAAAGATTAATTTAGAAGATATTAATGAGGAGCTAATATCTAATAATTTATATACTGCTGGAATTCCAGATCCAGATTTAATAATAAGAACAAGTAATGAATTAAGACTTAGTGGATTTTTAATATGGCAATCAGCTTATTCAGAATTGTATTTTACAGATATAAATTGGCCGGACTTTGATGAAAATGCTTTAGATAAAGCGATATTGGAATATCAAAATAGAAACAGAAGATTTGGAGGAAATTAATATATGAATATAAAAAGATTACTTTCTGCAATGTTAGGATTACCTTTAGTAGTACTAGTATTGGCTCTAGGAAATGAATATTTTATAGACATATTTTTTGCAATTGTGGCAATAATTAGTATGTATGAATATTTTTATGCTTTAAAAGAAAAGGCAAATCCTGTTAAATGGATTGGTTATTTAAGTGCAATATCAATAGCTTTTATACATTTAATACCTGGCTTTGATATAACTTACATCGGGTTGTTCCTACCTATTATAGTTGTTTTATTATTTATACAAAGTTTAGTTACAAATATGAAATACAATATAAAAGACATTTCATATACATTATTTGGGATATGCTATATAACATTATTTATAATGTGTATTCCACTAATAAGTGGAGGCGTATCAAGTAAAATATATTTGTGGTATTTAGTTATTGCAGCATGGGGTACAGATAGCTTTGCATATATTTTTGGAAAAGTATTGAAACTAGGCAAACATAAATTTAGTAAGATTAGTCCAAATAAAACTATTGAAGGATGTATAGCGGGTACTGTTGGGGCTTTAATTATTGCACTTATTTATACATATATATGTAATAAGTTATTTGATAGTTCAATTTCTTATCTAGCATTTGGAGCTCTTACAGTCATATTTAGTATAATCGGTCAAATTGGTGATTTTGCAGCATCTAGTATAAAGAGGTATACGGGAATTAAAGATTTCGGTGAATTGATTCCTGGGCATGGAGGTATGCTAGATAGAATTGATAGTGTTATATTTATAGCACCATTTGCATATTTATTATATATGGTAATCTTATAAAACTTAAATATAAAGAGGTGAAAATATTGCTTACATTTATTGTAAATGCAATTAAGATTATATTTTTATTGGGAATATTAGTTTTTATTCATGAAGGAGGACATTTTATAGTTGCAAAGTTTTGCAAGGTAAAAGTAAATGAATTTGCACTTGGTTTTGGAAAAACTATAATTTCTAAAAAAATTGGAGAAACAGTATATGCTTTAAGAATGATTCCTCTTGGAGGATTTGTAAGAATGGAAGGTGAAGAACAACCTTCAGAGGAGAAAGGAGCTTTTAATAATGCAAAGACATGGAAAAAAATACTAATTGTAGCTGCTGGAGGACTAGTTAATATTATATTTGCAATAATAATAGTATTTTTATTAGTTATATTTTACTATAAATATCCATTAAAAGAGGCTTTACAAGTTACAGGAACATTTGCTTATTCAATAATAGAAAGTCTAAAAATATTATTTTCAGGTAATGTAACAATAAATGAATTAATGGGACCTGTTGGAATTTCTTCTATAATAGTACAGACAACAGATTTAGTAAATTACATATATTTAATTGCAGCAGTATCACTATCTCTTGGAGTTACAAACTTATTACCAATACCTCCATTGGATGGAGGAAAAATCTTAATTTATATAATTGAAGCAATTAGAAGAAAGCCAATAAAAGAAGAAACAGAGATTGCTATACAAATGACAGGATTTGTATGTATAATAATTTTGTCCATATTTGTAATGATGAATGATATTGGAAATATTGCATAATGAAAGAATAGATAATTTTATTTATCTATTCTTTTATTTTTTTTTGAAAAATGTATACAAAATAAACCATTTAATGATATAATTTAACAATAATATATGCTAAAGTTTGGGAGGAAAACTATAATGGGAAAGATTGTTTTATTAGATGAATTAACAATTAATAAAATCGCTGCAGGGGAAGTTATAGAAAGACCAGCCTCTGTAATAAAAGAGATGGTCGAGAATTCCATTGATGCTGGAGCAACAAACATTACAGTTGAAATAAAAAATGGAGGAATATCATATATAAGAGTTTCAGATAATGGTAAAGGAATAGAAAAGGACGATTTAGAAATTGCTTTTGAAAGACATGCAACAAGTAAGATAAGAAGCGCAGATGATTTAAACCTAATTAAGTCAATGGGATTCAGAGGTGAGGCTTTAGCTAGTATTGCAGCAATTGCAAATGTAGAATTATGCTCTAAAACAGCTAATGATGAAGTGGGACATAGAATTTTAGTTGAAGCAGGAAATGTATTAGAAAATGAAGACATTGGATGTCCAGAAGGAACTACAATTACAGTTAAAAATCTTTTTTTTAACACACCAGTTAGATATAAGTTTTTGAAAAAAGATTACACAGAATCAGGCTATATTGAAGATGTAATTTCAAGATTAGCACTTATTAATACTAATATAGCATTTAAATTAATTAACACAGGAAAAACTATCATACAAACAAACGGTGATGGAAATATTAACAATGTGATTTTTAATATATATGGAAAAGATATTGTAAAAGCAGTATTGCCTATTGAATATAGCTATGATGGTGTTGAAATAACAGGTGTTGTTGGAAAACCAGAAATTGCACGTTCAAACAGAGGAAATCAACTTTTCTTTGTAAACGGAAGATATGTAAAAGATAAAGTGTTATCAGGAGCTACTGAAAAGGCTTTTAAAGGACTATTGCCAATAGGAAAATACGGGTTTATAATATTAAACATAGATATCGCTCCTAACACAGTAGATGTTAATGTTCATCCTGCAAAATTAGAAGTTAGATTTCAAGATGAGAGTAAAATATTTAAAGCTGTATATAATGCTGTTAAGGAAACTTTACTGAAAGCTGAATTAATTGAAAATGTTGAGGAAGAAAGCGAAGATCAAGATATAAATAGTAACAACACATACAGTAATTATAACAATAATTCCTTTTTAAATACATTTAGAAAAATAGGAACAAAAGAAGATACATCAAAGCAAGTGGCTATACTACCAAAAGAACAAGATAACGAATTAAAACTAGGAGAAGAAGCTAATAATAATATAATAGAAAGTTTATTTTTAAAAAGAAGTTTACCTGATAATAGTGAAGAAACAGAAGAAATTGATAAAACACGTAGAATCCAAATATTACCAGATTCTTCAAAAGACGAAGACGAAACTTTAGAACAGGATACTAAAAGTAAAGAACAAGACACATTAGAAGAAAAACATACTATAGATATTACTGATATTGAGCCCCAAGATTATAACTATGGAAATATCATAGCACAAACAATAGCAAACAATATCGATATAGAGAATGACAATATGGTAACTAGTAGTGTAGAAGACAAAGTAGAAGATGATAATTTAAAATTTGAAGATATGTATAGCAAAGTTTTTGGTACAAATACCAAGAATGAAGATGAAACAGATAACAATGATGAAAACATTGAGGATGCAAAAGATATAATTATTCAAAATGAAAATATTTCGTTATATGAAAATGAGGAAAAATACAATTACGATACTACTGAAAAAGTAAATTATAAGCTAATAGGTATAGCATTTCAAACATATATAATAATTGAAATTGAAAATGAATTGTACATAATAGATCAACATGCTGCACATGAGAGAATAATGTATGAAAAAGTATGTAAAAATTATTATTCGAAAGGTAATAAGGATTCACAATTATTGCTTTTACCAGATATAATTACATTATCTCATAAAGAAATGGATATTGCTAGAGATAATATAGATAAGTTCGAAAAAGCAGGATTTCAGTTAGAGGAATTCGGAGAAAATACAATAAAATTAACTGGTGCACCTACAATGTGTTTAGATTTAGATACTAAAGAGTTATTTTTAGAGACTTTGGATGAAATAAACACAGTTGCAAGAACAGCAAAGCAGGAAATAGAAGAAAAATTTTTAGCAACTATCGCTTGTAAGGCAGCAGTAAAAGCACATATGGCATTAACAAATGAGGAAGTGGATAGTCTATTACAACAATTATTGAGTTTACCAAACCCTTTTACTTGTCCTCATGGAAGACCAACTGCTATTAAAATGACTAAAAACGATATAGAAAAGAAATTTGCAAGAAGGAAATAGGTTTGAAAGGAATAGTATAAAAATGAAAAAACTAAAACCAACTATTATTGTAATTTGTGGACCAACTGCATCTGGAAAAACGGCATTATCTATTGAATTAGCTAAAAGAATAGATGGAGAAATAGTTTCAGCTGATTCCATGCAGATATATAAATATATGGATATTGGAAGTGCAAAGCCTACAAAAGAAGAAATGCAAGGAATAAAGCATTATATGTTGGATTTCGTAGAACCTAATATTAGGTATAGCGTTGCTGATTATAAGCAAGAAGCAGAGAAATGTATTGAAAAGATATTATCAAAGGGTAAAATTCCAATTGTTGTTGGTGGAACGGGTTTATATGTTAATTCATTAATATATGGAATTGAGTATAGTGAAAATAAGTTAGATGAAAAATATAGATTAGAATTAGAAAAAATAGTAGAAGATGAAGGATTAGAAAAATTATATAATCAAGCATGTAAGATAGATCCTGTTGCTATGGAAAAAGTTTCACATAATGACAAAAAAAGAATATTAAGAGTGCTAGAAATATATCACGAAACAGGAAAGACAAAGACACAGCAGGAAATTGAATCAAGAAGTAAAGAGATTAAATACGATTACAAGGTATTTGCAATAGAGATGGATAGAGAAATATTATATAACAGAATAAATCAAAGAGTAGATATAATGATAGAAAATGGATTAATTGAAGAAGTTAGAAACATTATATCAAAATACAACGAATTGCCAACTTCTATGCAAGGATTAGGCTACAAGGAAACTAGAGATTATATAAAAGGTGTAATATCCAAAGAAGAAATGATTGATAAAATAAAAATGGAAACTAGAAGATATGCAAAGAGACAGTTGACTTGGTTTAGAAAAAATAAAGAGACAATATGGATTAATGGACTTGAGCCTGTTGAGAAAAACATACAAATTATTTTGGAGGAAATGAATTGAATAAAAAAACAGAAGAAAGAAGGAAACTTAATAAAAAGAAAGTAGGACAAGCAACATTAGTACTAATTATATTTATATTAGTTATATGTATTTTTTATAGTATAGTAAATTTGTTAATACAACCATCAGATGTTTTTGTAATAGAAAATGGTAAGATATATGACGAGGAGACTAATATAGGTTATGTAGTTAGAGATGAAACATTAGTATCTAATAATGAATATGAGAATGGGATTGTCACTATAAAGCCTGAAGGTGCAAGAGTTGCCAAAGGAGAATCTGTATTTAGATATTGTAGTGCAAATGAAGAAAAACTTGAAGCAAAAATATCTGAGTTAGATAAAGAGATACAAAAAGCTATTGAAGGACAAAATACAAATATATATTCTACAGATATTCAGTTATTGGAAAAACAAATAGAGGAAAAACTTTTATTAATTCAAACTACTAATGAACTAGATGAAATTGCAGAGTATAAATCAGAAATTAGTTCATATATGATAAGAAAAGCAAAAATAGCAGGAGAACTTAGTCCTTCAGGATCATACATAAATAAGCTAATAACGCAAAGAAGTGAGTATGAGCAAGAATTGAATGCTGGTCAAAAGTATATTTCTGCACCAATTAGTGGAATTGTATCATATAAGATAGATGGATATGAAGAAAGTTTAAAAGTAGATAATCTAGATTCAATAAATAAAGATACATTAAATTCAATAAAATTAAAGACGGGACAATTAGTTTCCTCAAGTCAGGAAAAGGGGAAAGTTGTAAATAACTTTTATTGCTATATAGCTACTATATTATCATCAGATAATGCCATGAGAGCAAAAGAAGGAGATGTTATTAAGTTAAGATTATCAAACAGTCACGAAATATCAGCGGAGATCGTAAAAATATCAGGATTTGTGGATGGAGAAGCTGTTTTTATATTTAAAATAACTCAAGATGTAGAATATCTAATTGGTTATAGAAAAATATCAATAGATGTTATATGGTGGAATGAATCTGGATTGAAAGTTCCAAACTCTTCAATTATCACAGAAGAAGATAAGAATTATGTAATAAGAAGTAGAACTGGATATACAGATAAAATTTTAGTAAAGATAAAGAAACAAAATGGATATTATTCTATAATAGAGAATTATACAACTCAAGAATTAAGAGAAATGGGGTATTCAACAAGTGAAATATCATCAATGAAAAGTATAAGTCTTTATGATGAAATAGTATTAAAACCATAAAATTAGATAAAATGGCAGACATATTGTCTGTCTTTTTCTTTCATAAAAGAAGGAAAAAATATTTTTTTGTCGAAAAATATAATAAATTAGTTCAAAATTATTTAAATTCATTACTACTATGTTTTAAAGCATAACTAAAAAATCTAAAATTAAAATCCAAAATTGAAAAGAGGAATTGAATATGTTGTCTATTGTTAAGAGTATGTCTTTACAAGGACTAGATGGTTATCTCGTTGAAGTACAGGTAGATGTTTCAGGTGGATTACCTTCATGGGATATTGTTGGTTTACCTGATATAAGCGTTAAAGAATCTAAAGAGAGGGTAAGAACTGCTATAAAAAACAGTAATGTGGATTTAAAAAGTAGGAAGATAATCATAAATCTTGCACCAGCAAACACACGAAAAGAAGGAGCTTTATATGACTTACCCATAGCAGTTGCTACTCTTATTGCATATGAAGAATTAAATGTAAAAGACATAGAAGATACTGTATTTATAGGAGAATTATCTTTAAATGGAAAAATAAAGAAAATTAAGGGTATTTTTCCAATGTGTTTAGAGTCAAAAAAATTAGGAATAAAAAGAGTTGTCATACCAAAAGATAATGCAAAGGAAGCAGCAATAGTAAAAGATTTAGATGTAATAGGAGTAGAAAGTTTACAAGAAGTGATAGATATTCTTAATGGAAATAAAGTCCCAGATAAAGTTGAGATGAATTATGAAGATTATTTTAAAAATAATATAATGTACAATTTTGACTTTGCTGATGTAAAGGGACAAGAAAGCATAAAAAGAGCTTTGGAAGTTTCAGCAGCCGGTGGTCATAATTGTCTTTTGATTGGAAGTCCTGGTTCTGGAAAGACAATGATGTCTAGATGTTTACCTTCGATATTACCGAGCTTAACTTTTGAAGAATCATTAGAAATAACAAAAATACATAGTATTGAAGGAATATTACCACAGGAGAAACCTTTAATTACTACAAGACCATTTAGATCACCACATCATACTATATCAGGGGCATCTTTAATAGGGGGAGGTAGAATTCCAAGACCTGGAGAGATTAGTTTAGCTCATCATGGAGTACTATTTTTAGATGAATTGCCCGAATTTCCAAATAAAGTTTTAGAACTTTTAAGAGTCCCATTAGAAGATAAGATAATTAACATTAATAGAGTAAATGCAAGCTTAACTTATCCTTGTAACTTCATGATGATAGCATCTATGAATCCTTGCCCATGTGGATACTATGGATCAAAAGATAAAGAGTGTACATGTAGTGAAAGTAGTATAAATAAATATATGGGAAAAATAAGTGGACCTTTGTTAGACAGAATAGATATACATATAGAAGTTGAAGCTGTAAAATATCAAAAATTAGATTCTGAAGAAAAGGGGGAGACTTCAGAACAAATTAAGCAAAGAGTGGATAAAGCAAGAAAGATTCAGCAAAATAGATATGCTAAACATGGCATATATTCAAATGCTGAATTAACTCCAAATTTAATTGAAGAATATTGCAAAATAGATACTTCAGGAAAAGAAGTATTAAAAAACTCGTTTGAAAAACTAGGACTTAGTGCTAGAGCCTATGGAAGAATTTTAAAAGTAGCTAGAACAATAGCAGATTTGGATGAAAAAGAGAATATAGAAGTGAAACATTTAGCAGAAGCCATACAGTATAGAAGTTTAGATAGAAAGTATTGGAAAAACTAGCATAAGGAGGATATGCAATGCAGGTAATAGATATAAATAATGAAAATTATCCAGATACATTGAGAGACATTAAAAATCCACCACCAAAATTATATGCTCTTGGAGATATTAATTTATTGAGTAATGAATCGATAGCAATAATAGGCTCAAGAAAGTGCACAGAATATGGAAGAAAGCAGGGAAAGAAGTTTGCATATAATTTATCTAAACAAGGTTTAGTTATAGTAAGTGGAATGGCAATCGGCATTGATACAGCAGCCCATAAAGGAGCATTGGAGGCGGATGGTAAGACTATTGCGGTTCTTGGGTGTGGATTCAATAATATATTTCCAAAAGAAAATATAACTCTATTTGAAGATATATTGAACAAAGGTGGATTAATTATTACAGAATATGAGCCTGATATATGTTCAGCAGCAGACAATTTTCGAAAGAGAAATAGAATTATAAGTGGACTTAGTATAGGTGTATTAGTTATAGAAGCAGCACAAAAAAGTGGGACAGGAATAACAGTTAATTACGCAAGGAAGCAAAATAAGCCTATTTTTTGTATACCAAATAGTTTAGAAAACCCAAAGGGAGAAGGAACTAATAGATTATTAAAAAGAGATGGGATTCTAGTAACAAATGTAAATGATATATTAGAATATTATAATAAGAGTAAAGTAAAGCAGATAAGTATTGAAGAAATTGAAAACAAAAAACAGATACAGGTAAAACCTGAATATGAAAAAGTATATAAAATAATTAAGGAAGGACCAATACATATAAATAAAATTAGTAAAGAAAGTGGAATAAATATTTCTGAATTAAATTCATTGCTTTTAATGATGGAATTAGAGGGATTAATTACAAATAAAGCAGGCAGTAACTATGAAGTTTTATAAATCGTTGTTCTATGAGTATTTGGTAATTACTCACAAAAACAAGAATTTATTAGAGGAAAGAATATATATGAATAATCGTAAAAATATAGGAAATATTGGTGAAGATGTTGCAACAAGATATTTAGAAAAATTAGGATATAAAATACTAGAAAGAAATTTTAGATGTAAATCAGGAGAAATAGATATTATTGCGCAAGATAAAGATGAAATCGTATTTATTGAAGTTAAAACAAGAAAAGTATTATCATATGGAGATCCAGCAGAATCTGTAAATGAACCAAAACAAAAGCATATATATAAAGCAGGTGAATATTATCTATTTATAAATGATAGTCTAGACAGTTTTATAAGAATAGATGTAGTAGAAGTGTATGTCAATAATGATAATTATGAAATAAACCATATAAAAAAAGCTATTATTGATAGTAATTTATGAACAAAAGTTATTAAAACCTCATACTATATACAGAGGAGGAAGTATTATGAATTTCATAATAACTACGATTGTTTGGACTTTGGCTTTCTATGGATTATTTGAGATTATAAAGAATGTTATATATATATTAGTACATACAAATTTGAAATCAGATGGGATATATATGATTATTGGTGTTAAAAATCAGGAAAAAGATATCGAAGGAATCTTAAGATCTATAATGTTTAAAATATTATATGGAAAAGAAGATATTATAAAAGATGTATTAGTAGCTGATTTAAATTCTAATGACAATACAAAAGAAATTATTAAGAGATTAGAGGAAGAGTACGAGTGTTTAGAAGTAGTTAATTGGAGAGAATGTAAAGAGCTAATTGATGCAATAGATAATTCATAAATAAAAGAGACATGGTGTTTAACCATGTCATTTTATATATTTGGTGACTCCTACGGGAATCGAACCCATGATTCCACCTTGAGAGGGTGGCGTCTTAACCGCTTGACCAAGGAGCCATGACTAACTATTATTTTAGCATATAGATTGAAATCATGTCAAGAGATAAGGAGATTTTTGTTGCCTAAAATAACGAATTATGATAATATAAATAAAATAAGGGAGAAATTTAAATGGAAATAAAAAAAGCGATAATTGAAGCCGTAAGAATGTTGAATGAAAATCATATTGAAGATTCAGTCAATATTGCAAGGATTTTGATGGCGTATACATTAGATAAACCAAAAGAATACATTATAATAAATGATAAACAGATTTTGAAAGATGAGGTTTTAAAGAAGTATAATTTTAATATTAATAGAGTAAAAGAGGGATATCCGCTTCAATATATAACTAAAAATCAAGAATTTATGAAATTAAATTTTTACGTTGATGATAATGTATTAATACCTCAACCAGATACAGAAATACTCGTAGAAAATGTTATAAAAATATGTAATACAGAATTTAAAGGACAAGCAATAAAGATTTTGGATCTATGTACTGGTAGTGGTGCTATTGCAATTTCTTTAAAAAAGTATTTAGACAACATTGAAGTGATAGCTACAGATATAAGCACCTATGCTTTAGGAGTTGCTTGCAAAAATGCTAAAGCTAATAATGTAGAAATTAAATTTATAGAATCGGATATGTTCAAGAATATTAATGATAAGTATGATATAATTGTCTCAAATCCACCATATATAGAAAGACAAGTTTTAAAGTCATTACCAAAAGACGTTCAACATGAACCAATTATAGCTCTTGATGGTGGAGAAGACGGATTAGATTTTTATAGAGAAATATCTGACAATGCATATAAGTATTTAAATAAAGATGGATATTTAATATTAGAAATAGGATATAATCAAAAGAATAGTGTAATTGAATTATTAAAAAATAGAGAGAAATATAAGGATATAAAATGTATAAAAGATTTATCTGAAAATGATAGAGTTATTATTTCAAGGCAGAAATAAAGAAAGGAGAAATGGTATGTCATTTTCTTCAGAGGTAAAAGAAGAACTTAGTAAGTTCAACAATTTTAGTAATGAAAACGTTATATATGCGGAATTATATGGTTATGTATTAAGTCGAAATACAAAAAGAGTTAAAAATAAATTAAGTTTTTCTACAAGTAGTGAATATAATATTAATAGATTTGGTAAAATGCTTACTAAAATTAATATTGATTATAAAATAAAAATTCAAGGTAAGAATTATATAATTACATATAATGATGAATTATTAGATTTTAAAAATATAACTTTTACGACAACAGAACAAAAGAAAGCAGTTATAAGAGGAGCTTTCATGGGAGGAGGTTCTATTAACAATCCAAATAATAAATATCATCTAGAAATCACATTTAATTCTGGAGAAAGCCAGAAAATTGTACAAGGAATTCTTAATGAATTTGATATTAATACTAAAAGTCTGCAAAGAGGAGATAAATACTCTTTATATATTAAAGAAGGAGAAATAATATCTAACTTTTTAGCTATAATTGGTGCCAATAAAGCTGTAATTAGATATGAGGAAATAAGAGTTATAAAAGATAAAAGAAATAACATAAATAGATTAGTTAATTGCGAAACAGCAAACTTAAATAAGACTATTAGTGCATCTGTATTACAGGTACAAGCTATTAATCTATTAAAAAGTAAGAAGAAATTTGATGAGTTACCAGACAATTTAAGAGAAATTGCAGAATTGAGACTAGCGAACCCAGATGCAAATTTAGTAGAACTAGGACAAATGCTAGATATACCTATTGGCAAATCAGGAGCAAATCATAGATTAAATAAAATACTGAAAATTGCACAAGAATTAGAAGAATAAAGGATGGAGAGATGAAAGAATTAGGTTTATATATACATATACCCTTTTGTAAACAAAAATGTTATTATTGCGATTTTGTATCATATCCTAACAAAGATAATTTTATAGAATTATATATTAATAGTTTGATAAATGAATACAAGAATTATAAGGCAGAAGAATATGTTATCAAAACTATTTATATTGGAGGAGGAACGCCATCATATATAAATAGTGAATACATTGTAAAATTATTAAATGAGATTAATATAGATAATGCAGAAGAAATTACTATAGAGATTAATCCAGGAACAGTAACAAAACAAAAATTAATTGATTATAAAAAAGCAGGAATAAAAAGATTAAGCATAGGATTACAAGCTACACAAGATGTACTGTTAAAGAAAATAGGAAGAATACACAACTATAGGCAATTTCTTGACACATATAATATGGCAAGAGAAGTTGGGTTTAAGAATATAAATGTTGATTTAATGTTAGCATTACCTGGACAAAGTATTGCTGATATAAAAGAAAGTGTAGAAAAAATAATTGAATTAAATCCAGAGCATATTTCTATATATTCACTAATACTTGAAGAAAATACAAGATTATATGAAATGGTAAGTAACAAAGAATGTGATTTAATTGATGATAATATTGAAAGAGAAATGTATTGGACTGTAAAAAAAATGCTTGAGAAAAAAGGTTATATTCACTATGAAATTTCAAATTTTGCAAAAGAAGGTTATTATTCAATACATAATATGGATTGTTGGAACCAAAAAGAATATATAGGAATTGGTACAGCAGCCCATTCGTATTTAGATGGAAGAAGGTATTCTAATTCTGAAAGTATAGAAGATTATATTAAAGATTACAGCAATAGACAAGTAAATGAAATACAGGATAAGCTATTACAAGAAAAAGAATATATGATTCTTGGATTAAGGAAGCTAGAAGGAGTTAGAATATCTGATTTTGAAATTAAATTTAACGAAAATCCAATATATTTATTTAGAAATGAATTGAATAAATTAGTGAATTTAGATCTAATAGAAATAGATTTGGATTATATAAGATTAACTAATAAAGGATTGGATTTAGCCAATATTGTATGGGAAGAATTTATATAGAGGGTACTAATTATAAGACCCTCTAATATTTAAAATCATATTTAGCATGTGTACGATTATATACATATCGTTTTATTTTCTTTATAAAACGTAATAATATATAAATTATAGCAATTAGAATCAATGTTGTTTTTGCAATAAGATAAAAAACAAATCCCCATAAAGGTTTATTATTGGCATCTACAATTAAATCTGTATTAATAATATTATTAAAAACGTTTGACAAACTACTAGTTTGTTCAGACTTAAATTTTTCTTGATAGTAGTTGTAATGATATGTAAAAGCAAAATTAAATAGATTTTTAGCATCAACAAATTTACATTGTTCAGTAGTATTACCAAAGGTAGAGCCTAAAATAACTGCAATAAATTCTACATCATCTTTTTTAGCACTTGCAACCAAACAATTTTGAGCAGGATTCGTATATCCAGTTTTTATTCCAGTAGCATATTCATAATAATGTGGTGAAGAACTATGAATTAAATGATTTGAGTTCTGTAACACTCTATCATTTAGTGCATATGTGTTTGAGGATGGAAGAGTGTAAGTAGGAGTTGAAACAATAGTTCTAAACACATCTAAATTCATAGCATATTTGGCAATTAAAGACAAATCATAAGCTGTAGTATGCATATTTACATCATGAACACCATTAGGATTAGTAAAATTTGTATTTTTACAACCTAATTGAATCGCTTTTTCATTCATCATAACGGCAAAGTTTGGTACATTACCACCTACATATTCAGCTAAAGCATTTGCAGCATCATTACCAGAAGGAACTAATAACGCATAAAGTAGATTTTCTACAGTTAATATTTCACCTACTTGGATATCAGAAACAGTATATCCGGCAGGTACAGCAGATAACGCTGATTCACTAACAGTAACTAGTTCGTCAAGATTACAATTTTCAATAACTAGAATTGCTGTCATTATTTTAACAGTACTTGCTGGATACATTGGAGTATAGGCTTCCTTCTGATATAATATGTCACCAGAACTTTTTTCAATCAATAATGCTGAAGGTGCATATATATTCAGGTTAGTTAATGCATTATCTAAATCCATTGCTTCTATATCAGTAGCAGTAGAAATAGGCAAATTTATTAAATTAAATAACATTACAATAATTAAACTTATAAAAAACTTCTTAACTTTCATAGTTCTTATAATAACATGAGACGAGATATGAATTCAAGCAATAATGGATAAAAAAAATAAAATTCACAATTTGGACTTATAAAAAAACGTTGAATTTTTAAATTTAGAGATGTAAAATAAGGTTATATAGTCGAAAGGAATGATAGAAATAAATAATCTAGATGAAAAATTAATCATAGCAAGATTATGTGATAAAATAAAAATTTCTAAAACAAATAACAAAATAGTTAACACCGAATTTTTAAACACTTATAAAAGATTATTAATACAAAAAGAATTAAACAGACTAAAAGAAAAAAATTATATTTTTTTTGGTGGATTTGAAGAAGCTGAATATAAAACACTCATAATTTACCCTGAAAAGTTTAAGGAAGAATTTAAGCTTTATTTGAATGGTCAGGACTCAAATATCGTAAAAAATGCAATAAATAATATAATAAAGGCAATAAGAATTAAATTACCAAAAGAGTTGATAGGAAAATATGAGCATAAGGATTATTTGAGTGCTGTGATGAAATTTGGTATTGTAAGGGATCATATAGGAGATATAATAGTACATAAAGATGGGGCATATATAATAGTTTTAAATGAGAATGCAGAATATTTAAAGAATTCTTTAAAAGAGCTAATACGATTTAGAAAATCTGAAATAGATGTGATACATATAGAAGATATTGTATTAAAACCAATTGAATTTGAGGAGATAAAAATATCAATTAGCTCAAATAGATTAGATAATTTTGTTTCGGGAATATCAAGAATTTCACGAAGTCAGGCAGAAGAATTGTTGAAGAATGAAAAAGTAACTCTTAATTCAAGAATAGAAACAAAATGTTCAAAAGAAATTAAAGAGCAAGATATTTTGGTTATAAGAGGTAGGGGAAAATTTAGAGTTAGTGAATTTATTGGAAGTAATAAAAAGGGAAAATTAGTTTTAACAATACATAAATATATATAATTGACAAATAAAAATATATTGAATTTATTTTTATGATAATATATAATAGGAACAAATAAAAAAAGAACAAATAGGAGGAATAAAAATGACTCAAGCAGATAAAAATTTTATAGATACATGTAAAGAAATACTAGAAAATGGATATTCTTCAGAAGGAACAAATGTTAGAACAATATGGGAAGACGATGGAAGTAAGGCTAATTATATTTCAATTGTAGGTGTTACAAACAAATATGATGTAGATAAGGAATTTCCTATGATAACTTTAAGAAATAATACAAATACAGTTAAAAGAGCAATAGATGAGATACTTTGGATTTGGCAAAAAAAGTCAAATAATATAAAAGACTTAAATTCACATATTTGGGATCAATGGGCAGATGAAAATGGAAGTATAGGAAAAGCATATGGATATCAAATGCAGAGAAAATATGATTTCAAAACAAAGTCAGGTATAAAAAATATTGATCAAGTTGATTATGTGCTTGACTTATTAAAAAATGATACATATAGTCGTAGAATTATGACTAATATTTTCAATTTTGAGGACTTAAAAGATATGAACCTAGAACCATGTGCATATGGAACACAATGGCTTGTGAAGGGAGGAAAACTACATTTAATCTTAAATCAACGTTCTCAAGATATGCTTGCAGCAAATGGATGGAATATAATGCAATATGCAGCACTTTTACATATGTTTGCACAATGTGCTGGGCTTGAAGTAGGAACACTTACCCATAACATAGGAGATTGTCATATATATGATAGACATATTCCTCTTGTAAAGAAATTGCTGGAAGCAGAGCCTATGGATGTTTCTCCAAAGTTAATTATACATAATGATACAAAGAATTTTTATGAATTCAAAGTAGAGGATTTTGAAATTCAAGGATATGATTATAATAAAAATATTAATTTAGGAAAGATACCAGTAGCAACTTAATTAAATGGATAGACTTAATAAGCTACCCATTTAATAAAAATAATATAGGAGAGATATTAAATATGTTAAGTATAATAGTAGCAAAAGCAAAAAATAATGTAATAGGTAAAAATAATAAGCTAATATGGAATATACCTGATGATTTAAAAAGATTTAAAGAATTAACATCTGGGCACACAATAATAATGGGAAGAAATACTTTTGAATCTTTAGGAAGAGTATTACCTAATAGATTTCATATAATATTAAGTAGTAATAAAAATTATAAAGTTGATAATGATAATGTAAAAGTTATAAATGACATTGATGAATTAGATAAATATATAAAAGATAATGATGAACACTTTGTAATAGGTGGGGGAATGATATATAAGTTACTTATTTCTAAATGTAATAAACTATATATAACACAAATAGAAAAAGAGTTTGATGGAGATACATTTTTTCCAGAAATAAATGAAAATGAGTGGAGAATATTAAAAATAGAGATAGGACCAAAAGATAATAATGATTTTGAATATAGGTATATTGATTATATAAGAAAATAAGGAATGATAAGATGGGGATTTCAATAGAAGAATACAAAAAAATGATAGGAAATAGTAATGGAGGCAAAAATCCTAGTAGACAGTTAATAGGTAGAATAAATCATGGAATAGGAGAAAATTTTGAGGAACAAGTGGAAAATATATGTAGTATATATGAAACTAGGAAATTAGCAAAAATAGAAAAAACTCCTGAACCTATGAAAGTATTGAGACACATCGAAGACGGTAAGTTTGAAACAGTATTTACAAAAGTAGCTCAACCAGATTTTAAAGGAACCATAAAAGGGGGAAGAACAGTCGTATTTGATGCAAAATACACTGAAGCTGACAGAATAACTTATCAGGTATTGAGTGATTTCCAACGAGAAACATTATTACAATATAAAGAACTAGGAGCAATGGCATTTGTATTAGTAGGATTTGCAGATGGAGCGATATATAGAATTGATATAGAAACTTGGGCAAGTATGAAAGACAATTTTGGAAGAAAATATTTAAAGCAAGATGAATTGGATGAAATGTCATTAAGAGTAAAAGATATAAAAGGAGTTACTGATTTTTTAAGGATAATGTAAAGAGTTATAAGTAGGAGGAGATTAAATGTTAGAAACAATAGAAGTATTGTGTCATAGTTCAATAAAAATAAGTAAAGGAATCATAGTATATATAGATCCATTTAAGATAGATAAAGAATTTCATGATGCAGATTTAATATTTATAACACATTCACATTATGATCACTATTCAGAAGAAGACATTTTGAGAGTGAAAAAGGAAAATACAAAAATAATATTAACAAAAGACATATTGGAAAAACCACTACAATTAGGATTTAATAAAGAAAGCATATTAGCTGTTGAACCTAATAAAGACTATGAAATAGATAATATAAAGTTTACTACAATACCTTCATATAATGTAAATAAACAATTTCATCCTAAATCAAATAATTGGGTAGGATACATAATTGATTTTGATAATACAAAATATTATATTGCAGGAGATACTGACATAACAGAAGAAAATCAAAATGTAAAATGCGACATAGCATTTATTCCAGTAGGTGGAACATATACTGTTAACTATATAGAAGCAGCTGAGTTAACTAATAAAATACATCCGAAAATTGTAATACCAATACATTATGGTAGTATAGTTGGAACTAAACAAGATGCTATTGAGTTTAAAAAATTATTAGATAAAGATATTGAATGTAGAATTATGATATAAAAATAAATAAAAAAATCCACATGTAAATATGTGGATTTTTTATACATTAATACAATTATTTTGACATGCTTTTGATAATCTATTCATAATTGCAACTCCAATTCCACCAGAAGATATTCCCTCAATAATTACAATATCTGGAGAATAGCTATCAGCTTTTCTTAAGTTAGAAAAAAGATTTTTTGCAATTTCATCTAAATTATTTCCAATATCAATAATTTGTTTTTTACCAAATTTTTTTATATTCTTATGAGTACACATTATAAGAGGAGAGTTATATGTATTTGCGATTTCATTTATTTTAGAAATTATTTGATTATTGTCATTACTTATAATTAGAATAGATTTACTATTTAGAGTATAATGGTCATAATTATTGCTTAAAACACTAGAAGGATTGATATCATAATCTAATATAACTTTTCCAGATATTTCTTCTATCTGTTTATCGGTTATGCTACCAGGTCTTAAAATATGAGGAACACCATCTATCACTTTTACAATAGTAGATTCTATACCAATTGTGCTATCACCGCCATTTATCATATAATCTACTTTATCTTTAAAGTCATTATATAAATCATCAAAACTAGTACCACTAGGTTTGCCTGAAATATTTGCACTAGGTGCAGCTATTGGAATACCGGCTAATTCTACTAAAGTTTTAGCAATAAAACCATTAGGCATTCGAACACCAACGGTATCTTGATTTGCCGTAAGAATAGAAGGAACTATGCTTTTTTTATTTAATATAATAGTAAAAGGACCAGGAAAAAAAGCATTCATTAATTTATATTCTAAATCGGATATATTTGTTGCAATGCTATTGACCATTTTCATATCACTTACCAAAATATTAATGGGGTTACCTTGATTTCTACCTTTTGCTTCAAATATTTTTTTAATGGCATCACTATTTAATCCATTAGTTCCTAATGCGTAAACAGTTTCAGTAGGAAATAACACAAGTCCTCCATTTTTTATGATTTGTGCAATTTCTTTTAATTCACTATAATTATTACCATCTTTTAATTTTAAAATTTTAGCCATAAAAAACCTCTTTCTTAAATTTAAAACAATATAATTATACCTCAAAAATATACAATTTACAACATATAAAAAATTATACTACAAAATGCACATCGTATCTTTTGACACTCTTGGAAAAATATGGTATGATGTTAATGCAAAAAAACGGCAAAGTCCGAGAGTAGGAGGAATGTTATGGCTATCATCACAGAAGAAGTGCTTCGGGAAGAAATGGAAAAGGCTAAAGATGATGGAAGAAGAGCGGTGCTCATCTATCATAATGAAGCCATATGGGGTACCCACCATGAAGAGATGGTGCCGGGAACCCATAATTACAACTTCTTTCTTAATCAAGTAAAAAAAGAGGAAGATGGTGTAATGGAATTCGACACAGAGGAAGGCGGAAAGGCAATCATACTCGTTATCCTTGTCAACAGAATGCTGTCCGACGATGAATATTTCGAGGAGGTTTTGGACACCTGTCGGATGCGTGGTGTTGAGGGACCCATCGAACAGTTCATTGAACAGTGAAGAGAACGACTAGAGGTCCCAATTTTGGGACCTCAAAACTTTTTAGTATTATGCAATAAAATGCAACTATCTATTATTGCAACCACAATTATTACTATTGTAGTCAGCCATATTACTATTGTAATTCATCATGTTATCATTATTCAAATTTGCAGTCATATTATTAATCGTATTATTAGTATCATTCATACTTGGAATAAAATTATTATTCATATAAAATTTCTTTTGAGCAAGTTTATCTTGAACATTTCTTAATGCTTCACCAAATCTTTGGAAGTGAACTACTTCACGTTGTCTTAAGAATTTTAAAACATCAACAACATCAGCGTTATCACGGCATAAATCTATTAACTTTTCATAGGTTGCTCTAGCTTTTTGCTCTGCTGCTAAATCTTCTTGAAGATCAGCAATAGGATCTCCCTTTACAGCTATATATGCAGCAGTGAAAGGTGTTCCAGAAGCAGATTGAGGGTAAACTCCAACTCCATGATCTGTATAATATGGTGAAAGTCCACCCTTTTCAATTTCATTAATAGATGCATTATCTGTTAATTGATGAACAAGAGTTCCTACCATTTCAAGGTGTGCTAATTCTTCTGTACCAATATCATTTAATATAGCTTTTGCATTTTGATCAGGCATACCAAATTTTTGGCTTAAATATCTTAAAGAAGCAGCTAATTCTCCGTCAGGACCTCCATATTGAGATATTATTACTTTAGCTAATCTAGGATCAGGATTTTTGATATTAATTGGATATTGTAAAATTTTTTTATAATCCCACATAACTACATTATCCCCCTTTCCCAAGGCCATGGTTCTTCAAGCCATCTCCATTTATTACATGGGTAGTTGGCATTTAATGGTCCATAGACTTTTTGATATTGAGTTTCTAAATCTTTTAATGTTCTAGCATAATTATTATGCAAACATAGAGCTTGAGTGTCGTCTGGATGAGTATCCAAATACAAGTTTAACTCATCTAAAGCAAAATCATATTCTTTGATTTTCATTAACATTTCTTTTCTATCTCTGTCATAATTATTATCACAACAATCATTATCACAACAACAATTTCTTTGCTCTACATTATTTTCACATGTTTCATTGTTCATCCATTACACCCCTCTCCAATTGTATTAGTTTTTTTAATGAATTCAATAAATTCCATTGATTGACCAGGACAGTATGGGTCAACTAACTCTGGAAAAATAGTTCCGTTTTTTAAACCTACAGCTGGCTTAAAAGTTTTATTCATATATTGTATAGGAACATAACTTTGAGCATACATTGGATTTTCAGGGAAAATATTTCCACAGCAATTATCGTCGTCATCATATCCACAATCACAATTATCATTATTGTTACAACAACAATTATTTGAAACATTGTTGCAAATTGTTTCATAATCACAAGAATTATTGTTATCCATATTATTCATATAGCAACAACAATTATTGCGTCTACATCTACGAGTGAACACTATTATTTCCTCCTTATAAATTTTTGATGATATAAATATAAAACCTATATTCATCATTGTTATAAAATATGCTTAATAATCGAAAAATGTTAAAAAATGAAAGAAGAAAGGAATGATTAAGATTATAGAATTTTTATTAAATATAATATACCCAAATGTATGTGGCATCTGCCAAACAATAAATAAAAATAGTTTATGTAATGAATGTGAGACAAAGATAGAAAAAGAAATAGTTGCTAGAGTTGATAGTTATAATAATAAGTTAAAATATTTTAATAAGCATGCATATATTTTCAAATATAGAGGAAAAATACGAGAACTATTAATTGATTATAAGTTTAATAATAAAGCATATTTATATAAGACTTTTTCTTATGTTATACTTAATAATCCTAATATTATTACATTTATGAATGAATATGAAGTGATAATTCCAGTACCAATTCATAAACAAAGATATAATCATCGAGGATACAATCAAAGTGAACTAATAGCAAAAGAAATATCTAAATGTTTAAGCACTAAATTTTTAAGTAATGTATTAATAAAAACAAAAAATAATAGTGCACAAAGTTCTTTAAATAAAATAGAAAGATTTTCAAATGTAAAAGACGTATATAAAATAAAAAACATTAACTTAATAAAAGGCAAAAAAATTCTTCTAATTGATGATATATATACAACTGGAAATACAGTAAATGAATGTTCAAAAGTTTTGAAAGAAAGTGGTGCTACAGAAATAGGAATTTTAACAATTTCGAAAGATTAAAATAGTTCATATTAATAAAAATGTATAAAAATTTCCTTAAGAGTAATAATAAGTTTATAAAAACAAAATTTATTTCTACATAAATTGCAAATTTAAAAGAATGCAATTTACTAGAATAAAAAGTGATAAAACTTAAAGGAGGAAATACGAAATGAAAGCAACTGGAGTAGTAAGAAGAATAGATGATTTGGGAAGGATAGTAATACCAAAAGAAATAAGAAGGATACTTCATATAAAAGAAGGTGATCCGCTAGAAATATTTACAGACAGGGAAGGTGGAGTAATCCTAAAAAAATATTCTCCTATTGGAGAACTTTCTGAATTTGCATCTGGATATACAGAAACATTATCAAAAACTACAGGGCATATAGCATGTATTACAGATAAAGATACTGTTATAGCTGTTTCAGGAGGACCTAAAAAAGAATTTTTGGAACAAAATTTATCTTCTGAATTAGAACAATTATTAGAGGATAAAGAAATTTATACAAGTAGTGATAATAATGAAATAGCTATACCAATAACTCAAAATGATAATAAAGAAAGAAAATTTAATTCTCAAGTAGTTTATCCTATAATTTCCCAAGGAGATGTTGTTGGAAGTGTAATTCTAATGTCTAAAGATGCAAATACTAAAATGGGTGAGACTGAATATAAATTAGTACAATCAGCAGCAGGATTTTTAGGAAGTCAAATGGAAATTTAGAAAATATTGCTTATATAGTTTATATAGGGAGAGGGCATACGCACAACGTGCATATGCCCTTGTACATTATTCAATTTTTAAAAATTTGTGATTGTACATGTGACGTCATTATTATTCCATTCAGTAGATACATTTTTTTCATGTAGAAATGTGTCTATATCATAGTAGCCTAGAAAAAAATGTAACCTATACCATGGATAGTGATTAGCCCAACTAAAGAATCTTGACAATTCCTCCTCAAAGGAAATAGTAAAAATTATTGATATATTTTGTTCCAAATTTGAATGGTTTGATACTTGTTCAAAAATTTTGCATTGATCTTCAAGTATTAAATCAATCTTATTTGTAATTTCAGATATCAGTGCTTGATAGCGAATTGAATATTTTTTATCAAAGCGTGATAATATTTTCTCTTTTGTTAAAATTCTCCGACTAATATTGCAAGCCACACACATAAATTACACCCTCCTATGTTATAAAAATAGTACTTTACTAAAAACGTAATTTATTATAGCATATTTTATAAAAAAAGCAACTTTTTTATAATAATAATTGAATTTTGTTAAATTATATAATATAATAAAATTATATTGTTTAAATGGAGAAAACGGAAAGAGGTAATTATGAAGGCAATTGAAATAAGAAATAAATATTTAAATTTTTTTAAATCAAAAGGACATGTTATTATACCAAGTGCTCCTTTAATTCCAGAAAATGATGCATCTGTTTTATTTACAACAGCTGGCATGCAACCATTAGTACCTTATTTATTAGGGCAAAAACATCCACAAGGAACTCGTCTTACTGATTATCAAAAGTGTTTAAGAACAGTAGATATTGACGAGGTTGGAGATAATAGACATTTAACATATTTTGAAATGCTAGGAAATTGGTCATTAGGAGACTATTTTAAGCAGGAATCTATACGTATGAGCTTTGAATTTTTGACAAAAGAGTTAGAAATTCCAGTAGATAAGTTATCTGTAACTTGCTTTGGTGGGGATAAAGATTGTGATAGAGATGAAGAAAGTGCAAGAGTATGGAAAGAAGTAGGAATTCCTGAAGAGAGAATATATTTCTTTGGAAAAGACGATAATTGGTGGATAGCAGGGGAAACAGGACCTTGCGGACCAGATACAGAAATGTTCTATGATACAGGAAAACCAAAATGCTCTCCTGAATGTAATCCAGCTTGTAGTTGTGGTAAATATGTTGAAATTTGGAATAATGTATTTATGGAATTTTATAAAAATGAAGATGGAACATACAAAAAATTATCACAAAGAAATGTAGATACAGGACTTGGTCTTGAAAGAATAAATATGTTACTACAAGGAAAGGAAACACCATATGATACAGAATTATTTGTACCAGTAATGGACAAATTACTCGATTTAACCCCAAATAAAGATAATATTCAAAGTAGAAGAATTGTTGCAGAACATTTACGTGCAAGTATGATGATTATTTCAGATGGAGGAAGACCATCAAATATTGATAGAGGATATATATTAAGAAGATTAATTCGTAGAATGGTAAGACATTTAAATAAACTTGAAATAAGTCTAGATAAGATTGCAGAATTAATTGATATTTATGTAGATACGCTTGGACAAATGTATCCAGATTTGATATCAAAAAAAGAAGAAATAAAGAAAGTAATATTAGAGGAGAAAGATAAATTTGTAAAAACTCTTGAACATGGTCAAAAGGAATTAGAAAAAGTACTAAATAAGGCTAATCAGGACAATAAAACTATGTTAGATCCATCAACAGTATTTAATCTTTATGAAACGTATGGATTTCCACCAGAAGTAACAAAAGAAATTGCTGAAGAGAAAGGATATTCAGTTGATTTAAAGGAAATTGACAAATTATTTAAAGAACATCAAGAAAAGTCCAAAATAGGTTCTGATAAAAAATTTAAAGGTGGATTAAGCGGAAATGGTGAAATGGAAACTAAATATCATACAGCTACACATCTTTTGAATGCTGCCTTAAAAATAGTGTTAGGACCAAATACTCATCAGTCAGGAAGCAATATTACACCTGAAAGAATGAGATTTGATTTCCCTTGTGACCATAAATTGACAGACGAAGAGAAAAAACAAATAGAAGACATAGTTAATAAATGGATTGAAGAAGATTTAACGGTTACAAAAGTAGAAATGAAAAAAGAAGATGCTGTTGCAATGGGGGCAGAGGCAATGTTTATTGAAAGATATCCAGATATTGTAACAGTTTATACTATTGGAGATGTATCAAAAGAGATTTGCATGGGGCCACATGTTGAGAACACTAAAATTTTAGGACATTTCAAAATACAAAAAGAAGAATCATCATCAGCTGGAATTCGTAGAATTAAAGCAATTTTAACCGATTAAATATATGAATTTTGAAAGGAAGGAGAAATGTGTAAAAATGGAGGAGTGCATATTTTGTAAAATAGTAAATGGCGAAATACCATCAAATAAAGTTTATGAAGATGAGAATGTACTAGCTTTTAAAGACTTAAATCCTCAAATGCCAGTACATATATTAGTAATTCCTAAAAAACATATTGAATCAATTATAGATTTAAAAGAAGATGATGAAATATTAGTTGGAAAAATATTTACATCAATAAATAAAATAGCCCATGATATTGGAATAGCCAATAGAGGATTTAGAGTAATATCTAATTGTGGACAAGATGCAGGGCAAACAGTCAAACATCTTCATTTCCATATATTAGCGGGTGAGAAAATGAATGAAAGAATAGTATAAAATAGGTAGCATAAAGTGAAGAGTTTCACTAGAAAGGTAAATCATATGAAAAAATATAGTAAATTTTTAACAGTATTATTAGTTATATTAGCAATATCTTTAATTATATTAGTTGGATACGCAATATATACCTTATATGACGATTATTTATCAGATAAATCTGCAGAAGATTTAATGGCTCAATTTGAGAATAATTATGATGAAGAAGACTATGCTGATGGTAACAGCGAAGATCTTACAGACAATAATAGTAACAACAATAATAATGACAATAACAATAGCAACAATAATAATAAAACATCAAATGGGAAAAAAACATCAAGTGGAGGAAGTTCATATGGGTTAGGCACTTATTATAAGGGCTATAAGGTTATAGGAATAATATCAATCCCTAAACTTAATATACAATATCCTATTTTTAAAGAAGATACTACACAAACTCTAAAAGTAGGAACTGCTGCAATATATCCAGCAGATGCTGAAAATGTATTAAATTCTCCAGGAAATGTAGTAATAGCTGGGCATAATTATAGAAATAGTAGGATGTTTTCAAAATTGAATAAATTGAATAATGGAGATTCTATTTACATAACAAATGAATATGGCGTTAAATTAGAATATAAGGTATATAACAATTACACTACAGGATCAATGGATTTCGATTATGCGACACGAGAGACAAATGGTGGTACAGAAATTTCTTTAACAACATGTACAACAGATGCTAGTACGAGAACTATTGTATGGGCAAAAGCACAATAGAAAATAAAATTATGTAAAAAGGAAAAAATATCGAAAAAACTAAAAAAATATGATATAATAGTATATAAGAGAGATAATTACACTTGTATATTTTGTAAGAAATTAATGAAAATATATACTTAAAGGAGTGATAAATATGAAAAATGGATACGGAAATTTGTTGTCAGTTTTTTTAGTTGTTGCAATTATTGCAGTTGTTTCAATACTAGGATTTTTAGGATATAAAGTATATACTAGTGATCAGACTAATAAAAAATCGAAAGATGTGGTTTCAGAATTTGATGAGAATGTAAATAATAACGGAAATAATACAAATTCTACAGATGATGGAAATTCTTCAGAAGATGGAGATAATGAGGGAAATTCATCTTTGGGAGAAATATTAGATAATTTAGGTGGAGACGATGGAAATTCTATATATCAACAACAGGGGAATAAAGAGACTACTTATGAGGGGTACAAAGTAATTGGAACTATATCTATTCCAAGTATAAATATTGAATATCCTATCCTTGAAGAAAATACTTCTGCAACACTAAAAATAGCTATAGTTGCTGTATATCCTCAAGATAATAGAGAAAGTGCAGTGAATAAACCAGGAAATCTTGTACTTTGGGGACATAATTATAAAAACGGAACATATTTTTCAGACATTGATAAGTTAACAACAGGTTCAAAAATATACATAAAAGACACTTCTGGTACTAAATTAGAATATCAGGTTTATAATATATATGAAACTACAGATTCTGACATGACATATGCAACACGAGATACTGAAGGAGCAAGAGAGATAACATTGTCTACTTGCGGTAATGAATCTGGCAAAAGAACAATTGTATGGGCTAGAGAAACTAAATAATTGGAAGGAATGATACCACAGAATGGAGATTATAGATGGAAAATCACTTGCAGCAAGCGTTAGAGAAAGTTTGAAATCAGAAGTACAAAAACTAAAGAAGAAGGGAATAACACCTAATTTAGCAGTTATTCTAGTAGGAGAAGATAAAGCATCTCAAATTTATGTAAAAAATAAAAGCAAAGCATGTTTAGAAGTAGGTATCAATTATGAAGAATTTTTCTTAACAAATGATACTACTATGGAGCAGTTACTTGCATTAATTGATAGACTCAATGAAAGAGAGGATATACATGGGATTTTATTGCAAAGTCCTATGCCAAAACATTTAAATATTGATGAAGCATTTGAAAGAATTTCACCTAAAAAAGATGTAGATGGATTTAATCCTGTAAATGTAGGAAAATTATGTTTAAATCAAGAGGGATTTGTATCTTGTACACCTGCAGGAATTATGAAAATGTTTGAAAAATATAATATTGATATTGAAGGAAAAAGTGCAGTAGTATTAGGAAGAAGCAATATTGTTGGAAAACCAATGTCATTGTGTTTATTAAATAAAGATGCTACTGTCACTATATGCCATTCAAAGACACAAAATCTAGCTGAAATAACAAGAAATGCAGATATAATAGTTGTTGCATTGGGAAAAGCAAAATTTTTAACTAAAGATATGGTAAAAGAGGGAGCAATTATTATAGATGTTGGTATAAATAGAACTGAAAATGGACTAGTAGGAGATGTTGATTTTGAAAATGTAAAAGAAGTTGCATCTTATATAACTCCTGTACCTGGGGGCGTTGGACCAATGACAGTTGCAATGCTAATGAGTAATGTAGTAAAGTCAGCTAAAAATTTTATAGGGGGATAAAAAAGTTATAAAAATACAAAAAGGGAGCATAAAAAATTATGCTTTCTTTTTTAATTTATTAAAATATAAAAAGGAGAAATATATGAAAATAATAAATATAAAAGATAAAGATTATCCTGAAAAATTAAAAAATATTGATAATGCTCCTCAAAAACTCTATGTATTAGGTAATGAAAAGATTCTAAATGATTTTGGACTAGCAATAATAGGTTGTAGGCAATATACTGAATATGGAAAGAAAGTAGCAAAAGAATTAAGTTTTAAACTAGCTAAACAAGGAGTAAATATAATAAGTGGATTAGCGAAAGGCATAGATAGCTTTGCTCATACAGGTTGTATGGTAGCAGGAGGGAAAACAATAGCAGTACTCGGAAGTGGATTTAATAACATATATCCTAAAGAGAATATAGAAATATTTAAGGAAATAATAAGAACAGGAGGAGTAGTAGTTACGGAATACCAGCCTGATATAAAGCCTATTGGAGAAAATTTTCCAATGAGAAATAGAATTATAAGTGGATTAAGCGATGGTGTAATTGTAATTGAAGCAAGAAGAAAGAGTGGAACTATGATAACAGTAGAATATGCTTTAGAGCAAGGTAAAGAGATATTTGCAGTACCACGGAAATATTATTAATAGTTCCTCTCAAGGAACAAATGAAATGATAAGGGAAGGAGCAAAAATTGTTACATGTCTTGATGATATATTAGAGGAATACTCTCATATCATCAGGTAATTCCGCTTCTAACATAATTTTATTTTTAGTAATAGGATGAATAAAAGTTATTTTATATGCATGTAACGCTTGTCTATCTATAAAATTAGAAGAATTACCATATAGTGTGTCACCAATAATAGGATGCCCAATATAAGCACAATGAACTCGTATTTGGTGAGTGCGTCCTGTTTCAAGTATGAAATGTACTAAAGATAGATTATTATTAAGCGTTTTAATTAAATCATAATGAGTGATAGCAATATCGCCACTATTAAAATCAATGCATCTTTCAATTATACTTTCATTTTTTCTAGCTATGGGAGCTGATATTGTACCTTGTTTTTCTGATAAAATACCCTCTAAAATTGCAATATATTCTTTTTTAAAGCTATTTGTTTTCATTTCACGAATAAGTATTTCTTGAACATATTCATTTTTTGCAAATATAACAATACCTGAAGTGTCTTTGTCTAGTCTATTAACAATTCTAATTTTACGTTTGAGTCCAATAGAATCAAAATAATACTTTACTCCATTAGATATACTATCAGAGAAATGATTACATGATGGATGTACCGGTATTCCTGAAGGTTTATTTATAACTAATAAATACTTATCCTCAAAGAGGATGTTCAATTTCATATTTATTGAAACAATGTTATCATATTCTTCATAGAAATTTAAGTCAATGGAAACTGTATCTCCAATTTTTAAATTATTAAAGCTGGGGGATACAATTTCACCATTTAGAAATATCTGATTAGAAGATATCAAACGTTTTAATAATCTATTAGAAATATTAAATTCTTCTTTAAGAATTTGTTTTATATTGTAAAATCTATTGTCAATGATAGTATATTCCAAATCACACATAAGCTTTGCCCCCTTGTCTAATACATACATTATAGTAATTAATTATGATTTTATCAATAAATTTTATATATAAATTCAACTAAATATTAACATCGAAAAATTAAAAATCTGTTTTATCAAGTTGATAAAACAACCATAATGTAGTAAACTAATTCTAGTTAAATCTATAAAATTAGTAAAGGGGATTATTATGAAATTATATTTATCTTCATATAAACTTGGAAATAAAACCGAAGAATTAAAAAAATGGATTAAAGAAAATAATAATAGAATATGTTTAATAACAAGTGCAAAAGATTGCTATCCAGAAAATAAAGAAAAACAAGATAGTATAGATTTTGATATAAAAGAATTAGAAGATTTAGGATTTAATGTTACATTACTATCATTAAAAGATTATTTTGGTAGAGAGAGAGAATTATTAAAAAAACTTGAAGATTTTAACGCTTTTTATGTAATAGGTGGAAATGTATTTACTTTAAGGCAAGCAATGCATTTAAGTGGTTTTGATAAATTTATAAATTCAATAAAAAAACAGCCCAATTATTTATATGTTGCTTACAGTGCTGGTATTTGTGTACTTGCAAAAGATTTACATGGTTTAGATATTTGTGATGACCCCAGTATAAATGTATATAGCATAGATACTATTTGGAGTGGACTTGGATTTTTTAATTATTTATTCCTACCACATTATAAATCTAAACATAAAGAAACAAAGCTCATAGATGAATGTGTAAAATATTGTAAAATAAATAATATTGAATTTAGGACACTTAAGGATGGAGATGTAATAATAGAAAATATGATGTAATTTACATAAATGCTTGATTTCATCAAATATATATAGTATAATTCTTATGAATTATTTGCAATATAACAGTATCTATGTGTTTACATAAGATACAATAATACACTAATAAGGAGGGGAGAATTTAGTTTTATTTTTTTACAAAAAAATAATTAGTAACTATTGGCATTAATTAATCAATAATGAAAAAGGAGTTATCACATTATGAAAAGAGATTTCTGGAAAATAGGATTTTCAGGTGCTGCAAGTTGGGCTTGGGGAACATCATTAATTATGGGACAACAAATAGCACAAGAAAAAGGTATTATTGCTTGGAGTATTTGGGCTATATGTAACTCATTAACATTGGCACTTTTAGGTTTTTTATATAATAAAAAACTAATTAGTACAGAAATTTTTAACAGAAAAGAAGTGAAAACAATTGCTCTAATTATACAGCTATTTTGTTTGTTAGTGCAACTTAACTTTATTAATCAACAGTTTTTTAAACTTCTTGGAAATTCAACAATTTCATATGTCATTACTACATTAATTGGAATTACATTTACCTTGATAGTTTTTAGAAAGGGATTACCTACATCTATTACTACTGATGTATTCCAATGGATATTAGCCATAATAAGTATCATAATAATTATTGGTATTGGAATAATAACAGATGTTCCACTACAAAGCTTTGCTTCAAATTCTACATCAAATTTATTATGGGGAATTTGGAGTGGAATAATCTTATTTGCTGGACCTATTGGAGATGTACAACATTGGCAAAGAGTCTCATTTGATGAAAGCAAAAAAGCATATTATTTAGCATCAGTATTATTTGCAATATATATGCTTTTAGTGCTTGGCATGGCAATATTTCAATTTTCAAAATTAATGGATAGCATATTACTGATAGCTGTGCTTTGCATTACTACATCTACAATAGATAGCATAGCAGTTGCCACACATGAAATTAAGAGCAAAGGTGTTGGTACTATAGTTTCATTAATTATGTGCATTACGTGGGGGCTATTTGCTAAAGTTGGTATGATTGATCTGTGGAGCAGTTTTGGAGTTATTCGATTTGCTTTTGCAATAGGAATTCTTGTATTACCGATTTGTTTAAAAGGAAATGCAAAGGTTTCAATTCCTATACTATTAATTTCATTTCTTATTATGGTTGTATTTTCAATTTTAGGTCAAATAACAATTACAAACTTGGCAGGAGTTATTAGTTTTGAGATAGCAGCAAGTATAATTTTATACTTAATTATTATATCAATAACTAATAATATTAGAAAGGAGAATTACCATGAAGGAATTTAATGTTGAAAGTTACCGGAAAGCATTAAAAAAGTATGAAATTGCACTTATTGGTACACCAGTAAAAAATTCCTTGATTTACTTACCAAATGGTGTAATATTAAGAGAAAAAATGTATCAAATGGGTATTCGGTTACTAAAGAAAATGAATTTTAAACAAATAATATTAAGTGATTTTATAGATATGAAAAGTTTAAAAAGCATTGATTTAGTTTCTAAATTATCAGACAACTATCTTAAGCTAGAAAACAAGGATTTTTGTATGACGGCAGGACATGAGATTTCTTGCTATTCATTAATCAGAGAAATGCTTAAAGATTATTCTGTAGACCATGAATATCCCATAAAATATTTCCATTTTGGTTCTGTGTATAGAAATCCTAAAAATACTAGGTTTCCATTTAATTATGGAGAGCGAAAGTCATTTTTAGAGTGTTATACTATTCATAAGACTTCAGAAGATGCATATAACGCAATGGATGAAGGAATCAGATGGAATAGGCAAATTATTAAAAACATATTACACTTACCCGGTGTGGAGGTTGAAAGACCACGAGCAACTAATAAGCAGATTTCACAGAAGAGTATTCACATTGACACAATTACACCACTTGGTGAAACTATCATCACAGGTATGACTTATTTTCACAATGACATTTTTACTAAAGCACTTAATGTAAAAAGAAAGGATAATAAAGATGGCAAGAATTATTATGTATATTCGACCCATTTTGGTTTAAGTGAAAATGTACTTCATTCCTATATGATAAATTGCTTTGACGGTGAAGGATTTACTTTTTATAGTTTTTTAGCCCCTGTACAAATTTCTGTAATTGATACCACTAATGGCGCTTTTCTGGATTTAGAAGAATATAATAAGATTTTTAGATTACTGGATGATAGAAACTTCGATTATGAAAAAGTAGAAGTCGATTATAAAAAGCTAGGAAAGGCAGTTCAATTTGCTTCTAGAAAAGGCGCACCAGTAGTATTAATTTTAAAAAATGTCGGTGGAAATTTAGAAATACATTTTGTATCATGTCAAGAAGAATTTATTGTCACAAGTAATAACTTATTAGACGAGATTTTAATGTATTTTTCTAAAAATGATGCTATTGTTGCTAATAAGTTAGAAGCAATACAAAATGACGCAGTCTGCAACTGTTTATCTGTTGAAGATGTAGTAAGAAACGTTGCAAATGGAAAAGTTGCAGCATTTTACTGCGAAAAGCTAGACTCTAAAGTTTTTGAAATAGAGTCACATCTTAAAGGTGGAGAAGTATTAGGCTTTCAAAATGTACTTTTGGAACAAAAAGATATTTTAGATGGCAGAAAAACAAATTGGATTGCATTTGCTTCTAGGCGTTCTTGAATTATTGTGTATTATAAAATACTTGAAAAATTTTGAGCTAACACAAAAGATCCAGCTTATAAGTTGGATCTTTTGTGTTTATTAAATTAGTGGAATCTAAAAATATATAATACCTCTTGTCTTTTTATTTAATTTACTATATAATGTTTGTATTGTAGATATCAAGTGGAGGAAATATAGATGTCTTTTATTGAAGAAATAAAAAATAGAGCTAGAAGTGATGTAAAAACGATAGTTTTACCTGAATCTAGTGATATTAGAATAATTGAAGCAGCTGCAAATGCACTAAAGGGAAAAATCGCAAATATTATTTTATTAGGAAATGAAAATGAAATAAAAAAAATGGCAAGTGATAATAATTTTGATATATCGAAAGCAGAGATAATTGATCCTGCTCATTCAGAAAAATATAATGAATATGTAGAAGAATTTTACGAATTAAGAAAAGAAAAAGGAATGACAATTGAGAAGGCAAAGGAACTTATGTATGATACAGTCTATTTTGGAATGATGTTAGTTAAAACAGGTGAAGCAGATGGACTTGTTTCAGGTGCAATACATTCAACTTCTGACACTTTAAGACCGGCATTACAAATATTAAAAACTGCACCAGATACAAAGCTAGTTTCAGCTTTTTTTCTTATGGTAGTACCAGATTGTGAATATGGAGAAAATGGTATTTTTGTATTTGCCGATAGTGGTTTGAATGAGAATCCAGATGCGGAAAATCTTTCAGAAATAGCAATATCTTCTGCAAGAAGTTTTGAACAATTAATAGGAAAAACATCCAAAATAGCAATGCTTTCATACTCTACAATGGGAAGTGCACACTCTGAATTAACAGAAAAAGTAGTGGAAGCAACTAAAATCATTAGAGAAAAATCACCTAATTTATTAGTTGATGGAGAACTGCAATTAGATGCTGCTATAATACCAGAAGTAGCAAGATCTAAAGCACCACAAAGCGAAGTCGCTGGATCTGCAAATACATTAATATTTCCAGATCTAAATGCTGGAAACATAGGTTATAAATTAGTACAACGTTTGGCAAAAGCAGAAGCCTATGGACCAATTTGTCAAGGAATTTCAAAACCTGTTAATGATTTATCTAGAGGATGTTCCGCAAAGGATATTTTAGGAGTAATTGCAATTACATGTGTGCAAGCACAAAATAATAAAAAATAGTATAAGAAAGGAAGGAAAAAATGAAAATTTTAGTTTTAAACTGTGGAAGTTCATCATTAAAATATCAATTAATTGATATGAATACAAATGAAGTTATGGCATCAGGAAAATATGAAAGAATAGGAGAGAAAGAGGCTTTTATAACGCATAAAGCATGTGGAAAAAAAGTAACTATCGAGCATACTGCAATGGATCATACAGAAGCAATTGATTTTACATTAAAACAACTAGTAAATCCTGAATATAAAGTAATTGATAGCTTAGATGAAGTTAATGCAATCGGTCATAGATTAGTGCATGGTGGAGAAAAAATAAGTAAATCAGTTATAATAGATGATAATGTTGTTGAAGTATTAAAAGAGTGCACAGATTTAGCTCCGCTTCATAATCCAGCAGGAATTATGGGAATAGAAGCTTGTAAGAAAGTTATGCCAGGAAAACCAATGGTAGGAGTATTTGATACAGCATTTCATCAAACAATGCCAAAAGAAAAATATTTATATCCAATACCTTATGAATATTATGAAAAATATGGAATTCGTAAATATGGTTTTCATGGAACTTCTCATATGTATGTTTCTGAAAGACTTGCAGAAATTTTAAATAAAGATATTAAAGACTTAAAAATAGTAACTTGCCATTTAGGTCAAGGCTCAAGTGTATGTGCAATTAAAGGAGGAGAGTCAATAGATACTTCTATGGGATTAACTCCACTTGGAGGATTACCAATGGTTACTCGTTCGGGAGATTTAGATCCATCAGTAGTAACTTTTATAATGAAAAAAGAAAATATGAATCCTGAAGAAGCTGACAGTATGTTAAATAAAAAATCTGGATTAACAGCAGTATCTGGAATGGTACCAGATTTTAGAGAAATAGAACTTGCATCATATGATGAAAATAATGAAAGGGCACAGATTGCAATTAAACAATTCACATATACAATAGCAAGTTATGTTGCAAAATATGCAGTTGCTATGGGTGGAGTCGACTATATTGTGTTTACTGGAGGAGTAGGAGAAAATCAAATAAATATACGTAAATCTATCTGTGAGCAATTAGAATTTATGGGCGTTAATATAGATTTAGAAGCTAATAATATGCGTGGAGAAGAAAAAATGATTTCAAAAGCTGATTCTACTATAAAAGTATATGTTGTTCCAACAAACGAAGAATTAATGATAGCAAAAGAGACAGAAAGATTAATAAAATAGTTTCAAAAAATGTTTACATAAGTCTTAAGAAGTGATATAATGGATACTATATAAAATCAAGGGGGAAGATAGATATGTCAAAAATTTTAGAAGATATTTCAAGAACTTTTAATGAATTCTTATTACTACCAAATTTAACCACAGAGGAGTGTACACCAGATAATGTATCATTAAAAACGCCTCTTGTTAAATTTAGAAAAGGAGAAGAACCAAAATATTATGCAAATATACCAATGGTATCTGCAATAATGCAATCTGTTTCTGGAGAGAAAATGGGAGTGGCACTTGCAAGAGAAGGTGGAATGTCTTTTATATATGGAGCTCAATCAATAGAAGATCAAGCAGCTATGGTATATAGAGTAAAAAAACATAAAGCAGGTTTTGTTATAAGTGATGCAAATGTAAAGAGCGGAGCAACATTAGGTGAGGTTATGAATCTTGTTGAAGAAACAGGTCATTCAACTGTAATTGTTACAGATGATGGAACTTCATCAGGAAAATTTTTAGGAATTGTTACAAATAAAGATTATAGACCATCTAAAGACGACAGAAATGCTCCAATAGATGAGTTTATGACTCCAAGAGAAAAAGTTATTAGTGCAAGAAAGGGAATAACCTTATCAGAAGCAAACAATATAATTTGGGAAAATAAAATAAATTGTTTACCAATTTTAACCGAAGATGACCATTTAAAGTATTTAGTATTTAGAAAAGACTATGAAGAGAGAAAGAATAATCCAAACTCTTTATTAGATGAAAATAAACGTTATATAGTAGGTGCAGGAATAAATACAAGAGATTATGCACAGAGAATACCCGCATTGGTAGATGCAGGCGTTGATATACTATGTATGGATTCATCTGATGGATATTCTGTATGGCAAAAAAATACAATAGACTTTGTAAGGGAAAAATATGGAGATAACGTTAAAATAGGAGCCGGAAACGTTGTAGATGCAGAAGGATTTAGATATCTAGCAGAAGCAGGAGCAGATTTTATTAAAGTTGGTGTAGGTGGAGGATCTATATGCATTACAAGAGAGACAAAAGGAATAGGTCGTGGACAAGCTAGTGCTTTAATAGATGTAGTTGATGCAAGAAATAAATATTACGAAGAAACTGGAATATATATACCAGTTTGTTCAGATGGTGGAATTGTTTATGATCATCATATTACAATAGCATTAGCACTTGGAGCAGATTTCGTAATGATGGGTAGATATTTTGCAAGATTTGATGAAAGCCCTACAAGAGTTTTGAAAATAGGAAATAACTATGTAAAAGAATATTGGGGAGAAGGATCAAATAGAGCAAGAAACTGGCAAAGATATGATATGGGTGGAAAAGCAAAAGATAAACTTGCATTTGAAGAAGGTGTTGACTCATATATACCATATGCTGGACCATTAAAAGATACTTTAGATGTTACAATTTCAAAAGTAAAATCTACAATGTGTAATTGTGGTGCTACTTCAATTCAAGAATTACATGAAAAAGCAAGATTAACACTTGTATCTCAAGTAAGTATAACAGAAGGTGGAGCACATGATGTTATATTAAAAGAAATAGACAAATCATATAAGAATTAAAAAAGAGGACTTTAAGTCCTCATTTTTTATTCCCATTCAATTGTTGCTGGTGGTTTTGATGTTATATCATAAACTACTCTATTAATATGTTTAACTTCATTTACAATTCTAGAAGATACTTTTTCTAGTATATCATAAGGTATTTTTGCCCAAATTGCAGTCATAAAATCTGACGTTTCTACGGCTCTTAATGCAAGAGTGTAGTCATAAGTTCTTCCGTCTCCCATAACTCCAACAGAACGTAAATTTGTAAGAACTGCGAAGTATTGATTTAAACTTCTATCCAATCCTGCATTTGCAACTTCTTCTCTAAAAATAGCATCTGCATCTTTTAAAATTTCAAGTTTTTCATCTGTAATATCACCGATTATTCTAATTGCAAGTCCTGGACCAGGGAATGGTTGACGATAAACTAAATAATCAGGAATACCGAGTTCAAGTCCAGTTTTTCTAACTTCATCTTTAAATAAATCTCTTAATGGTTCGACAATTTCTTTAAAATCAACATAGTCAGGAAGACCTCCCACATTATGATGACTTTTAATAGTTTGACCTTTACCAGCACCGCTTTCGACAACATCAGGATATATCGTACCTTGAACTAGAAAATCAACTTTTCCGATTTTTTTTGCTTCTTCTTCAAATACTCTTATAAATTCTTCACCAATGATTTTTCTTTTTTGTTCGGGTTCTGTGATTCCTGCAAGTTTAGCCAAAAATCTATCTTTTGCATTTACTCTAATTAGGTTTATATCATATTGTTCACGGAATACCTTTTCAACTTCATCACCTTCATTTTTACGAAGAAGTCCATGATCTACAAATATACAAGTTAGATTTTTTCCTATTGCTTTATTTAATAAGACAGCAGCAACTGAAGAATCAACGCCACCTGATAGGGCACATAGAGCTTTACCGTCTCCAATTTTATCTCTTAATGATTTTACAGAATCTTCAACAAATGAAGACATATTCCAATCTCCAGAACAATTACAAATATTGTATACAAAGTTTTGTATAATTTCAGTACCATTTTTAGTTAGATTTACTTCAGGGTGGAATTGAATTCCATATATTTTCTTACTATCATTTGCAATAGCAGCATTAGGACAATGTGAAGTATGACCAATATTTTTAAATCCTTCTGGCAATGAATTTACAAAGTCAGTATGGCTCATAAGACATATATTTTGTTTATCAAAACCACTAAATAGAGCACAAGAATTATCTATATCTACTAATGTTTCGCCATATTCACGTTTATTTGCTTTCTCAACATTTCCGCCTAGTAAATAACTTATTAATTGCATACCATAACAAATACCAAGTACAGGTATACCAAGTTCTAAAATTTCCTTACTACAGATAGGAGCGTTTTCTTCGTATACACTAGATGGACCTCCTGTAAAGATTATTCCTTTAGGATTTTTTTGCTTTATTTCTTCTATTGATATATTATAAGGAACTATTTCAGAATAAACGTTACATTCACGAACACGCCTAGCAATTAATTGATTATATTGTCCATAAAAATTTAATATTAATATAGTTTCTTTATTTTTCACGATTTTTCCTCCTAATAAAAAATATGTATATATTTTATCATAATGACTAGAAAAAGTAAATAAAATGAGCATATTTTACGTATATGTCGATTTATGTCGTACGATTTTTCTTGCTTTTTATAACTAACGCGGGTATAATAAGGCCATAGCAAAAGTAACATAATCATGCTAAATAATTCAAGAAAGGAGGTAAACTTTGTGAATAAAAAGAAAGTGCTTTCAACTGTAATAATCATTACTTTAATTATAGTATCGTTTTGTAGTGGAAATACTTTTGCAAAGTATTTAAATGAATATAAAACATCGGGTTCATTAGATGTTGCTAAATGGTCAGTAACAGAAGAATTTATTGTAAACGGACAAAGTAGTACATCTAAAAATATTTCATTGGCTACAAATTACAATCCTAGTACTTTAGTAAACGGAAAAATAGCACCAGGCACAGAGGGAACATTTGGAGTAAAAATTGACGCTACTGGTACGGAAACAGGCATTAATTATGAAGTCAAGTTTAAAGATATTTCTGGAACGAAACCGGATAATTTAGTTTATTCATATAAAGAAAAAAACTATTCAACTCTTTCAGAATTATCAGAAGCTCTCTCTGGTAATATTTCTGCTGATAATGATAACAAGATTGTAAATCTAGAAATTACTTGGTTCTGGCCGTATCAAACCTTAAATTTGTCTAATTTAAAAATGGATGATGCTCAAGATACATTAGACCGGTCAAAACATCTCTAATTACAGCTTTGATATTACAGTAACATGTACTCAAGATATGCCAAGTTTAATACAGGCATAAAATTTAAATTTAATTTTGAAATTCAAATTTGTTCTTAAATTTCTAAATAAAAATCATTTTATGTAGGAACTAATTTGATTGGTTCCTACAATTATTTTTTATTCATAAGGTTTTTATTAATCAATGAAAAGTGTTATCAAATTAATTATTTTTTCATTAATTTTATCAATCATAATTAATGTTATATATTTTAAGTATATAGATAGCTCAAAAATTAAACAAATTTTTGGATATAGTTGCTTAAAAGTTTTAACGGGAAGTATGAATCCTGAAATAAAAGCAGGAGAAAATATCATTATTAAGAAGTGTGATAAATATGAAATAGGAGATGTTATAACGTATATTGCAAAAAGTGGAGAATTAATAACACATAGAATTGTTTCTATAACTGATAAATTCTATTACACAAAAGGAGATGCTAATAATGTTTGTGATCCTGAACCAGTATTAGTTAATCAAATATATGGTAAAGTAATATTTCACTTTTGTTCTTTTTTCAACAGTCCATTTTTTTCGTTAGCTAAAAATTTTAATTATAATAAAGCATCTTTAAAATCCGAAATTGCAAATCCAATATTTATCGTAGATGGTGATAATGAAATTTTAATTAAACAGTATGATAGTATAAGCAATTATAAATTTATCGTAAAGAATTATAATGAAGATAAAGTAAGTGATGTTAGTTTCACATATAATATTGATATTATTGCTGATGATATTGTTGAATTACAATTATATAATAATGCTAATTTAGTAGATATAAATAGCAGATTTATATTACCTCATAGTATATCAACTGATCATGAATATTTATTAAAAATAAAAGCTCCTGAAGATTATGAAGGAAAAGTAAAAATTAATATATCTGCATGTCAGATGGAGGAGGGAATGAGTTGATATTATTTAATGAGGAAAAAGTAAATCTACAAGATAAAAGAACTTATCATCAAAATATAAAATTTGAATTTGAAGGATCTGCAATTTTATTGAAGTTGGATAAGAAGCGGAAAAATAACAAAAGTTTTAGATATTAATTCAGGATATAAGTTAAAAAGAAATGGCTATTATGAATTATTATTAAATGATATGTATTTAATTCATTTTTCTCTGAAGAAAAGATTATTGATTATTATAATCCTTGCAATAATTTTATTTATTTCGTTCTATTTTGGTTTTGTATCTCAAAATTTTTCCCAAGATTCTAATATTTACATTTTTAATACTTCGGATGTAGGATTTAAAAATATTCATTTATTAAATAATTATAAACGATCAACAATTTTAAATAATAAAATTGCACCTGGAACAACAGGAGATTTTAATTTAATTATTGAAAATACTTCAAAGGAAACTATGCAATATTCATTTATGTTTAAGGAAAACAATTCAAAACCTAGACGGATTATATTTTAAATTAGAAGATATTAACTACTATGAACTTTCGGATTTAATGGCTAAAATTAATGGAATTATAGAATCAAATGAATCAAAGAAAATTAATATAGAATGGTGCTGGGACTATCAAGGAAATGATGATAAAGATACTATAGAAGGTTCTTTAGCTTTAAGTTACTCATTTGATATATCATTAATATCAGTAAATTTATAAAAAGAAGGGAGAAAGCAGTGTATAAGAAATGTATTATTTTAATTATAGGTATTTTTATTTTAACTAGTAACAGTAAGACTCTTGCAAAATACATCTTTAATTATACTTTAGATGTAGCGAGTTTAAATACAGATGGAAATTATTATTTAATAAAATATACAGAAACAAATGATAATAATGAGAAGATTGAGAAGTTATATAAAGGAGATAATAAAGATTCTGATGGCTCTAAATTAAAGAAATGGATTATGGATAAGAGATTGAATCTTAAGACAATCAAAATTGAAGATGATAGTGGAGATATTAAAGACTGTTCATATCTTTTTGGAGGTTCTGAAGAAATTATGATATGTCAATATCTAACAAAAATTGATTTAAGCGGTTTTAATACGGAAAATGTTACTAACATGGAATTTATGTTTTATGATTGTTTTAGGTTAGTTGATTTGAATATATCAAACTTAAATACTAATCAGGTTATAAACATGTCATATATGTTTTCAAAATGCAATGCTCTAGGAACAATTGATTTAAGAAGTTTTAATACCGAAAGAGTCACTAATATGATAAGTATGTTTAGTAATTGTAGGTCAACCAAAGAAATTAAAGTATCTGCAAAATTTATAACACATAATGCTAATACTACTAATATGTTTAATAACTGTGGTGTATCTCAAACTACGTTCTACTATTAACGGCAAAATAAAATATTTAAAATAATAAATTTATTATAACATTAAAGAAATTAGTTTCAAAATTTTATATGATTACATAATATATTATATATTCAAAATAGTTAGGGGGATAATATTTTGGAACTAAAAGGTAAGAAAATAGGTTTTTGCTTAACAGGCTCTTTTTATACATTTAAAAACACTATTGATGAAATTAAAAAAATTATTAAAAGAGGTGGAGAGATTATCCCTATAATGTCTTATTATGCGTATCATACAGATAGCAGGTTTGGAAAAGCTAAAGACTTTGTAAATGAGATTGAAAACATTACAGGTAATAAAGTTATACATACTATGCAAGAAGCGGAATACATATCAAATTATTATGAATTAGATATAATGATAATTGCACCATGTTCACGGAAATACTATTGCAAAATTGGCTAATTCTATAACAGATACACCAGTATTGGTTGCAGGAAGAACTCACTTAAAAGATTCTAAACCTCTTGTTTTAGGACTTTGTTGTAAAGATGGGTTAAGTCTTAATGCCGAAAATATAGGAAAATTGTTAAATAGAAAGGACTTATTTTTTGTACCTTTTGGTCAAGATAATCCTATAACAAAACCTTATTCTATATGTTTTGATCATAGATATATAATAAAAACATTGGAAACTGCTTTAGACAATGAACAGATACAACCCTTATTAAATTAGATGAAACATTTTTTTGCTTTTTTTAAAAAATATATTGACAAGAACCTCTGTTTGCTATATACTCTTGATATAAGAATGTGTGTTCGCATAAACAAGGGGGAATAAATTATGAGAAAAGTAAATAGAGTTATAAAATCAAGTATAATAATAGGAGTTTTAGTAATATCAATTATAGTTTTTATACATTCAACGGCACTATCATATGAAAATATAGCATATAATGAAATTTATGTATCTAGCGGAGATACTTTATGGAATATTGCAAAATATGAACAGGAACATAATAATTATTATAAAGGAAAAGATGTAAGAGAAATCATATATGACATTAAAAAGATTAACAATTTATCTAGCTCACAATTAAATGTTAATCAAAAGATATTAATACCTAGTTTATAATCAAATAATCCATTGGCTAATAAATTTATATATCAGCCAATGGATTACTTTCAACGGCAGCTCTTACTTGCTCATTAGCAACATGTGTATAAATTTCTGTAGTAGAAATACTCTCATGTCCCAAGAGTTCTTGTAAAGCTCTTATATCCACATTACCATACTGATACATAAGAGTTGCTGCTGTATGTCTTAATTTATGCACAGAATATTTATTAGAATCAATTCCGGCTTTTTTAAGTTCTTCTTTTACAACGTATTGTACTGTTCTGTTTGCAATTCTTTCATGTCTTTCGGAAAGAAATAGTGCATTTTTATCTTCAATCTTTGAAATATCATTAGGTCTAACCCTTAAGTAACTATTTATAGCATTAATACATGCTTTATTAAGGTAAATAGTTCTTTCTTTGTTTCCTTTTCCAATTACAGTCATTTTATTCTCGCTAAAATCAATGTCTGTAGTATTAATTCCAACTAATTCAGAAAGACGCATACCACAATTTAAAAATAAAGTAATTATAGCATAATCTCTTTCTATATTTCTATTTTGGCGCTCGTTAGTAGATACAGCTTGAGCAGCACTTAATAGATTTTTACTTTCTTCTAAAGATAAGTATTTAGGTAATCTCTTTTCAAGTTTTGGGTTTTCTAAATCTTGAGCAGGATTTTTTTCTAATTTAAAATCTTCATCTTTACAAGAAAGATAATGGAAAAAAATTCTAATACTAGAAGACTTTCTTGAAATTGTAGTAGCCTTACAATTTCCTTCAGTTCTTAATATAGATAGGTAAGAACGTATATCAGATAACTTAATTTTCCTTATAACATCAAAAGGTACATCCTTATATATAATGTTTTTAAAATCATTTTCAGATTCATTCAATTTGCAATATTTTTGCTTTATAAACTTTAAAAAGTTTGCTAGGTCATAATTATATTCCTTAACAGAATTTGGTGATTTATTTAAGATTATTAAACTATAATCTAAAAAAGCATTTAGATAATCTGGATTATCTTTACGATCAATCATATGTAATCTCTCCTTATAAAATTATCAGTTATATTTATTATATAACAATAAAAGAATAATTAAAAGAAAAATGAAAGTAAAATTACTTTTAATATAAAATAAGTCATATAGTAGTTAGTTCTGTTTCTTGCTATTTACATAAAAGTGTGCTATAATTTTAGCGTTACAATAAACTTTCTTACCTAAAAGGAGGAAAAAAGAGTATGAAAAAAGAAACAATCTATGACAAAAGTGCGTTACTTCATGAATCATTGGGAGGCAAATTGGAGGTATGCTATAAAGGCTCTCTAGAATCACAAATGGATCTCTCATTGATGTACACTCCTGGAGTAGCAGAGCCATGCCGGAGAATTGCGGCCAACAAGGATGATGTCTATAAGTATACATGGAAGAAAAATACAATACTTGTAGTAACAGACGGCACAGCAGTTCTAGGATTGGGAAACATTGGACCAGAGGCGGCATTGCCTGTAATGGAGGGAAAAGCTGTCCTTTTCAAGCGGTTCGGTGGTGTAAACGCTGTACCAATATGCTTGGATACAACAAAACCAGATGAAATCATCCAGGCTGTAAAGTGGATGGCACCTGCGTATGGAGGAGTTAATCTCGAAGATATTAAGGCACCAGAGTGTGTATATATTGAGAGAAACCTCCAAGATTTAGGTATCCCTGTATTTCATGATGATCAGCATGGCACAGCAATTGTTGTAGCTTCTGCCCTCATCAATGCTGCAAAAGTCGTTAAGAAGGAAATCGGCGAGCTGACAGTAGTTATGAGTGGAGCCGGTGCTGCTGGAAGTGCCATTATCAAGATGCTTCATAATCTTGGAGTAAAAGAGATTTACGCTTTCTGGAAAGAAGGAATCATCAACGCTACAAAGGCGGATGAATATGATTTCTTAAACAAAGAATTAAGCGAGATCACTAACTCCACACATGAAGACTTGAGTATGGAAGAAGCCATGACAAGAGCAGATGTCTTCATCGGTGTTTCGGTACCAAATAGGATAACACCTGAAATGGTCGCCAGTATGAAGAAGGATCCAATAGTGTTCGCAATGGCAAACCCTGAACCGGAAATATCCTATCAGGCTGGAAAAGCGGCCGGAGCAAAAGTTATGGCCACAGGAAGATCTGATTATCCTAACCAGGTAAACAATCTGTTAGCTTTCCCTGGAGTGTTCAAAGGCACCTTGGAATGTGGAGCTACAAGAGTAACCGAGGAAATGAAACTGGCAGCAGCTTATGCACTTGCAGGACTAATAAAGGAAAGTGAAGTGAATCCCAAAAATATCATTGTAAGTGCGTTCGATCCGAGAGCTGTACCTACAGTTGCAAGAGCAGTATCAGAAAAAGCGAGAGAACAGGGAATAACGCGTTTTTAAAGATTGTTCACAGTAATTAAAGAATTTCTTAAAATTACTGAAACAAAGAGCATGTATTATACATGCTCTTTGTCTATATTTTAAAGCTTAAAATAAATTTTTTATCTTGAAATTATTGAAATATTATTTTACAATGTTTATAATAAATAATATAAAGTTAATGCAAAAGGAGATATAAAAATGAATAAAAAAGTCATTATAGTAATAGGTATAGTTCTATTAGTTATTATAATTATTGTATCTGCAGTATTTATATTAAATGAAAAGAAATATAAAGGTTTAGATATACAAAAGTCCATTTCTGATAAAATGGAAGATGTAGATTATGTAATATTAAGCTACAGTGGTGACACTAAAAGATTAAATAATAAAATTGCAGAAATTATAAGTAAAACAGATATTAAAGATTTTAAGGAGAAAACAAGAGAGACAAAAGAGACTACAGAAACAGGAGAACAAGAATATATTTTTAGATTTTATGATGAGAATGAAGAACTTTTGTGTCAAATTCAATATAAAGAAACTTCGGAAAAAGTTACACTTTATGATATGCCATTTGGAAAAGGAAAAATATATAATATAGATAATGAAGAAGTTGTAGATTACATAAAATATGAATTGGAAAATTGGAAGTAATTATAAAACTATTTGAAATATAGGGGCACATTGAATGTGCCCTTTTGAGGTAAATTTATTAAATCGAAAGAAGGAATCCACAATGAAGTATTATTCAAACTTAATTAAAAAGAAGAAATATTGTACATTGTTATTGTGTTTTGTTATTGGAATTATTGTTGCATTTTGTTTTTCAATGACAATAGGAGTACTATGGGAATTCTTTGAATATGGTGCGGATACGTATTTAAAATTAGATATGCAAAAAGATAGAATAATTTCTAGAATATCATCAGTAGAATTAAATTCAGAAAAAATAAATAAACCTATTACAATAGATAATATTAAGTCAACGCAAATAAATTCTGAAAATGGGACAACAACTATAGAAGGTGGATATTTAGATATAGGAATAAATGATACAATGAAAGATTTATTTGTAAATTTTATAGGAGCAATATGCTTTAGCTTTATAGGATTCTTATATATAAAAAATAGAGAAAAATATAAATTTGCAAGTAATTTTATACCGATTAAAGAAAAATAAAGTAGTTCTTAAGTTGAAAAAGATAATATATAGTGAGGAAAGAATATGAAGATAAAAATAGATAATGAAAATGAATTATATAACCCATTTGACAAGTTTGAGGAAACATTAAGTGAAGATTTAATATCTTATATAAATAACAAACTAGAGATTACATCAATAAAAGAAAAAGAAGATATAGAAATACTTTCTGCCAAGAAAATAGATGAAAGTAAATTTAAAAAATGTTTTAAAAAATATTGTGATGAGCAGTTAATACTAATAAAAAGACAACAAAAAATAAATAGAACAAAACAAATAGGAATGTTAATCGTAGGAATAGTATTTATAATATTTTCATTATTATTAACTGATAAAATTAATATTATAGTTTTAGAAATTATTTCAACCATTGGCTCTTTTTCAATATGGGAATCCGCAAATAGCTGGTTATTGCAAAGCAAAGCAATTAAATTTAATAAATTGAAGGCTATGAAATTAAAAAATAGTGAAATCAAATTTGAAAATCTATAAAGAAAGGAAAAATAGTTATTATTTATATGTGTTAATAAAATATTAGAATAAAAATAAAAAAATACTTACATAAATTTTTAATTTGTGTTATAATTATTTAAAATTAATAACAAATATTTTAATAGTGTGTAGTCTCTTAAAGGCGTAAGTCCAGCTTTTAAAAGATTGTATACTATTTTTTTATGCCTTATAGATAAGGAGGTTATTTAATTAAAATAAGTGAAAGGGGTGATTTATATGACTGAAAGGCAAATAAGTGATGTAGTTAGAAATAAAGCGATATTAGATCAATTAAATCATTTAGAAATAAATACATTAGAAGAATTGTGTAGTTATTCACCAAAAAGATTAACAGAAAAAGGAGTCGCTAGTCTATATGTTAAGGATATTACTATAGCTTTACAGTGTGAAGGACTAGATTTAAGTAAAAAATAAGCAAAGATAGTGTACGATTATGAAAAAGATAAATGAAAAAAATATTATCTTGGAAGTAATAAAAATACAGTTATTTTATATGAAAAGAAAGATTTATATAGTTAAATAATCAATGAGTAGCTTAAAATGTGTAAATCCAATTGATTTTGGATTTGCATATTTTTTTGTTTAAATTAAGGAGGTATTAATTTTTATGAATGAGCAAAACAAAAATAAAATGGCAAACACACCAATGAAAAAACTATTTTGGAAAATGGGATTACCTATGATAATATCAATGGTATTACAAGCATTATATAATGTTATAGATAGTATATTTGTAACTAATATGGGAGAACAAGGAGCTATTGCAAATCAAGCCCTTACTATTGCATTTCCTATACAGATACTTATTATAGCAGTAGGAGTTGGAACAGGAGTAGGATTAAATGCACTTCTTTCAAAAAGTTTAGGAGAAAAAAA
>CANRNC010000013.1 GCA_947631915.1 uncultured Clostridia bacterium
AGGAGATTTTATATTATTAGTTATAGGAATTTATGCACTTTGGAATAATGATATAAGGAGGAAAACTAAAAATGAAAATTACTTTGAAAAAATGCCAGAAGATGGAATGTTATTAAACGTGAATGGACAGAAAAATTGCGAAATAAAAGAGTATAAAATTAAAAAAACATATTGAATTTTATAAAATTATTTAAGTTATATCCATTTTATTGATTACTTTTATTATATGCTATATAAGAAGTAACAGCTTTAATCGAAAAAATAAAAATATAAAAAATTTGAAGGCAGATAAGAAAATATCTGTCTTTTGTGTTATAATCATTTTGGAAACTTTCAATAAAGCATTTTAAATTTACTAATTTTATATTATAATTTGAGTAAAGTACGAAAAAAACTATAAATTTAGAAAATGTCTAAGTCACTTTGTAAATTAAGAAGGAAGGATAAGATGATAAAAAAATTAGCAAAATGCATTGGGAATTATAAGAAAGAAACTATATTAACACCAGTATTTGTAGGAATTGAATGCTCTTTTGACGTTATAATACCATTCCTAATGGCTTTTTTAATAGATAATGGAATTAATAAAGGGGATAGTAAGGCGATTATTGGCATAGGAATATTGTTAATTATTTGTTCGTTCATAGCAATATATACAGGCTCAAAATCAGGAGACTACGCTGCAAAAGCAACTGCCGGATTTGCTAAAAATATAAGAAAAAAGATTTATTATAATGTACAGGATTTTTCATTTTCAAATATTGATAAATTTTCTACTTCCAGCATCATAACAAGACATACAACTGATATAAATAATGTACAAATGGCATTCCAAATGATAATTAGGATGGCTGTAAGAGCACCACTTATGATTATTTTTTCATTAATAATGACATTTGTGATAAATATTAAACTTGCTTTAATATTTTTAATTGCTGTTCCTTTATTAGGAATTGGTTTATATTATGTAGCAACATCTGCACATCCAATATTTGAAAAAGCTATTTCAATGTATGATAAACTAAACAATACTGTTCAAGAAAATGTAAGAGGGATTAGAGTTGTAAAATCTTTTGTAACGGAAGACAAAGAAATAGAAAAATTTAATAAAGATTCTGAATTAATATATAAAGAATTTTCAAAAGCTGAAAAAATAGTTGCTTTAAATAATCCACTGATGCAATTTACTGTTGCAACAATTATTATACTTATATCATGGTTTGGTGGAAAAGAAATTGTTGTTAACAATTTAACGACAGGTGAATTTACAAGTATAATATCTTATGTTATGCAGATATTAATGTCTTTAATGATACTTTCTATGGTACTTGTTACTATAATGATTTCAAGAGCATCTGGAGAAAGAATTGTAGAAATTATGGATGAAAAAAGTAATTTAACAAATAAAGAAAATGCTATAAAAGAAGTTAAAAATGGCTCAATAGTTTTTAAAAATGTTAATTTTAGCTATGTTAATGATGAAAATAAATTATGCTTGAAAAATATAAATCTAGATATAAAATCTGGTGAGACTGTTGGAATAATTGGTGGTACAGGTGCATCAAAATCTACATTAGTTCAATTAATACCAAGACTTTATGATGTAACAAATGGACAAATAGAGGTTGGAGGAGTTGATGTTAGAGATTACGATATTGAATCATTAAGAAATCAAGTTGCAATGGTATTACAAAAAAATGAATTGTTTTCTGGAACAATAAAAGAAAATTTACGTTGGGGAAAAGAAAATGCTACAGATGAAGAAATGGAGAATGCGTGTAAATTGGCACAAGCAGATGAATTTATAAAAAGTTTTCCGGATGGATATAATACTTATATAGAACAAGGTGGAGCAAACGTATCAGGAGGACAAAAACAAAGATTATGTATAGCAAGAGCTTTATTAAAAAGTCCAAAAATACTCATATTAGATGATTCTACTAGTGCAGTAGATACGAAAACAGATAATTTAATTAGAAAAGCATTTAAAGAAAGTATTCCTAATACAACAAAAATTATTATTGCTCAAAGAGTTTCTTCAGTAGAAGATGCGGATAAAATAATAGTTTTGGATAATGGAATGATAGATAATATAGGAACTCATGAAGAATTACTTGCTTCCTGTGAAATATACAAAGATGTATACTATTCACAAGTGAAAGGAGGTAAAGAATAATGAACAACAAAATTGAAGCAAAAATACATTTTAAATCTTTAGTACGAGTATTTAAATATATTACTAAAAACTATAAGATTAGATTATTTTTTGTAATATTATGCATTTTACTTACTACTGCATCATCTGTTTCTGCAAATCTTTATTTACAAACATTAATAGACGATTATATAATACCACTCGTTGGAGCTACAAATCCAGTATATACACCGCTTCTAAAGGCAATAATAACAATGGTTATTATTTATGGAGTTGGAGTAATTTCAAGTTTTCTATCAAGTAGATTAATGGTAAAAGTATCAGAAGGAACTTTGAAAAATATTCGTGATGAGATGTTTATAAAAATGCAAAGATTGCCTATAAAATATTTTGATACACACTCTCATGGAGATATAATGAGTCGATATACTAATGATATAGATACATTAAGCCAAATGATTTCACAAAGTATACCTGAAATGTTTTCTGTAATTACAACGATAGTAGTTATATTTATTGCAATGATAGTAACTAATATTTATTTAACAGTAGTAGTTATATTGTTTTTAGCGTTGATTTTATCAGTAACTAAATTTATGACATCAAGAAGTGGAAGTTATTTTGAAAAGCAACAAGAAGCTGTAGGAAAATTAAATGGATATATAGAAGAAATGATAAATGGTCAAAAAGTTGTAAAAGTATTTTGCTATGAAGAAAGAGCAAAGAAAAAATTTGATGAATTAAATGAAGAATTATCAAAGAATGTTTATAAGGCAAATAAATTTGTAAATTATATTGGACCAGTAAACGGAAACCTTGGAAATACTCTATATGCAGTTCTTGCAATGGTTGGTGGATTACTTGCAATTAATGGAATAGGAAATGTTACAGTTGGAATGATAGTTGCTTTTTTACAATTAAGTAAAACTTTTATAGGACCAATAAATAAGATTTCTAGGCAGTTAAATTCTATAGTTATGGCTATTGCTGGTGCAAAAAGAATTTTCGAATTTATGGATGAAGAACCAGAACAAGATAATGGTAAAGTTACTCTAGTAAATGTAAAAGAACAAAATGGAGAACTTATAGAAGTTAATGAAAGGACAGGACAATGGGCTTGGAAATATCCACATTCAGATGGAAGACTAGAGTACATTAAATTAGCAGGACATATAGAGTTCTATGATGTAGATTTTGGATACGAAGAAAATGAAATAGTATTACACAATATTAGTTTATATGCAAAGCCAGGACAAAAAATTGCATTCGTTGGTGCAACAGGAGCTGGAAAAACAACAATAACTAATTTAATAAATCGTTTTTATGATATTGAAGATGGAAAAATTAGATATGATGGAATAAACATCAACAAAATAAAAAAAGATGATTTAAGACTCTCATTAGGGATGGTTTTACAAGATACTAATTTATTTACAGGAACCATAAAAGATAATATAAAATATGGAAAACAAGATAGTACAGATGAAGAAGTAATAAACGCAGCTAAACTTGCAAATGCACATAACTTTATATCTAGGCTTCCAAACGGGTATGATACCGAGTTGTCATCAGATGGAGCGAGCCTTTCTCAAGGTCAAAGACAATTATTAGCAATAGCAAGATGTGCACTTTGTGATCCTCCGGTAATGATACTTGATGAAGCAACATCAAGTATAGATACAAGAACTGAAAAGATAGTTCAAGATGGAATGGATAAATTAATGGAAGGTAGAACTGTGTTTGTAATTGCTCATAGACTTTCAACTGTTAGAAATTCAAATGCAATTATAGTACTTGACCATGGTAGAATAATAGAAAGAGGAAGTCATGATGATTTAATTGCCCAAAAAGGTCAATATTATAAACTATATACAGGTGCATTTGAATTAGAATAGAATATCAAATAAAAATAAATAAAAAAGGAAGGTAGGTAAAAAATTATGGAAAAAGCAAAAGTTTACTATGTAAAGGAGATAACTCCTGAAAATTTAATTAAGATATATGATGCTCTTGGTGTGGAGCTAGAAGGAAAAATTGGGGTCAAAGTATCAACAGGAGAAGATGGATCAAGAGGATATTTAAAGGCAGATTTAATAGGACCATTAGTAAAAAAATTAAATGGAACAATAATAGAATGCAATACAGCGTATGATGGTGCAAGAAATACAGCAGAAGATCATATGAAAGTTGCTAGAAAACATGGTTTTACATCATATGCAGATGTAGATATTATGGATGAGGAAGGAGAAATGAAAATACCAGTAAATAATGGTAAACACTTGAAATATGATATTGTTGGAACGCATTTAGATAGATATGATGCTATGGTAAATTTAGCACATGGTAAAGGTCATGCTATGGGGGGATTTGGAGCAAACTTAAAAAATCAATCAATAGGAGTTGCATCAAGAAACGGTAAAGCATATATTCACACGGCAGGTATAACAGAAGAACCAGATGAATTGTGGAACAAATTACCAAAACAAGAAGATTTTATCGAATCAATGGCAGAAGCCGCAAAAGCTGTTTCAGATTATTTTGAGGCAAATAATAAGAAAATAGTCTATATAACAGTTATGAATTTCTTATCATTAGATTGTGATTGTGATGCACATCAAAAAGATCCTGTTATGGCAGATTTAGGAATAATAGGATCTTTAGATCCAGTAGCAAATGACCAAGCATTTATCGATATGATATGGGCTTCAAAAGATGAAGGGGCACATTTATTACAAGAAAGAGTAGATCGTCAACTTGGAAGAAATATATTACCTTATGCAGAGAAAATTGGACTTGGAACAACAAAATATGAATTGATAAACATTTAGAAGCTAAATCATATTTTTAATATATTATTTTAGTAAAAAAAGTTGAGAAATGTAGAAAAATATGGTATAATTATTATGTATATAAAAAGAAAGGGTATATTTAATATGAAGAAAAAAATAAATATTTTAATAATTATAATAATCATACTAAATGTTATATTACCTATATTTCAAAATATAAGTTTTGCGAATACAGAAAATGAAAAGAAAAATGCAGAAAGTTATTGGAGTAAAAGTAATGCCCCAATATTTTATGGTGCAACTGAAATAACAATAAAAAAAGATATAATAGAAGAATTTAATCCTTTAGATACAAGGTTTAGAATATTTGCCAAAGACTTTGAAGATGGAGAAATTTCAACAAAAATACAAATGACAGGTGAAGTAGATATACATGAGGTAGGCGAATATCAAATTAATTATAGTGTAACAGACTCACATGGTAATAAAACTACATTAACAGTACCAGTAACTGTAACAGATGATGATGATGCAAAAATAAATGTAGTAAGAACACTATATACTATTCCATCAGTATGGAATATGGATCTTGTAGGATTTTCAAGATGTAATTATGGAGACCGTCAATTATTAGGAATATATATGCCACGAGATACAAGTATAAAAGCAAAAATATTACAATCTGATAATGATATCACAATGCAATTTATTACAGATGATGCATATAATGACTCATCGATAACAATTCCAAATAATGGAGAATGGGTAACACTACAAAATGGTAATGGTAGAGAAGAACAATATACGCATGATAGTGTACCATTATTAACATCAACAGTATTATCAAAAGAGAAAACAGATTTAACAAAAACATTTAAGATAGAGTTAGAATATGATGAGACAGTAAAAGAACTAACTTATTATCATTATAAAGATGATGAAACAAAATTTTTTGAAAAATGGCATGAAAATCAACACTCATATGCAGTAGTTGAAAATGAAGCAGTAATGGTAGTAGTACCATTAATCGATATAGATAGACTAATAATGTGTACAGATCATGGATTTCCTACGTTAGATTCTTTTTTAGAATACTATTTAAAAGTTGTAAATAAAATGGATGAAATAGTAGGATTAGATTTGAATCCAGAAAAATTAACAGATCAAAATGTTAGAACTCAATATTTAGTACGTGCCAATGCACATGGTGCAGGTGGAGCATATTATGCAGGAAGCCATGTTGGAGTTAGTAAACCATACGTTTATTCATTTTTTGAAATGAACTGGGGAGGATTACATGAACTTGCACATGGTTATCAAGGAGAACTAGGAAGAGGAGAAATGGGGCTTGGAGAAACTTCCAACAACATTTTAGGACATTATATTCAAATGAATAAAGATATATATTCATATAGTGGAGATTGGTTAGGTAAGTTATCAGCAATAGAGGAAGCAAAAAATGCTGGACGTTTAGCAGGAGCGAAATATAATGATAATGATGTTACTGTACGTTTATATCTAATAATCAATTTATTTGATTTTTTAGAGGGAGAAGAAACATATGCCAAAATGTTTAAATGGTATCGTGAACAGAAAAATAATGGAAGGACTTTAACAAATCAAGATGCATATGTAGAAGCTATTGCAGATATTTATAACATAAATATTATACCATATATGGAAAGTTGGGGATTAAATATTTCAGATGAAACACAGGAAAACGTATACAGCAAAAACTATCCACTAGTAGGAATATTAAAGGATATGACTTCAGAAGAAACTTTAGATAATATAATGGATAATGAAAATATACAAGAGAAATATACTCTAGTAACTAATGAAATATTAGATAATTATGATATTACAGGAGATGTAACTCTAAATATCGAAATTGATGATATAAAGCAGATAAAAGACAAGGAAATTATTATAAAAAAAGGCGAAGAGATTGTACGTAAAGAGAAAATATTATCAAACCAAATACAAATTTCTGAATTACCAGTTGGAAATTATTATGTTCAAATGCCAATAAGTAGTAGTTATGAACAAGGATATTTATATATTCAAGTGAAAGAAAATCAAAATAATGTTTATACGTACAAATATGAAAATACAGCTACCAAAGATTACAATAACTATCTACAGTTTAAAATACAAGGTATTTATGGTACATATGGATATTCATTAACATTTAGTGATAATAATTCAAAAGCGACAATTAGTTATCCTGCACAAGCGAATATTGGAGTTAACAATAATGTTAGTGTTAAGATATATAATGAACTAAATCAATTAGTTTCAGATGAAGGTTCAACAGATAAAGAAGGTACAAGTGAAAGTTACTTTGATTTTAACAAAGGTACTTATACTATAGATATAAAACCAGAATATAAGATAGAAATAAAACATAATGTGCCTAGTAAAGTAAAAGTCTTTAGCACATTATCAGGTAAAGAAATTGAAGAATATAAAGCAACTACTAATTTAACAACATATAGGGTAACAGAAACAGGAATAGTAAAAGAAGGCGTGGAAGATTCAGCAGAAGATATTATGTATGATATCTTAAAAGATGAGATATATGCAAGAATTCAAGAATATAAAGACAATGTGACAGAAGAAGAGTTGAACAATAAAATAATTAATTTTAAAAAGAAAGCTGAAATTGTTGGTTTATATAATCAGTTGAAAGAGGAAAACAAGGAAACATACTCAAAACTAATTGAACAGATTAATAGGGGCGGAGTACCTAAAGTCAAAACAGTTGGAAAATTAGAATATGATGCTGGAGAGCAAATTAATCTATATAGATTAATTAGTGCAACTGATAATGAAGATGGAGATATATTTATTAATGAAGAAAATACAGAAATTGAACATAGTTTAGACATGAATGTTCCTGGTATTTATAAGATTACATATAAAGTGTCTGATGTAGATGGAAATATTACAAAGCACTCTATACAAATAAATGTAAAAGAAACTCCAATACAAGAACCTGATGGCAGTGAACAGACTCCACCAACAGGAGGCGATTCACAAGAAGGAGAAAATCAAACTCCACCAACAGGAGGTGATTCACAAGGAGGAGAAAATCAAACTCCACCAACAGGAGGTGATTCACAAGAAGGAGAAAATCAAACTCCACCAACAGGAGATAATACACAAGGAGGAGAAAATCAAACTCCACCAACAGGAGATAATACACAAGGAGGAGAAAATCAAACTCCACCAACAGGAGATAATACACAAGGAGGAGAGAATCAAGCTCCTTCAACAGGAGACAATACACAAGAAGGAAAAGAACAAACTGTTCAAAAAGATGATAGCAAACAAGGTGAAAACAGTAAAACGTCATCAGGTAATAAAAATGATTTATATTCAGGTAAGATACCTAAAACAGGACAAAGTGTTTTTATAGAAGTTGCAATTGTGTGTTGTATAATATTAATAGTATTGAGAACAATGAGTTTATTAAAGAGAAGTAAAAGGAACAAACGACATAAAAGATATAAAAGATACTAGAATGAAAGAACGTCTTACTAATAAGTAGTAGGACGTTTTTCTTATAGAAAAAGTTTTTATTAATATTTTAGACTATATAGGGATATACAATAATTAGAAGAAGGCTTGGATGAAATTGACAAATTTACATAAAAATGTTATAATAATTATAATGCGAAATTGGCATTGTTTTAGGAATGTAGCTTGAAGTTTAAGCAATATTCTTAAAAAGCACATTGAAAAAATTATAAAGAAAAAAGGAGAGCAACAAGATGAAAAAATTATTAGGAACATGTTTTTTAATTATGGTAATTATAATTACCATAACTGCGTGTGGAGCTACGAGTAGTGAGAATTGCGAAGAAAGCAATACTGAAGAAATTACTACAGAAACTCTTTCTACAAGTGCAACAAAGCAATGTGAAACACCCGAAGACACTACAGTAGAAAACATAGTGGACAATAAAAAAGAGGTGTTTGACAAAGATGGCAACTTTACAGAAGATGCAAAGAAAGCAATAGATGAATATTTGTTCATGGCTAATAATGGATGGTACCGGCACGAAATTAAAGGGTTCGATTTAGAGTTATCTACTGATTATACTGTAGTGATAAACGGAATCGACACTGGTGAAAGGACTGATGCCAAGATTCTCTATGATGTAGCAGTAGAGTTATACCTCAATGGAGAATGGGATGGAATGCCCAAGACGTTTGTTCATAATGTTGTTGAACTTGCACCAAAAGGAGGCTACGTATTATGTGACAATAAGATACTATGCGGTCAAAAGAATCTAGATTTACCAAACGGCTATAGTGTGGAAGGAAATAATTCCAACTACACATATGTTCCTGGAGAGGGAACATATATCATCGTTAACCATAAATTGGTGAAATACGTAAGGGGCAATGAGATTTCTATTCCTGGAGAAGAACTGTCATGGAAAGGCAGTTATTATGGAAATGACGATGCGAGGTTGGTATATAGTGTTTATGGAAAGACACTTTACTTACTTACGTACAACCCTGAATATGAACCAAAAGACATTATGGATAATGGAGAACTTTTAGTATATGTATTTCCAGATATGAACAAATCTGAAATGCAGTATTTAGGCATCGTAAAGTATGATGACTTATATGATGGTGCGGAGTACGCAAATTTTGAGCGCCTAGTAGAGATGAACCAGTAATATTTCAATGTGCAAAGAAGAGTGTAGAATTATATCTACACTCTTTTTGTTTATATTAAGAATTTGATAATTATTTTTGTTTGTGCTAATATGAAATCATAAAATTTATAGAAAGTAATAAAAATTCAATAATATTTCAATGTTTAATTTTTATAATATAAAAGGTGATAATAATGAAAATATTAGTAATTGAAGATGAATATAGTTTGGCAGATGCTATTGCAGAGACATTAAAAAAAGAAAATTTTAGTGTTAATATAATAACAAATGGAGAAGAGGGAGAAGATGAGGCATTAACCAATATTTATGATTTGATTTTATTAGACATAATGTTACCAAAGAAAAATGGATTTGAAATATTAAACACCCTACGAAGAGAGAAGATAGATACTCCAATTATAATATTAACGGCAAAGTCAGAGATGACTGATAAATTAAATGGATTAGAAAATGGAGCAGACGACTATATAACTAAACCATTTCATATGAGAGAATTGGTAGCAAGAGTAAAAGTTATATTAAAAAGAAAAACAAATATAGAAAATACTAATATTCTAGAATATGGAGATTTAAAGTTAGATTTAGGCAATGGAAAAATGAGTTGTGGAGATAATGAAATTTCTATAAATGGAAAAGAGTTGGACTTATTAGAAACGCTATTATTAAATAATAAGCAAATAGTGAATAGAGAGGCACTAGCAAACAAAATATGGGGATATGATAGCGAGGCAGAATACAATAATGTAGAAGTATACGTATCATTTTTAAGGAGAAAATTAAAAGTTTTAAAATCAGAAGTAAAAATAAAAGCAGTAAGAGGAATAGGATATAAAATGGAGGTAGAAAATGATTAAAAAGTTGAGCAAAAGAATATTTTTGCTAATAATGGTATCATTATCAATTATAATATTAGGTATTGTCATATTATTTGCAATTTTAAATTATAATAACACTATAAATACAGCAACATCAATGATGAATAGATTTGTAGGAGGAGAACCTAGAAGGAATCCAGATGAAGGAAACGAGCCAGATAAATCTGAAGAAGATAAGATTAAACCAGATATTAATATAGATGGACTATATTATTTTATAGTAGAGAATTCAACAATTATACAAAATCCTGATATATCATATGATGAAAAAATAGAGGAATATGCAATTAAAGTGGCAGAGAAAAATGATTCCAAAGGAATTATAGAAAATTATATTTATAGCGTAAGAAAGATAGGAGAAAACAGAGTAAGTGTAATGCTTCTAGAAAATGAAAATGCCATTTTACATATAAGAACAATATGGATATCTTCTGTAATAATATCGAGTGTTTCAATAATTATAATATATATAATAGCTAAAAAATTATCAAAAGTAATTGTAAAACCTGTAGAAGAAACCTTTGAAAAACAAAAGCAATTTATATCAGATGCTTCACATGAGTTAAAAACACCACTAGCAGTAATAGAAGCAAATGCCGATGTTTTAGAAAATGAGCTTGGAACTAATAAATGGATGGGATATATACAAAGTGAAATAGAGAGTATGGATAAGTTGATAAATGAACTATTATTACTTGCAAAAATAGAAAATATAGATAGTTTAAGAGAATATAATAAATTTGATTTGTCAAATGAAATAGAAATAATACTATCAATGTTTGAAAGCATGGCTTATGAAAAAAAGGTTATTATCAAGAGTAATATAGAAGAAAATATTATGATGAATGGAGAAAAAGAAGATATAAAACATATAGTATCTATTTTAATAGATAACGCAATAAAGCATACAGAAGCAAACAGAGAAGTAATAGTAGAATTAAGTGGGCAAAAAAACGAAATTATATTACAAGTAAAAAATGAAGGAAATGAAATTCCAGAAGAGGAAAGAGAAAGAATATTCGAGAGATTTTATCGCATTGATAAATCAAGAAATAGACAAGAAAAAAGGTATGGGCTAGGACTTGCAATTGCAAAATCTATAGTAGAAAAATATAATGGAAAAATAGAAGTATTGTATAAGGATGGATTTACTATTTTCAAAGTCCTTATTCCAAATTAACATTTTCATGGGAGCACTATTTACGTGTTCCTTTTAAATTTATATTTTTTCTTTTTTTCAATAATTCTTCAATCTTCATGAAGTATATTATTAATAGATTAAGAGGTAAAAGGTTGGGAATAGTTATTTCACCAAGTTTTATACCATAAGAAAGGGAGAGAAAAATGTATATTTTAAAAAACAGTTTAATTTCAATTATTAGAAACAAGGGAAGGAACATTTTAATAGGCATTATTATTTTGGTTATAGCTTGTGCATCAACTGTTACTTTGGCAATAAGAAATACAGCAATAACATTAGTGAAAAATTACGAAGAAGCACATGATATAATTGCAACGATTTCGTTTAATAGAAAACAGCTATCAGAAAATTTTAAAGGGGGAGAAGATGCAGAAAAAGAAAATATAGAAGCGTTTAATAACATAGAAACATTTACAATAGATGATGTGAATAATTATGGGGATAGCGAATACTTAAAAGGATATTACTATGTATATTCTACTTCGTTAGACAGTGATAGTTTAAGCAAAGCAACAGACTCTTATCAATACGAGGTAGAAGATAGAAAAACTACAACGAGTTCTACAAGTCAAACAACAGGTGGTAATGGTGGAATGGGAAGAGGTCCTGGAGCAGAAGAAGGAGGAGAAAGACGTACTATAACCAATAATACTACAACAGTAATAACAAAGAGAACAGAAACTTTTGAAAGTTCTAGAAACTTAACAGGTGATTTTGAACTTAATGGATATTCTTCTTATGATGCTATGACAGACTTTGTAAATGGAACATATACAATTTCTGAAGGAGAAATGATATCAGATTTCAATTCATATGAGTGTGTTATAAGTTCAGAACTAGCTACACTAAATGAAATAACAGTTGGAAATACAATAACATTAAAAAATTCAAATACTGATAAAACTTATGAATTTACAGTAAAAGGTATATACACAGATAATTCTGATACAAGTGATTCTATCAATATGTATTCACCTTCAGCTAATAAGATAATAACAGGAAGTGGTGCAATAGAATTACTAGTACAAGATGATAGCACTTTAGTAACAAATGTAACACCTTCATTCATTCTAGAAAGCGAAGATGGAATAGATAAATTTACAGAAGAAGTAAAAGAAAAAGGTTTAAATGACTATTATACAATTAATACAAATTTAGAAGAGCTACAAAGTGCAACAAAATCTATAGAGAACGTAAAAATATTTGCAACAACATTTTTAATAATCACATTAATTATATCTTCTATTGTTTTATTCGTAATCAATATGATTAACATTAGAGAAAGAAAGTATGAAATTGGTGTATTTAGAACAATTGGAGTAAGCAAATTAAAATTAACAGTTCAATTTATTTCAGAATTATTAATTGTAAGTATAGTAGCACTGATTATAGGAGCATTTTGTGGAAGCTATCTAGCAAAACCTATAGGAAACACGTTACTTCACAATGAAATAGAATCGAGTGCACAAGAAGAACAAGAGATTTCTGATAATTTTGGTAGAGAACATATGGATATGAAATTTGAAGGTAATGTCAATGTTCAAACAATAGATACTATTGATGCAGTAGTAGATTTTACAGTATTAACTCAATTACTTGGAATAGGAATACTTTTAACATTAATTAGTAGTTTAGCATCAATGATAAGTATTCAAAGATTTACACCACTTACTATATTGAAAGAGAGGTCTTAAATATGGGAATATTAAAATTGGAAAATGTAGGGTACAGATATAAGGATGCACCAAAAGGCATGTATGTATTTAATAATATAAATTATGAATTTGAGCAGGGAAAAATGTATGCAATAAAAGGAAGAAGTGGAAGCGGAAAAACAACTCTTTTATCACTTATAACGGGATTAGAAAAATGTTCTGAAGGAAAGGTATTATATGATGGTAAAGACTTAAAAAAGATGAATTTAGATAAGTATAGGAATACGGACATAGGAATTGTATTCCAAAGCTATAATCTATTACCACGCTTAACTGCTATGGAAAATATCATATTATCTATGGATGTAAGTAAAGTAAAAATAAAAGATAAAAAGAAAAAGGCTTTAGACTTGATGAAGAATGTAGGATTATCAGAAGAACAAAGTAAAAGAAAAATATTAAAATTATCAGGAGGAGAGCAGCAGAGAATAGCTATTGCAAGGAGTTTATCATACAATCCAAAGATAATCATTGCAGACGAACCAACTGGTAATTTAGATAAAGATACAGAAAATGAGATATTAAAAATATTTAAGCGTTTAGCAAAGGAAGAAAATAAATGCATAATAATAGTAACCCACTCCCAAAATGTATGTGATAATGTAGATATTGTATATGAATTAGATGAAAGAAAATAACATAAAACAATGTAACGAAGTTATAATATTGTAGATTTAAAATCTCTATATAAGAGCTTCAATTGTGATTTACATAAAGTTGACAAAAGCATAAAAATATTTTATAATAGAAATGTAAAAAAATAACAATATTTTAGGATCATAGCTTGAACTTTAAGTAATTTTCCTAAAAAGCACATTAAAAAAAGGAGAAAACAAAATGAAAAAAGTATTAGCAACATGTTTCTTATTAACTACTTTGCTGTTTACTATGACAGCATGCGGTTCAAAATGCCGGTGTGATGAATCTTGCGTAGATAAGATTAGCGATGTTAGCCAAGTTATCTTAACAGATACACCTGCATGGAGCCTACAAGTAAAAACACCAAGTCCTACAGAAACTGCACAGAGTTCTTACACCATAGAATCAAAGTGCTCTGAAGATTATGACCAAATTCTCTATGATGAAGTTAAGGATTATTATCTATCAGGAGAATGGGACGGAAGAAAAACAAGTTTCCGAGATCATATAGTTGAGCTTTCATCATCTAGAGGATATGTCTTAAGCGACGGCTATATACTAGAAGAAACAGAAAATTTAGATTTACCGGACGACTTTGATTTTGAAGATACAGACTCAAGTTATGAATATGTCCAAGGTAAAGGAACTTACGTTATCATTAACCATAAATTGGTTAAATATGTAAGAGGTACTGAATTTTCACTTCCTGGAGAAGAATTATCATGGAAAGGTGATTATTACAGTGATGGTGACGTAAGATTGGTATATAATTTTCCCGGAAAGACATTATACTTGCTTACGATGAATCCTAAATATGAAATTGAAGACATATTTAATGGGGAATTTTTAGTTTATGTATTTCCAGATTATAATAAGTCGGAAATAGAGTATTTAGGAACTATAAGATATGATGATGTGTACGAGGGAGCAGAGTGGGTAAATTTCGAAAGAATGGTGGAAAATAATAAGTAGATGTGCATAACCGGGCGTAGACTTTAGTCTATGCCCGGTTTTTTATACTCTAGTAATTCTTAAAGTCCATTTTTTATAATGGAGTAGTTGAATATATGCCAGTTTTGTGATAAAATACAATGAAAAAAATAATAAAGGAAATGAGAAAAGCATGAATAATAAAATAGTTATAAAAGGAGCAAAAGAGCATAACTTAAAAAATATAAATCTTGAGATCCCTAGAGATAAGTTAGTTGTAATTACTGGTCTTTCAGGTTCAGGAAAATCATCATTAGCATTTGACACTTTATATGCTGAAGGACAACGTAGATATGTGGAGAGTTTATCTTCGTATGCAAGACAGTTCCTAGGAATAATGGAAAAGCCAGATGTTGAGTCCATAGATGGGCTTTCTCCTGCAATTTCAATAGATCAAAAAACTACTTCAAAAAATCCGAGATCAACAGTAGGGACAGTAACAGAAATATATGACTATATACGTTTATTATATGCAAGAATAGGCGTAGCGTATTGCCCTAATTGTGGAAAAAAGATTGAAAAGCAGACGTTAGATGAAATTGTTGATGATATATTAAAATTACCAGAAGGAACTAGAATTCAAATTTTAGCTCCTATTATTCGTGGGAGAAAGGGAGAGTTTGTAAAACAACTTGAAGGATATCAAAAACAAGGCTTTGTAAGAGTTAGAATCGATGGCGAAATGCTAGAATTAACGGATGATATTAGTATAGATAGAAAGAAAAAACATAATATTGAGTTAGTAGTAGATAGATTAGTTATAAAAGAAGAAATTAGAAATAGACTAGCTGAATCAATAGAAACTTCTTTAAAAAATGCAAATAATTTAGTATTAGTAGAAATTTCAGAAGAAAATAATAAATATGAGAAAATTTATAATACAAATTACTCTTGTCCTGATTGTGGAATAAGTATTGAAGAGCTAACTCCAAGAATGTTTTCATTTAACAATCCATTTGGAGCATGCCCAGCTTGCACGGGAATAGGTTATTTAATGAAAATGGATGAGGATCTAATAATTCCAGATAAGAATAAAACTTTGTATGATGGTGTAAAAGCCTTTGGCTCAAGTACTATGAAAAAAGGCGAAACTATGGCAAAAATGTATTTCGAGAGTATTGGAAAACATTATGGAGTTAATATAAAACAACCTATAAAGAAATTACCAAGAGAATTTTTAGAAAAAATCTTATATGGTACAGGAGATGAAAAGATAGATTTTGAGTATGAATCTCCTTTTGGCGTAAGGAAATTTACTACTCCATTTGAAGGTGTACTTCCAACATTAGAAAGAAGACATAATGAAACAAAATCGCAGGGAATGAGAGACTTTTATGAGATGTATATGAGCGAATCTGACTGCCCTGTTTGCCAAGGAGCAAGACTTAAGAAAGAAAGTTTAGCAGTAAAGATAGAAGATAAAAATATAAATGAGTTGACAGATATGTCAATAGATAAAATAAAGGATTTTTTAAATAATTTAAAACTTTCAAAACAGGAAGCAATGATTGCAGATATGATATTGAAAGAACTAGATAAAAGATTACAATTTTTACTAGATGTCGGACTAGAATATTTAACTTTATCAAGACCTGCAGGAACATTATCAGGAGGAGAAGCACAACGTATACGTCTTGCTACACAAATTGGATCAAGTTTAACAGGAGTACTATATATATTAGATGAACCAAGTATAGGTCTACATCAGCGAGATAATGAAAAATTAATAGCAACATTAAAAAAATTAAGAGATTTAGGAAATTCAGTTTTAGTTGTAGAGCATGACGAAGACACTATGTATGCAGCAGATCAAATTATAGATATTGGTCCTGGAGCGGGTGTTCATGGAGGAAAAGTTTTGGCACAAGGAACTGCTGAAGAAATTAAATTAGTACAAGGGTCTGAAACAGGTGCATACTTAAGTGGAAGAAAGAAAATTGAGGTCCCTAAGAAGAGAAGAAAATCAAATGGAAAATATATTGAAATTATAGGTGCAACTCAAAATAATTTAAAAAACATAAATGTAAAGATCCCTTTAGGAGTATTCACATGTGTTACAGGTGTTTCAGGTTCGGGAAAAAGTACTCTAGTGAATGATATTTTATATAAGACTATAGCAAGAGATCTAAATGGTGCAAATGAAAAACCGGGAAAATGCAAAGAGGTAAAAGGACTTGAAAATATTGATAAAATAATTAATATAGATCAATCTCCAATAGGAAGAACACCACGTTCTAATCCAGCGACATATACGGGAGTTTTTGACGACATAAGAGAAATCTTTGCTACTACTAATGAAGCAAAAATGAGAGGATATCAGAAAGGAAGATTTAGTTTCAATGTGCCAGGAGGAAGATGCGAATCTTGTAATGGAGATGGAGCTCTCAAGATTGAAATGCATTTCTTACCAGATATTTATGTACCGTGTGAAGTATGTGGTGGAGCAAGATATAATAGAGAAACATTAGAAGTAAAATATAAGGGTAAGAGTATAGCAGATGTACTAGATATGACAGTTGAAGAAGCTTTAGAATTCTTTGAGAATATTCCAAAAATTAAACAAAAAATTCAAACTTTAAATGATGTTGGTTTAGGATATATAAAGCTAGGACAACCTTCAACAACACTATCAGGAGGAGAAGCACAACGTGTAAAACTTGCAACAGAGCTATCAAAAAGAGCAACAGGAAAAACTTTATATATATTGGATGAGCCAACTACAGGACTTCATATTGCAGATGTTCACCGATTAGTAGATATTTTGCAAAGACTTGTAGATACAGGAAATTCTATAATAGTCATAGAACACAATTTGGATTTAATAAAGACATGTGATTATATAATAGATTTAGGACCAGAAGGTGGAGATAATGGTGGAACAGTAGTTCAAATTGGTACGCCTGAACAAGTTGTTAAAAATGAAAAAAGTTATACTGGAAGATTTCTAGAAAAATATCTTGAAAAATAATATATAAATAAGGAATGGGCACGATGTTCGTGCCCTCTAAAATTATCTATCGTTGTTTTGATTTTGATTGTTGTTATTGTTTTTATTGTTATTATTGTTGTTATTTTTGTTATTGTTGTTGTTTTTCTTTTCCATACTAAAGCACCTCCATTACATTTGAGTATAAACATATTATTTACGAAATACTAAAAAATATACATTTATAAAAAATTTATTTAAAAAATAAAATTATTATTTATGTAGCGTATTTATTGTGTTAATAATATATACTAAAAAAATTACATTTTAATTGTAGTGGCACATTGCATGTGCCCTATTGAGATATAAATTAATAATAGAAAATTATTACTAAAACTAATTCATATATTTCAATAAAAAGTAATTTTGTTATTTATTAAAATAGACAAGTATACATTTTAGGTATATAATATGTAACTGAAAAGAAAATAAAAGAATATAATAAAATACCATCAAATTATAAGGAGGTAGAATGGAATATAAAAATCAGAGATTAGAAGAATTTAATAGATATTTAAAAAATAGAAAAGTAGCTATTATAGGACTAGGAGTTAGCAATATCCCATTATTAGATTACCTAAACGATAAAGAGGCTAGAGTTACTGTATTTGATGAAAAAAATATAGACAAGATATCAAAAGAAGCACTTGAAAAAATAAGACAATATGAAATAAACTCATATTTCGGAGAAGATTGTTTAAAAAATTTAAAGGGGTTCGACATAATTTTCAGATCACCAAGCTGTATGCCCAACCGCGAAGAGTTACAAGAAGAGGTAAATAGAGGAGCAATACTAACATCCGAAATAGAAATGGTATTAAAAATGTCGCCTTCGAAGATAATAGGAATAACCGGAAGTGATGGAAAAACTACAACAACGACTCTAATATATGAAATAATTAAAGAAAAAGGCTATAAGTGTTATCTGGGTGGAAACATAGGAACACCATTATTTACTAAAATAGAAGAAATGATGCCTGAAGATATAGTAGTTCTTGAAATGAGTAGTTTTCAATTAATGGACATGGAAATTAGTCCTAATATTGCTGTGATAACTAATATAACTCCAAATCATTTAAATATACATAAAGATTATGAGGAATATATTGAAGCTAAAAAGAACATTTTTAAGTATCAAGACAGTAATGGGATTTTAGTTTTAAATTATGATAATGAAGTTACGAGAGAATTTGCAAAAGAGGCGAATGGCAAGGTAATATTTTTCAGCAGTAAAGAAAAGTTGTCAGATGGAATAATTTTAGATGACGGAAAAATTAAAGAATGTAAAGATAGAGTGAGAAGACATATACTTGATGTTAAAAATATAAAGTTAAGGGGAACTCACAATTATGAAAATTCTTGTGCGGCTATAGCAGCAACTGCATCTTTAGTAGATACAGAAACACAAATAAATGTAATTTCAAATTTTGCTGGAGTAGAGCACAGACTTGAATTAGTAAGAGAATTAAATGGGGTCAAATGGTATAATGACTCAATAGGAACAAGTCCTACTAGAACAATAGCAGGTTTAAATTCATTTGATGAAGAAATTATTTTAATTGCAGGAGGATATGATAAGCATTTAGAATATGAACCGCTTGCAAAACCAATATTAGATAAAGTCAAAACGCTTATTTTAATGGGACAGACAGCTGATAAAATATTCTATGCCGTAAAAGCAGAAGCGGAAATTCAAAATAAAACTATAGAAACCTATGTATGTGAAAGTTTAGAAGATACTGTTAAGATAGCATACAAAGTTGCTAAAAATGGGCAAGTAGTATTGTTTTCACCAGCAAGTGCAAGTTTTGATTTATTTAAAAATTTTGCAGAGCGTGGTCAAAAGTTTAAAGAATTGGTAAATAATATAAAATAAAATATATACCAAAAGGTGGAGAGAAATAAAATTTCAACTCCACCTTTTAGGTTAATTAGAATGCTCACTGTTCTCTAAAGGATTAATAATATCTAGTAATTGTTTGATACCTTGCTTCAAATTATTGACTTTGTCATTAAATACATTACAATTTGAAGCATAAAGTCCCAAATATTTAAGTATCTCCCAAAGTGAATAGCTAACAGGTTCTACAGATTCATTAAGTGTATAGAAATCTGAACAGGGTTTACCTCTACATGCATATGAGACCTTAAACTCGCCATTAGATTCAGCTACAACACTTAAACTTTCAAGTATTTCCTCGATGGTAGTAATAAGTTCATCATTTTCAGGATCAGTATCATTCCGCCCTTTTAAAATGTTTTGAACAGGCGTTATAAAATTTTCCTGAAAATCCTCGATAAAATGAATCTGTTCTTGGGTCATTAATTTTTACCTCCATATATCTTAAAGTTTGCTCTTGAGCGCAACATAAAACATTATAGCATAATATAAAAAAAAATCAATATTAACAATTTAAAATAATAAAGAATAAGATATATGAGAATAAAATATGGAGGGATAATTATATGTGTAATTCAAATTATGAAGAATATATGAGAAATGTATTAGGATATAGTCCTAGACCTCAAAATACATATCAGATTCAACAAGATATATATGAAATGCCAAGATATAACAACTATGAAAATATGAATTTAGAAAGTTTATATCCAGACATATATAAGATGATACAACCAATGGTACAAAAGGTATGCATGAGAGCTAATGGAGTTATAAATGAAGAAATGATAAATAGTATGACTGATGAAGTATACAATGCAATGTCAGAAGAAACAAGGAGCTCGAATGATGCAAAGAAGAATGGTACTGAAGTAAGAACAAGTAATTCACAAAGTGTTAGAAAAGTGGAAGAAACTAGACAGAATAATTATATGTTAAGAGATTTGATTAAAATTTTAATAATAAAGGAACTATTAAGAAGACCATCAAAGAGACCGGTATATCCGGTAGGACCAAATTTTCAAAGAATACAATAAGAAATACATAATATAAGAACTGTTATTAGTGTATGAAGATATCTATATTTATTAGCAAAATAAATATGTAAATTATAAAAGTTGAAAAAATAATATAAGTATGATAGAATATGGAACATATTTATTGAAAGGAAAAAAGTTTACAGTGGAAGTAGATAAAAATATAGAATATCAAAATAAATTTATAGAAAAAGTAAAAGAATTAAACAAAGGCAAATCTTTGACATATAGTATAATTACAATGGGATGCCAGTTAAATGAAAATGATTCCGAAAAAATTTGTGGAATGATAGAAAAAATGGGGTATTCTAGAACAGACGAATCAAAACAAGCTGATTTAGCAGTTATGAACACTTGCTGTGTTAGAGAAAATGCAGAAGATAAATTATTTGGAAAGCTAGGAGAATTAAAAAAAGTTAAAGAAGAAAAAGGAACAATAATTGCTATTGGTGGATGTATGATGCAAGAAAAACATATTCAAGAAAAATTAAGAAAGAGTTATCCTTACTTTGACATAATATTTGGAACACACACACTACATAAATTTCCAGAAGACTTATATAATGCATTAAAAGATAAAAAAAGAATAGAAGATGTTATAGATATAGATGGAGAGATATATGAGGGAATTCCTATAAAGAGAGATGATAATTTAAAAGCATCTGTTACAATAATGTATGGATGCAATAATTTTTGCAGTTACTGTATAGTACCATATGTTAGAGGAAGAGAGAGAAGCAGAAAACCACAAAATATCATAGAAGAAGTAAAGTGTTTAGCAGCACAAGGATATAAAGAGATTACTTTGCTGGGACAAAATGTAAATTCATATAATGGAGGAGAAAATTATAAATTTGCAGACTTATTGCGCGATGTAAATAAAATTGATGGGATAGAAAGAATAAGATTTGTTTCACCACATCCAAAGGACTTTACAGATGATGTTATAAAAGCAATTAAAGAATGTGATAAAGTTTGTAAGATTATACATTTACCTTTACAAGCAGGAAGCACACAAGTGCTGAAAGCAATGAATAGAAAATATACAAAAGAGCAATATTTAGAATTGGCACAGAGAATAAAGAAAGAGATACCAGAAATAGTATTCTCAACTGATATTATAGTTGGATTTCCAGGAGAGACAGAACAAGACTTTGAAGATACATTAGATGTAGTTAGAAAAATGAATTATGAACAAGTATATATGTTTATATATTCAAGAAGAATTGGAACACCTGGGGATATGATGGAAAACCAAATACCAGAAGAAATAAAACATATAAGATTTGATAGATTAAAGGCTTTAGTGGAAAGTCAAACAAATGAAAATGGTGAAAAGTATGTTGGAACAAAGCAAAAAGTTTTAGTCGAAGGTACTAGTAAAAATAATGAGCAAATGTTGACAGGTAGAACAGAAACAAATAAAGTGGTTAACTTTAAAGGAGATAGCGAACTAGTTGGAAAATTAGTGGATGTGAAAATATTAAGAAATGCATTATGGTATTTACAAGGAGAAATAGAAGCTGTACAATATTTATCAACAATATAGAATAATTAGAAACAATAGACAATATATTATACAGAGTAATATAAGGAGGAATGATTACAATTATGGAAGATGTAATAGGCATAATAATGGCAGCAGGAAAAGGTACTAGAATGAAAACTGAAAAAGCAAAATGCGTACATAAAGTATATGGAAAAGAAATGGTACAAAGAGTTGTAAATATAGCAAGAGCAGCAGGAATAAACGAAATTATAACGGTAGTTGGACATAAACGAGAACAAGTTGAAGAGGTTTTGAAAGATTCTGTTAAGTATGCATATCAAGAAGAACTTTTAGGTACAGGAGACACTGTAAAGCAAGCACTTCCCTTATTAAAAGGTAGAAAAGGTAAAGTAGTAATTTTATGTGGAGATGTACCAATTTTAAGACCAACAACTTTAAAAAACTTAATACAAAAAAGTATAGATAATAAAGAGTATGCAACTATTTTGACTGCTATTTATGAAAATCCAATGGGGTATGGAAGAATAATTAGAGATATTGGAGGAAATATAAAGTCTATTGTTGAAGAGAAAGATGCTGACGAAGAACAAATACTAATAAATGAAATAAATGCAGGAGTTTATTGTTTCGATATAGAGGAATTAACATTAGCTATTCAAAAAATAAATAATAACAATGCACAAAAAGAATATTATTTAACAGATGTTATAAAAATAATGAATGAGAAGGGATTAAAAACAGGAGCTGTAATTGTAGACGATAATACAGAAATATTAGGTGTAAATGATAGAGTACAATTAGAACTAGTTACACAAGTTTTAAAAATAAGAATAAATACAGAATTAATGGAAAAAGGAGTAACTATCGAAGATATGAATTCTACATACATATATGACGATGTTGAAATAGGAACAGATACAGTTATTCATCCTAATACTACAATTAAATCAGGAGTAAAGATCGGTAAAAACTGTGAAATTGGTCCTAATGCTTACATTAGAGAAGAATGTAGAATTGCAGATAATGTAAAAATTGGAAGTTTTGTAGAATTAAAGAAAGCAATTATAGGAAAAGGAACTAAAGTACCTCACTTAAGTTATATGGGTGATTGTGAAATTGGGGAAAAAGTTAACGTAGGATGTGGAACAATTACTTGTAACTATGATGGAAAGAGTAAATACAAAACTGTAATTGGAAATAATGCTTTTATAGGTTCAAATGTTAATTTTATTGCTCCAGTTAATATTGGAGATGAAACTTTAGTAGCAGCAGGATCTACAATTACAGAAGATGTACCAAATAATACACTAGCAATAGCAAGACAAAGGCAGATAAACAAAGAAAAAAAGAATAAATAATAAAAAGGGGGATGCATAAAGCATCCTTTTTTGTTCTTAAAAAATTAAATGCTAATATACTAATATTAGGAGGATACTTATGAACAAAATATATTATTTTGATCATGCAGCGACGACAGCTGTGAATGAAGAAGTGTTAAAAACAATGTTACCATATTTTTCATATAGTTTTGGTAATCCGTCTTCGGCATATACTATTGGAAGAAGAAATAAAATGGCAATAGATTTAGCAAGACAAAGAATAGCAAAAGTAATAAATGCACAGCCAAAGGAAATATATTTTACAAGTTGTGGAAGTGAAAGTGATAATTTAGCAATAAAAGGAGTTACTTATGCGAACACAAGAAGAAAAAAGCATATAATTACAACAAAAATAGAACATCATGCTGTTTTAAACACTTGTAAGACATTAGAAGAAGAAGGAATTGAAATAACATATTTAAATGTGGATAAAGAAGGAAAGATAAGTTTAGAAGAATTAGAAAACGCAATAAGTGATGACACTATTTTAATCTCTATTATGACAGCGAATAATGAAATAGGAACGATTGAACCGATAAAGAAAATTGGAAATATAGCAAGAACTCATAAAGTTTTATTTCATACTGATGCAGTTCAAGCTATAGGAAATATTGAAATTGATGTAGAAGAAATGAATATAGACTTACTATCAATGTCTGCACATAAATTCTATGGACCTAAAGGGGTAGGAGCATTATATGTTAAGAATGGTATAGAATTTAAGCAAATACAGGATGGAGGACATCAAGAAAAGGGAAAAAGAGCAGGTACTGAAAATGTAGCAGGAATTGTTGGAATGGGAAAAGCTATAGAAATTGCATATAAAAATATAAAAGAACATAATAAAAAATTAATAGAATTAAGAGAATATTGTATAGAAAAATTGCAAAGTAAAATTCAGAATATGAAAATTAATGGTTCAATGACAGATAGATTACCTGGTAATATTAATATTTCTTTTCCAGGAGAAGATAGTACAGAATTATTATTAAAACTAGATGAAAGGGGAATTTGTACTTCTGCCGGTTCTGCTTGTAATACTGGTCAGGCTACGCCATCTCATGTGCTAATGGCAATAGGATTAAATAATGAGCAAGCTGAAGGCACATTAAGAATAACTTTAGGCAGAGAAAATACAAAAGAAGAAATAGATTACTTAATAGATAGCATTGTGGAAATTATATAAAAATCTATTGAAAAAAATTTTCATTTGTGGTATAAAGGAAATATATTAAAATAGAATGAAGGATTGTATGAAAAATATCAAAGATTATAATTTAGATGAATTAAAAGAAGAAATGATATCAATTGGAGAAAAACCATTTAGAGCTGAACAGATATTTAAATGGATATATGTAGAAAATGTTACTGAATTTAGTGACATGACAAATCTTTCACTAGAATTAAGAGAAAAATTAAAACAAAATTATACTTTAGATATATTTAAGATTATAAAAAAACAGGAATCTGCCGATGGGACAAAAAAGTATTTATTTGATATATTAGATGGAAATGCAATAGAGACAGTACTTATGCAATATAAACATGGGTACAGCATATGTGTATCTTCACAAGTAGGATGCAAAATGGGGTGTAAGTTTTGTGCATCAACAGGAATAGCATTTATCAGAAACTTAACAGCTGGAGAAATTGCCGAACAAATTTTAGCTGTTCAGAGAGATACAGGAATAAAAATATCTAATGTTGTATTTATGGGAATAGGAGAACCTTTTGATAATTTTGATAATGTTTTAAATGCAATAAAAATTATTAATAATCAAAAAGGATTAAATATAGGAGCTAGACATATAAGTGTTTCTACATGTGGAGTAGTTCCAAAGATATATGAAATTGCAAATATGGATTTACAATGTACTTTATCAATATCTTTGCATGCAACTACTAATGAAAAAAGAAGTAAGATGATGCCTATAAATAACAAATATAGTATAGAAGAATTGATGAACGCTTGTAATTATTATATACAAAAAACTAATAAGAGAATATCTTTTGAGTATGCTTTAGCTAAAGAGAATAATGATAATTTAGATGATGCTAAATCTTTGGTAAAGCTCTTAAAAGGAATGTTGTGTCATGTTAATTTGATTCCAATTAATAAAATAGAAAACGGAAAATTTGATACAAGCACTAATGAAAATGTTATGAAATTTAGAGATTATTTAAATGATCACGGAATAGTAGCTACAATAAGAAGAGAACTTGGAGACGACATAGATGCTGCCTGCGGGCAGTTGAGGAGAAAAGAAGGAGGCAACAGATGAGAATTTTTTCAGGTACGAGTGTAGGAAGAGTTAGAGAAAAGAACGAAGACTATTACTATGCGAGCCAAAATGAGTTAAAGCTGTTTATTGTCGCAGACGGAATGGGGCGGATATAACGGCGGAGAGATTGCAAGTGAGATGGCGACAAAAATAGTAAAAGAATATATAGAAGACAATATAGAAAATGCAAAAGAAGACAAAAGTGAAATAATGCAGATGATATATAATGCAATGCAATGTGCAAATAAAGCTGTATATGAAAAATCGCAAGAAGATGAACAATTGACAGGTATGGGAACAACGATGGAAATATGTCTGATTATAGATGATAGATTGTATATAGGACATATTGGAGACAGTAGAATATATAGAATTAGACGAGGAGTAATGCAAAAACTTACAGAAGACCATAGTTATGTGCAAGAGCTGGTAAATGAAGGCACAATAACACCAAAAGAAGCTGAACATCATCCTAAAAAAAATATGTTAATGAAGGCTTTAGGATGTACACCAATTGTAGAACCTGATGTGATAGAACGAAGCATATATGTTGGTGATATTATTGAAATTAATACAGATGGGCTAACAAATATGGTACCAATAAAAGAGGTACAAGAAATTGTAACACAAGAATCTGATAATATAGTAGATAGCTTAATTGAAAAGGCAAATGAAGCAGGAGGAATAGATAACATAACAGTAGTTATATTAAAGATGTAAATTATATTGCAGATTAAGAATCTTAGGAGGTTTAAGATGGGTCTAGAAGGTAGATTATTAGATAATAGATATGAAATAATTGAACAAATTGGAAATGGTCGGAATGGCAATGGTATACAAAGCAAAATGCCATGTACTAAATAGATACGTAGCTGTAAAAATATTGAGAGATGAATTTACCACAGATGATGAATTTATTAAAAGATTTAATACAGAAGCACAAGCAGTTGCTAGCCTGACACATCCTAATATAGTATCTGTATATGATGTTGGACATGAAGGAAATTTATATTATATAGTAATGGAATTAATAAAAGGAAGAACATTAAAAGAAATTATAGTTTCAGAAGGAGCCCTTGCATGGAAATGGTGTGTAAATGTTGCAATACAAATAGCATCGGCACTAGAAACAGCACATAAGAATAATATTATACACAGAGATATTAAGCCTCACAATATAATAATCACAGAAGATGGAATGGCAAAGGTCACAGATTTTGGGATCGCAAAAGCAGTCTCAAATTCAACAATTACAGCATTTGGAACTACTATGGGATCTGTACATTATTTTTCACCTGAACATGCAAAAGGCGGAATAACAGATGCGAAATCAGATTTATATTCTTTAGGCGTAGTTATGTATGAAATGTTGACAGGAAAAGTTCCTTTTGATGCAGATACTCCAGTTTCAGTTGCTTTAAAACATATTCAAGAGCAACCAAAAGAACCAATATCGATAAATCCAGCAATTCCAACAGCTGTAAACAAAATTATACTAAAGGCAATGCAAAAAGATCCAAGTTTAAGATATCAGAATGCAGGTGAAATGTTAAGAGATTTAAGTATGGCACTAAAGCATCCTGATACAGATTTTGTAAATATAGATAAGGAAGTAAGAGATTATCCTACTCAAACAATTTCAACTATTTATACAAAGCCAATTGAAGATAAGGTAAAAGAAAAGGAGAAAAATATGGAAAAGAAAAATAATAAATTTTTTGCCTTCATAGGAAGACATAAAGTGGCTTCAACAATAATAGGTCTAATAATATTATTTATTTTAACGATAACAATAACGAGCTTTGCAATTGATATGACAACACCTAAAGATGTTTTAATTCCTGATTTAACAGGCTTAACTGTCGAAGAAGCAAAGACTAAAGTAGAAGAATCAAAAATTCAAATAGAAGTTAAGGAAGAAAGATATGATACAGAAGTTGAAGAAGGAAAAATAATTTCTCAGGACCCAATATATAGAGAAAATTATAAAATAAAAGAAAAAACAACAATTAATGTAATAGTAAGTTTAGGACAAAAGATTGTAAAAGTACCTAAAGTTGTGGGAAAAACACAAGAAGAAGCTGTAGAATTACTTGAGAATGAAGACTTAATAGTAGTTATAGCAGAAGAACCAAGTAAGAAAATCGAGGCAGGATATGTAATTAGTCAAGATGTTCCAGAAAATACAGAAGTAGGTGCAGGTTCAACAGTTACAATAACTGTAAGTACAGGAGTAGAAGAGAGTTTAGTTCCAAATGTGGTAGGAAGAACTGAAGCAGAAGCAAAAAAATTAATTGAAGAAGCAGGTTTAACATTAGCAACAGTTTTAAATTCAGAAGATACTACTAAAGATAATGGAATTGTACTAAAACAAAGTGTTGATGCTGGAGAGACTGTAGAAAAAGGATCAAAAATTACTATAACTGTAAATAAAATAGAAGAACTTATCACAGGAACAATAAAATTAAATCTAAAATCATTATTAGGATCAAGTATTGAATATACAGAAAAAGAAGATGAAGAAACTGGAGAGATAACTAAAATAGCTAAAATGTCTGACGTAAAAATAGTAGCAGATTCAGATACTATTTATTCAAAGAAAATATCACAAGATACAACTAATATTTCTGCATCAGTTACTGGAAAAGGAACATTAACAATAAAAGTATATGTTGATGACGTTGTAAAGAAAACAACAACAATAAATTTGAATCAACAAACAACAATAACAATAGAATAATTAAGAGTTTATTCTATAACTGAAAGCGGATTTTCATGGCTCAAAAGAAAGAGATAAAATCTCTTTCTTTTTTGCCAAATATTGTTTAAAAAAATTATAAAAAGAACTTAATAATAAACTATTTTCAACGTTAAATGAATAGGAGAATAAATGCAAAGGGGATTAATAATAAGAAATATAACAAATACATATTATATTGAATCAAATAATAAGAATTATGAATGTACAGCTAGAGGCAAATTTAAACAGAACGATATAACGCCTACAGTTGGTGACAATGTAGAGATTGAAATTATAGATAAGGAAACTAGTAAAGCAGTAATTGAGAAGGTAGTTGATAGAAGAAACTTTTCGAGGAGACCAAAAGTAGCAAACTTAACAAATTTGATATGTGTGATTTCTACTAAATTACCTAAACCTGATTTATTAATGTTAGATAAACAACTAATTTTTGCTGAATATCTTAATATTAAACCTATAATTGTTATAAATAAGGATGATTTAGATAAAAATTTAGCACAACAAATAAAAAAAGAATATTCTGACATTGGATATGATGTAGTGATAACAAATGCATTGACAGGAGAAGGTATACAAGATGTAGTAAATAAAGTGTTAAATAAACAATTAGGAAACCAAATCATAGCTCTTTCTGGAAATTCTGGAGTTGGTAAATCATCTATTATAAATGCTATCCTAAATGAAAATGTAACTATAGCAGGTGAGATTAGCTCAAAAAATAAGAAAGGAAAAAATACAACAACAATTACAAGTCTTTATAAAATACAAGACGGTATATATTTTGTTGATACTCCGGGATTTTCTACATTTGATATTGATGAGATTGAATCAATAGATGTAGATAAATATTTTATTGAATTTAGAGATTATATAAAAGAATGTCAATATCAGGGATGTTCACACATCAAAGAAGAAAAATGTGGAATAAAAAGGGCAATAGATGAAGGGAGAATATCACAAAGTAGATATAATAGATATGTAAAAATATATGAAGATTTAAAATATAAGGAGGAACATAAAAAATGGTAGAACTATCTACATCAATATTAAGCGTGGAAAAAGATAAGGCTACACGAACATTTTATAATTTAGAAACAGCAAAAACAGATTATTTTCATATTGACGTGATGGATGGAAAATTTGTGACAAATGATACCAGCAAAATAATGAAAGAATATGCTACTACAATAAGACAAATTTCAAATACCCCACTAGACGTGCACTTGATGACATATTCAGCTAAAGATTATGTAGAAGAATATATAGATTTAGAACCTAATATAATTACGTTTCACATAGAGGCTATAAAATCTAAAGAAGAAGCTTTTGAACTAATAAATTTTATCAAAGAAAATAATTCAAGAGTAGGAATTGCTATTAAGCCAAGCACGAATATACAAGAAATATATGAGTTTTTACCATTTATACATATGCTATTAATTATGACTGTAGAACCTGGTTATGGAGGACAGAAATTAATACCAGAGATGATAGAAAAAGTAAAAGAACTAAAACAATACATAAACACTAATAATATAGAAATAGACATAGAAGTAGATGGAGGAATTAATTTAGAAAATGCAGAGCTGTTAAAAGAAGCTGGTGCAAACATTTTAGTTGCAGGTACTTCAATTATTAAATCAAATGATTATAAGAAAGTAATATCAGAGTTAAAAAAATAGACAAAAAAATATTGCATAAAAATTAACAATATGATAGTATAATTTTAAGTAAAATTATTAAAAAGGGGAGATAAAAATGAAAAAAAGAATTAGCATAATAATGATGATAATGGCAATTTTAATATCATTAATAGGGACATTGTGTTATGCAAGTGAAATTCAACCTAGAACAGCTACAAATACTGATGCAATAAATACAGACAAAGTTGAATCTACAACGTCAACTGATGATGAAATAAATCTTATATCAAATACAGATTTAAGTGGAAATGATGATTCTAATTATGATACAAGTTTACAAGACTATGATATAACACAAAATGACTTATATGTATTTGAGGGCCAAGATTATGAAATGGACAAAATAATTGATGGGAATGCATATATATTTGTAAATGGGGATTTAAAATTTTCAGGAGCAGTAAATGGTTCAGTTTTCATTATAGCAAATGGAACTGTTGAATTTACTGAAGATTCAAATATATGTGATTCATTGTATATAATGGCACCAGAAGTAAAAATAAATGGAGCTGTGTATGATGTTTATGGACTTACAGATAAATTTGAAATGATGCAACATGCGTATGTAAGCAGAGATATTAGAGTTATATCACAAGAGGCTAAATTAAGAGGAAATATTTATAGAGATGTTTATCTAACAGCATATAATATAGATGTTAAAGATGATGCAAATTCATTATTACTTGGTGGAGATTTTAACTATTCAAGTGAAAAAGAAGTTGATGGATTACAAGATGTTGTTACATACGGAGAAATAAAATTTAATCTAATTGAAAAGACAGAAAATGAAGTATCTATGCAAGAAAGAATAATGCAATATGCATCAAGTGCAGTTACTTCTATCGTATATGTATTAGTAATATATTTTATATTAATATTAATAGCACCAAAATTTGTAGAGAGAGTGGGAAAAGATTTAAAAGAAAAGACAATATTACCTTTTATAGTAGGATTAGTATCATGGGTAGCAATCGTTTTTGCAATAGTAATATCTTTCATGCTTTTAGTTACTTCATTTGGAAGTGCAATAACAATAATTGCTTGGTATATGATTTTTGGAATTATATATATAAGTTCAGCCGTATTTTCAATATCAATTTTAGATATTATAAAATCAAAAGTTGCACCAATTAAAGAAAACAAGGCTTTAGAAATTTTAACATTAGCGGGTATAGCTTTAGTTGTGTGGATTTTACAAAAGTTACCTTTTGTCGGAGGATTATTGAGCTTTGTTATATTAACAATGGGAATAGGACTAATAGTTAGAAATATTATAGCTAATAAAAAACTAGAAAATACAACAGAACAAGCAAGTGCTGAATAAATATTAATTACTTTATAAAAAAACTAGAATTCGTTTATACGAATTCTAGTTTTTTGGATTTTGCTCAAAAAAGTAAGCACATTTCAAATTTGGAGTGACTTTCTGTGTAGACACATTTTCAAAGCAACATTTACCATTTTTCTGATAAATGCAATTAGAAGAACAATTTATGTTTGTCAAAAGTATCACCTCAAATAAATAGTATACTATTTTTCTTGAAAATTATTCCAAGTATTACAATATTTATTTATAGAACATGCAGAGCATTTTGGATTTCTGGCTGTACAAGTTTTTCTGCCATGCCATACAAATAAGTGGTTAACATCTTTTAGATATTCTTTAGGAAAAACTTTTATTAAATCTTTTTCTATTTTTAAAGGATCTGAATGAGAAGATAGACCTATTCTATTTGAAATTCTTTTGCAATGAGTATCTACAGCAACTCCATTTGCAATCCCAAAAACTTCTAAAAGAATAACATTAGCACTTTTTCTACCAATACCAGGAAGAGTTAATAAATCTTCCATATTTTGGGGCACTTCTCCATTAAATTCATTAACTATTTTTTGAGCACAGGCCTTTATATTTTTAGCTTTATTCTTATAAAAACCACATGGATGTATAAATTCTTCTAATACAGACAAATCAATTGTTGAAAAATCTTCAGGAGTATTATATTTTTTAAAAAGAGCAGGAGTAGTTTTATTGACTCTTTCATCAGTACATTGGGCAGAAAGCATAACAGCAACAACTAATTCAAAAGGATTATTAAAATCTAAACTACAAGTAGCGTCTGGATATGTATTTTTCATAATATTTATTAAATCTATAAGATGTGTATTCATAATATTTACTCCTTTAAAATAACAAGATAGAAATTATAAGAACTGTAACCTTTTTACGTAAATTAAATATAATATATTATGTGGAGGTAATAAAGTAAATTACATTTAAACATAAATAATATTTTTAACATATTAAATTACTAAAAAATCAAATTTTGCAAAATGTAATTAGCAGAAAATCTAATATATAATAATACCTCAAGAAGGGAAGTATAGTAATGTTAAAATTTTTAAGAAAAACTTTAGCAGTTTGTATGATTGGATTTGGATTAGGAGTTCTACTAGTCTTGTTACTTCCAATAACTGGTTGGCTATTCATTATTGGAGTAGCTGTAGTAGTTGTAGGTTTAATATGGCTTTCATGCTAAATGAGTACTACTAAGAGAGGAGTGATATAATGACTATAGTTGTAAAAAAAGTTCCCAAATTCTTGAGAGGATTTGTAAAATTGATATTTGGAATTAAAGATTAATTTTACAATGTTAAATACATAGGATAATCTCTTTATAAGAGCTACAAAAACAAAGGGCACGGTTACGTGTCCTATAATTTTTTTATCATTAAAAGAAATTTGCAAAACTAAAACTTTATCAAAAATTATTTGCTAACTCGAGTAACTTTTCCAGAACGTAAGCATTTTGCACAAACTTTAATCTTTTTTGGTTGACCATTAACTATAGTAGTAACAGTTCTCAAATTTGGTTTCCATGTTCTAGGAGCTCTACGACTTACGTGAGAACGAGCTATACTAATTTGATTTCCATTACTAACTGTTTTATCACATATTGCACATTTTGCCATTTTAATTGCACCTCCAATAATCGTAAAATAAATTGCTAAATAATAGTCTAACATAAAATTAAAAAAAATACAAGAGTTTTGAAAAAAAAGTTTGCATTTTATAAAAAAGTGTGTTAGAATATCAAAGTAAATTAATTTAAAATTAGAACAAACGAATAAGAAAGGATGTATCATTATGACAGTATTAAAATATCTATCATTAGCAATTTATGCAGTAGTATGTGTTGCATTAATAGTATTAACATTAATTCAAAATAAGGATGAATCAGGAGCTTCAGCAACTATCACAGGTTCATCAACAAATAATTTTTATAATCAAAATAAAGGAAAGACTAAAGAAGGTATAATGAAAAGATGGACAATTATTTTAGCAATACTTTTTGCTATATTAACAGTTGTTTCATCAATATTTTACATAGCATAATATTAGAAATACACATGTTATATTTACATATATATAAGAAAATATATGTACTTAAAAACACATCTATTATATAAGTTAACTGTAGTATTAAGCAGTTAACTTATTGGATGTGTTTTTTGATTTTATTACATATTATTTTGAATATAAATAGTCATAATTATATCAAGGATATTGTAAAAAAAGTAATTATACTTTGTAAAAATTTGTTGTAACCATAAATAAAAATCATTGTAAAAAAATAAAAAAATAGTTGTAAAATATAATATAAATTGATATACTTATATTATATTAAAATTTTAGGAGGATCAGTGGAATGGAAAATGAAGAAGAAAATAACGATGAGATAATAATAAATGAAGTTGAGGAAGAAAATAGCGATTCAGGAGTAGAAATTTCTGATGATGTTGTTGCTGTGATTGCAGGAGTCGCAGTATCTGATGTACAAGGTGTTGCAGGAATGGCAAAAGGATTTGCAGGAGGAATTACAGAAGCATTAAGTGGTAAAAAGAATTTAGCAAAGGGAATAAAAGTTGAAGTTGCAGGTAAAGAGACAAAGATAGATGTAAATATAATTGTTGAATATGGATCAAGGATACCAGATGTTGCATTTGAAATACAAAGCAGAGTTAAAAAATCTGTAAAAGAAATGACTGGTTTAGAAGTAGTTTCAGTAAATGTTCATGTGCAGGGAGTACAAACACCTCAAGAAAAAAATGCAAAAGCTGAAGAAAAAATTGCAAAAGTTGAAGAAAAAACCGAGAATCAAACCGAAGAATAATTGAATTTAAATGCACTACAGTTTAATGACACATATATGTGTGCAAAGAAAGAGATATTTTTATCTCTTTCTTTTTAGAAACATATTAAAATTTTATAAAGTCAATTTTTAAATATGAAAAATTATAAAAATTTTAAAAGAAAGAAAGGAAGATAGTTATGAAAGTAGTTGATAGAATAATATTATATATATATTCTTTAATAATATTAATTGAATCAATAGTAGCAATTTTATTAATATTCGGATGGGCTAAAGTAGAAACAATAATATATCTTATAACAGATATGCTAAATAATAGTAGTGCATATAATACAGTATTTGCGATAAGTATAATATTCATTATATTATCTATAAAATCAATGCTATTTAATAGTTATAGAGAAAAAGAAGCAGTAGATACAGAAGGAAAGAGAAAAGATAAAATGGGAGAAGGAGTTTTAATAGAAAACGAGGATGGAAAACTCTTAATTTCAAAAGATACAATAGAGCGACTTGCAAATAGTGTAGTAAAAAACTTCTCAAATATTCAAGACGCAAGAACAAAAGTATTGATAGATAGTAAAAATAACATTGCTATTGTAGTAGAATTACAAATACTACAAAACACAGTTATAAAAGACTTAAATTCAAATTTACAAAATAGAATTAAAGAGGTTGTAAAGCAAGCAACTGATTTAGATGTAAATGAAGTAAATGTTAAAATTAAAAATATTATAAATGTTCCACAAAAACCAGAAGAAAATGATGATGAGATAGAATAGAAAGGAATAAAATAATGAACAGGTCAAGATTGAGGGAAGAAACATTTAAATTACTATATAGTTTAGAATTTTACAAGGATGAAATTGAAGATTCAATTAATTACTATATAGAGGAAAATCAGATAACTGACATAGAAGACATAGAATACATAAAAAAAACAATAAATGGAATTCATGAGGAAGAACAAAATATATCAAAAGCAATATCAGAAAATTTAGCAAGTAAATGGACAATAGAAAGAATTTCAAAAATAGATCTAGTTATACTGAAACTAGCAATATATGAAATTAATAATACAAATATTCCATTTAAAGTTGCGATAAATGAGGCAGTAGAATTAGCGAAGAAATATGGAAATGATAATTCCAAAGTATTTGTTAATGGAGTATTAGCTAGTATTGTAAATAAAAATAATAAATAAAATATTACTAATATATATTTGTTTTTCAAAAAGGAATGATAATAAAAATGGAGTATCAAGCAATAACAGTAACAAAATTAAATCAATATATTAAAGATAAAATCGATAGAGATGAATATTTAAATAATATATTAGTAAAAGGAGAAATTTCAAATTTTAAACATCATTATACAGGACATATGTATTTTACTTTAAAAGATGAAAATTCGCTTATAAAGTGCATTATGTTTAAATCTTATACAGCACATTTAAACTTCGTACCTAAAGATGGAATGAAGGTAAGAATATTAGGAACAGTATCAGTATTTGAAAGAGATGGAGTTTATCAAATATATTGTAAAGCTATGCAAGAAGATGGATTAGGTGATTTATATACAAAATATAATGAGTTAAAGAATAAATTAGAATTAGAAGGATTATTTGATGACGTACACAAGAAGAAAATACCTTATATGCCAAAGATAGTAGGGGTATTAACATCACAAACTGGAGCAGTAATAAGGGATATTATAAATGTCTCAACAAGAAGAAATCCTAATGTATATATAAGACTTCTGCCTGTACCAGTACAAGGTCAAGGGGCAGAAGAAAAAATTGCTGATGCAATAAAACTTGCAAATGAAAATAGGATTGCGGATGTTTTAATAATAGCACGTGGAGGAGGCTCATTAGAAGATTTATGGCCATTTAATGAAGAAATAGTTGCTAGAGCAATATATGAATCTGAAATACCAATAATTTCATCGGTAGGTCATGAAACGGATTTTACAATAGCAGATTTTGTAGCAGATTTAAGGGCTCCAACACCATCTGCAGCAGCAGAATTGGCAGTTCCAGAAATATCTGAAATATATGATAAGATTTTAGCATTTGAAAAAAGATATAAATTAGATTTGAAGAAAAAGTTAGAATTAAATAGATTAAGATATGAAAAATGTATGAAAAGTAGAGTATTTTCAGAACCATTATTGCATATAAATGAAAAGTATATAGAAATTGATGGAATTAACCAGGAATTAAGAATAAACATATCTCAAATATTAAATAAGTCTAGAAATGAGGCAATTAGTTTGATTTCAAAGTTAGACACATTAAGTCCACTAAAAACATTAACAAGAGGATATTGTATAGCAACAGCAAGTGATGGAACTACAATAAATTCAATACATAATATAAAAAAAGAAGATATAATAAACTTAAGATTTAAAGATGGAGATGTAGGTGCGATTATTAATTAAATAGTATAATATAAGAAAAAAGATAAAGGAGAAGTAAAATGGCAGAAAAAACAAATTTTGAAGATAAGATGAAAGAATTAGAAAAAATTGCACAAGAACTTGAGAATGGAGAACTAAATCTAGATGAAAGTATGAAGAAATTTGAAGAAGGAATGAAACTTTCAAAGGAGTGTACAAAAATATTAGATGAAGCTGAAAAAAAAATAACAATTTTAATAAGTGATGGTGGAGAATTAAAAGAAGAAGAATATAAAACGGTGGATGAAACTTAAAATAGGAAGGAAGAAAAATGGAAGAAATATCAGTAATATTCAATAATAAATACATAGGAATACCAATTTTATTATGGCTAATCATACAAAGTTTTAAAGTAATATGGGATTTAGTTACTGAAAAAAAATTTAATTTTAAAAGAATATTAGGAGCAGGGGGAATGCCTAGTTCACATTCAGCAGTAGTTACATCTTTAGCTACATTAATAGGAAGAAATGAAGGCTTTGATTCTGCAATATTTGCTCTAGCCGTTATATTCGCTTGTGTTGTTATGTATGATGCAGCAGGAATAAGGAGAGCTGCTGGAAAGCAGGCACAATTATTGAATAAAATAATAAATACTCCAGGACTATCAGGATTACAAGTTCAAGAAAAATTAGTAGAAGTATTAGGACATACGCCTATTCAAGTTTTTGTAGGAGCATTAATTGGAATAGTAGTAGGTGCAATATTATAAAAAATATTGACAAAATTAATTTTTATATGTAAAATTATGTCGAAGTGATTTTCAAAATCACAAAAAAAGAAAGGGGAGACTTAAAAATGTACAATTCATACTATTCACCATATTCATCATATGAAGACATGGCAGATCTTGGAGCAGCTGCAGGAGGAGTTTTAGCAGTATATTCATTAATATCTATTGCAATACTTGTAGTTGAAATAATTGGTATGTGGAAGATGTTTGAAAAAGCTGGAGAACCAGGATGGAAATGCTTAATTCCAATTTATAATTTGGTAACTCTATACAAAATGGCAGGAATTTCACCATGGTTAATTCTTTGTTATTTATTAGCTTTCATACCAGTTATAGGAATATTAGTATTGCTTGGATTACAAATTTACTTCTGCATTAATCTATCAAAAGTTTTCGGACAGGGTGGAGGATTTGCAGTTGGATTATTTTTATTACAACCAATATTTATGTGTATATTAGGTTTCGGAAAAGCTGAATATCAGGGAGTAACTGAAGTAGCTGAATAAACCTAATGTAATAAAAGATTAATTTACTGGCGATAAATGTGAATTAACACAGTGTAAATTAATTATTAAATATAGTCGAACGCCTGGGCAATTTGTTAAGAATTGCCCTTTTTTAATTAAGGAGGGAATAAATATGACAGATATTGAAATTGCAAGAAATGCAGAACTACTAAACATTACGAAAATAGCAGAAAAACTGAATATTGATGAAGAAGATTTAGAAACATATGGAAAATATAAAGCCAAAATCTCTGAAAATGCATATGAAAAGATAAAAGATAAAAAGAACGGAAAGTTAGTATTAGTAACAGCAATTAATCCAACACCATTAGGAGAAGGAAAAACTACTGTATCAATAGGACTTGCAGATGGTTTATCATATATTGGAAAAAAAGCTATATTAGCATTGAGAGAACCTTCTTTAGGACCAGTTTTTGGAGTTAAAGGAGGAGCTACAGGAGGCGGACATGTTCAAGTAGCACCAATGGAGGATATAAATTTACATTTTACAGGAGATATACATGCAATAACTTCTGCAAACAATTTACTTGCAGCATTAATAGACAATCATATTTATTTTGGAAATGAATTAGGATTTAAAAAGATTCTTTGGAAAAGATGCGTAGATTTAAATGATAGACAGTTAAGAAAAATTGAGTGTGGTCTTTCAGGAGAGAAAAATATAGTGCCAAGACAAGATGGGTTTGATATTACAGTTGCATCAGAAATTATGGCTATACTATGTTTGGCTACAGATATAGATGATTTAAGAAAGAGAATAGGTAACATTATCGTAGGATATAATAATGATGATAATCCTATTTATGCAAAAGATTTAAAAGCGGAAGGAGCACTTACAGTATTATTAAAAGATGCAATAAAACCAAATTTAGTACAAACATTAGAACATACACCAGCATTAATACATGGAGGTCCATTTGCAAATATTGCACATGGGTGTAATTCAATAAAAGCAACAAAACTAGGATTAAAATTAGCAGATTATACAGTTACAGAAGCAGGATTTGGTGCAGATTTAGGTGCTGAAAAATTCTTGGATATTAAATGTAGGGTTGCAGGAATAAAGCCAAATGCAGTAGTTTGTGTTGCAACATTAAAAGCACTAAAATATCACGGTGGAGTTGCAAAAGAAGATATAAAGAAAGAAAATATAGATGCTTTAAAAAACGGAATGGACAATTTATTAAAACATATCGATAATATCAAGAATAAATTTGGACTAAATGTTATTGTAGCTATAAACAGATTTATAGATGATTCAGAGGAAGAATTAAACTTATTACAAAGCACTCTTAAGGAAAAAGGAGTGGAAATGAGTTTAGTTGAAGCATGGGCAAAAGGTGGAGCAGGTGCAGAAGATTTAGCAAGAAAAGTAGTTAAGTTATGTGAAGAAGAAAAACAGCTAAATTATATGTATGATTTAAATGAAAGTATAGAGCAAAAAGTTAAAGACGTAGCTTGTAAAATTTATGGAGCTCAAGATGTAGAATTTTCAGAAGAAGCAATAAAGAGTATAAGACAAATTGAAAATATTGGATATAGTAAATTGCCAGTATGTATTGCAAAAACACAATATTCATTTTCTGATGATGCAAACAATTTGGAATGTAAAGAACCATTTAATATACATGTACAAGAAGTAATATTAAAAGCAGGAGCAGGTTTTATAGTTATTATTACAGGAAAAATAATGACAATGCCGGGATTACCAAGGATACCAGCTTCAGAAGCCATAGATATTGATGAAAACGGAAATATAGTAGGAATATTTTAATAAAATATAATGAATAAAAATACCTTATTTGGAAAAAAATAAATCTAAATAAGGTATTTTTCTATATAATAGGAGATTTCTTATAATTCATTTATATATAATAAATATACAAAGGTGAGAGATATGAGAAATAGAAAATTAATTATATTAATAACTATATTTATGTTTTTAATAATTATAATAGCATTTGAAAGTAATGTTATAGCCCTATCTAGATATGGTTCAAGAGGAGCAGAAGTAAGTCAGATACAGACAAAATTAAAAAGATGGGGATATTATAACGGAAATATTGATGGAATATATGGTAGTCAAACATTATCAGCAGTAAAGTATTTTCAAAGAACAAATGGACTTACAGCAGATGGAATTGCTGGTACACAGACTTTAAAAGCAATGGGGATAACGAGTAGTTCTTCAGGTTCAAGTGCATCAAGTAGTAATAGTAATTTAAATTTGTTGAGCAGGTTAGTATATTCAGAAGCTAGAGGAGAACCTTATACAGGACAAGTTGCAGTCGCATCTGTAGTATTAAATAGAGTTAAAAGTTCGTCTTTTCCGAATTCAGTTTCTGGAGTTATATATCAACGAGGAGCCTTTGATGCAGTTAGCGATGGACAGATAAATTTAACACCAGATTCAACAGCAACTAAAGCGGCACAAGATGCATTAAATGGCTGGGATCCTTCATATGGTGCAATTTACTATTTTAACCCAAATACAGCAACAAGTGCTTGGATTTGGTCAAGACCATTAACTGTTACAATAGGAAACCATAGATTCTGTAAATAAATTATTTTGTTTGTGTGAGTATTAAAATATAAATTAATGGAGATAATTATCAATAATGTACTATTTAAAGATAACTGTAGGGGCGCATTGCAATGCGCCCCTACAGTTATAATTTGTATGCATTTATTACAAAAATTAGGACAAGTAATGCTCACCCCCCTACAATTCATAAGAAATTTAGCAATCGAACAAAACAACAATTTATATAATACTAAACTTGAAATTAAAGGATATGTATTATAAAATATATACGGTGATAAAAATGGAATCAAAATATAAAATTACATTAAAAAACACAATAAAACATTTTAATACAGTAAATAAACATAGATGGTTGGTATTTAAACTATGTTGTAAAGCAGGAATACCATGGAGAGGGCTAGTCCATGATTTATCTAAATATATGCCATGTGAATTCTGGAATTCTGTTAAATATTATCAGGGAGGAAAAAGAAGCCCAATCCCAATACAAAAAATAGAAGAAGGTTTTTCGGATGTATGGTTGCATCACAGATCAAGAAATAAGCATCATATAGAATATTGGTATGATGAGGATGCACCTCAAAAAACACCATTAATACCATACAAATATACAGTTGAAATGATTTGTGATAAATTGTCAGCATCTATGGTATATGCAGGAAAGGATTGGAACAATGAAACTGAATTAAAGTATTGGAGAGAAAGGGAAAGAAATAGAAAACAAGTAAATGATAAAATAAGGCAAGTTTTAGATGAAGTATTTATACAGGTTAGTAAAGAAGGAGTAAATAAAACCATAACAAGAAAGAATCTAAAGAAAATATATAACAAATATTGTAATTAAGGAGAAAGAATGGATCTACCTATTGAAATAAAGAATTACATAGAGAATGAATTAAACTCATTAAATAAAAATAATTTATATAATAATGCTAAAGCAATTAGTTTAAATTATAGGAAAAATAAAGGAGATGGAAAAAGATTACTAAGAAGTCAGGAAGAAGCAATTGCCTATGCAATTTCAAGAATGCCAGCAACATACGCATCAGTCTTTAGTTCTTTAAAATATTTATTAGAAATTTATGCTCCCACCATAAAAAATATTGCAGATATTGGAGCAGGTACAGGTTCTGCAACAATTGCTATAAATGAATTATTAGATGTAGATACTATAGAGTGCTTTGAAAGAGAAGAATCTATGCAAAAAATTGGAAAGGCTATTTTTGAGCATTATAATAATTTATCGGAAAAGGTAAAATGGAATAAAGTCGACATATGTAGCAGTAATATACAAAATAAATATGATTTAGTAGTCACTTCGTATATGTTAAATGAAATTAGTAATGGACAAAAAGATAAAGTTATAGAAAAATTGTGGAATATAACAAACAAAATATTACTAATAGTGGAGCCAGGGACTATGCAAGGATATGAAAATATAATCGAAGCTAAAGATAAATTAATCGAATTAGGAGGAAATATTATAGCACCATGTAGAAACAAACAATGTGAGATTCCAAAGGGCGACTGGTGTAGTTTTTCATGTAGAGTACAAAGAACAAAAGTACATAGGGAGCTAAAAGATGGAAATGCTCCATATGAGGATGAAAAATATATGTATATTGCAGTATGTAAAGAAAAAATTAATATAGATGATAGAAAAAGAATTTTGAGGCATCCAATGATATATAGTGGATTTGTAAAATTAAAAGTATGTGATAAAGAAGGAATAAAAGAACTTACTATTTCTAAAAAAGATAAAGAAAAGCTAAAAATTGCAAGAAAATCAAAAGCTGGAGATCTAATATAGGAGGGAAATTATCCCTTCTATATTTTTCACAAAAATCTTTTCAAAATAATAAGATGTATAAATAAGGAGGGATTTGTGATGAAATTAGGATTAGCATTATCTGGAGGAGGGATAAAGGGCGCAGCACATATAGGAGTATTAAAAGCTTTTGAAGAGGAAAACATTAAAATAGATTATATATCAGGCACTTCTTCAGGAAGTATTGTAGCAACACTATATGCTATAGGGTATAAGCCGGAACAGATATATTCAATTTTTAGAAGTTATAGTAAGCAAATAAACTATATAAGCATTTGGAATATAGTTAAATTAATATATGGACTAATAACAAAAGGAGAAATTATAATACAAGGTTTAAACAATGGTAAAAAGATTGAAAGTCTTATGAAACAATTTTGCGAAGAAAAAGGAATAAAAAATATAAAAGAAATAAAGATGCCATTGATAATACCAAGCGTGAGCTTACATAACGGAAAAAAATATATTTTTTCATCGTGTCAAAATAGAGGGAGTTATAATGATGGAAAGGAATATATAAGTGATATTGAAATTGAAAAGGTAGTAAGAGCAAGTTGTAGTTATCCAGGAGTATTTGAGCCTTTTAAATATGGCACAGATGAAATGATAGATGGAGGAATAAAAGAAAATACACCTTGGAAAGAATTACAAATTGCTGGAGCAGATAAAGTTATAGGAGTTACTTTTGAAGAAGATTTAAAAGATGATGACTATATAAATATAATAGAAGTGCTAGAAGTAGCATTAAGAATACTTTCTCATGAACTATCAAATTTTGAATTAGCTGGTCAAGAAAAAATATTAAGAATAAAGACAAAACATATTTCTTTATTAGATTCAAGTAAGATAGATTTCTTATATGCTAAAGGGTATAGTGAAGCAAAAGAATTTATAAGAAAAGATAATACGCTTAAAGAATGATGAATTATATGAAATATTGTAGAAAAATGAGAAGTATGTTATAATTATAAAGAGAATATTTAAAGGAGGATATAATATGGGATGGGTAGTATTAGGAATAATTGTTTTATTAATTATATTTAGTAGTGTTAAAATTGTGCCACAAGCAAAAAGCTATGTTATAGAATTTTTAGGTAGCTATAAAACAACATGGAATAATGGATTACATTTTAAAATTCCAATATTAGAGAGAGTGGCAAATGTTGTATCAAGAAAGGAATTAGTAGCAGATTTCCCTCCACAACCAGTTATTACAAAAGATAATGTTACTATGCAAATTGATACAGTAGTTTATTATACAATTTTTGATGCAAAACTATTTACATATGGAGTTGAAAATCCAATAATGGCACTAGCAAATCTTACAGCAACTACATTGCGTAACATAATAGGAGATTTGGAGTTAGATCAAACATTAACTTCTAGAGATTTAATAAATAATACAATGAGAGATATAATAGATTTAGCAACAGATGCTTGGGGTATTAAAGTTAATCGTATTGAACTTAAAAATATAATTCCACCAAAAGAAATTCAACAAGCAATGGAAAAACAAATGAAAGCAGAACGTGAGAAACGTCAGACACTATTAGAGGCAGAAGCACACAAGGAATCTGTAGTATCTCGTGCTGAAGGTGATAAACAAGCAAAAATATTGGCTGCTGAAGCAGAAAGAGATTCACAAATAGCATTAGCAAAAGGTAAAGCTGAATCAATAAGATTAGTATACAAGGCAGAAGCAGAAGGTATTGAAATGTTAAAAAAGGCTAGTGCAGACGAAGGAGTTTTAACTTTAAAGAAATTAGATGCTCTAAAAGCAATAAGTGATGGAAGAGCTACAAAAATATTTATGCCAACAGAACTTGCAAGTGCTGCAACAGGATTAGGATTGACAACAGAAATGCTAGGAATAGGAAATGCATTAGCAATAGATGAAAGACCAAAAGCATCAGCAAAGCCTAAAGCAGAAGATGATTGCTGTGATGATAAATCAGGTATAACAGCAGAAATAGTAAAAACTAGTGAAGAAATAGATAAAGATGTATCAGAAAGAAAAGATAAGAATATATAATAATAAGTAAAATAAGAAATCCCTCATTTAAATGAGGGATTTCTTTATTACATTTGTTGTTCACCAGGTATTAAATAATCTATTACTCCATATATTAAAGCACCTATTATTGCAGCAATCCAAGATATTGAATATCCTGCAACAAAGAATTGAGTTAAATATAAAGTTACTGCAGCTAGAATAAATCCAACGAAACCTTTACCAAAAGGACTTGCATGTAACCCTGTAAATTTAACTATTAGATAGTCCATTATTGTTAAAACAATAGCAGCAAGGCCTAAAGCCCATATATTATTAATAGAGAAACCAGGTGTAAAGAATGCAGTAATGCCGAGAACAATAGCAGCAACAATAAGTCTACCTATAATTTGCCAAACTGTACTTGCACCGCTTTGAGTATTATTATCTATCTTACTGTTATCCATTTAGCTTACCTCCTAAAATCGAATTCATAAATGAGAAAAATCAAATTTCTCATTTATATTATTAACTTAAAAAAAAATTTTATTCAAAATTGATAGAATAATTTGATAATAAAATGGAAAAGATAATACAAAAATGTTGAAACAATATATTTGTTTTTAAGGAGATATTATGTTAGTAATATTTGTAAGGTCAATTGTATTATATATAATAATTTTAATTATAATGAGATTAATGGGAAAAAGAGAAATAGGTCAGCTTCAGCCATTTGAATTGGTAATAGCAATAATGATTGCAGATTTAGCATCAATTCCAATGACTGAAACTGGAGTTCCAATATCTAATGGAATTATACCTATTCTTGGACTATTAATAATGCATTTAATTATTTCTATGATAAATATGAAAAGTATGCGAATGAGAGAAATAATTTGTGGAAAGCCAAGTATACTTATATATAGAGGAAAAATTGATGAGAAGATGTTGATAAAAGAGAGATTTACAATAAATGAATTAGAAGAGAGGTTAAGAGGAAATAATATTAATAATATTGGGGATGTAGAATATGCAATATTAGAAACTAGTGGACAATTAACAGTAATTCAGAAGCCAAATAAAAGAAACACTATACCAGAAGACTTCAACATAATGCCAGAATATGAAGGAATACAATATGATCTAGTTATTGATGGAGTTATTATGACAGAAAATTTGAAAAAAATAGGAAAAGATTATAATTGGTTGCAAGATGCAACTCAAAAATTTGGATTTAACCCAGAACAAGCACTATTAGTGACTTTAGACGGAAAAGGACAAATATTCTGCCAGAAAAAAGACAACAAATAAATTTGGAAAGGATAGAGACTATATATGAAAAAAGAAATAATAATATGTATTGTTGTTGTAATTGGTGTAATTGTATTAAATATATTAACAGGAAATTACACAAAAGAAAGTGTAGAAAGTATAAAAAATGAATTGTATACCATAAAAGAAAATATAAATAGTAGAGAAGAAGAAAATGTAATTTATGAAAAAATACAAGATTTAAAGTATTGTTGGAATAATAGATATGAAACATTATCATATTATATAGAACATAATGAATTAGAAAAGGTAAATTTATATATAGTTGGATTAGAAAGTGGAATTAATACAAAGGAGTATAATCAAGCAATAGAAGAATTAGATAAATGTGTTTTTACTTTAGAACATATAGAAGATAAATACAGTTTCAGATTGAACAATATATTTTAATTATTGAAAACAAAAATAAATAAACCACCTAAACAACACTAACTAAAAACAAAAACCATAACTTTGTTATGGTTTCTTATTTTTGGTTGGGCTGGCTAGATTCGAACTAGCGCATGCATGAGTCAAAGTCATGTGCCTTACCGCTTGGCTACAGCCCAATATAAATATAAAATTAAAAGCATACTGATTGTTTTTTATAAATGGGGTGGAGGATGGGATTCGAACCCATGGTCTTCAGTGCCACAAACTGACGCGTTAACCAGCTACGCTACATCCACCATCATCTTAAACAGTGCATATATAATTTTAAACAATTTAAGTAAATTTGTCAATAGTTTTTTTATAAAATTAAGAAACAATTGATTTTTTTAAATTATTATTATAGAATATATTAGTAATAAAATTGAGGTGATGTTGTTGAGCTCAAAGTTGAATAATATGAAGATGATTTTTGTTGATATTGATGGAACACTCTATAATAATAAAAAGCAAATAACAGAATATACGAAAAGTATTTTAGACAAATTAAAAGAAAGAGAAATATATGTTGTGCTATGTACAGGAAGAACAAACAGTTCAGTATGGGATTTGTCAAAAGAAATAAACGCATCAAAGTATGTAATAGGCGATAATGGTGCATCTGTATATGATTATAAAGCAGAAAAGCCAATATTCGAAAGTACAATAAATTATAAGGAAATAAAATTTATATGGGATTATTGCGAAAAAAATAATATAGAGATTTTATTAAATTCAAAAGGAATGAGATATGGAAATTCTATAGCAGTCTCAGCAGAAAATATACAAAAAAAGAAAATAGATAATATAGAAGAATTAAAGAATAAAAAAATATATCAAGTAGTATTGGATTCTGCAACAAACGAACAATCAAAAGAAATACAGAAATTATTAGAAGCTCAAGATAATATTTGGATAGTAAACCAAGGAAATAGCAGTGTAAGAAATGTATATTTCTTTGATATTAACAATAAAGGTATAGACAAAGGAATAGGAATTAATCATCTAATAGAAGAATTAGGAATAAAAAAAGAAGATACAATATGTTTTGGCGATGGAGTAAATGATTATGCAATGTTTAAACAATGTGGTGTTAGTGTTGCGATGGGAAATGCAAAAGAAGAATTAAAAGAAATAGCAGACTATACTACATTAACAAATAATGAAGATGGAGTAGCGAAATTTATAGATAAATATATTTTAAATAAAGAGGAATAAAAATGGAACAAATACAAAGTTTTATAGAAAATATTCAAGAAAAAAATTTAATAGATGTTCTAATCGCAATAGGAATCATCATAATATTTTGTATGGTGAGTTCATTGTTTTCTAAATTTGTAATGAGAATATTAAAAATCAAAGGAAACGATAAAGAAAAGTTAAAAAATAGTGATATATATAAAGGATTACGATATGTTTTTATATGTATAGGAATTTATGTGGCATTAGTAATATTAAATTTACCAGACAACTGGTTTATACTATGTTCTAAAGTTATAAGGATATTTATAATTTTTAATTCTGCGAGAGTACTAGCAGGTATAATATCTCCAGAATCTAAAATAATTAGAAAAATAGAAAAAAATCAAAAGTTATCAGAAAATAAAGTTACAATCAGTATAATGAGTAAAGTTATAACAGTTTTGATATATGTAATTGCAGGATTTATGATTATAGCAGATTTAGGATATGACTTAAGTGGATTAATTACAGGACTGGGATTAAGTAGTGTATTTATTGCACTTGCAGCACAAGAATTAGTAGGAAATTTAATTAGTGGGATGGCTATTATATCAGATAAACCATTTGAAATAGGAGATTATATACAAGTAGGAGAATATGCAGGGACTGTTGAAGATATAAGATTTAGAAGTACTAAAATTAGAACAGCAGAAAACACAGTAATAACTATACAAAATTCTAAAATAGTAAGCGAATATGTAGTAAATGTCTCAAAAATAGAAAAAAGAAGAATAGATATAAGTTTAAGATTGCCATTAGATATTACAGCACGAGAAATTACAGAGTTGATAGATTCTATAAAATTAGTTTTATATAGTAATCCGGAGATAATATCAAATTCGTTGCAAGTAAATTTAGGTGAAATAATTGATGATGCAATAAAAATATCAATATATTTTTATATAAGCATTATAGATTATGAAGAATTCTTAAAGTTTAAAACAAAAGCAAACTTAAGCATAATGAAATTACTAGAAGACAAAAAAATAAGACTAGTATATCCAGGAAGAAATGTTTATATGATAAATGAAGAACAATAATTTGCAGTGAGATTATTGCAAGTAAGTGAGTATAGCAGGCTCTTTATTAAAGAATTAAAATTCATAAAATCCATAGAAAAATACAATTTTTACCCTTGACAATAAGAGTGGAAAAGAATATAATATTATTAATTTAGTGAACTGTGAAGAGGACGGAAGTAAAATAAAGGTTACTAGTAGAGATAATTAGTCGTGGCTGAAAGCTAATTTTAGCAAACGTATTTGAAAAACTACCTCGGAGTTTCTAGCCGAAAGGTTAGCGTTTAGGATTTAACGTTAAAATCTAAAATGAAGTTAAATATTAGGGTGGAACCGTAATTATAAAATTACCCCTAAAGGATACAAAGTCCTTTAGGGGATTTTGTTTAAGTTAAAGGAGGTTGGTTTTATGTTTAAAATCAAATTAGAAGGTGGAAAAACAATGGAAGTAGAGGAAAGTATGTATTGGCATACGACATCACATATTATGGCACAGGCGGTAAAAAGATTGTTTCCAGATGCAAAAATGGCTATAGGACCATCAATAGAAAATGGGTTCTATTATGATTTTGATGTTGAAGAATCTTTTTCTGATGAGGATTTATTAAAAATCGAAGAAGAAATGAAAAAAATTGAAAAAGAGAATTTCCCTATTGAAAGATTTGAACTTCCAAAAGAAGAAGCAATTAAATTAATGAAAGAACAAAATCAAGATTATAAAGTAGAATTAATAGAAGATTTACCAGAGGGAGAAATAATTTCTTTTTATAAGCAAGGAGATTTTACAGATTTATGTCGTGGACCACATTTACCATCAACTGGTTGTGTAAGATGTGTAAAACTATTATCTACTTCAGGAGCATACTGGAGAGGAGACGAACATAATAAAATGTTAAAGAGAATTTATGGTATTTCTTTCCCAAAACAATCTGAACTTGACGAATATTTAGCAAAATTAGAGGAGGCTAAACAAAGAGACCATAGAAAAATAGGAAAAGAATTAGAACTATTTATGACACACGAATTAGTTGGATCTGGACTTCCAATGTATTTACCAAATGGTGCTACTATAAGAAGAATATTAGAAAGATATATTCAAGACAAAGAAATTGCATTAGGTTATAAACATGTTTATACACCATCACTTGCAAATGTAAAATTATACGAAACAAGCGGACACTGGGCTCATTATAAAGATAGTATGTTCCCAGTAATGCAAATGGAAAACGAACAATTAGTATTAAGACCAATGAATTGTCCTCATCACATGTTAGTTTATAAAAATAAAATGCATTCATATAGAGAATTACCAATAAGAATAGGTGAACTTGCACATGACTTTAGATATGAAGCAAGTGGAACTGTTTGTGGATTAGAGAGAGTTCGTGAAATGTGCCAGAATGATGCACACTTATTTGTAAGAGCAGACCAAATAAAAGAAGAATTTGGAAATGTTGTTAAATTAATTCTTTCAGTATATGAAGACTTTGGATTTAAAGATTATTCATTTAGACTTTCTTTAAGAGATAAAGAAGACAAAGTTAAATATTATGATGATGACGAAATGTGGGATAATGCAGAAAGCCAATTAAGAGAAATCTTAACAGAATTAGGTGTTGATTTCTATGAAGCAAAAGGAGAAGCTGCATTTTATGGACCAAAATTAGATGTTCAAATAAAAACTGCATTAGGACATGATGTTACAGTTTCAACATGCCAATTAGACTTTTTATTACCACAAAGATTCGAACTAGAATATATAGGAGAAGATGGAAAAGAGCATAGACCAGTCGTAATTCATAGAGCAATACTTGGAACATTAGATAGATTTATGTCTTTCTTAATAGAAGAAACAAAAGGAGCACTTCCTGTATGGTTATCACCAGTACAAGTAAAAGTACTTCCAATATCAGAAGATAATAGAGAATATGCAGAAAAATTTGTATCAGAGTTAAGATTAGCAGGTTTAAGAACTGAATTAGATGATTCAAATGAAAAAATTGGATATAAAATTAGAAAAGTTCAATTAGAAAAAGTTCCATACATGATAGTAATTGGTAAGAAGGAACAAGAAGCAGGAACAGTTGGAGTTCGTTCAAGGGCAGAAGGAGACATTGGAGCAATGAAAAAGGAAGAGTTTATTACAAAAGTTAAAGAGGAAGCAGAAAAATTAGGAAAATAATGTTTTAAGGGCACAATTAATGCATAAGTTATCTCATAACAATTAAACTCAAAGTATATGTTTAATTAATTGGGATAACTTGATTGCATTGTGCCTTTTGCATTATATAAGAAATTGTAAAAAACTATTTATTTTTTTATAGTTTTTTTATATAATATCCTTAATATTAAATTAATTAGAGAAAGAGTGTTGAATATGAATTTACCTAATAAACTTACTATTTTTAGAATGATTTTGGTTATAATAATGATGATTATTCCGATAGTTGATAGCCTAATTGGTATAACAGGAGAATTTTTAGGTATACCAACTGCATTCTGGATTATGAACATAATCTTTATAGTTGCAGCAAGTACTGATAAATTAGATGGTACACTAGCAAGAAAATGGAATCAGGTTACAACTTTTGGAAAATTTTTGGATCCAATAGCCGATAAAATGTTAGTATTGGCAGCATTAGTTATTTTAGTAGAATATTCAAAAATTCCATCATGGATACCAATAATTATATTAATAAGAGAATTTATGGTATCTGGGTATAGATTAATTGCAGTTGAAAAAGGAGGAAAAGTAATACCGGCATCAATCTGGGGAAAAATAAAAACAGTAACACAAATGCTTGCAATAATTTGTTGTTTTATTGATAAATTTAGCTTTGGAAACTTTATTTTTAGAGTATCTAGTTCTGAAGCAATGATGCAAAATAGTGCAGGAATATATATGACAAACTTGCAATTTGGAATTAATATTATATCAACATTACTTCTAGTTATATGTGTAATTGCAACAATTTTTTCAGGATGGGATTACTTAAAAGGTGGAAAAGATTTATTAAAGGATTAGTCTTGGAGGAAAAACAATGAATAAAGAAGATGCTGAAAAGAGAATAAAAGAGTTAAGAGAAAAAACATCATATTATGCAACTAAATATTATGATGATGATGACCCAGAGATTAGTGATCTGGAATATGACATGCTTATGGTTGAACTTAGGAATTTAGAAGCAAAATTTCCAGAACTTATAAGTAAAGATTCTTTAACTCAAAAAGTTGGAGGAACAGTAAAGGAAGGATTTAATAAAATAGAACATGAAGTTCCTCTACAAAGTTTACAAGATGTATTTTCCATTGAAGAACTTAGAGCTTTTGATGAAAGAGTTAGAAAACAATTAGGACTTGATGTAATAGATTATACAGTAGAAGCAAAAATAGATGGCTTATCATCTGCTATAGAATATGTGAATGGAGTATATGCAACAGGAGCAACAAGAGGAAATGGGACAGAAGGAGAAGATGTTACAGAAAATATTAGAACAATTAAGAATGTGCCTAAAAAATTAAAAGAACCAGTAGATTTAATTGTACGTGGGGAAGTATTTATTTCTAAAAAAGACTTTGAAAAAATGAATGAAGAACAAGAGATTTTAGGAGAAAAGACTTTTGCAAATGCAAGAAATGCTGCTGCTGGTTCATTGAGACAACTAGATAGTAAAATCACAGAAAAAAGGCCACTAGATATATATATTTTCAATATACAAAGGTTAAAAGGAAATACTTTTAACTCACATTATGAACAATTACTTTATCTTGAAAAATTAGGATTTAATGTTAATCCTCAAAAGAAATTGTGTCATGGTATTGAAGAAGCAATCAAAGAAGTAGAAAATATAGGAAAAAGAAGAGAAAGTTTGACTTTTGGTACAGATGGAGCTGCTATAAAAGTTGATAATTTGGAATATAGAGAAATACTGGGGACAACATTTAAAGTGCCACGTTGGGCTATAGCATATAAATATCCACCAGAAAGAAAAGAGACAATATTAAAAGATATAGTATGTCAAGTAGGAAGAACAGGAGCAATTACACCTGTAGCAATACTTGAACCTGTGGAATTAGCAGGTTCAACAATATCTAAAACAACTTTACACAATGAAGACTTTATAAAAGAAAAGGGTATTAAAATAGGAGACCATGTTGTAATTCAAAAAGCAGGAGATGTAATTCCAGAAGTGGTTGATGTTTTAAAGCAAAAACGTAATGGAAAAGAAAAAGATTTTGAAATGCCAAAGGTTTGCCCTGTATGTGGAGGAACTGTTGTAAGAGAAGAAGGAGAAGCGGCATGGCATTGTATAGGAATAGAATGCAGTGCAAGAAATTTACAAAATTTAGTTCACTTTGCATCAAAATCTGGAATGAATATAGATGGACTAGGAATAGCCGTAATTGAACAACTTGTAGATAAAGGATATTTAAATAATATAGCAGATATATATTATTTAAAAAAAGAAGAGATAGCTTCTTTAAAAAAGAATGGTAATAAATTTGCACAAAATTTGATAGATGCAATTAATGAGAGTAAAAATAATGATTTAGAAAAACTGATTTCTGCACTAGGAATAAGGCATATTGGTAATAAAGCTGCTAAAATTATCGCAAAGAGATATGGAAGCATGTCTGCATTAATGAATGCAAGTATAGAAAGTTTAAACTTAATAGATACAATAGGAGGAATTTCAGCAACAAGTATATATGAATTTTTACACCAAGAACAAACAATAGACTTAATAGAGAAATTAAAAAATGCAGGTGTAAACATGGAAAGTAAATCTGATGCAGAAATACAAGACGATAGATTTGCCGGTAAAACTTTTGTACTAACAGGAACACTTGAAAATTATACTAGAGATGAAGCAAGTGATATAATAGAAAAATTTGGAGGAAAAACTTCAAGTTCTGTATCAAAGAAGACAAGCTATGTATTAGCAGGAGAAGAAGCGGGTTCAAAATTAACTAAAGCACAAGACTTAGGAGTAACAATAATATCTGAACAAGAATTTAAAGAGATGATAAATTAGAAGGGATTTAATATGCAAGATTATACATTCGATGAATTTGAAGAAATATTAGATAAAGGGTATCAAGTTTATTTTACGTATTTAGATAATAGATATTTAGTATTCAAAACCACAGAGAATTGTTATACTAAAAAACTAATTTATCAGGGTTCTAAAAATCCACCTGCAAAACTAGCAATGATAACTAAAAAATATTTGAGCGAAATATATAATTTTATGGAAGAAATAGAATATAAATATGAAACTTAAAAAAATTAGCAAATTTGTAGGAAACCTATTGACACTAAAGTATTTTGCTAATATAATACCTTCAAAGGACAACATCAGGAGGAAAAACATATGGAGACAACAACAAGATTTTTCTTTGCAAATAATAATTTAAAAGATATGAGTGATGAAGAATTAGTAAAGCTCATAAAAGAAGATAATAATAAAGAAGCTCTAGAATTCCTATTAAGTAAATATAAGGATTTAGTCAATATGAAAGTGGGAAAATATTTCATAATAGGGGCAGAGAGAGAAGACATGGTTCAAGAAGGAATGATTGGATTATATAAAGCTGTGCAAAATTTTGAAAAGGAAAAGCAATCATCTTTTAAATCATTTGCCAATATGTGCATCGAACGTCAGATGATAACTGCGATTAAAACATCAAATAGGCAAAAACATATGCCACTTAATTCTTACTTATCATTAAATGTTTCAGCAGGAGATGACGAAGATAATGGAAAAGATTTAATGGATATATTTAACGCGAATCTTATAGAAGATCCATTAGATACAATAACTAAAAAAGAATATTATGAGAATATAGAATCTACTATAGACAAATCATTAAGTGATTTTGAAAAACAAGTATTAAAAAGGTTTATAAAAGGAGAGAGTTATGAACAGATAGCTACAAGATTAGATACGCAAGTAAAATCTGTAGATAATGCAATCCAAAGGATTAGGAAAAAAGCAATAAAAAATATTATAGATGTAGAGGAGAAATTATAAAATCCTCTACACATTTATATGCTTGCATAGCTCAGTAGGTAGAGTGCAGCCTTGGTAAGGCTGAGGTCACGGGTTCGATTCCCGTTGCAAGCTCCATTTGAAAACAACTTACGAACTGTAATGGTTTGTAAGTTTTTATTTTATATAAAACGATATTGTTCTCTTTCTAGGAAGGTGGACATTTTTTATGCTAGAATTTAAAACAATCCAAGAACTTAAACCCAATGAAGAAATACTAGATATCATTAAAACTTATAAATATAAGATTATTAATGGTAAAATTAAAACTTTGCTTTATACCAATTTACAATTTATTGAACCGACAAAGTATATAATTACATATCCAACTACTCTGACAATATTGTTAACATTTACAATGATGCAGGATATTCTGGAAAAGATTTAATGCGACCTGAAATGCAAAGACTACTTAAAGATATTAAATCTAAAAAAATTGATAAACTAATCGCTATTAAAGTTGATAGATTAACAAGAAATAACTTTGATGGTTTTTGGCTTTTAAATTATTGTGAACAATATGATGTTAAAATTGAACTTATACTTGAGCCTTATGATGTATCTACTGCTACTAATCCCCTACTAAATTTTCTACCTCATTTCTTATATATACGATAGCTTACGGCTCTTGCTATCATAT
>CANRNC010000014.1 GCA_947631915.1 uncultured Clostridia bacterium
TGTACAGTTACTATAGCAACGAGTCTAATGCTAATTGCAGGAGGCAAATTAGCATTATTAAACACGCCTGTAAACACTTTAGCAAGTATTAAGAACTATATTTCAACAGCACTTTCAGGTGATGAGATAGATGTAATTAATAATTCAGAAAATAGCCAAAATACAAAGTCAACTATAAGTATTACAGATGATGGAGTAATAGTATGTGATAGTATAGTACAAGCAGTTAAGGATAATGAGATATCAGATGGAAACCATACATTTAGAGTAATAGGAAATAATAATGGAACTCAAGAGACAAAAGACTATTTAGTGGAAGTTATAAATGAATACGATGACGTTACATATGCTTTAGCAGATGGAGCTACAGTAAGTCTAGGAGATCCTTCTTCTACTGAAAAGAAAATGCTAATAGTAAAATATCATGGAAATTTAACCATAGAAAGTGGAGTAACTGTAACCGCAACTCGTAATGGAAATTATACATACAAAAAAGGTATGTTTTTATGTGTATTAGGAGAATTAAATAACTATGGAACAATCTCAATGACAGCAAGAGGAACATATAATGAAGCAGGAGAAAATGTATATTTATGGAAAAATATTGATAACACTTTTGAATATGTACCAGCTGTGGGAGGAGCAGGAGGAGCGAGACTTACATACACATGGACGTCTAGAAGAGACCAGGATCCGGGTTGGCATGGAAACGCAGGATATAATGGTGAAAATAGAGCAACCGGAGGAGGAGGATCTGGAGGATTACAGGCAAGAATAAAAGATTATACTCGGTACTAGAGTATCTGGTTCAGGATCAAGTGGAACATCATACTCAGGAGGAACCGGTGGCGGAGGAAATGCCAGTAACTACAGTGGAACTCGATATGCAGGAGATGGTGCACAAAACGGTGGAAACGGCGGAAATGCATTTGCAGCTAGAGGAAATAAAAGTTGGGCTGCAAGAAATGCCGGAGGAGGAGCAGGAAACGTTGGTGGAGTAGGAAAATATACACAGGGTAGTCAGACAATGGCTGGAGATTATACACCTTACTCAGGTCAAAATGGAACAGGAGGATTATTAATTTTATATGCAGATACTTTATATAATAAAGGAATGATATCTTCTAATGGATCAATTGGAGGAAGTGGCCAAGCAGGAGGAGGATCATCAGGAGGAGGAAGTATAAATATCTTTGCTAATAAAATACCTGTTAAAGGACTTACAAATGTACTAGGAGGAGCTAGTAATGGATCTTATAGAGGTGGAGCAGGAGGAACTGGTAGTACAGTATCAATTCAACTTAAGCCAGACTTGAACTATCCAGATAAATCAATATTATTAAATATAGGAGATACATATAAAATAGATGAAGGAAAACTAACATTATTAAGTCAAAACAACAAACAGACAGGAATTTTAACACTTGGAGAAATAGAATACGAAGTACTAGATAGTGATATAATTACAAAAAGTCAAGATGGTAAAATAACAGCAAAAGCAGAAGGAAAAACAAAAATTAAAATTACAGATAAAGATAATGATATAAGCACATATATATATGTTCAAGTAGTTAATGATGTGAAAATAGATGTTCAAGAAGGAAAGAATTTTACAGTAGCATTAAAACAAAATGGTACTGTATGGAGTTATGGATTAAATACTAATGGACAGTTAGGAATTGGAAACAATGATAACCAAACAGAACCAGTAGAGGTTCAAGGATTAGATAATATAAAACAAATAGCAACAGGATATTCACATACTCTAGCATTAACTAAAAATGGGGAAGTATATGCTTGGGGACTTGGAGCAAAAGGACAACTAGGAAATGGAGAAAATAGCGATAGTAATATCCCTGTAAAAATAGATAGCATTTCAGATATAATCAAAATAGATGCATATAAAAATATAAGTATAGCTTTGGATACTAATGGAAACGTCTATATATGGGGTGAAAATTATTCAGTTTTACCAATGAAAGTAGTGTTTTCTCAAACAATAGTAGATATATCAGGAACACTAGTACTTACAACAAATGGAGAAGTATATAACATATCAGATGTTTCAAATATAACTAAAATAGAAGACCTTTCTAAAATTGCAAAGATTTCAGCAGGAGAAGCGCATAATTTAGCATTAGATATAAATGGAGTAACTTATGCATGGGGAACAAATACATATGGAGAATGTGGAGCTACAACGGGGAATATTACTGTAACAGAAATAACATATAACATTTATAATATTTCAGCTGGTAACCAAACAAGCATACTACAAAATGAAGACGGAGAAGTATATGTATTAGGAAACAATGCTAATGGTCAAATAGGATTAGGAACTACAGCAAAAGCAACAGCTCCAACAAAAATTACATTAACAGAAGATGTAAAAATAGAGAGCATATCAGCAGGAGAAGGAACACATTCAGGAATTATAGATACTAATGGATTTGTATGGCACACAGGATTAAATACTTATGGAGAATTAGGAATAGAAGCTAATACAAAACAAACAAGTTTTATAAAAACAGGAAAACCTATTATAAAAGTAAAAAATGGTGACAAAATTTATTTAGATCTTAAAGAGAGTGAAACAATTTATGCTACATTAGAAAATACATTTAACCTAAAAATAGATTTAATAGATGACGATCAAACGCATTTCTCATTACAAATGCCAGAAGAACAAGAAGTAATTTTAGCAAATGATAAGACATTAACAGGAAATGAATATGGTAAAACTACAGTCACAGTAAAACATAATACAAATGAGCAAACTAAAGATGTTGAAATTATAGTAGCAATGAAAATGAAAAGTATAGTTCAAGGATTTAGAGATGCGAATTTACAGGATGGTGAATATTCAATTGTTGTAAATAAACAAGAGTACACAGTTGAATTAATAAATATTTATGATGAAAATAAGGTTTATGCAGAGAATACAGAATTAGGAGATGAATCAACAGAATATAAAACTTTAGTTGTAAAATATCATGGAGATTTAACAATAAATGAAGGAGTAACATTAACGGCAAAAACAGTAAAAGGATTAACATATAAAAAAGGTATGTACCTATGTGTATTAGGAAATATATATAATAATGGTACAATATCAATGACAGCAAGAGGTACATATAACCAAGAAGGAGAAGATGTATACTTATGGAAAAATATAGATAATTCTTATGAATATGTGCCTAAAGATGGTGGAGCAGGTGGAAAAGGAATTACATACGCATGGACCTCTAGAAATAGTCATGATGTGGCGTGGTACGGAGAACAAGGACAAAATGGTGAGAATAGAGCAACAGGAGGAGGAGGTTCTGGAGCATTATACATAAGAAAAAATGATTACACAGGTACTAGAAAATCAGGCTCAGGCTCAAGCGGAACATCATATTCAGGAGGAACCGGTGGTGGAGGAAACAATAGTAATTATAGTGGAACCCATTATGCAGGAGATGGAGCAATAAATGGAGGAAAAGGAGGAGATGCATTTGCAGCAAGGGGAAGAACTAGTTATGCAGTAAGAAATGCTGGTGGAGGAGCTGGAAATGTTGGCGGTGTAGGAAAATATACAGCTGGTGGTCAAACAATTGCAGGAAATAATGCATCTTATTCAGGTCAGAGTGGAACAGGAGGATTATTAATTGTTTATGCAAATATCCTATATAATAATGGAAATATTTCTTCAAATGGTTCAAGAGGTGGAAGTGGACTAGCAGGAGGCGGTTCATCAGGAGGAGGTAGCATAAATATTTTTGCAAAACAAGTTAATGAATTTGGAATACAATCTGCGACAGGTGGACTAGCAACGGGTAGTTATTACGGAGGAACTGGAGGAAATGGTTCAGTTACAGTAAATGAATTAGGATCAGTACTAAACTATGCAAAGAAAACTATAAATTTACACGAAAAAGAAGATTATAATATTGAAAGAGCAAAACTATCATATACAAAACTAAATAAAATCCAAACAGAGGACCTAACATTAGGAGAATTAAATTTTGAAACACTAGATGAAAATATAGCAACAGTAGATGCACAAGGTAGAATTACAGCAGTGGCTGTAGGAAAGACAAAGATAAGAATTACAGATACTACAAATAAATATAGTACATACATAATAGTAAATGTAACAGAAGAAGGATTAACAACTCCACAAATAGAAGCAGGAACAGACTTTACAATAGCATTAAAAGCAAATGGAACAGTATGGAGTTTTGGAAATAATAAAAATGGACAGTTAGGAAATAACACGCAAGAGGACTCAAATGAGCCAGTACAAGTATTAATAAATGATTCAGAAGTATTAGAAGACATTGTAGATATAGGAGCAGGAGAAAATTCAGGTATAGCTTTAAATGCTTCAGGAGAAGTATACACATGGGGCTTAAATATAAAAGATATAGAAGAGGAGATAGAACAAGATTCAGAAATAACAACTCAAACAGTAAGACATGAGGAAAATATATTAACAGCAACAAAGGTAGAAGGATTACCAAAAATAGAAAAAGTAGAATGTTACAAAAATAATTTCTATGCAATAGATTCAGAAGGACACTTATACATTTGGGGAGATGGATATAGTGGACCAACAAAAGTGGATACAGAATTATTAGTAGATGATATAACAGGAAAGATATTATTAGGGCAAGATGGAAGAGTATACAAAGTAGAAGACTTAACTACACCAATAAATTATGTACATGGTGTATATGAAATATCAGGAAAATATGAACATTATTTAATGGCAACGGTAGAAGGAAGAATATATAGTCTAGGTTCAGGACAACAAGGACAATTAGGAAATAGAAAAAATACTAATTATAATGTACCAACATTAGTAAAAACGGAGACAGGATATTTAGAAGATGTAGCAAGCATATCAGCAGGAAACAACACATCAATGGCTGTAACATTTGATGGAGAAGCATATGTATGGGGAGATAATACTAATAAAAAATTAGGAATAAGTGATGCAAAAATAGCTTATGCAAAACAAGTCACACAAATTCAAGATAATGAATCAACAGAACTAGAGTTAAAGCCATTTGAAATAGTAGAGGCAGGAAATAATAGTTCATATTTAGCAGACATAAATGGTTTTGTATATAGTGTAGGACTAAATACAAAGGGACAATTAGGAACAGAAGATAATACGAATAGAACAGTATTTACAAAAATAGGACATGAGGAAATAATAACAAAACCAGGAGAAATAAATATACCTGTTGGCACGACAGATAATATAGCAATAGCTTTAAGTAATTCATTTAACTTAAAGACAGATATTATAGACGGAGTGGAAGTAGAGCCAACTAGTACGAATGAAAAAGAATTAAGTATATCTAGAATTCAAGGCGTAAATAATGAACATATAAAGAATATAAAAGATTTTGCTAATAACTATACAATAACAGGAAACAAAATAGGTAGAGTAAATGTAGTTGTAACAGCAGGCGAAGGAAGAAAGAAAAACGTTTGGATAAATGTAGTAGATTCAGAGAATGCAAAAGTTTCAGCAAAGGTAGTAAATGGAGATAAATTTACAATAGCACTACGTTCAGATGGAACTGTATGGGGATTTGGAAGTATAAATGGAGAAAGTAATCCAGAAAAATATGAACTACCAGAAGATATTGTAGATATAACAGCAGGAAGAAATCATGTAATATTACTAGGAAAATCAGGAGGAGTATACACATTTGGAACAAATGCAAATGGACAATTAGGAACAGGAAATGTAAGTACATATAAGACACCTACAAAATTAAATATAGCTGATATTAAGAAAGTTTCAGCTGTAGAGAATACATCTTTTGCAATAACTAGTGAAGGCAAAGTATACGCATGGGGAGCGGGATACGGCAAGTCACCAGTTCTATTAAGCATGGATGAAAATGTAATAGACATAGGAAGCAAATATTATTTATCAGAAGATGGAATAGTAAGAGAAGTAGCAGGAGAGCATGAGGAAATATCACTTTCATTAAATCAATATGATCCAGCATACGAGCCTGAATTAGAAGAAGATAAGATAATGCAGATATCAGAAGGAACAGATCATATATTAATGTTAGGAAAAACAGGAAAAGTTTACAGTTATGGAAAAAATAGTTATGGACAATTAGGAGATGGAGGAATAGTAGATAGATTAGAGAATATATCTTCTGCAGTTAAAGTAGAAGGAGGAAACATATTAGGAAATGTTATAGAAGTATCAGCAGGAGATAAATATTCAATAGTAGTAACAGATGAGCATAAGGTATATACATTTGGAATCAATGAATATGGAGAATTAGGATTTAATCAAGATGCAAGTAGTGGAGGAAAAGCAGAGTATTGGAATGCAACATTAAAGGAAGATATTGCAGAAGTTGAAAGAGTAAGTGCAGGATATAATCACACATCAGTATATAAACAAAATGGAGAAGTATATACATTTGGACAGGGAGAAAATGGAGAGCTTGGAAATGAAGAATATTTCAACTACTATACACCACAATTAGTAGGAAAAGATGATATACAAACAAATACAAGTAGAATAGTAATAAAGAAAGATGATACGTTTGATGTAGACGCATGGATAGATTACTTTAATTTATTTAAAGAAAAAGAATATGAGATAACATATGATACAAATGATAATCAAATGATATTAATAGATGGTGATACAGGTGAATTTATGGCAATGAAAGAAGGAAGAGCAACTATAGTAGCAAAAGAAACAGGAACAGAAAAAATTGCTGTAATTTCAGTTGTAGTACTTGAGAATAGTAATATAGAGCCAATGGTAGAAACAGCGGGTTCACATACAGTAATGTTAAAAGTAGATGGAACAGTATGGACTTATGGAATAGGAGAACATGGAGAATTAGGAGATGGAAGTAGAAACACATCAGATGAACCAGTACAAGTAACATTCCCAGCAGGAACAGTTATTACACAAGTTGCGACAGGAGAGAATCATGTTCTTGCACTAGATAAAAACGGAAACGTTTGGGGCTGGGGAAGAAATGATTATTATCAATTAGGAACTACAAATACAAGTGATGTACTAAAACCAACGATAATAGCAGGCCTAACGAATATAAAGAAAATTGCATGTGGAATGTATAATTCATTTGCAGTAAATGAAAAAGGAGAATTGTATAGCTTTGGATTAAATGCAAATGGAGAAGGAGGAATAGGAAGTTATACAAATAATATACCAGTAACAAAAGCAAGTAATATAAAAGACATAGTTGATATTAGAGCAGGAAAGAATCATACAATTATATTGAAGAGTACAGGAGAGGTATATGTTACAGGATCTAACTTATATGGAGAGCTTGGACAAAATGACAGTAGCATAAGAAATACAAAAACATTTGTAAAAGTACCAGAGTTAAAGAATATAGTTTCTGTATCAGCAGGAATATCACACTGTATGGCATTAGGATTAGATGGAAGCGTTTATACGTGGGGTTCAAATATATATGGAGAACTTGGTTTGAATAATAAATCAAGTTATGTTGGAGTACCTACAAAAGTAAGCGAGTTAAGTAATATAAGATACATTTCAGGAGGTAAGAATTACAGTTTAAGCCTAAATAAAGAAAATGAATTATTTGTATGTGGATTAAATGGAAATGGAGAACTTGGAAATGCAACAAAAGTAAATAGAAGTACATTCCAAAAATTAGATACAATAGAAAGTGTACTTGGAATGTCAGGAGGAAATACATATACAGTAATGGTAAAGACAGATGGAACAGTATGGGCAACAGGAGATTATGCACATGGAGATGAAGAAATTAAGAGTAAGACAAGAGGAAGCATACCAACACAAGTTGGAAATGATGAAACCGGAATAGAAGAAACAGAAATTACAATAAAAGTAGGAGAAACAAAGAATATAGGAACAAATTGTTCATATCAATTTAACTTAATATATCTAGATCAGAACTTTAATGATAGCTTAACATTTGAAACATTAAAAGATGAAATAGCAGATGTAGATGAAAAAGGTACAGTTACAGGAATGAGAGTAGGAACAACAAGAGTAAATGTAACTTCAAGTGAAAATGGAAGAACGTATAGTGTATTAGTAAAAGTAATACAAGAAGATTCTTTAGTAGCACCAAGAGTATCAGCAGGAGAGAATTTTGCAACAGTATTAAAAGCAGATGGTAGTGTATGGTCATTTGGATATAATAGTGATGGAAGACTAGGAATAGGAGACTATTTAACAAAAGATATACCAAATAAGACGAATGTACTAGCAACATATACAGATATAAAGGCAGGAGGAGACTTTATATTAGCACTTCGTTCAGATAAAACGGTATGGGCAACAGGAAACAATAAGAGAGGACAGCTAGGAGATGGAACCAATACCTCAAGAAATAAATTAGGTCAAATAGTAGCATTGAGTAAGATAACAAAAATAGCAAGTGGAGATGACTTCGGAATTGCCCTTGACGAATATGGAATCGTATATAAATGGGGAAGTGGAAGTTCTATTCCTCATGCAATAGAGAAGATAAATAAGAAGGTAATAGATATATCAGCAGGAAAGAAACAAATAGCATATGTAACAGCAAAAGGAACAGTAGAAGGAATAGGAGACATTTTAGATGGAGAAATAGACGGAGTAGACAATGCAGTAGAAGTAGAAGTTGTAAATAATAAAATAGTATATCTTACAACAGATGGAGAGGTATATGAATACAGCAACGGAAGTAAATCAAAAGTAGAAATTGGAAAGAAAGTAATAGATATATCAGCAAATAACACAAGTGTAATGTATCAAACAGTAGATGAAGAAATATATGTTTCTGGTGAGAATACAAACATGGAGCTAGGAACAGGAAATGCAGATAAAGTAGTTACACCTGTAAAAGTACAAGCACATGGAGATAAAGCTTTTGGAATGGGAGCAGGATACTACAATACATATATAATTGCAAATGATGGAAATGTATATGCATCAGGAAAAAATACATATGGAAGTATAGGAAATGGAACAAGAAAAGATGCATCTACACATACATTGGTAGGAGATAGAAAATTTGAGATAGAACCAATAGTTGCTACTATGCAGATAGCAGATACAGAAGAAATACAAATATTAGGCAATGTATTTAATGTATTTAATAATAAAGAGAAAAATAAAGACGAATATAATTTTGAAGTAGATGATGAACACATTGTAAGTGTAACAGATGGAGTAATAGAGGCTTTAGCAGAAGGAATAGCACATATTACAGTTACTGATAAAGAAACTAATGAACAAATTGAGCTTACAAGAATAATAATACCAGCAGAAAAAGATAGAATAGAAAAAATAACAGTAAACGGAGAAGTAGCAAATTTAATTGATACATCTACAGAAGATAAACTAGAATATTACGTAAAGATAGTAACAAATGACGATACAGCAAGACTAATAGTAAGTACAAATGATAAAACAGATAAAATCAGAATAAATGAAGAAGACGAGTGGAGTGAGAAAGGATTATTAGATAAAGAAATAGCACTTACAGGAAAGATTACAGATATTCCAATAAAAGTAGCAATAGAGAATAATAATGGAGAGTATAATTTATTTGAAGATTACATACTTCATATAGAAAAAGTAACAGACGATATTGGAATAAAAGAAATAACAGTAACATCAAAAGATGAAGAAGGAAATGAAGAAACAATAAAAGCTACACCAGTATCACTTACTAAATATGAGGTCGCAGTAGAAGAATATACAGACATTTCAAAAATTATAGCAAAGACAAATTGTGAATATAGCTATATAAGTATAGATGGACTAGAATATACACAAAATATACAAGAAACACAAGTAAAACTAGGAACAGATTCACCAATAGAAGTAATAATATCAGTTAAATCAGAAGCAGAAACAGAGGCACAATATACACTAATAATATATAAGAAAAATTCTATATTAGATTTAATAAGTTTAACAGTAAACGATGAAGAAGCAGTAAAATTATCAGAGACAAGTTATGCAGTAAGTATTGATAAGAATTGCAGTTTAGCTAAAATAAAAGCGACGTTAAATAATGATTTAGCGAGTGTAAGCATTGCAGGTTCAGAATATAAAGTAAGAAGCAATGAAAAAGATATGACGATTAATTCAGATACAACAATAGTAACGATAACAGCAATTACAGCAGAAGGAGAGAGCAAAGAATATACACTTACTATATATAGGGACAAAGAGGAAGCAAAAGAACTAGAACTAGACATGGTAATAGTAAATGGTATAGTTGTAGAGCCAAATGAGACAGGAGATACATATATATATTATTTACCATCAGCAATTGAAGATGTTGAGATAAGAGCAATAGCAAAAGACAGAAATAATTGGGTACAGATAGAAAGTGAAGAAAAAGCAAAAGGAGAAGCAACAGCAATAGTACAAGCAAATAATATTGAAAATGAGTATGAAGTAACACTTTCTGATGATGAAGGTGAAAGCCGTACCTATACTGTTATCATAAGAAAAGCAGAATCAGACACAAGTCTAGAGGAAGTTTTTGCAACATATGAAGATAGAGAATATAAGGCAGAAAAAGTAGATGATACAAACTATAGAGTAAAAATACCTGGAAATATAGAGAAAATAGATGTAACAGCAGTAACAGGTTATGCGAAATCAAAAGTATATATTGGAGAAGATGGAACTTATAAAGTACATGTAGATACAGAAAATGTAACAATAAATGGTGACGAAACAGTTGTTAAGATATTTGTTGAATCAGAAAATGGAGAATATCATGCAGAATATACTTTAACAATAGTTAAGATGTCAAATAATACAAAACTATTAAGCGTAGAGGTTGATGGAACAGAAGCTACGCTTGATGATAATGGAATTTATCATTATACATTAACAGATCCAACAACATCAGTAATAGTAAAAGCTATAACGAAAGATAGTGCACCTAAAGAAGCATATGTAAATATAGATAATAGCGAATATGCATTATATGAAATTTCAAAACAAGTAAATATAACCCAAAAAGAAACAGAAGTAAAGATAAAAGTAAAAGCAGAAGATGGAACAACAGAAGTACACACTTTAATAATAGAAGGTTTATCAGATGATGTAACAATTCAAAAAGTAGTAGTAAACGGAAAAGAAGCTACATATATAGAAGGCAAAAATAGATATGAGATAAGAGATTCAAGCGATGAATATGAAGTAGAAGTTACATTGAATGAAAAACTAGCAAGTTTAATATTAGGAACAAATCCTGAAGCACATGGAAGCGATACAATTACAGTATCAAAGAGTACAGAAGGAACAGAAACAATAGTAGAAGTAGTAGTAAAATCATATAGTGGATTTGTTACAGAAAAATATACAATTGTAATACAAGAGAAATCAGATAATGTAAATTTAGATGTAGTTAGAGTAAATGGAAATAATGTAACTCAAGATTTAGAAGGAAATTATGTTGCAAAACTTCCACATGAAACTACAAAGATAAATATAGAAGCTATAGCAGAAGATACTTATGCTACAACTACAATAGACAATAATGATAACAGCAGTTATATTGCAACATTAGAAAAACAAGTAGTAGATGGACAAACTGAATATGTATATACAATAAAAGTAGTATCAGAGACAGGAAAAGAACAAACATATACTTTAAAAGTAATAATACTAGAAGCAAACTTTAATATAACTGATGTTCTAGTAGGAGAAGATGAAACAAGTTTAAATCAAGCAGAATACATGGTAGAAGGAGAACATGCAGGAAAATATTATTATAAGATTAAGAGAGTAGATAAAGCAACTGTAAAAGTAGAGCTAGAGTCTTCAAAATCTAGAGTTAGAATAAATGGAAAAGATGGAGATACTGTAGAAGTAGCACTTGAAGAAGATATAACAGAAGTTCCAATTATTGTAATAGCAGAAGATGGAACAGAAAAAGAAACATATCTAGTAATAGAAAAAGAATCATCAGATACAAGCATAGTATCTATTACAGGAGAAGGGGTAATAAGAACAGAATTATATGAAACAGAGGCTTATGTATATGTAGATGAAGATTTAAGTAAAGTAGATCTATTAATAACATTAAATAATGAGCTTGCTAAATTAAAAGTAAAAGCAGAAGAAGGAGCAGTAGATCCAGAATTTACACTTCATGAAATTACAAAAGAAGTTGTATTTAGTGAATCAAATGAAGTCTTTACAGTAGTTGTAGAAGCAGAAGATGGAACACAAGCAGAATATACGATTACTGTTTGTAAGGAGGCAGATTTAGATTTATTAAGTGTAGAAGTAAACTCTGAAATGATTGAATATGATGAAGAAGATGAAGAATACTTTGCATTAGTACCAAATGGAATCCAAGGAAATATAGTAATTAAAGCACATAAACAAAATCAAACAGTACAATTATTTAGAGAAGATGGTACAACAAAGATTACAGAAGCTGTGGGAACATTAAGTACAACACAAACATTAAGTACAAGTCTAACCGATAACTATGTGATTAAAGTAGTATCACATAATGGGGAAAATGTGGGTTCTAAAGAATATAAGTTAAGAATTAGACAAAAATCAAAAGAGGACGGAATAATCTATGTAAAAGTAGATGGTTCAGGAACAATAGTAAGTAGTGATGGATTACAATTCTCTGCAACAGTTGCAGGTAAAGATATTTATCCAGTAGAGATAAAACTAAAAGACGAAAAAGCAAAAGTAAGAATAGAAAGCGAAGAAGGACAAGTATTAGTTGAAGATCAAACATATATCTTACAAGGAGAATTAGCAGTAGCAGATGATGAAAATAGATTTAATGTAATTGTTACATCTGAAAATGGAGATGAGAAGACCTATACACTAATTATTTCAAGGATAAGTAGTAAAGTAAAAATAGATAGTATAACAGTTACAGATTATGATGAAGCAAAAGAAAACATAAAAGAAAAAGAAGTAACAGAATACGACGAAGAAACAAAAACATATAGAGTATATGTAAGCAATCTATTAGAAAACACAACAATAAAGGTAAAAACATCATCTGTAAATGCAATAATAAAATTAGATAATAAAGTAAGTGGAAATAATGAAGTATCATATATTAAGGGACTTCCAAAACTTGGAATAACAAAAGTATTAATGGAATTAACAGCAGGAGATGGAACAGAAGAAACAAGATATTTAGAGATTATACAACTTCCAAGTGAAACAGGAATAGAGAGAGTGACAGTAGACGAAAATGATCTTACAAGACAGGAAGAAGAACCAGATTATAAAGCAACTGTACATGGAAAGGAAAGTTATCCAGTAGAAATAGAGCTAACAGATGAACTTGCAAAAGTAAGAATAGAAGACGAAGAAGGAAACATAGTAATTCCAGATAGTGTAGGAGTTTTATCTGATAGCCTAAAGGTTCCAGATGGAGAAGTAAAACAATTTACAATAGTAGTTACAGCACAAGATGGAACAGAAGAAAGATATACATTAGAGGTTGAAAGAATAAGTAGTAATACCGAGATAGAGAGTATAACAGTTACAGATTATGGCGAGACCAAAGATACGATGATTACAAGAACAGTTAAGAACTATGATAAAGAAACAAAAACTTATAAAATAGTTGTAAACAATGAATTACCAAATTCACAAGTTACAATTACAACAGTATCAGATAAGGCAACAATAACAATAGATAGTGGCGAAAATAATACAAAAACTGTAACATTTGATAGAAATTTAAATGGAATAGGAATAACAAGAATTACATTTACTGTTAAGGCAGCAGATGGAACAGAAGAAGAAAGATATTTAGAGATTATAAAACTATCAGATGAGATAGGAATAAAAAAGGTAGAAGTAGATGGTGTAGAAGTTCCACAAAATGAATCAGGAGACTATGAACATACTGTTACAGATAAAGAAGATTTATCAAGCATATATGTAGAGTTAAAAGACAATACATCAAAAGTATCTATAAACAAGCAAAATGAGGCATATGAGAAGACAACACTACAAGTAAGTAAAGGAAATAATAGACAATTAAGAATCACAATAGAAGTAACAGCAGAGGACGAAACGACATATACATATACTCTAATACTAAATATTATTTCAAGTAATACAAAAGTACAGAGTGTAACAGTAAATGACGAAAGTGCCGAATACAAAGAAGATGAGAAAGTATATATTGCATACATAGATAAATATGCAACAGAGGCAAAAGTAGTGGTAATACCAGCAGTAGAATATTCAACAGTAACACATGAAGATTTATCAAATGTAGGAAGACTTGAATTTACTATTAATACAGAAGATTTAACAGAAGATACATTTGAAACAACCTTTAAAGTAACAGCAGAAGATGGAGAAAGTTTTGAAGAATATAATTTGAGATGTATACGAAAATCAGAAGATGCAAGTATAAAGATAGTATATATAGACGAAGAAGAAGTACCAGAAAATAAATCACATGCTATATATGCAGACGGAACATATTATAAGGCTACAGTAAAAAGTCAAGCAAAAGTAAAAGTGGTTGCAAATAGTGAATTTGCGAAGGTAAGCTTTAATGAACAAGTTGGGGTAAAAGAATTAGAGCAAACCATAACACTAGACACTTCAAAGAAAGTAACAGAAATACCAGTAACAATAACATCACAACAAGGAAATACACAAAGCACAGTAATTTACATTGAAAAAATATCAAATGATTGTAGCTTAGAATATGTAAAGGTAAATAAGAAGACAATAGAAGAAAAGACAGATGAACCAAAGACATATCTTGCATATGTTTATAGCACAGCAGAAAGTGCAAAAATAGAGATAGAAGCAAAAGAAAAGAATGCAACAATTGTAAGAGTGACAAAAGATGGACAAGAATTCACAGATGATGCAGGAAATACTTTTAAAGGAACACCATACTTAGATATGAATGTAGATACAAATGGAGAGGCAATAACAGAAGTTTACTTTAAAGTTGTTGCAGAAGATGGAAGTGAATCAGAGATATACAAAATAATTCTACAAGACATGAGTGCAGATAATTCATTAAAAGAAGTTTGGGTAGAAGGAGAATTAATACAACCAAGAGATGATGGAAACTATGTAGCAAGAGTACTAGATACATTGAGTGCAGTAAAAGTAAAAGCAGTAACTACAAGTGAATTAGCAGAAGTAAGAATTTCATTTGGAGAATTTAAAAAGCAAATAGATGAAAAAACAACAGCATTAACAGAAGATATAACAACAACAATACCAATAACAGTAAGATCACAGGCAGGAGCTTCTAAAGTAGTATATCTATATGTAAATAAGATTTCTACAAATGTAGAAATAGATGTAAAGTTAGACACAAAAGATCCAGATTACTATGATGAGAGTACACATACATATACATTCCTTATCGGTCATGACAAGGAAGAATATGAGATGTCAGTATTAGCAAAGAATAATTACACACAATTAGAATATGAGAGCGAAAAATTAGGTTCAGCATTTAATAAAATGGTACAAGTAGAAAGTGAAGTTGAAGGAAAGACCTTTAAGGTAAAAGCTACATCAGAATCAGGAGCAGAGCAAGAATATACAATTAACATAGTACATATTTCAGACAATACAAATTTAGAGTATGTAAAAGTAAATGAAATAGAAAGAGAGCCAGATGAAGAAGGAGGAGACACTTATACAGTAATCATACCAAAAGATGCGACAAGTGCAACAATTGAAGTTCAAACCCAATACTCATATGCAAATGTAAGAATTGGAGATGAAAAAGAAGCAAGACAACATTCAAAAGCAGTAATAGAATGTAAAGACTTAAATGAAAAACAAATAGTAGTGCCAGTAAAGGTAACAGCAGCAGATGGAAAGAATATAAGAACATACTTTGTTGTATTAGTAAGAGATAACTCTGTATACTTAACAGGAAAGATATTAACAGAAAATGTAAAAGAGGAATATATATCAGAAGTAGTAGTATACAAGATGGGAGAACCAAAAGAAGAAATTGCAAGAGCAGTTACAGAAAAAGATGGAACATATCGTATACGTGTATATACAGACGGATTAGAACTTCCACAAATGTTACTAGAAAAATATGAAGTAGTAGTAACGAAGGCAGGATATTTAAGCTATACAATAACAGATATTACATTAATAAAAGATGAGGAAATGGATTTAGGAGAGCATAAATTATTAGCAGGAGATGTAGTTCAAGATGGGGAAATTGAACTAGATGACTTAGTAAACTTAAATGCAAATCTAAATACAAACTTAGAAACAACTATAGATGAAGAAAATACAGAAGAAAAAGCAATGTATGACTTCAACGAAGACGGAACAATAGACATGACAGATAGAAAGATATTACAGAAAAACTATGGAAAGAAAGCAGAAGTAGAAGAATGGGTAAACCCAATATCAGCAATGGTAATGTCAACAAATATCTGCCCAATATGTGGTAAACCATACGAAATCACAGCATCTGGTGTAGGGGCACATTGCATGTGCCCAACAGGAACCTTCTCATTACCATTAGCATCAGAATATAAGATTTCATCACAATACGGAGAAAGAGAAAATCCTGTAACAGGTGAAGAAAAGCTACATGCCGGAATTGACTTGGTAGGAGAACACCATGGAGAAATCCTATCAATAGCAGACGGTGTAGTAACATATGCAGGAGTACAAAACGGATACGGTAACTGTATAGAAATCAAACATATTGTAAATGGGGAGACAATATATAGTTTCTATGCACACTTATCAGAAATAGATGTAAAAGTAGGAGAAAAAGTAAATAAAGGAGCAGTAATAGGACTAGAAGGAGGAGCAGAAACAGATCCAAATCACGGAACATCAACAGGACATCACTTACACTTCGAAATAAGAACTGCAAGTGGTTCAGGACACAGCATAGCTCCAACAAAATATATACAATTCTAAAGAAATTATACATTAATTTTGATATAATTTAGATATAATATATGTACTATAATGGTATGGTAGACATGGGGACGGAGAAAATGTCTGTTGCACATAACTATAATAGTACATCGAAATGAGAAAAAAATAAGGAGATAAAACTTTAGTTTATCTCCTTATTCTTTTGATCAATGCATATAAAATTTTTAGACATGGGGACGGAGAATATGTCTACTGTATGAAATATTGTTTGACAAAAACAAAAAATAATGATATACTAATGTTAGCTTAAATGAAATAACCGTTCATATAGCAACACTAGATATGTGAGGAGAACACATATCTTTTTTTTATATAATAGAAAATTTTTCCTAGTGTGAGAAAAGCTCCGTAGTAGATAATTATAGGAATTTTAAGAATTGCTTTACAGTTATCACCGTTTAGCAATTCTTAAAATTCGTTTTATACCTAAAAAAACAGAGCAGGGAGAAACTGCTCTGAACTGATTAATCAGTTTTTATCTGTGTTGTTTTTCTTATATGTATTCAATTCTTCTTCTAATTTTTCAATTTTCTGAAGAAGAATCCATATAAGTAAATAACCATTCATATGGTGACAACACCTCCTCTCTTAAAGATTTCCTTTATAGACACGGGGACGGAGAATATGTCTGTTGACACATAATTTTGATATAATATACATACTATATGGGTACGGTGAACTTTATTAGGTGCACCGTACCATTTTAAAATTTATAGAATATTGTTTGACAATTATAACTTTTAATAGTATAATATGAATAGCTTAAAAATGACTATAGTTCTGCGTTAATCATATAGCTAAAAAGAGATGCAATGGAAGAAGGCATCTCTTTTGTTTTAATAGAAAAAGAATTTTAAGAATTGCTAAATGGTGGTAACTGTAAGGCAATTCTAATAATTCCTATTATATAAAAATAAAGGAGTAGTAAATGGAAGTTACTACTCCTTTTGATTAGTTATGTACTAATCTTTGCTATGACCATTCTGTTCATTAGTATCTTTCACTTGTTGCTTCTTTTCAGATTCAACAAGCATTTCAACTAACTTCAAGATTAGTTCTGCATTGGTCATATAGTATCACCCCCTTCAAAAAGATTTCCTTTATGAAAAGGATGTTCTCATTATACTTTAAGAAATAATATTTTGCAATAAAAAAATAAAATAATTGTAGGGGCACGTCGAAATAGACATATTCTCCGTCCCCATGTCTAAAATAATTGTAGGGGCACGTCGAAATAGACATATTCTCCGTCCCCATGTCTATTCATTTGCTTCCTCTATTTGCTACAACTGTTGATTTTATGCGGAAAAAGTGGTATAATATATATAGATGGTAAAGAGATAATTTTAATAAAAATATATTAAATTGGGAGTTGAAAAAAGTGATAAATTGTATAGTAAGGATATGTTAGAAAAAATGTAGGGGCATATTGCAATGTGCCCATAATAAAAAAACAAATACTAACATAGAGGTTCATTATGATAAAATGTAAAAACTCCGTTCATATGTTTACTCCCAATTTCCGTAAAGGAAATTGGGATTTTTTAATATACATGTAACTAAAAAGATAACAAAATTTAACATAAAACGACGAAATATGTAAAATGAAGTTCCGTAAATACGTATAAACCAAGAGAAAATAATGGAAAAATCGTACATTGAAATAAGAAAATAATAAATTATAATAATATATATATATAAATTATACCTTAATGTAGGGGCGATCGGAGCGAGAGAAACAATAGGAAGCGAATGTAGGGGCACGTCGAAATGAGGAAGAAGATGAAAATGCAAATTTATTTGGAATTTCATCTTTTTGCGAAAACCGCTTGGAAATTTTGCGGAGCAAAATTTACTGGGTGCATGTGCCCAAATGGCGAATAATGAAAATAGAATGTAGGGGCACATTGCATGTGCCCAAAAAATACATAAGAAAAGGAGGTGCTGTAATGAAATACAGTAGAAAGTACATAAGAACACTAAAGAAAAAACTACTTGGATGTACAGTTACTATAGCAACAAGTTTAATGCTAATTGCGGGTGGCAAATTAGCATTATTAAACACGCCTGTAAACACATTAGCAAGTATCAAGAACTATATTTCAACAGCACTTTCAGGTGATAAAACATCAACAATAGCTGAAACAGTTGGAAAAACAACCGTAACTACTGCAGAAGATGGTGCAATAGTTTGCGATAGTATTGTACAAGGAGTAAGAGACTGTGAACTAGATAATGGAACTTATACATTTAGGGTTGTTGGAAAGACTAGTGATGGAACAGAAGAATCAAAAGATTATAAAGTAGAACTTATAAATGAATATGAAGATGTAACATATTCGTTAGAGGAAGAACAGACTGCAAGAACAGTAAGTCTAGGAGACGATACTACTGACTACAAAATGCTAGTAGTCAAATATCATAAAAACTTAACGATTGATGCAGGAGTTACAGTAACAGCAACAACTGTAAACAATTTAACATACAAAAAAGGAATGTACCTATGCGTAATGGGTAATCTAACTAATAACGGAGAAATCTCAATGACAGCAAGAGGTACATATAACATAGCAGGAGAAAATGTATACCTTTGGAAAAATGTTGATGATACTTTTGAATATGTACCTGCATTAGGAGCTACAGGAGGAGCAGCTTTATCTGTAGGAAGAGGAGCAGTAGCTAATGGAAGAGCAGGAAATTCAGGAACCGACAGGCAAACCGGAGGCGGTGGAACTGGAGCAGGGAGAAACTGGATGAAAACAGTAACAATAGGTGCAGGAGGAAGAGGTACATCATACTCTGGAGGTAGTGGTTCAGGTGCAGCAAATTCAGATGGAAGTTCTGGAGGTACTGCAGTTTCTAGTGCAGGTTCATCAATAGGAGGACCAGGAAGTAACGGAGTTGTAAGCTCAAAGAATAGTTCTGGATATGGACAAGTTTCATTAGGAGGAACAGGAAATCCAAATGGATCGAATGCATCATATAGAATATCAGCTAAAAATTATGTTCAAAGGAGAGGTACAGGAGGATTATTAATTTTATATGCACATAAATTATGTAATGATGGTAACATTACTGCAAACGGAGTTATGGCTAGTACAGCTTCACCTTCAAGCAGTAATGGAAGAGTAGACCCAGGGGGCTCATCAGGAGGAGGTTCTGTAAATATATTTGCAGATATTGTGCAAAATAATAAAACTATAACAGCAACAGGAGGAGCATCAGCAAGTTCATCTAGTAGAGGAGGAGCTGGAGGTAATGGAACAGTTACTATAGATCAATTATATCCAGACTTAAATTACTCTGAAAAGGTAATCGAATTAAGAGTAGGACAAAATTATAATTTAGATAAAAGCAAATTAGGTTTAGTAAATGAACATCAAGCAAGCAATTCGATAAATTTAGGAAAAATTGAATTTGAATCATTAGATAATTCAATAGCAACTGTAAAAGATAATGGAGAAATAACAGCAAACCAAGTAGGAAAGACAAAGGTCAGAATAACAGATTTAGACCATGATATAAGTACATATGTATATGTTCAAGTAGTTAATGATGTAAAAATAGATGTTCAAGAAGGAAAGAATTTTACAGTAGCATTAAAACAAAATGGTACTGTATGGAGTTATGGACTAAATACTAATGGACAGTTAGGAATAGGAAATAATGATAATCAAAAAGAGCAAATTAAAGTCGAAGGTATAAGTGATGTGAAACAAATAGCAACAGGATATTCACATGCACTAGCTTTGACAGAAACAGGAGAATTATATGCTTGGGGACTTGGAACAAATGGACAATTAGGAGATGGACAACAAAGTGATAGTAATGTGCCTGTAAAAGTTAATGTACCTGGTAAGGTAATAAAAATTGATGCATATAAAAATATAAGCACAGCTTTGGATAGTAATGGAAACGTCTATATATGGGGTGAGAATTATTCAGTTTTACCTATGAAAGTTGTGTTCTCTCAAACAGTAGTAGATATATCAGGAACAGTAGTGCTTACAACAAATGGAGAAGTATATGATATAACAGATACTGAAAATCCAACAAAAGTGCAAGGACTTTCTAAAATAGCAAAGATTTCAGCCGGTCAAGCACATAATCTAGCATTAGATATAAATGGAATAACTTATGCATGGGGAACTAATACTTATGGAGAATGTGGAACAGCAACAACTGGACAGATATTGCCAACGAAAATTGCAAGTAATATGTATAATATATCAGCAGGAAATCAAATAAGTATATTGCAAGATGAAGAAGGAAAAGTATATGTTTTAGGAAATAATGCTAATGGACAAATAGGATTAAATACAACAGCTAAAGCAACTGCATTAACAGAAATTATTTTAACCGAAAATAATGAAGATGGTGAAGAAAGTAAGCAAGTCGAAATAGAATCAGTTTCAGCAGGAGAAGGAACGCATTCAGGAATAATAGATGTTGACGGATTTGTATGGCATACAGGAACAAATACTTATGGAGAATCAAATCTTGAGGATTTAACAGCAGTAAAAACCTTTAATATAACTGGAGAAGAAATATTAACAATAAACCAAGATGATAAAATATATTTAGACATAGGAGAAAGTATAAATGTATATTGTGCATTAGAAATTGATTTTAACCTAAAGATAGATTCAGTAGATACTTTACAAGAAAATTTTATACTAACAATGGAAAACAATGACTCATTAGATTTAGAAGATAAAACATTAACCGCAAAGAATTATGGAACAACAACTGTAACAGTAACACATAAGGAGACACAAAAATCAAAAACATTTGAAGTAAGAGTAATAGCAAAAATGGAGAGCCTTGTACAAGGATTTAGGGACGCTAATTTAAAGGATGGAAATTATGAAGTATTTATAAAAGACCAGATATATAATGTAGAACTTATAAATTATGAAGGTGATATGACATATTCATTAGGAGAAGGAGAAACACAAAAGACTATAGAATTAGGAGATGACACTCAAGAATACAAAACTCTTATAGTAAAATACCATGGAGATTTAACAATAGATGAAGGTGTTACATTAACTGCAAAAACAGTAAATGGACTAACATATAAAAAAGGTATGTATTTGTGTGTAATGGGTGACATTTATAACAATGGAACAATAAGTATGACAGCGAGAGGTACGTACAATCAAAAAGGAGAAAATGTATACCTTTGGAAAAATATAGATGATACATATGAATATGTACCAGCAATAGGAGCTACAGGAGGAGCATCTCAATCTACAACAGGAAAAGGAGCAGTACTTAACGGAAAAGCAGGAAATTCAGGAACCGACAGACAAACCGGTGGCGGCGGAACTGGCGGAGGAAGAAACTGGATGAAGAGAATAACAATAGGTGCAGGAGGAACAGGTACATCATATTCTGGAGGTAGTGGTTCAGGAGCAGCAAATTCAGACGGAAGTTCAGGAGGTAATGCTACTTCAGGAGCAGGTTCATCAATAGGAGGAGCAGGAGGCAACGGAGTTGTAAGTTCAAAGAACGGTTCTGGATATGGACAAGTTTCTCTAGGAGGAACAGGAAATCCAAATGGATCAAATGCTTCATATAGAATATCAGCTTCTAATTACGTTGAAAGAAGAGGTACAGGAGGATTATTAATAATATATGCTAATGATTTATATAACAACAATACGATTAGCTCTACAGGAGTAATGGCAAGTACAGCTTCACCTTCAAAAAGCTATGGAAGAGTAGATCCAGGAGGTTCATCAGGAGGAGGAAGCATCAATATATTTGCAAACATCATACAAAATACAGAAACAATAACAGCTCAAGGAGGACAATCAGCTAGACTAAGTAGTGCGGGAGGAGCCGGCGGAGATGGTTCAGTCACAATAAATGAGCTAGGTTCAGTACTAAACTATGCAAAGAAAACATTAAATCTAAAAGAAAAAGAAAATTATAATATAGAGAGAACAAAATTATCATACACAAAACTAAATAAAATTCAAACAGAAGATTTAAAATTAGGTACAAATATTACTTTTGATACACTAAATCAAGACATAGCAACAGTAGATGCATCAGGAAGAATAACAGCAGTAGCTGTAGGAAAAACAAAGATAAAAATAACAGATAATGATAATGGATATAGTACATACATAATAGTAAATGTAACTAAAGCTGGATTAACAACTCCTCAAATAAAAGCAGGAACAGACTTTACAATAGCATTAAAAGCAAATGGAACAGTATGGAGTTTTGGAAATAATAAAAATGGACAGTTAGGAAATAACACACAAGAAAACTCAAACGAACCAGTACAAGTATTAATAAATGATACAGAAGAATTAGAGAACATAGTTGATATTGGAGCAGGAGAAAATTCAGGGGTAGCTCTAAATTCTTCAGGAGAAGTATACACATGGGGCTTAAATGTAAGAGACGTAGAAGAGGAGATACAAGATCCTGATGTAGAAGCACGGTGAAGATTCAACAGACGAAGCGGAGCCAAAAACTGAAATAGTACGATATGAAGATAACATATTAACAGCAACCAAGGTAATAGGACTACCAAAAATAGAAAAAGTAGAATGTTACAAAAATAATTTCTATGCAATAGATTCAGAAGGACACTTATACATTTGGGGAGATGGATATAGTGGACCAACAAAAGTGGATACAGAATTATTAGTAGATGATATAACAGGAAAGATATTATTAGGGCAAGATGGAAGAGTATACAAAGTAGAAGACTTAACTACACCAATAAATTATGTACATGGTGTATATGAAATATCAGGAAAATATGAACATTATTTAATGACAACAGTAGAAGGAAAATTATATAGTCTAGGTTCAGGACAACAAGGACAACTAGGAAATAGAAGAAATATATCATTAGAAATGCCAGTATTAGTAAGAACGGAAAGCGGATATTTAGAAAATGTTGCAAATATATCAGCAGGAAACAATACTTCAATGGCAGTAACATTTGATGGAAAAGCTTATGTATGGGGAGACAATACTAACAAAAAACTAGGAATAGCCGAGGCAAATATTAACTATGCAAAACAAATTACACAGGTTCAAGATAAAGATGGAAATGTCTTAGAAGAAAAACAATTTGAAATAGTAGAGGCAGGAAATAATAGTTCATATTTAGCAGATACTGATGGATATGTATATAGTGTAGGACTAAATGCATCAGGACAACTAGGAACAGAGGACAATACAAACAGAACAGTATTTACAAGAATAGGAAAACAAGACATTATAACAAATCCAAAAGAATTAAAAATTCCTGTAAATACTACAAAAGATATTTCAATAGTATTAAGTAATGGATTTAATCTAAAAGTAGATGTAGCAGAAGGAAATTTAGATATTGTAAACACAAATGAAAAAGAAGCTACTATACAAGAAATATCAGGGGTAAACAATAGTGGTGTAATTAATATAGAAAATTGCACACCAAACTATCAATTTACGGGTAAAAAGATAGGTAGAGTAAATATTGTAGTTAAAGTAGGAGATATACAAAAAAATATATGGGTAAATGTAGTAAATGATGAAACAGCAAAAGTACCAGCAAAAGTAGTAAATGGAAATGGATTTACAATATCCTTAAAATCAGATGGAACAGTTTGGAGTTGGGGAACAAACTCATCTGGGCAACTAGGATTAGGAGATTCAGCAAGTAGAAATAAACCAGAGAAGATAGAAGTACCAGAAGAAGTAATAGATATTACAAGTGGAGCAAATCATATACTATTACTTGGAAAATCAGGAGTAGTATATACATTTGGAGCAAATGCAAATGGACAATTGGGAACAGGAAATGCAACTACATATAAGACACCTATGAAATTAAATATAGCTAATATTAAAAAAGTTTCAGCAACTGAAAATACATCTTTTGCGATAACTAGTGAAGGTAAAGTATACGCATGGGGAAGCGGATACAGCAAGTCACCAGTTCTATTAAGCATGGATAAAAATGTAATAGATATAACAAAAACATATTATTTGGCAGATGATGGAAAAGTAAGAACAATACCAACAGAAAAAGAAGATACAGAAGGAAAAGAAATAAAACTATCATTAAATGAATATGAAATGGGAATGGAGCCAGAAATAGAAGAAGATAAAATAGTACAAATATCAGAAGGAACAGACCATGTACTATTATTAGGAGAATCAGGAAAAGTTTATAGTTATGGTTCAAACGTATATGGACAATTAGGAGATAATTCAGACAATCCAAGACAAAATAGTATAACAACAGTAGTAAGAACAGATGATGGAGAAAAACTAGAAAATGTAGTAGAAGTATCAGCAGGAGATAAATATAGTATAGTAGTAACACAAGAAGGACAAGTATACACATTTGGTATAAATGGTGATAAACAATTAGGACATAGTAATGAACTAGAGGTAGATGGAATTCAAGAAAGTGATAGTGCAATATTAAAAGAAGATATAAAAGGAGTAGAAAGAGTATCAGCAGGATATACACATACAGCTGTATATACAGAAGATGGAAATGTATATACATGGGGTAATGGTGAAAATGGACAATTAGGTAATAGTGATAATTCAAGCTATTGGGAGGCACAATTAGTAGGAAAGAATATAGTAGAAACAAATACAAATGAAATACTAATTGAAGAAGGAGACAATTTTGATATTGAAGCATGGATAGACTACTTCAATTTATTTAAAGATAAAGAAAGTACAATAGAATTTGAAGTACTAGACCAGTCTATAGCGTTTATTGATACAAGTAGTGGACAACTAATGGCACTAACAGAAGGAAGAACAACAGTAATAGCAAAAGAAGTAGGAACAGAAAAAATAGGGGTAATAAGTGTAAGAGTACTAGAAAGCGGAACAAAACCAAGTTCAATGAATATTCTAGTAGAACCACAAGTTGTTACCTCTGGAAGTCATACAGGAATGTTAAGAGTAGATGGAACAGTATGGTGTTATGGAGTAGGAACATATGGCGAGCTAGGAAATGGAACTACAAAAAATTCAGACCAACCAGTACAAGCAATATTTCCACAAGGAACAATAATAACAAAGATATCAGCAGGAGAATATCATTGTTTAGCATTAGATAGTAATGGTAATGTTTGGGCATGGGGAAGAAATGATTATAATCAATTAGGAATGAATGTAGGAGAAAGTGTTTCTCAACCAACAAAGATAACAACATTAAGCAACATCAAAGATATCGAATGTGGAACATATTCATCATTTGCAATAGGAAAAGTAGGAGAAATATACAGTTGGGGCTTAAATGCAAATGGAGAAGGTGGAATAGGAAGTTATACAAGCAAGATAACAGTTAATAGAGCATTAGATATAACAGATGCAATAGATATAAAAGCAGGAAAGAACCATACAATGATATTAAAGAGCACAGGAGAGGTATATGTAACAGGTTCTAACTTATATGGTGAATTGGGAACAGGAGATAGCACAAATAAAGTAAAACAATTTACAAGAGTAGAAGGACTAGATAGTGTCGTATCAATAGCAACAGGAGACTCAAACAATATGGTATTGACAACAAAAGGAGAAGTATATAGTTGGGGCTCAAATATATATAAAGAACTAGGAGTAGGAAGTGATAAAGTACATGTAGATACTCCAAGTAGAGTAACAGGACTTAAAGACATTAAATATATAGACGGAGGAAAAGGATACACATTAGCAATAGATAATGAAAATAATGTATATGAAATAGGATTAAACTCAAGTGGAGAATTAGGAGATAATTCAAATATAAATGCAAATAGCTATAAGAAACTTACATCAATAAGTGATGTAATGCAAGTATCAGCAGGAAATGGTTATACAATGTTCTTGAAAGAAGATGGAACAGTATGGGCATGTGGAGATTATACACATGGAGATAAAGACATAAAGAGCAAGACAAAATCAATAGTACCAGTACAAGTAGGAAATGATGAAACAGGATTAGAAAAGACGGAAATAACAATAGCAGTAAATGGAACAGAAGAAATAGCAGATAATTGTGCATATGAATTTAACCTAATAAAACTAGAAGAAAATTTAGCAGATAGTTTAGACTTTAAGAGTTTAAAAGATGAAATAGCAACAGTAGATGATAATGGAGTTGTAACAGGACAAAAAGTAGGAACAACAAGAGTAAATGCGACATCAAAAGTAGATGGAAAAGTATATAGTGTATTAGTAAAAGTAGTACAAGAAAAAGGTCAATATGCTCCAAAGGTAGAAGGTGGAGAAAACTTTGGTGCAGTATTAAAAGCAAACGGAGAAATTTGGACCTTTGGTTATAATGCCGATGGAAGATTAGGACTAGGAAATAATATAACAAAAGATATACCAGAAAAGACAAATATAATATCAACATACAGCGATATAAAGGTAGGAAAAGACTTTATAATAGCATTAAGAGATAATGGAACAGTATGGAGTGCAGGAAATAATAAATATGGACAATTAGGAGATGGAACAACTACACCAAGCAGTAAATTAACACAAATACAAGGCTTGAGTGACATAGTACAAATAGATGTTGGAGAAGACTTTGCACTTGCAATGGACGATTTAGGAATAGTATATGCATGGGGAAATAATAGTAATGGACAACTAGGAAACATAGGAAAGAATATACTAGTGCCAACAGAAATCCAAGTAGGAAGTCAAAGAATAATAGATATATCAGGAGGAAATAAACAGTCAGCATTTGTAACAGCAAAAGGAACTGTACTAGGAATGGGGAGTATACTAAATGGAACTGTTCCAAGAATAGAAAATGCAATAAAAGCAGAGGTTACAAAAAACAGCATAATAATCTTAACTTCTGAAGGTAAAGTGTATGAATATAAGAATTCACAACTATCACAAATTAATATAAGTGATGTAATAGATATATCAGCAAAGAATGGAAGTGTAATGTATCAAACAGTAGATGAAAAAACATATGTATCAGGGGAAAATACATATGGAGAATTAGGAGTAAATAATAAGACAGTGGTAAGTGAACCAACTCTAGTAAATGTACATGGGGAGGATACGTTTGCAATAGGAGCAGGATATGCAAACACTTATATAATAGAAAACACAGGAAGTGTATATGGCGCAGGAAATAATGAATATGGAAGTTTAGGAAATGGAACAAGAAACGAAAGTACAGAACATACACTAGTAGGACAAAGAGAATTTACAGTAGAACCAGAATCAGCAACAATGCATATAGGAGATACCGAAGAAATTTCAGCAATAGGAAATCCATTTAATGTATTTGATAACAAAAATATGTCAAATGATGAATATGAATGGACAAGTGATGCAGATAGTGTAGTATCAGTAGATAAAGGACATTTACAAGCATTAGCAAAAGGAACAGCACATATAACAGTAAAAGATAAAGTAACACAAGAAGAGATAACTATTACAAGAGTGGTAATAGAACCAGCAAAAGATAGAATACTAAAAATAAAAGTAGACAATGTAGAAGCAACAGTATCTCCAGAATCAACTGAAGATGATATCAAATACGAAGTAAAAGTAGTAACAAATAAAAATACAGGTCTATTAGAAATAGAAACAAAAGAAAAAACAGACAGAATAAAAGTACATAAATTAAACGAATTAGATGAGGATAATTGGAGTAATGGCGGAAAATATAGTGAAACAGTTGATTTAAAAGATAAGATAACTACATTTATTATTACAGTAGGAGTACAGAATAATACTGGTGGATATGATGTAGAATACACATACACTTTAATAGTAGAAAAAATATCAGATGATATACAATTAGAAAAAATAACAGTAACATCAAGAAATGGAGATAGTGAAGAAACCATACAAGCAACGCCAGTAAGTTCAAATAAATATGAAGTAGTAGTGGGAGAAAATACAGATTTATCGAAAGTAATAGCAACAACACGTAGTAGCGAAAGTTCTGTAGGTATAGATGGATTAGACTATGAATTACATGAGCAAGAAAAAGACATAGTAATGAAAGATATATCAAGAAGAGAAGTAACAATAGTAGTAAGATCAGAAGCTGGAACAGAAGCAGAGTACACTCTAATCATACATAAACATAGTGAAATAATGAACTTATTAGAGTTAAAAGTAAATGATAAGGAACCAAAGAAAATATCAGAAACAGTATATGCAATAACATTAGAAAAAGGCGTTAAACAAGCAACAGTAAAAGCAACAGTAGAAAGTAGTTTAGCATATATAAGCATAGAAAATGGAGAATACGAACTAACAACAAGTACAAGAAAAGTAAGTTTAAGCGGTAATGTAACAGAAGTATCAATAAAAGTAATGGTAGAAGATGACATAAAAGAATATACATTATATATCTATACGCAAGAAGAAAATGCTGAAATACCAAAAGATTTACAACTAGATATGTTATTAGTAAATGGAGCAATAGTTGAACCAGAAAAAGACAAACTAACATATATAGTTTATTTGCCAAGCGCAGAGACCCAAGCTACAATAAAAGCAATAGCAAAAGAAATCTCAACATCAGTAGAAATAGATAATAATGAACCGCAACAAAGAGAAAATGAGAAGACAGTTAACATACCAAATCTAGAAAACACATTTAAAGTAAAATTATCTAATCAAGAAGGAGACGAAAAAGAATATACAGTAATAATAAGAAAAGCAGAAAAAGATACAGGTTTAGATAGAGTATATGTAACAAAAGAAGATACACGAATAGAAGCAGTTTTACAAGATGATGGAACATATTTAGTAAAAGTACCGGCAAGTTATGCAGATGTTGATGTAACAGCAATAGCAAGATACTTTAAATCAAAAGTACAAGTAACAGAAACGGGAACATATGCAATAAAACAAAACACAGAACATGTAGAATTAACTGAAGGAACTACAGAAGTAACAATAAAAGTGCAATCAGAAGACGGAGAAGAAGTAGAAGAATACATATTAAATATAATAAAGAAATCAGATAATGCAGACCTATTAAAAGTTGAAGTAGGAGGAACAGAAATAGTTTTAGGAGAGGATGGAAAATACCATTATCAATTAAAGACTGCTGAAAATAGTGTAAATGTAAGAGCAGAAACACAAGATGAGAATGCAAATGTAAGAATAGGAAATGGGGACTATGAATTACATGAAACTGAAATTCAAATAGATATAACATCAAAACAAACAGAAGTAAAAATAAAAGTAAAAGCAGAGGATGGACAAGTAAAAGACTATATATTAGTAATAGAAGGTCTACCAGATGATGCAACAATAGCAAAAGTAACTGTAAATGACCAAGAAGCAAAATATATAGAAGGAAAGAACCGTTATGAAATAAGGTTAGCTAGTGAGCAATACGAAGTAGAAGTAACCTTAAGTGATTTATTAGCAACAATGTTATTAGGTTCAAATCCAGAAAAGGCAGGAACAGACACTATTACAGTAGAAAAATCAGGAGCAGAAACAATAGTAAAAGTAATTGTAACATCACAAAATAAATTAGTAACTGAAGAATATACAATTGCAATATTAGAAAAGTCAACAAATACTAATTTGGATATATTGAAAGTAAATGGGGTAACAATAAATCCAGATTTAAGTGGAGATTATCATGCAACAATAAAAAATAGTGATGAACAAATAAGTATAGAGGCAATAGCAGAAGATGAATATGCAGTAACAACAATAGATAGTAATTTAAATAATACTTATATAGCAACATATACTCAAGATGTTGTAGAAGGAACTAGAACTTACAACTATACTATTACAGTAACAGCAGAAGATGGAACAAGTAAACAATATAATTTAACAGTAGAACAACTTGAAGCTAATACAGAGATAGTAAAAGTTCAAGTAGGAGAAACAGAAGTTGATTTACAAGAGGTAGAATTTAAAGATGGAGTATATTATTACAAGATCGATAGAGTAGATGAAGCATATGTAAAAGTAGAATTAGCATCAACTAAATCTAAAGCAACAATAAACGGAGAAATAGCAGATCCAACAAAAGTAGCTTTACTAAACGAGAAAAATACATTTACAATTACAGTAACAGGAGAAGATGGAACTACAAAAGATTACACATTGATTATAGAAAAGAAATCATCAGATGCAAGAGTGCTATCAATAGAAGGAGAAAAAGTAATATCAACAGAGATTGAGGAAGATAGTGCAATGGTATATATAGATGAAGATGCACAAAACTTGGAATTAACCATAACACTAAACGATGAAAATGCATGGTTAAAACTAAAAGAAGATGAAGGAGCAGAAGAAGGACAATACAATCAACACAGCATGACAACAATAATAGATCTAAGTCAATATGAATCAGAAGAAGGAATAATAATAACACTATTAATAAAAGCAGAAGATGGAACAGAAAAAGAATACGTAATAAGCCTAGAAAAACAAGCTGAATTAGGATTATTAAGTGTGGTTGTAAATGAAGAAACACTAGAATATGATGAAGAAACAGGAAGATATGAAACAGTAGTAAGCAATGGAAATAAGCCACAAATAATAATAACAGCAAAGAATCAACTACAAAAAATAGAACTATTAAGTGAAGAACCAAAAGTATTAATAACAGGCACAGGAACAATAACAACAACACAGACTTTATCCACAGAGTTAATCACAAAATACACAATAAGAATAACATCACATAATGGAGAGGATTATGGTGTACAAGAATATGAATTATGGATAAGACAAAAATCAGTAGAAACAGGAATAAAGTATGTAAAGGTAGATGAATCAGGAACAAAGCAAAATGGAGATACATATTCAGCAACGGTATCAGGAAAAGATAGTTATCCTGTAGAAATAAAACTAGAAGACGAAAATGCACAAGTAGAGATACAAGATTTAGAAGGAAATACATTAATAGATAAGCAAACTGGAATTCTAAAAGGGGAATTAGCAGTTCCAGACGGTGAAACAAAAGAATTTAAAATAGTAGTAACTTCTGAAAATGGAGATAAAAAAGAGTACACATTAAGCATAACTAGAATAAGCAATAATTTAGAAATAGAAAGTATAACAGTAACAGACTATGATGGAGAAGACGAAAGCACAAAAACTACCAAAAATGTAACAATTTATGACCGAGAAACAAAGACATATAAGATACAAGTAAGCGATAAACTAAAAGAAACAGAAATAAATGTTACATCAGTATCAGAAACTACAAATATAGTTTTAGACTCAAAATACGATGGAACACATACAGCAAGCATGAAAAAAGGATTAACAGGTAAAGGAATTACTACAATAACAATTGAATTAACATCAGCAGATGGAAGTAAAGAAACAAGATATTTAGAAATACTACAATTATCAAATGAAGTAGGAATTCAAACAGTAGAAGTAGATGATTTAGAAATTAAGCCAAATGATGCAGGAAACTATGAGGCAACAGTAACAGATGAATTCGATATATCAAAAGTAAAAGTAGTACTTACTGAAGCAACATCAACAGTCTCAATAAATGGTGAACCTGAAGGAACAGGCGAAAGTACTGTAGAAGTAAATAAGGGTGGAAATAGGACACTACAAGTACCTATAGATGTAACATCAGAAGATGGAACAACACATACATATACATTAACATTAACTATAATTTCACATGATACATCAGTAAGAGAAGTAAAGGTTGATGGAGAAATAATAAAATATGTAGAAGAAAAATATACAGCATACATTGGAAGAAATGAACAACAAGCAAATGTTGAAATAGTGGCAGGGGTACCATATTCAACAGTAAAACATATGATGGAAGATGATTCAGAAGTATCAGGAAAAGAAACAATAAGTTTCACAGTAGATACAAGCAACTTACAAGAAAACACATTTACAACGACATTTACAATAATTGCAGAAGATGAAGAAGAACATGAATATACAATAGAACTTATTAGAAAATCAGATGATAATACAATAAAAGAAGTATTTGTAAATGACACAGAATTAGAACCATTAGAAGATAATGAAACATATGAAGACGGAACTTACTATATAGCAGTAATTGGGGATACAGCTATAGTAAGAGTATTAGCAAACAACGAATTTGCAACAGTAGAATTCAATGGAAACAAAGGAATAAATGAATTAGAACAAACAATAAAACTAACCGAAAAAATTACAGAAGTTCCAGTAACTATAACATCACAAGAAGGAACAGAATATAAAACAACAATATATATAGAGAAATTATCAACAAACAATAATTTACTTTCAGTAGAAGTAAATTATGAAGAAGCAGAACTACTAGAAGATGAGGAAAATGCTTACATTTCATATATCTATGATTCTATGAAACAAGTAAATGTTAAAATAACCGCAGAATATGAAAATGCAACAATTGTTAGAACAAATATTGATGGAGAAAAGTATGTAGATGAAACAGGAGCATCATTTGAGTCAAAAGGATACCTAGAGTTACAAGTACCAACAACAGAAAATTCAACAGTAATATACTTCAAGATAATTTCAGAACATGGAGAGGAATCAGAAGTATACACATTACACATAGACAAGATGAGTACAGATACATCATTATTAGCAATATATGTTGATGGACAGCAAATACTTCCAGATAAAGAAGGTAAGTACATAACAAGTGTGTTAGACACAAATACAAACCCACTTGTTAAAGCAATAACTACAAATAACAAAGCAATAGTAAGAATTGCGTTAGGGGATGAATATCCTCATATAGCAGAGCAAAGAGTAGAAATGAAAACAAGCAAGACTACAGTCATACCTATAACAGTAATATCTCAAGCAGGAACAAAACAAGTAACAAACCTATATATAAACAAGATATCAACATCAGTAGCCCTAAATACAGTAACAGTAAATGATAAAGAGGCTGATTACTATACAGAAGACAATCATACATATAGATTCTTAGTAGATGCAGAAGAAACAGAATTTGATTTATTTGTATTAGCAGAAAGTGATTATACAACACTAGAGTTCAATGGAAAAGAGTATCAAGCATCATTAAAAGATATAGTAAATATGGATATTGATAAAGAAGGAATGACATTAGTAGTTGCAGCAAAATCAGAATCAGGTATAGAACAAGAGTACACAATCGAAATAGCTCGTAAATCAGATAATGTAGAGTTAGAGTATTTAAAGGTTGATAACATAGTAAGGTATCCAGACAAAGAAGGAGGAGATACATACACAGTATTAATAAAGAGTACAGCTACATCAGCATTCATAGAGATTAGAACACAGTATAGTTATGCAATGGTAAAAATATCAGATAACAAGACAGTAAGGCAACAAGATTCAAAGACAGTAGATTGTAGCGATTTAGAGCAACAAAGCATAAGAGTACCAATAGTAGTAACAGCGTCAGATGGAACTACTATAAGGACATACTATGTTGTTCTAGTAAGAGTACATACATTAATACAAGGAAGAATAATAACAGAAAACCTAGAACAAATATACACAGCGAAGGTAAGATTATACAGAAGAAAAAAAGACGGAAGTGATGAGGACATATTGGATACAGAAACAGACACACAAGAAGATGGAACTTATATGCTAGAGATAACAGAAGAAGGAACATACACAGTAGTAGTAGAAAAACCAGGATACTTAAGTTACACAGTAGCAGACATAGAAATAACAGAAGGATTAATAGTAGAAATAAAAGAGCATAAACTACTAGCTGGAGATGTAGTTCAAGATGGGGAAATTGAACTAGATGACTTAGTAAACTTAAATGCAAACCTAAATACAACTATAGACGAAGAAAATAAAGAAGAAAAAGGAATATATGACTTCAATGAAGATGGAACAATAGACTTAGAAGACAGAAAAATATTACAGAAAAACTATGGAAAGAAAAATGAAGTAGAACAATGGGTAAACCCAAAAGCAATAAGCGAAATATCACTTGTAGGGGCACATTGCAATGTGCCCGGAGAAACATTCGTATTACCATTAAAAACTGAATATAGAATTTCATCAAAATACGGAGAAAGAGAAAATCCTGTAACAGGCGAAAACAAACTACATGCCGGAATCGACTTGGTAGGAGAACACCATGGAGAAATCCTATCAATAGCAGACGGTGTAGTAACATATGCAGGAGTACAAAACGGATACGGTAACTGTATAGAAATCAAACATATTGTAAATGGGGAGACAATATATAGTTTCTATGCACACTTATCAGAGATAGATGTAAAAGTAGGAGAAAAAGTAAATAAAGGACAAGTAATAGGACTAGAAGGAGGAGCAGAAACAGATCCAAACCACGGAACATCAACAGGACATCACTTACACTTCGAAATAAGAACTGCCAGCGGTTCAGGACACAGCATAGATCCAACAAAATATATACAATTCTAAAGAAAATAGACATGGGGACGGAGAATATGTCTGTTGACACATAATTTTGATATAATATACATACTACATGGGTACGGTGAACTTTATTAGGTGCACCGTACCATTTTAAAATTTATAGAATATTGTTTGACAATTCTAACTTTTAATAGTATAATATGAATAGCTTAAAAATGAAATTATATCTGTGTAATTCATAAGTTAGAAAGAGATACAACTGCAAATAATGTATCTCTTTTGTTTTATACAAATTAAAAGAGATAGTAACTGCAATTTACTATCTCTTTTTGATTAGTTATGTACTAATCTTCAGTTTGCGCATTTTGGTCATTAGTTGTTTTTTTATTTTGCTCTTTTTCGTTAGACATGGGGACGGAGAATATGTCTATTCATTTGCTTCCTCTATTTGCTACAACTGTTGATTTTATGCGGAAAAAGTGGTATAATATATATAGATGGTAAAGAGATAATTTTAATAAAAATATATTAATTGGGAGTTGAAAAAAGTAGTAAAATGTAAAAACTCCGTTCATATGTTTACTCCCAATTTCCGTAAGGAAATTGGGCTTTTTTAATATACATGTAACTAAAAAGATAAGAAAATTTAACAAAAAACGACAAAATATGCAAAATGAAGTTCCGTAAATACGTATAAACCAAGAGAAAATAATGGAAAAATCGTACATTGAAATAAGAAAAAAAATATTTTAAGATTATATTATATATATTATAAATTATAAATTATGCCTTAATGTAGGGCGGTTAGAGAGATAGAAATAATAGAGAGCGAATGTAGGGGCACGTCGAAATGAGGAAGAAGATGAAAATGCAAATTTATTTGGAATTTCATCTTCTTGCGAAAAACGCTTGGAAATTTTGCGGAGCAAAATTTACTGGATGCATGTGCCCAAAAACACATAAGAAAAGGAGGTGCTGGAATGAAATACAGCAAAAAGCACATAAAAACACTAAAGAAAAGATTACTTGGCTGTACAGTTACTATAGCAACGAGTCTAATGTTAATTGCTTGTGGCAAGTTAGCATTATTAAACACGCCTATAAATTCTTTAGCAAGTATAAAAAACTATATTTCAACAGCACTTTCAGGTGACGAAATAAGTGGAGCAGGTAAAGAAACTAAATCTTCAACAGCGCCAATTTCATATACCGGAACAAAACTACAAAACACAAAAACAGAAACATATATTTACGACGCACAAGATTTGTGCGCTTTTAGAGATGACGTAAATAGTGGAAATGATTATGCAGGAAGAACTGTATACTTAATGCAAGACATAGACTTAAGTACAGTATGTGGAGAAGATTTAGGTGTTTCTTGGATACCAATAGGAACAACAGGAGAAACAACAGGAATAGAATTTGCAGGAATCTTTGACGGAAATTATCATACTATAAGTAAAATATATATAAATAATAACCAATATCAGAGTGAAGGTCTATTTTGGAAAAATGGTGCAAATGGAATAATACAAAACATAATTTTAAATGATATTAGTATTAATAATACTTACAACAAAAGCTACAATTTGACAGGAGCAATAGTAGGAAGAAATGAAGGTACAATATTGAATTGTGGTACAGAAAGTGGAAATATAAGCGCAAACAATACAATGACAAGCAGTGCTAATCCTACATATGTTGGAGGAATAAGTGGATCATCATCATATAAAATTTCGGGCTGCTACAACAAAGCATTAATTACAGTAAATAGTACAGGAACCGAAATTGCATTAGGTGGAATAACAGGAGGGAGTAATACTGTAACTTTCGTAATGGAAAACTGTTACAATATGGGAAATCTAAATGCAACATCATCTTTGAAGGTAAATATAGGAGGAATTATAGGAAGCATCTATAAAGACAGTACATCGAAAAATATAACTATAAACAATTTATACAATACAGGAATAATTACTGGCAATAGTAATATAAAAAGAATAGGAGCTATAATTGGACAAAATGGTTACAAAAATTCTCCACCAAGAAATCCAGTAAGTTTTTCTAATTGTTATTATTCAGATGGTGAATATTCGGACACTTATTGGAATGGCTCAAGTGTCTCAACAGGAACAACAGGCAAAATTTCAGAAGAAGAATTAAAGACTTATGCCACAACACTAGGCAAAGAATTTATAGAAGACAAATGGGAGATGAACGAAGGCTACCCAATCCTATGGTGGCAAGGCCCTAGATTACAGTTAAATAAAAATCAAGCATACATAAAAGAAAATGGAGAATTACAATTATCAGTTATGGCAGCACAAAGTGCATGTCCAGAAGAAGTAATGGAAGAAATATTAAAAGGTGAATTTGACTGGACAAGTACAAATGAGAATGTAGCAACAGTAGATCAAAATGGAAAAGTAACAGGTAAGAAAGACGGATACACAACAATATATGCACACCATAAAACAGAAAATCTATATGCAATGTGTGTAGTAAATGTAGTAAAGGAAACAGCAAACCCACAAATTGCAACAGGAAATGGATTTACAGCAATATTAAAATCAAATGGAAAAGTATATACAATAGGAAATAATGAACAAGGACAGTTAGGTTATGAAAAAGTAATAAATGTAAATGACCCACAAATTGTTCACACAGACATAGATACAGAATTAACAAACGTAAGAAAAATAGCAGTAGGATCAAACCATGTATTAGCACTAACAAATGATGGAAAAGTATATTCATGGGGAGATAACGAATATGGACAACTAGGAACAGGAGATATAGAAGATTCAAAATATGCAACACCAGTATTAGGAACAGATGGAGCAAGTTATTTAAGCAATATAGTAGATATAGAAGCAGGAGGATATGGTTCAGTAGCACTAGATGCAAATGGAAATGTATATGTATGGGGAAATGGAGCAAATGGAGAGATAGGAAATAATAACACAGAATCAAAGAGTATCCCAACAAAAGTAGTAGGAGTAAAATATGGAATACAAGTATCAATAGGAAATGGACATGTAGGAGCATTAACATCAGATGGAGTATTTTGGGACTGGGGACTAAATACAAATGGACAATTAGGAATAAATTCTACGACAAATACATCATATCCAACAAGAGTAGCACTAGAAACAACAGAAATATCATTAGGAGGATACCATACAGTAATAAAGAAAATTGATGGAACAATACAAGTAACAGGAATAAAAAATAATGGAAGAATAGGAATAGAAGGAACAGGAAATCAAACAACTTTTGAACAAGTAAATTTAGACGAAATATTAACAGATGGAAAGAAAGTAAAATACATAAAAGCAGGACAAGCGAATACAACAATATTATTAAGTGATGGAACAGTCTGGGAGACAGGCTTTAATTTGCATGGAGAATTAGGAAATGGAACAAATGAAACGAAAACAACTTTCGTACAAGGACTAACAGAAGAAAATAAAGCAATAAAAGGAGTTCTAACAATAGGAAAGAACATAGGAGACGTAAAAGGAACAGAAGCACTAGGATATGGATTAGACACAGCAGTAATATTAGAAAATGGAGACATATATACAACAGGAAACAATAAATATAGACAAATAGGAAACAATGACATAGAAGATAAAACATATTATACAAAAATGTGGTATGCATATTTAGACTATGCAGAAAAATCAGTAGAAATAGAAGGAACACAAGGATATCAAATAGATAAAGACAAAATAAGATATATACAATCAGTAGTAAATGCGTATAGTAAAGAACCATTATTAACAGTAGGAAACTTAAAATACTCAATACAAGACACAACATTAGCAACAGTAAATAGCAGTGGATATATAATTGCAAATGAGGGAGTAACAGGAGCAACAAAAGTAGAAATAGAAGATATAGATAATAAATATAAAGCATACTTTACATTAATAGTAAATAAACTACAAAATACAGATACAGTAACATATATCTATGATTCAGAAGATATGTGTGAATTTAGAGACTCTGTAAACGCAGGAAATGACTATGCAGGAAAATCAGTATATGTAATGGCAGACATAGATATGAGTGATGTTTGCTCATCAAGTATTGGTTCCTGGGAGCCAATAGGAATAGGAACAGACGAACAAGGAAACGCAGTATATTTCTCTGGAACATTCGATGGAAATTATCATACGATAGATAATTTATATATGAATACTAATGAATATCCATATTTAGGGTTATTCACTCAAATAACTGCAAATGCAGTAGTACAAAATATAATCTTAAAAAATGTGTACATAAATAATACTACATATAATGCAGTGACCTATACAGGAGGAGTTGTACGGAAATAGTTTAGGAACGATAGTAAATTGTGGAGTAGAAGGAGGAACAATATCGGGAGCAAATTCGGCGGGTGCAAAGGGTATAGTAACAGGAGGAATAACAGGAAGAACAAATGGAATAGTAGATGGATGTTATAATAAGGCAACAATATCCAGTACGAATAGCGTTTATAATAGACAAGACTATGGTAATGCGACGGCAGGAGGTATTATAGGACAATCAACGCAAGTATCTAAAACTTTAAATTGCTATAACACCGGTAGTGTAACAAGTATAGGTGAATATGCAAATGCATGTGGGATTAGTGGAGGTGTTGACTATAGAGGAGGAGTAGTAGAAAATTGTTATAATATAGGTAAAATATCAGGAAGTGGAAGAACAGATAACTATTTTTCAGGAATTAGTAGAACTATAAACAGTTGGACGTCAAATACAAGTACCAGAATTACAAATTGTTATTGTAGCACAGATACTAATTATGCATATTTCTCGGGGAGAACAGGCTTTGGAACAGGACGTGTAGCATCAGAAACTATTAAAACATACGCCACAACCCTAGGCCCAGCTTATGAAAATGACGATTGGAATATAAATGATGGTTACCCAATTTTATGGTGGGAAGCTCCAACAATCCAATTAAATAAAAGACAAGCATATATAAATAAAAATGAACAACTACAATTATCAATTGTAGGGGCAAATTGCAATGTGCCCGTTCCAGAATTAGAAAACCTAGAAATAACAAACTTCAAATGGACAAGTTCAAACGAAGACATTGCAACAGTTACAGGAGAAGGACTAATAACAGGATTAAAAGAAGGTTATACAACAATATATGGAAAATACACAAATGCAGAAGGCAAAGAAATATATGCAATGTGTATAGTAAATGTAGCAGATGAAAACCAAGTAGCAATGCCACAAGTAGAGACAGGAGAAAACTTTACAACAATATTAAAACCAGATGGAACAGTATGGACAATAGGAAATGGAAACTATGGTAAGTTAGGAATAGGAAATACAGAAGAAAGCATAGACCCTCAACAAGTTAAAATAAGCGAAACAGAAGACCTAACAAACGTAGTAAAAATAGCAGTAGGAGCAAACCATGTATTAGCATTAACAAAAGACAGAGAAGTATATGCATGGGGAGATAATACCTATGGTCAATTAGGAACAAATAGTACAGAACCTTCAAATTATGCCATAAAGGTATCAGGCGAAGGAGGATCAAGTACACTAAATAGAATAATAGATATAAGTGCAGGACAATATGGAAGTAGTGCAATAAATGAATTTGGCTGGGTATATGCATGGGGAGATGGAACCTATGGAGAAATGGGAAACGGAACAACAAAGGCTCTAAATAGTTCACCAGTTAAAACAGTATTAAATAATGGAATAACAGTATCAACAGGAGCAGGTCACAATGTAGAATTAGCTCAAAATGGAAAAGTATTTACTTGGGGAAGAAATAATGCAGGACAACTAGGAATAGGAAGTACATCAAATAGTACAACGGTATTAAGAGCATTTAGTAATGCAACAGAGATATCAGCATCAGGATGTGAAACAGTAGTAAAAGACATAGATAAAAAAGTATATGTAGCAGGACTAAACACAACAGGGCAACTAGGAGATGGTAAATATGCAAACATAACAAAGCTAACAGAAACGATATTACCTGAAGAGGCTGCTCCTACAACGACAGGGGGAGAAGAAATAGAAGAGCCACAAGAACCACAAATAATACCAGCAATAAATCCAGTAAAATACATAAAGGCAGGAACAGGAACAATAGCAATACAATTAAAAGATGGAGCAGTATATACAATAGGATTTAACACAAGAGGACAACTAGGAAATGGAGAGAATACAAACAAAACAGAATTTATAAGAGCACAAGCATATTTAGATTGTAGAGAGAACTTAAATGTATCAACAATAGAAGGAGAAGAAGCAAATAATGATTTAAACGGAACAATAATGATAGGAAGAAGCACAGGAGAAAGTACTACATTAAATATAGCAACAGTAAATGAAAATGGAAGAATATATACATCAGGAGCAAACACAAATGCACAAATAGGAAATCATAGTAAAAAAGATATAAACTACTTTATGCCAATGGGATATGTAAAAATAGACTATCCAGAGGAAATAAAGATAAGAAAAGGAGAAAGTAAAGAATTAACACAAGATGACCTACAATATTTAGAAGAATACTTCAATATATATAATAAAGAAGACAGAACAAAGAGTACATTAATAGAAAAAGGAAAGATAGCAGATGAGAAAATAGCAACATATGAAGGTACAGAAACACAAGCGACAATACAAGGAATAGAAGTAGGAGAAACAATATTAGTAGTAAAAGATGAAGAAACTCAAACTCTAATATATATACCAGTAAAAGTATTACCTAAAAATACAGACGGAACAGTAGTACCAGATGTAAAGACAGGAGATAACTTTACAATAGCGTTAAAATCAGACGGAACAGTATGGAGTTTTGGAACAAATACAAATGGAGAATTAGGAATAGGCGAAACTACATCATATAAAAATGTACCAACGCAAGTAACACTTGGAACTTCTGCGGAGCAGAATTTACTGGGAGAAGATAAAATCGAGCAAATATCAGTAGGAAACAACCATGTAATAGTACTAACAGAAGAAGGAAAAGTATATACATGGGGCTTAAATGGTAATGGACAACTAGGAAACGGAACGAAAACAAAAAACAATAAACCACAGGAAATAGCCATACCAAAAGAAGGAGAAATACCAGGAGCAGTAAAAGAAACAGTAATAAAAGTAATAGCAAATAATAACACAAGCTATGCAATAACAGCTCAAGGTAAAATATATGCATGGGGAGAAGGCTTTACAACAAAACCAACACTATTAGACCCAAGTAAAATAATAATAGACGAAAGTACAGGAACAACAGTTGAAGGATCAACTACTGTGGGAGAGTTACAAAAGATAGACATCATAGATTTAACAAAAACCTACATGTTAGACATAGAAGGAAACATATATAATAGAACAACAGGAAACAAATTAAGCATGGGAGAAAAAATAGATAATATATCAGAAGGAATAAATCATACAGTATTTTTAAGTGAAACAGGTAAAGGATATGCAATAGGAAACAATACATTTGGCCAATTAGGAGATGGTACAAACAATGCTAGTACCGATACAGTAGTTCAAATAGAATTAGGTACAAGTGCATCAAACACAGAAATAGTAAAACTAGAAGCAGGGGATAACTACACAATAGCAGTACAAAAAGACGGAACTCTATTAGGATGGGGAATAAATAGAGCAGGTCAATTGGGACAAAATAACGAAATACTAACAGAAACAACATCTGGGGCAAAGAATACAAAAGTAGCAGAACTATTAGGTAAAGTAAAACAAGACATAATGTTAGTAGATGCAGGAGGAGACCATGTAGCAATAGCATTAACAGATGGAAATGTATATTCATGGGGATTAAATACAGAAGGAGAACTAGGAAATGGAACAAACACAAATAGTTATGAACCAGTACTAGTAGGAAAGAATATTGTAGAAACAAACATAAACAACCTAATGCTAAGTGAAAAAGAGACATTCGACATAGACGGAGACACAACATACTTCAACTTATTGAGAAAAGTAGGAAACGAAGTAGAATATGAAAGCAAGGATGCAAATGTAATAGCAGTAAATAAAACAACAGGAGAAGCAACAGCGAGAAAACAAGGAAAAACAGTAATAGTAGCAAAAGAAAGAGGAACAGATAATATATCAGTAATCCAAGTAAGAGTACTACCAGAGGGAATAGAAATAGAACCAGAGGTAGTAACAAGTGGAAGTCATACAGTAGCATTAAAAGTAGATGGTACTGTTTGGTGTTATGGAAATAACACCAAAGGGGAATTAGGAGATGGAACAACAAATTATTCAGATGAACCAGTACAAGCCAAATTCTCAGACGAAACAAAAATCATACAAATAGGCGCAGGAGAAAACTTCTCAGTAGCGCTTGATAGTGATGGAAATGTATGGACATGGGGAGCAAACGATTACTATCAACAAGCTATGATAGGTGTAAGTAGTATAAATATAACTCCAAGAAAAGTAACGTCATTAAAGAATATTAAGAAAATCGCTTGTGGCTCATATTCAGTGCTAGCAATAGATGAAAACAAAGAAGTATATGGATGGGGATTAAACTCAAATGGAGAGCTAGGAATAGGAAGTTATACAAACATGGTAAGCTCACCTACAAAAGCAAAAAATATAACAGAAGTAATAGATGTAGAAATAGGAAAGAACCATAGTATAGCATTAAGAAGTACAGGAGAAGTATATGTAACAGGACTAAACATGTATGGACAATTAGGAAATGGAAGTACAGACATAAAGAAAGTATCAGAATTTACAAAAGTAGAAGGAGTAAATAAAGTTGCAAGAATAGGAGCAACAGAATCAGGAAATATAACAGCCACAGTAGATGGAAAAGTATATACATGGGGCTTAAATATCTATGGAGAATTAGGAACAGGAGATAAAGAAAATAAAAATACACCAACAGAAGCAAAAGGATTAAGCAATGTAACAGTAGTAGACGTAGATGGAGGAAAGAACCATAGTATAGTACTAGATAAAAATGGAAAAGTATATTTAACAGGAGCAAATAAATATGGACAATTAGGAGACGGAACAACAGACGAAAGTACAACATATAAACAAATAGTAATAAGTGATGTAATGACAGTAAGTGCAGGAAACACATATACAGCAATGGCAAAAACCGATGGAACAGTATGGGGCAATGGAGATTATAACCATGGAGATAAAAACTTAAAGAGTAAGACATGTAGTTTAGTACCAATGCAAGTAGGAAATGATGCATTTGGACTAGGAGTAATAAAAATAACAGTAAAGAAGGGAGAAAAAGTAAGTCTAGCACAAAGCTTAGCATATAGTTTCAACTTAATTTACTTAGATAAAAATAATAAAGAAAGCATAACATATGAGAGCCTAAAAGACGAGATAGCAACAGTAACGCAAGATGGAGAAGTAGAAGGAGTAGAAGTAGGCTTTACATGGGTAAAAGCAACAGAGGAAAATGGAAAAGAGCATGTAGTATATGTATATGTAATAGACGAAAAATCAACATTTGCACCAGAGGTAAGTGCAGGAGAAGATTTTGCAACGGTATTAAAGGGAGAAGGTTCAATCTGGACATTTGGACATAATAATAATGGAGAATTAGGAATAGGTTCAAACACAACAAAAGACATACCAGAGAGAACAAATATAAACTCAACATATAAGGAAATAAGTTCAGGAAATAACTTTACAATAGCATTAAGAAATGATGGAGCAATATGGAGTTATGGAAGGAACAATTATGGACAATTAGGAATAGGAAATACAGAAAATATACTAAATCCAATACAAATAACAGGAATAAAAGACATAGTACAAATAGCAACAGGAAAAGAACATGCAGTAGCATTAGATAGTTATGGAATATTATATGGTTGGGGAAGAAATAGTTCAAAACAATTAGGAATAAATGGAACAATGATAGTAACACCAACAATAATACCATATACAGGAGGAACAATAAGTAGTATATGGGCAGGAGAGAGTGAGACAGTAATAATAAATACACAAGGAAATGTATATGGTTATGGAAGTTTATTAAATGGAGTGTTAGCAGGAATAGATAATGCAGTAAAAGTATCAATAGGAAAAGGATACATGCTAATCCTAACAACAGAAGGAAAAGTATATAAATATAACGGTACAACAACTACAGAAATAACAGGGTTAGAAAACATAGTAGATATTGACGTAACAGGAGAAAGAAACATAGCACAAACAGTAGAAGGAGAAGTATATACATGGACAGGAAATGGGGATCCAGTTCAAGAAGATATACAAAACATCTATACAATAGGTGCAGGAGAAAATGATTACTATGTAATAAAAACAAATGGAACAGTATATGCAAAAGGAAAGAATGAATACGGACAATTAGGAAACAGCACAAGAATAGCTAGTGATAACTTTACATTAGTAGGAGATAGAAACTTTGAAATAGAACCAGAGACAAAGACAATGAATGTAGGAGATACAGAAGATATAACAACAAAAGGAAATAGATTTAATGTATTTAATTTTGAAAACATATTAGCAGATGAATACGAAATAGTAAGTGATAATACAGACGTAGTTTTAGTACAAAACGCACAATTACAAGCAAAAACACAAGGAACAGCTCATGTAACAGTAACAGATAAAGTAACAGGAGAAAAAATAACACTAACAAGAATAGTAGTAGAGCCAGATAAAGATAGAATTTTAGAGATTAAAGTAGATAATACAAAAGCAGAATTAGCATCAGACTCAACAAAAGAAGAAATAAAATACGAAGTAAAAGTAGTAACAGATAAAAATACTGGAGTATTACAGATAAAAACAAATAACCCAACAGACAGAATAAAAGTACACAAAGAAAATGAGACAGATGAAGATAATTGGAGTAAAGAAACATGGACTAATACAGTAGACTTACAAGAAAAGGTAACAGAGTTTATAATAACAGTACAACCACAAAACAATAATGGAGATTATGAAGGAGTAGTAACATATACATACAAATTAAAAGTAGAGAAAATATCAGATGATGTACAGCTAGAGAAAATAACAGTAACATCAACAAATGAAGAAAATGGGGAAGAAACACTAACAGCAACTCCTGTAGGTTCAAATAAATATGAAGTAGTAGTGGGAGAAAATACAGAAATATCAGATGTAACAGCGATAGCACGTAGTAATGAGAGCTTTGTAAGTATAGATGGATTAGAAGCTACAAAACATGAAGCCACAACTAAAGTAACAATGAAAGATAAATCAACTAGAGAAGTAATAATAGTAGTAAAGACAGAGGCAGGAACAGAAGTAGAATACACCCTAATCATACATAAACAAAGCGAAATAATGAATTTACTAGAATTAAAAGTAAATGGAAAAGAACCAAAGAAAATATCAGAAACAGGTTATGCAATAACAGTAGAAAAAGACTGTAAAGTAGCAGAAATACAGGCAACAGTAGCAAGTGATTTAGCAAATATAAGCATAGCGAATAACGATTATCAAGTAAGAACAAGCACAAGAAGAGTAAATATAACCCAAAATGTAACAGAAGTTTCAATAAAAGTAATGATAGAAGATGATATAAAAGAATACGTATTATACATTTATAGAGAAGAAGATAAACCAGAAATAGAAGAAGATTTACAGCTAGATATGTTATTAGTAAATGGAGTAGTAATAGAACCAGAAGAAGATAATGTAACATATATAGTTTATTTACCAAGCCCTGAAACAGAGGCAACAATAAGAGCTATAGCAAAAGAAGAAACAACATATGTACAAGTAGATGGTAACGAAAAAGTAGCGGGAGACAACCAAAAGAAAGTAAAAATAACACAAAATGAAAATACATATACAGTAACATTAACAAATGCAGAAAACGAAAGAAAAGATTATACAGTAAAAATAAGAAAAGCAGAACAAGATGTAAGCCTAGATAGAATTTATGTAACAAAAGATGGTACAAAGATAGAGGCAGAATTACAAGATGATGGAACTTATCTAGTAAAAGTACCAGCAGATTATACAGAAGTAGATGTAACAGCAATAGCAAAATATATAAAAGCAAAAGTACAAGTAGCAGAAGAAGGGGAATTTGTAGTAAAACAAAACACAGCACATGTACAACTAGCTACAGAAGAAGAATTCACAGAGGTAAAAGTAAAAGTACAGTCAGAAGATGGAACAAACACAAAAGATTATTTATTAAAAATAAAGAAATTATCAAATAGTGCAGAACTAGAATTTGTACAAGTAGATGGGGAAGATGCTGTAGAGCAAGTTGATGGAACATACTTAATAAATCTAAAAACAGCAAAAACAAAAGTACAAGTACTAGCACAAGCAGTAGATGAAGATGCAAGTGTTAGAATAGAAGATAATGCTTTTAATAAACATGCAACAACGGAAGAGATAATAATAGACTCAAAAGAAACTATAAAAACAATATATGTAAAAGCAGAAGATGGTACAGAGAAGAAATATACATTAATCATATCAGGATTACCAGATGATGCAACACTAGAAAAAGTAACAGTAAATGGACAAGATGCAACTTATGTAGAAGGAGAAAATAAATACGAAATAAGATTAGATGATGCTAACTTCCATGTAGAAGCAACAGCAACAGATCCATTATCATATGTAGGATTAAATGAACAACAAGCAACTCAAGGAAGTAGCCAAATAACAGTAGAAAAAAATGGAGAAGTAACAATTGTAAAAATAAAAGTAACTGCACAAGATGGGGTAGATAGTGCAGAATATACACTAGAAATTAAAGAAAAATCAAAAGATGCAACACTACAAAGGGTAATAGTAAATGGAAAAGATGCAACAGTTATAGATGATGAAAACTATGAAGCAGGTATAAAAGCAAGTGAAGAGACAGCAACAATAACAATACAAGCAAATGATAGACTTGCAAAAGTAGCATTAGATGGCGAGACAAACGAGACAGACAATATAACAGTACAAAAAACAGTAAGTGGTAGAGAAACAACATATACAATAACAGTAACAGCAGAAAACGGCGAACAAAAAACATATAAACTAAAAGTAATAAAATTGTCAGACAATACAGACTTACAAGAAGTTTCAGTAATTACAACAAAAGAAAGTATAGATCCAGCAACAGGAACAGAAACTAAAGTTCCAACAACAGTAAAAGTAGAAAAGAGAGATGACGGAACATATCATTTAAAAATAGATAGAGTAAGCCATGTAGACGTAAAAGCAATAGCCCAAGATATAAATGCAAGTGTAGCAATAAGCTCATCTGCTTATCAATTAAAAGAAAATCAACAAATGGTAACAACAATAGACGATATAACGACAGTAATAATAAGAGTACAAGCAGAAGATGGAACAATAAGAGAACATAAGTTAATACTAGAGAAAAAATCAAAAGACACATCAATTAAAGTACTTGAAACAGAAGGAATAGAGAAAGTAGAAGGTTATACAGTATATGTAGACGAAGGATTAGATAGTGTAGACTTAACAATAGAAACAATAAACGATAATGCACAATTAAAATTAAGCACAGAGGAAGATAGTTCATATACTACAAAAACAATAACAAGACAAATAAGTTTAGCAAGTTATACAGAAAACGGAATAAAAGTACAAGTAACAGTAAAAGCAGAAGATGGAACAACGCAAGAATACACAATAACCATAATAAAAATAGGAAATGCAAACCTAGAGACAGTAAAAGCAGAGGACCAAGTAGTACCAAATGAAGATGGCAAGTATAAAGCACTAGTATCAGCAGGGGATACAACAAATGTAGAAATAACAGCAGAAAGCGACACTTCAAAAATAGAAATCATAAAAGTAACAGTAACTGATGAAGGAACGACAGAAGAAGTAATTGCTCAAGGAACAGGAACATTGACTAAAGAAGGTTTATCACTAGAAGAAAACCCACAAAACTATATAATAAGAGTAACATCAGCAAAAGGAACAACGAAGAAAGACTATGAACTAATAATAAGACAGAAATCAACAGAAATAGGAATAGACTACGTAAAAGTAAATGAAGTAAATGCAATAAAAACAATAGAAGGAGAATATATATCAGAAGTATCAAAGAAAGAAGAATATCCAGTACAAATAAGAGCAAAAGATGCAAATGCAGAAATAAAGATAGCATATAACGGATATGAAGGCGAATATCAAAAAGGAATATTAAAAGAAAATGTACCAGTAGCAGAAGGGGAAACTTTAGAAGTAACAATAACAGTAAAATCAGAAAATGGAGAAACACAAGAATATAAGCTATATATAACAAGAAAAAGTGACAATACAGAATTAGAGTATGTAAAAGTAGATGGGGAGCTAGTTACAGACTTTAATGAGAAGACAAATACATATACAGCAAAAGTAGCGCATGATGTAACAGAGGCAGACTTAAACGTAAGAACAGTTTCAGAAAAAGCAGAAGTAGAAATAGAAACACAAACAAAACTACAAGAAATAACAACACATGTGACACTAGCAGAAGCAGAGGGAGAAAGTAAAACATTTGTGGTACAAGTAAAAGCAGAAGATGGAACAATAAAAGAGTACTATGTAATAATACAAAGATTAAGTGCAAATGTAGAGTTAGGAGGAATAACAGTAAATGGAAAACCAGCAACAAAGATAAACTCTGTACACTATGAGGCAGAAGTAAAAGACACAGACGAATTCGCAAGAGTAGTAGCAACAGCAGGAAAAGACACAAGTAGTGTGTCAATAAATGGGGAACCTGCAACACCATCAAGTGCAACAAAAGACATAGAAGTAGGAACAGAAAGAACAATAGAAGTAGAAATAAAAGTACAAGCAGAGGATGGAACAGAAGAAAGCTACTATTTAACAATAACAGTATTAGAAACAACAACAGACATAGAATACGTAAAAGTAAACAAAGAAGATGTAGAAGCAGAAGGAGACAAAGTAAATTATAAAAAACTTATACCAAACGAAAGTGAAGAAGCAAATGTAGAAATTAAGGTAGTAGGACGATATGCACAAATAGAAATAACAAATGCTGAAAAACTACAATTCGTAGATGAAACGAATACACCAACTGCAAATGATGGAATCCTAAACTTCAATGTAAAAACACCGGATGAAGATACAATAATAAAATATAAAGTAACATCAGAAACTGGAGATGAAAAAGAGTACACCTTAACACTAACAAAACTATCAGCAGACAATAGTTTAAGCAAAGTAACAGTAAATAATGTAGAAGCAACAAGAACAGGAACATATAGTTATGAAGTAACAATAACAGATGAAAAAGAAACAGCAGAAGTAATAGCGATAGCATTAAAAGAAACAAGTAGTGTATCAGTAGGAGGAGATTCAGCAACAGAAGCTGTTGGAAGAAAAACTTATGAAATAAACGGACAAAAAGTAATAGAAACAACAATAGTAGTAATTTCACAAACAGAAGTACAACAAAAATACACATTAAAAATACATATATTAAATGGAAATAACAGCTTGGCACATGTAAGAGTAAACGACAAATATGTAACACCAGAAGAAGATTACGAAACAACATATAGAGAATTCATACCACCAAAGAGTGATACAGCAAAAATAGAAATAAAAGCACAAAATGAGAAATCTACTATAGAAGTAACGAATACAGATGAAATAGCTATTGTAGGGGCAAATTGCAATGTGCCTGGTGACCCAACATTAACCTTCAACGTAGAAACACCAGATGAAGTGACAACAATAGTATTTAAAGTAACATCAGAAATAGGAGAAGAAAAAGAATACAAGATAATATTAACAAAACAATCAGAAGATAATAGTCTATTCGAGTTAACAGTAGATGGGGAACCAGTAGAAGTAGGAGCAGATGGAAATTATCATGCAGATGTGGATACTGCAAAACAAGTGGAGGTAAAGGCAACTACAACAAATGAATATGCAACAGTAAGAATAGATTATGGAGATACTAAAGTACATGAAACAGAAGCAACGGTTGATGTAAATACATCACCAAAGAAAGTAACAATAACGGTAATAAGTCAATCAGGAGAAACAGCTAGATACTACTTATACATAAGAATATTAGAAAACAGTACAGAATTAGATAGAGTAGTAGTAGATAGTGAAGATGTAACAAACTATGATTATGATACAAAGACATATACAGCAATAGTAGAAAACGGAAAAGACACATATAATGTATTCCTAATGGCAGTAAATCAATCAGCTACAGTAGAACTATATGATGGAGAACAATGTTTAGGAACGGATACAGGAAACTTAACATGTGATGTAACACTAGAAGAAGGGGAAGAATCACACAATTACATAATAAAAGTATACTTAGAAGATGGTTCAGAATATAGTAGTGAATACACATTAGAAGTATTAAGAATGTCAAACGATACAAGTTTAAAACTAGTGGAAGTAGATGACATAGAAAGACATCCAACAGAAGCAGATCATACTATATATGAAGTAGGAATATCAAAGAAAGCAGAAACAGCAAAGATAAGAGTACAATCAACGAATAAATTTGCAATGGTACAAATATCAGATTATGAGAAAGTAAGAAGTGGAAACACAGTAAATGTAAAATTAAGCTTAACAGAGCAGAGAATAACAGTGCCAGTAGTAGTAACAGCAATAGATGGAACAACAGATACATTTAATATAATACTAATAAGACAGTCAGATGATGCTACAATAGGAAGGGTAATAGTAAATGATACAGAAGTGCAAAATGTAGATGGTGTATATACATATTATATGCCAGCAAATGAATATAATGCAGATGTAGAAATCTATTCAAATGATGAAAATTCGACAATAGAAGTAGATGGATATTTAGATGTAGGATGTTTACAATTTGATGAGTTATTTGATGATGATACAATAAAAGTAGAAAAGAAGATAAAAATAACATCAGAGGATGGAAGTACACAAGAAGAATACACATTAATCTTATATAAACAAACGCAAATAATAGGAGCAATCACAACCGAAAACCTAGAACAAAAATATACAGCAAAGGTAAAACTATATAAGAGAAAGAAAGACGGAAGTGAAGAAGATGCAGAAGAAGTTGATATACTTGATAGAACAATAGATACAGAAGACAATGGAACTTATGTAATGGATATAACAGAAGTAGGAACATATAAAGTAGTAGTAGAAAAGCCAGGATACTTAAGTTACACAGTAGCAGACATAGAGATAACACCAGGGTTAATAGTAGAAATAAAAGAACATAAACTACTAGCTGGAGATGTAGTTCAAGATGGGGAAATTGAACTAGATGACTTAGTAAACTTAAATGCAAACCTAAATACAAACTTAGAAACAACTATAGATGAAGAAAATACAGAAGAAAAATCAATATACGACTTCAACGAAGACGGAACAATAGACTTAGAAGACAGAAAGATATTACAGAAAAATTATGGAAAGAAAAATGAAGTAGAACAATGGGTAAAACCAATATCAACACTAATGTCAAAAAACATCCGCTCAATCGGAACATTCTCATTACCATTAAAAACTGAATATAGAATTTCATCAAAATATGGAGAAAGAGAAAACCCTGTAACAGGCGAAAACAAACTACATGCTGGAATCGACTTGGTAGGAGAACACCATGGAGAAATCCTATCAATAGCAGACGGTGTAGTAACATATGCAGGAGTACAAAACGGATACGGTAACTGTATAGAAATCAAACATATTGTAAATGGGGAGACAATATATAGTTTCTATGCACACTTATCAGAAATAGATGTAAAAGTAGGAGAAAAAGTAAATAAAGGAGCAGTAATAGGACTAGAAGGAGGAGCAGAAACAGATCCAAATCACGGAACATCAACAGGACATCACTTACACTTCGAGATAAGAACCGCAAGCGGTTCAGGACACAGCATAGATCCAACAAAATACATAGAATTCTAATGAAGGGGCACGGAGAAAATCTGTGCTCTTCTTTTTGGCACATTGCAATGTTAGACATCGAGACGAGAAAAGAGACACGGGGACGGAGAATATGTCTGTTGATGTGTCTGTTGACGCAGACATTTTCTCCGTCCCCATGTCTATTGAAAATGAAAAAAATGGACAAAATCCAAGAGTTTTTTCATAATTTTGAAAAAAGTTGACTATAATAATAAAAAAGGGTATAATATAAATAGTTGGAGGAGATTTTATGGAAAGAATAAAAAGAGAAAATTATTTATCTATATTAAAAAACTTCAAAGATCAACAAATTATAAAAGTAATAACAGGAATCAGAAGATGTGGTAAATCTACTTTATTAGAGTTATTTCAAGACTATTTAAAAGAAAACGGAGTAACAGATAACCAAATTATATCAATAAATTTTGAAAATGCAGATTATGAAGAATTACAAGATAGAAAAAAATTATATGAATATTTAAAATCGAAATTAGTGAAAGGTAAAAAAACATATATATTTTTAGATGAAATTCAAAATGTTGGTGAATTTGAAAAAACAGTAGATAGTCTTTTTATTAATAAAGATGTAGATTTATATATAACTGGTTCAAATGCTTGGCTTTTATCATCAGAGCTTGCAACATTACTTACAGGTAGATATATAGAAATTAAAATGTTACCTTTATCTTTTAAAGAATATTTATCAGCATTTGAAGACAAAACAGATTTATCAAGAAAATTTAGAGATTATTTACAATATAGTTCATTTCCACAAGCTATTCAATTATTTAAAATTAATCCGGAAAATATTAATTTGTTTTTAGATGGAATATACAACACAATTTTATTTAAAGATGTTATGCAAAGAAAAGGAATAACAGATAAAAATACTTTAGAAAGAGTAACCAAGTTTTTGTATGATAATATAGGAAACAGAACAAGCATGAAAAATATAAGCGATAACATAGAAGGACTTGAAAAAAATAATTCATATAATACAGTTTCAGCTTATGTTCAAGCACTTATAGATAGTTATTTTGTATATAAAGTAAATAGATATGATATAAAGGGAAAAGAATTTTTAAAAACACAAGAAAAATATTATGCAGTAGATATCGGACTTAGGTATTATATGTTAGGTCAAAGTTCTGGTAAAGACATGGGACATATATTGGAGAATGTGATATATCTTGAATTATTAAGGAGAGGGTATGAAGTTTATATTGGTAAATACGATGATTTAGAAGTGGACTTTGTAGCAAAAAATTCAGAAAATACAATTTATTATCAAGTAGCATTAACAACAAGAGAATCTAATGATGTCAATAGCAGTATATTACAGAGAGAACTAGTACCCTTGAAGAAAATAAATGATAATTATCCAAAATATATATTAACGTTAGATGATGACCTAAAGACTGATTTTGATGGAATAAAGAAGATAAATGCATTAGATTGGTTATTAGAGGAATAGTGGTAAAACTCGAACAATAATAAGTTTGACATTTGATAATTTACCTTTTAGTAGAACAATATAAATAGCTAAAAAATAGAATTATATCTGTGTAATTCATAAGTTAGAAAGAGATACAACTGTAAATAATGTATCTCTTTTGTTTTATACAAATTAAAAGAGATAGACATTTTCTCCGTCCCCGTGTCTGGCAGAGGAAGCAAATGAATAGACATATTCTCCGTCCCCATGTCTGATTCTCCGTCCCCATGTCTGACCCATGTCTGTAACGAACAAAAGTGTTGATTTTATGCGGAAAAAGTGGTATAATATATATAGATGGTAAAGAGATAATTTTAATAAAAATATATTAAATTGGGAGTTGAAAAAAGTGGTAAATTGTATAGTAAGGATATGTTAGAAAAATAGAGGCCATTATAATAAAATGTAAAGACTCCGTTCATAAGTCTACTCCCAATTTCCGTAAAGAAAATTGGGATTTTTTAATATGCATGTAACTAAAAAGATAACTAAATTTAACATAAAACGACAAAACATGTAAAATGAAGTTCCGTAAATACGTATAAACCAAGAGAAAATAATGGAAAAAACGTACATTGAAATAAGAAAAAAATAAATTATAATAATATATATATTATAAATTAT